>NZ_JBQGAA010000012.1:0-134159 GCF_056542585.1 Ruegeria sp. AB9 | reverse complement strand
GCTTCGATAAATGCCTGACTTTGATTTTGGAATCTATCGCCTTGCCAATATCGGAGGCACAAACGGGTTTCAATTTGGCGGCACCGTCACCCTTCGAGATGATTACAGCCGCTATATCATCGCCTGGAAGGTCTGCACGACGATGAAGGCCAATGATGTCACCGATCACTGGACCTGACTTTGCATGCTTCGGGCTGTGCCCAAGCGACCGTCGCCCACAAACCGCGCCTGCTCAGCGACAATGGGTCCAGCCACATCTCTGGTGAACTTGCAGAATGGCTGGAAGATCAGAAAATCGATCATGTCCGAGGGGCACCATACCTTGAAGAACCGCATCTTGCTGGAAAACTACTACCTGCCCGGTGATCTCAGGCAGCAGATCGACGCCTTTGTCGATCACTACGCCCACCGGCGCTATCACGAGAGCCTGCAAAACCTCACACCCGCCGATGTCTACTTCGGGCGCGGCCACGCCATTTTGAAACAGCGAGAAAGGTTCAACCGGAAGACACTCGAAACCCGGCGCTTGCTTCACCGCAAATTCGCCGCATAATCAAACCAACAAGATGTGCCTGATCCTCTCTTAGCTCAGGCGGCCATCTGTCCCAAAATTCCTGACGACGGACAGCCAGGTTCGCAATAGAGATATCCGTTTGTGCTGGTCCGTGCTCAAAAGAGCTTTTGGGCGCTTCCAGATTCGCTAACCGGATAACAAAAAATGCTGAAGTATTGTAGAACCATTCTTGACGCAGAAAAGTATGAACTGCGTCAAGTTAAAGAAACAATCAGTTACAACCTTAAACATGTCTTTGTCCAGATTCGTAGGCGACCCAGATCTTTTAAATCCTGTACAGTAATTGAGGCTTTAGGTCTTGACTTACTGAGTAACCAATTTCGTGATCTGAACTTCAGAGCAAGTCGCAAGGAGTATTGAAAGTAAGTATGCCACTCATTGCAAACGCAGATTTTTCAATCGCATCGACTGGCTGGTCCGTCAGCGGAACAGATTTCACGGCTCCTGCTTACGATCCCGGAAACAACTGCATCATCTTCGGCAATGGTTACTACGATGCGCAAGACGGTGATCGGCTAGAGCAGGAAGTGGGTCTGCAGAGGGGCCAAGAATACGCCCTAACTTTTTCCGTCACCAAGATTAGATCTGCAACTGGAGATTTTAGACTGGAGGTTGAACTGATCTGTTTTAATGGCAGTGTTGGTAGCACTCAGCTTCTGGACGCCATTGCCGTCATCAACGATGTTTCCAGCAATGTCACCAGTACCTATTCTTCGCACTTCGATGCCCCTGTTCTTAGAATTCACGGGGCATTTGGGAACGGCGGCACCGACTCCCTGTTTGTCCATGATGGCTTCGTTCTGGCCTGTTTTACCGCTGGAAAGAGACTACTGACCAATCATGGCAAAGTTGAAGTTCAAGACCTGAAGATCAGTAACGTGCCCGTCACTCATCCAACGTCCGAGAGGCCTCGGGAATCAAGGCGCTTCATACGCAGGGTTGTCAGCCAATTCATCTACATAATAAGAGCGACGGGCAGATGGCAGGGAGAGTGGTTTCCGTCGAAATCTAGGTTTTCGCTCAAGACACCCAACTTGGCAGCATCTGCGTTAAAAGCCATCACTGAAGCGATACCCAAGGAGATGTGTCTAAACCTCCTGCGCCCTTCACGATGGGAATGGGCCTGAAACTCTCTGTCACAAACCGCGAATAAGGAACTAAAGAGCGTGACACAATTTTTCCATCTCTTGGCTACTGCTCTAATTTTGAGCGCATTGTTTTTTTCCTTCATCGCTGGAGTTCTCTATGAGCAAAGTCGAAACGACACGAGCGCCACAACATCAATATTGTTGGCCGTGCTTGCCGCGACAGCCTCGTTCGCGCTATTCTGGTTCTTTTGACGCCCAGCAGCAACAGCGTCTTTTTCCTTACAATAGCAAATCAGGAACGGATTGACAAAAAAAGAGCAGCGAACATGAGGAATGATCTTCGATGACGAATAGATATCGTGCCTGGCTGTCAATCTTGGCAATTTGTTGAACCTCGCGACGATCAACCGTAATTCAGAAAGAGAATTGGTTAATCTGGCGCATTGGCTCTCACCGGACAATTCGGTCAACGGGTCGCTACCGCTGTTTTAACGGCGACCACCGGCAGAAAGCGGAATGAACAGCTTAGTGCTACCGACAATTGTCCAAACGTATCTCCAGTTCTTCTATGCTGGAGATCATTTTGTCCTTTTGTTGTTGCAGTCTCCGGTGTTCAGAGTACGGTTCTTCCTCCGTATAAAGTTGCGACGCAGTAGTTTCCCCGCCAATTGATTTCCACATCATGGGAGAGTGAATACTTATTTCAGCATCGAGTCTGGCAATGTCGCCTTTCCTTTCACCAATTCTTGTTCGAATGTAGTCACATTGGGAAGCAACTTCGTTTTCTTCGAATTTGTCGATTTCTGTTTCAAGGCTCCTGATCCTATCATTCTTCCCCTCAAATTCTGCCTCAAGTTTTGCTAGATGCTTTTCAGCCTCTTCGTACTTTGCTTCCCAGCGAACGGCCTCCTTAGTTTTCTCCGAAATTTCTGAATTTGTACTGTGTTGCCAATAAATGAATGAAGCCGCTGCGCCGCTGACTACACCCATGACTGCTCCTGCGGCAAAAGCTATAGTAGCTTTGTCGCCGATACCTTCTCGCAACCATCTCAAAATCTTGTCGATCATACCTGTATTCCAAAAGCCGAAAACTAGTCGAAAAGTGATTTAGCTCTTGTCGAATGTCTACCCAAATAAGGCCTAACTGAACCGAACGCGTATATTTGGGCGGCATGAGGAACTTAGTGGGAACACCAGCTTGTGCGTTCGGTTGCTGTTCTCCCAGCCAATTAGGCTGGAAGAACTTAATGAGAGAGGCACTTAAAGCTCTAAGAATTGCGCGATTGCTAGGATGGAAGCTTCATGTGCCGTTGATCTATTCCAATCTTCCGGATCATCAAAAATGAGGTCTTCGCCTTCTTCAAGCAGAAATTGCGGCGCATCTTCGGTGCAGATCGGGAAAAATGAATAGTGATAGGCATCTGAGATCACATTATACGTGGCGTTCGGGAACATGTCAGCCAGCCACTGCCTTCGGCACGTACATCTGTTGCAAACTAAGGGAAACTGTCACCAAGTGATATTAGCGGAACCGGGCGATTGATGAACTCGGCGCTTTCTGGAACGGCGGCGTAGATGAAGCCGGGGTCCACCGCGACGATGTTTTTGAAACGTTCATCCGTCATATTGATGGAAAATTCCTAGGGTAGGTTATCAAAATCTACTCCACCGTGTATGAGGAACAGACAGTCTTGGGTGGTTTCGCCGAATTTTCGGCAATAATCACGGTAAGCTTCGGCATCAAGTTCCAGGCCGCCAGCCCAAGCACTATCGAACCGCCAAGTGAAAAGCCCAGGGCAGTTATCAGGTCGCAGTTGATATGTTCGGAGAATTAGGGATCTGCCAGAACATGGTCGAGCGCAGCGCTCATATCTGCGGCGCGCTCCGACAATCGCACTGTCTGGCGCGGTGAACTGTCGCCAGTTGTTGTGCCTGGATGATTCAGGACTAGAACCAACGCGCCGCGTTCGGCCAAGCCGGTTGCCGGCCAGGCGGTGCCATCTATACTACTGCCGCACCCGTGGGAGACGACAATCAACGGTAGTTTTTCATCGGGCAAGGCTGCCCCAATATTAGTTTTGATGGGTTCAAACACCGCGTTACCGCCGATTTCACCGGCATAGGTCGCACGACCGACAGGTGGTCATAGCCCTACTGCAACCTGCCCAACGCGATGGTCAGTCTTTATCGAGAAGCGGTCGAAACCGACAGCCGGATCTGCATGGGCGCTGACGGCTAATAAAATGGCGAAGGAAGAGGTGAAAAAGATTGAATGCATTTCAGGTCTCCAATGTTGAATTGATGACCCCTTATCGGCGGGTATTTTGTGAATGCGCGTCCTCGAACCGGTTTCAGGTCGCGATGAACGGGTTCTTGGTCTATTTGGCGACTATGTTGATAATCCCTATCCCCTTGATGGTTGATATGATTTTGGGCTTTCTTGCCTTTCGCCATTTGTTAGCAAAGGATCGGCCTGCGCTCTTCTTGGTCCTGATCGCGGTTTGCGGGTTTCAGTCTTTGATCGAGATGATCACTTCGTCCAAAACCCACTTGTCGGCCAGCCGTGGCCGGTCTCGCCCGATGCAATTGGCGAAATGGCCGCCAAAGCGATTAACACATTGCCGGACGGTTTCCCTACTGACCGAAACTCCGCGCTCAGCGAGCAGATCTTCTACATCGACAGTGCTGAGCACAATTCGATGGTTGGCCTAGGCAGCATAGGCGATGATCTCGTGCAGAATATGAAAACCCTTCAGGCCCGGCATTTTGGACGGTATCTTTATGCTTGAGGCGTAACCAGTTCGGAACGCTCAAACAAGTTGGCAATCACCTTGAATGAGATCGTCACGTTTGGCTCCTGTCAAAATAAGGGACACCACTAACACGAGGATCTAGTCTCAGACAGAGATGCCGAAAGATTGCGACAAAGCCCCTAGAACGTTTCCGAGGTCGAGACGGACTGGCTCCAGACATTCAACATGTTCCGCAACACTTGGAACGACGGAGACAGCTCGGAAATCCGATTGTGTATTATCTGAGCCTGCCAACGCAATGATCGATCCGAATGAACAATCACAGCGAGGCGTGACTCATTCAAATATGGTTGCACGAGATGCGACGGTGCTGCGGTAAGCGTATCGCCTTCCAAAACGGTTCGGAACAGCATGTCGTAGTCGTCGGTGATCAGCGATATGTGCGGTGTTACGGCCTCCGTACCGCCAAGAGACTGAAACCAATGCTGCATTTCCACGGGCACCTCGGGGATAGCCAGCGGGTACTTCCAAATTTCTGTTTTACTTACAGTTTTTTTGGTTGCCAGCGGATGCCCGGAACGGCCGACAAAAATCATTCTGTCTTGCAAAAGCGGTGATACAACGATGTTGGGTAAACGGGATTCGCTGCCCGTTGTGGCAATTCCGAGATCAATCTGCCCAGCTTCGACCATTTCGATGATACGTTTGGAATAGCTGATCTGGAGCCGAAGTTTGATGTTCGGAAAGGCATTTGCAAAAGCGGGGATGACGTTGCGCAATGCTCCATGCATGAGAACCGGTCCCGCTGCAATCTTTATCTCGCCACGTTCACCGCTCGACAACAATTGGATATCAGATTCAAGCCGGTCCAATCGCGAAAGGATATCAATTGCATTGTCAACGATATGCTGTCCAAAAAGAGTTGGCGCGACACCCCGGCTTGTACGGTCGAATAGTGAAACTCTCAGCCTTTCCTCGAGCTTTGAAATACTTGCGGTCAAGGCTGGCTGGCTCATGTTAAGAGCCACTGACGCACGATTGATTGTCCCGTATTCGGCTATCGCCAAAATCTGTTGCAAATGCCGTGCTGTGATCATAACGCCCTCGCATCTCGTTATTAAGTTTGTCTATAACAGTTACTGTTTTATTCGATTTCTATTATAACGCTTTGGCCTGTAAAACTTCAAACTTCATGTATCCGTGCCGATGGTGATCAATCGAAAACCGAAGATCTCCAGGCCGCTGAATGGAGGACAGAATGATACCCAGACGTTTGACCCGATCCCTGCTCTTGACGACATCGCTAATCTTAGCGGGGGGGCAGCCAGGGATAGCTCAGAATAATCCGGCAGAACCGTCCACGGCCACGGCCAACGCGGCGGTTTTGGACTTGCTGGACTTTTCTGACCGTCAGGATTTCGATGATGCCGAACGCGGATTCATCGCCGCGATCACAGACCCAGCAATCAGCAATGCCGAGGGCCGCGCTGTCTGGGATATCGCCGGATATGAATTTCTCGCGGGTGAGGCACCTGCCACCGCAAACCCTTCGCTCTGGAGGCAAGGGCAGTTGAACAACATACACGGTCTGTTCGAAGTAACCGACGGAATCTACCAGATCCGCGGATATGACCTGTCCAACATGACCCTCATTCGAGGTGAGACCGGTTGGGTCATCATTGACCCACTGCTTACTGCGTCCACCGCACGCGCGGGTCTTGCGCTGGCCAACGAAAATCTGGGCGAGCGGCCAGTTGTGGCCGTTATCTACACCCACAGCCACGCCGACCATTTCGGCGGAGTTCGGGGTGTGGTTGATGCCGAGGCGTACGCTGCCGGCGAGGTCGATATTATTGCGCCGGAAGGCTTTATGGAGCATGCCGTGGCCGAGAATGTGCTGGCCGGCAACGCCATGACACGCCGTGCGTCATTCATGTATGGTAATATGCTGGAAAAGGGTCCAACCGGCCAAATCGGCTCAGGGTTGGGACAGACAACTGCAAGCGATGTGGTGACGCTGCTTCCTCCGAACCGGATCATCTCGGAAACCGGGGACACTATGATGGTCGATGGCGTCGAGATCGAATTCCAGATGGCCAACGGGTCCGAAGCACCGTCGGAATTCCTGATGTATTTTCCGCAATTTCGAGCGCTCTGCATGTCCGAGGTGACGAGCCACGTGATGCACAACGTTTATACGTTGCGGGGAGCCAAGGTTCGTGACGCGCTGTTGTGGTCGAAATACATCAACGAATCGCTGCAGCTTTTTGATGGACGCGCCGATGTGGCCTTTGCCAGCCACCACTGGCCAACCTGGGGCGAGGACAATATCCGCGAGTATTTGATCAATCAGCGCGATGTCTACCGCTTCATCCATGACGAAACGCTGCGTATGGCCAATAGCGGCATGACTCCGCGCGAGATTACCAACTCGATCAAACTGCCCGAAGATCTCGCTAGGTCGTTTTCGACGCGCGGCTACTATGGCAGCCTGAAGCACAATGCCGAAGCGGTCTACAATTTCTACCTCGGATGGTATGATGGCAACCCAGCCAACCTCGACCGTCTACCGCCGGCGGAATCAGGTGCTCGCTATGTTGACTTCATGGGTGGTGCAGAAGCACTTCTTGAAAAAGCGCAAGCCGCCTTTGATGCAGGCGATTTTCGCTGGGTGGCTGAGGTTGTGAATCACCTGGTTTTTGCTGATCCGGAAAACACAGCAGCACGCAATCTGCAGGCAGCGGCGCTAACGCAGCTGGGATATCAGGCCGAATCCGGTCCTTGGCGCAATGTGTATCTGAGCGCTGCAAAGGAATTGCGGGATGGGGTGAAACCGGCGCCGGCCCCCATTATCGGCCCGGACGCTCTTGCAGCCATGACGAACGAGATGTTTTTTGACTTCATGGGGGTGAGCCTGAACCCGGAGAAGGCCGCTGGCAAAGAACTGGCGATCAATCTTCATTTCACGGAGACTGGCGACAAGCATACGTTGGAGCTGAGCAATTCCGTCCTGACCAACACGTCGAACGTTCAGTCGAACGATGCGGACCTGACCATTTCGCTGAATCGTCAAACGCTTGGTGCGCTGCTGCTGAAGACGATTACATTTGAGCAATTCGTAGGCTCTGAAGCGACGTCCTTTGATGGCGATCCGATGGTCTTTGCTCAGCTCATGGGCATGATGGACGCATTCGACTTATGGTTTCCGATCGTTACACCGTAGGAGGATTGGCTTGCGCTGCCCGTTAAGGGCAGCGCAAGCATACTGAAGGAGCGGCGCGACTTGACGGGAATTCTTAATAGAGAAAGGCATCGCCGGAGAATCCGGTGATGCCTCTTTTCTTTACGTCGTGTAGCAGATCAAGCCGCCGGCTTTTTTTCGGGCAAGTAGGCCGACATTGCTTCCTTAATCGGCACATATGCTTCTTTTGCTTTGGATTGAGCCAGATCGAGCACTTCGCGTGTGTTGGCAGCGCTTTGTTCGATGCGGTCATGAGCATGTGCAACATGCAGGTCCAAAAGTTCGCTCATACACTTGGCCTTGATGCTCTGGCGTCCCAAATCGGTAACGCTCTTGGTAGCTTCACCGGCATAGCCAAGAAGCGCCTTGTCAACTGCAATCACACCTTCCAGGGCGGTACGGCTGCCTGTGATCAAGGCAGAGAACAACCCGCTTGCCGCTTTTCCGGTCTCGGCCACTCGGTTGGTGACGTTGTCAATGGCACCGTGGGTTTCAGTGCCAGTAGCTTTCGTCTCGATCTTCTTAGACATGGTCTTGATCCTTATTCATCGGTGATGTGAGTGGAATGTAAGACGGAAATGCTGCAGTGCAACAATTGAAATGCTGCGACGCAGCGTAATATTCCATAACTAGAATATATAATGCCCGGTAACGTGAAAAACTCCACCCAGTACGGCGCCCAGTATCGATCCGTTGATCCGAATGAACTGAAGATCGCGGCCCACTTCGGTCTCGATCCGGGCCACGAGTGCGTCACTGTCCCACTCTGTGATAGTTCTGGCCACATATTCGCGCACCGGTGGGCGCATTGCTTCGAACATTGTCAAAAGCGCCGTTTCGAGCCGATCGGAAATTGCGGTTCGCGCTGAGTGGTTGTCTGCCAGATACCGGGCAATTTCCAGAATTGCATCTGTCATAGTGTCAGAGAACCCATCCGGATCGTTCGTGACCTGTCTGTCGATCTCGGTCAGTGCCGCCTGCAGCAAATCCTCGACCGCGTGGGTGAAGGCCTTTGACCCTGTCCGATCTCTCAGGCTATCTTCGATAAAGCGCGAAATGACCCGATCCTCGCGGAACCGATCAATAATCTCCGTGACTGAGTGAGCAAATGCGGCACGGCGCGGTGACTCGGCATTGCTCAACTCATTGAGCACCGACATGACACCCTCGACCAGCAACGACGCCATTTGCCGATCGATGCCTTTGGCGATCCACCAGCGGCTGCGATCTTGTACCATACGCACGATTGCCGGGCGGTTTTCGTTGATCGCCTTCTGTACCTGTACCAGAACCGCATCAAGCAATTCGGTATCCAGCGATTGCTTAAGAAGGGATGAGACCTGATCCTCAAGTCGGTCAGATGCGGCCAGACGTCGTATCGTTTTCGAAACCAACTGCCTGACAGGTGCGGGAGTGCCGCGCTCAACTTGGACGTGCAGGAGCATCCGGAGCGCCCAAGACAGTTCCTGACCGATGATCTTGGCATTTTCACGCTGTGCTAGCCAATCGGTGATTTTGTGCAGCGGATCCACGGCTCGGATTTGCGCCAGCAGTTGCTCGGGAATCACGAAGTGCTCGTCGATGAAACGCGCGATGTTCTCAGCCGCACGTTTTTGGTTTTTGGGTAAAAGCGCCGTATGTGGAATTGGTAGGCCCAGAGGGCGCCGGAATAAGGCTTCGACTGCAAACCAGTCAGCCAACCCGCCTATCATGCCTGCTTCCGCCATCGCGCGGGCGAGAAGGATCCAGCGGGGCGGGTCGTCCGGGATAGAGGTCGCAACGAAGACCAACAGCAGGCCGCCAAGAAGAGTTGATGCGGTCCGGCGGACCCCCCTGGCGTCGTCCGCCCCCGCGCCCGTGGCAGCGACGTGCGCGGATGGAGGTTTGGAAGCGTGCATGTTAGCCCCTCAGGCGGCAGCCTTACCGTCTTCGTGAAGGAATGACTCGACCCGGTCGGCAATACGCTCGGCCTGCGTCAGGACAAACATGTGTCCGCAATCGACTGTTTCCAGCCTGGCATTGGGCAGACGCCGCGCCAGAATGCGACCATTGACCGGCGGTACCAACGGATCGTCCTCACCCATCAGGATTAGCGTTGGTATCCTGATCCGGCTGAGCCAAAGATAGCTGGTCCAACCCCAGGCGGCGAGCAACTGGTAGATGTAACCGCGAGTATCGCCTGCCTGCATTGCCATCGTGTGGTCCTTCAGCAGCTCCTTTTCGAATGCAATTTCACCACCATAAATATCCTTGGCTATGGAAAACAGGTAATCGGGGTCGGTATAGCGTCGCGGGGTTGCCATCTTGCTGAGCACGCTGACGCTGCCGGGAACCATAACGGCTCCGGCTGTCGTTGCGGCCAAGGTTAAGGATTGACAGCGGCGCTGATGGTCATGCACGAATTGCTGCGCCAGCGCACCGCCCCAGGACACACCGAATACGTCCACGTTCCCGATCCCCAGCTGGTCAAGAATGTCCCCGAGCATACGCGACAGATTTGCAAACCGATAGGGCAGCGTTGGCGTCGGCGATCCGCCAACGCCCGGAACATCGAACGCTATGAGGCGAGTACGTTTGAAATGTTCTGCGAAGGGTCCGATTGTGGTCAGGCTGGCACCGATCCCGTTGCAGAGCAGCAATGTTCTTTCAGCGTCTTCGTCGCCGATGACCGCAACATTCCACTCCTGACCCGAGGCTGTTAGAGTTTGTTGTTCTATGTTCATTCTATTAGATCCTCAGGCGTCTTCCAGCAGATAAGCCCCCGGCGCGTCCATAAGTGGTGAGTGAGCCTTGTTGCCCAACGATTTTGGCGCCAGTTTCTTGTCATTCGCGCGCGCCTCCAGCCATTTGGCCCAGTAGTCCCACCACGAACCCTCGTGTTTTTCTGCGCCCTCCAGGAAGGTCTCGGGACTGCCGTGGCTGCCGGTGTTGGTCATGTAACGCGCCTTGGGATTGCCGGGTGGGTTGATGATCGCCTGGATGTGCCCCGATTGTGACAGAACGAATTCGTTGTCGCCGCCAAAACCCTGCATCGACAAATAACAACCCTCCCACGGTGTTATGTGGTCAGTTGTGCCGCCCAGAATAAACTTGTCACAGGTCACTGCCTGCAAATCGGTCTCCACATCTCCGACATACCAGGTGTTTCCCTTCTTCATTCCGCCTTGTTCCATCAGCTTGATCATGTCGCCATGCAACTTGCCGGGCAGATTTGTTGTATCGGCATTCCAATAAAGTATGTCGAAGGCTGGCGGTTCGTTGCCCAGCAGGTAATTGTTGACCCAATAGGCCCAAATCAAATCGTTGGGGCGCAACCACGCAAAAGCTTTTTGCAAGTCCTTCCCGGGCAGGACACCCTGCGTTCGAGAAAACATCCGCGCCAGTTCCAATGTCTCGAAATTGGCGAAGAGCCCCATAGCCGTTTCCTTTGCTCCGGCAATGTCCAAAATTGCCACCAGCTGCGTGTGGCTATTGGCACGGTGTATTCCCTGTGCTGCCCAATACGCCAAAAGCAGGGAAGCTGTGATCCCGCCGGAACAGGCACCGACGATGTTGAGATCTTTCGAATTGGTGATATCGCAGGCTACTTCGGTTGCACGATCAAGAGCATGCACATATTCGTCCATGCCCCAATGAGCGTGCTCCTCGCCTGGGTTACGCCAACTGACAATGAAGACCTGATGGCCCTGTTTGAGAAGATATTCCACCACAGAACGATCTGGTGCCAGATCCCAGATGTAGAACTTGTTGATCTGTGGCGGAATAATGAAGATTGGACGTTTGAATACCTTGGCAGTCTGCGGCGTGTACTGGATCAGCTCCAGCAGATCTTCGCGATAGATCACCGCCCCCTCGGTCAGGGCCAGGTTTTCTCCGACAGTGAACTTGGATTTATCAACCATCGAGGGCAAGCCGTTGTTATTCAGCATGTCTTCGATGAGATTTTTGGTGCCGCTCAACAGGTTCTTACCGCCTTTTTCCAGCGTCACCTTCATCGCCTGCGGATTGCCCATCAACATGTTGGTAGGTGCCATCGTGTCGGTCACAAGTGAGGTTAGGAACTTGGCGCGCAGTTTATCCCGGTCGTCGATTTCGAGTTCCTCGACCCAGTTGTTGAGATGATTGCACCAACTCAGATAGCTGGTCATCATTGCTTTGTAGACAGGGCTAGACTGCCAGATCGGATCGGAAAAGCGGCGATCACCGAGAGCCGGTTGTACATCTGATCGGCCGGTCATCGCGCCAACACTCTCCATCACAAAGCTGTAATATGAAGCGAGCAGTTGATCCGGTTGCTTCAGGGATGATGTATAGAACTCGGCCATCGCTTTGGCCATGTCAGCCGATGTTTCCATAGTTTTCTTAGGCATATCCAGCTCTCCCTTTGTGTCCTTAAGAAATGACCATTGCCATCAGTTCGGCAACAACGGCAGGAGCGTCTGCTTCCGCCTCGCCCAGTGTGCTGTCTATCGTGAGAAGTGTGCGGCCCTGGCCTTTGTCTTCAGCGGCTGCGAGCTTGTAACTGGCCTGCACCTTCGCGCCCGCGACTACCGGGGCCAGGAATCGCACCTTGCCCAGCCCGTAATTCAGAACGGCCTTGGCATCAGGTGGGATGACTCCGGAATTAATAGCATCTGCCGCCAGCAGCGACAGCGTCAGGAAACCGTGCGCGATCGGCGCGCCGAACGGACTTTCCTGCTTGGCGCGGTCCACATCAACATGGATCCACTGATGGTCCCCGGTCGACGTGGCGAATCCGTTGATCCGATCCTGATCGACAAGGATTGGATTCGTGCTGTCGAATTTCCAGCCTAGGAAATCGGCCATCGTTGCGGTGCTGTATCCATCGGGAGCAGCCATTGTTTTCCTCCTGTCATTTTTCGGTGCGCACCGGTCACGGCGAGCAGGTGGTGATTTCGAATTCGGCGGTCCGCGTAGGATCGGCGCTTCATGGAGCGTGAGATCCTGAAACAGCTTGCCCATTCATCAAGGGCGCTTTGGTTCGTCGGGTGTCGATCCTCGTCGTGTTGTCGGTTACGTCTTTTCCGGCAACGCTGATTTCATCAGATTTTGGACCATCTCTGGCATCATCTCGAACCCCGGAGCCGCCGACTTCGTCCAATTGCGGATCAGCGTCTCAGGTGAGAAGTTGTTGGGATCGGCCATCATTGCCGCGCTGATCTTCTCCAGCCATTTTTCCTGTAGAGAACGCACGTTCGGTAATCCGATGACTTCCCGGGCTTCTTGTGCGGTGCAATCGATTTCAACGGTGATCTTCATCCTTCAGCTCCTGTTGCGCGACGGAATTTGGGGGCTCAAGCCAGCGCGGCGCCAGCCTCGACCCTGTGGAGCTGCGCGCCGGGCCCAGTTTCGTGGGGTGGCGCACAGCGTTCGTATCAGAGATCGCGTAATTCGCGCCGGAGAATCTTGCCGACCGCGGATTTGGGCAATTCGTCAGCGAAGGTGATTTTGCGTGGTGTCTTGTAGGCTGTCATTTCCTTGCGGCAGTGCGCGACGATCTGCCCTTCGGACACCTCCGCACCGGTTTTTTTGACCACGAAAATGCTGATCGCTTCACCGGTTTTTTCGTCGGGAATGCCGATGCAGGCACATTCTGCTACCCCGTCGACGGCGGTCACGACTGCCTCGATCTCGTTGGGAAACACATTGAAACCCGATACGATGATCATGTCTTTTTTCCGGTCCACGATACGAAGGTAGCCACTTTCATCGAACACGCCGATGTCGCCCGTACGGAAATACCCGTCTTTGGTGAAAGCCTCCGCGTTGGCGTCCGGCTTGTTCCAGTATCCCGACATCACTTGCGGTCCGGTGGCGCAGATTTCGCCGCGTTTTCCCAGAGGAGCGATCTCATCGTTATCATCCAACAATTTAACGTCGGTTGATGAAACGGGCAGGCCGCACGAGCCGGTAAATTCTGGTCTGCCCACCGGCACGATAGTCAGCAGCGGAGAAGTTTCCGACAGCCCATACCCTTCGGTAATGTGCTGTCCCGTCAGCGCCTTCCAGTTCTTCGAAACGGTTTCGATAATTGCAGCTCCACCACCGATCGAGACTTTAAGCTTGGAAAAATCCACCTGCTTGGTGCCTGGGTGCATGGCCAGACCCGCAAATAGCGTGTTAACCGCCGGAAAGACCGTGACGCCGGCATCTTTGATCGCCGTATGGAAGGCGTCAATGTCGCGCGGGTTGGGGATCAGGATCATCTTGCAACCCAGCGACGTGTAGGTCAGCAGAAGCATAAGGCCAAAAATGTGATAGAGAGGCAGTGCCAGGACAACCACCTCTTCCGTTGGTGTCGCCGCATCCGAGACAAAGGCTTTGTATTGCTCGATATTGGCTACCAGATTCCGGTGGTTCAGAACCGCACCTTTGGACGGGCCGGTGGTGCCACCGGTATATTGCAGGAAAAGTAGGTCATCGCCGGTCAACTTGACCTTCGAATAGCTGAAATCCGCGCCCTGTGAAAGAATGTCGGTCAGCGCGATAGTATCGGACAGACGACCATCCACTTGCGGGCTCTGCAGAGGCAGACTAGTTCCATCCGCCAGATCCATGGTGATGACTTGCTTGACGGGTGTGTTGTCGATGATCTCGGCCAGAACCGGTGTCGAACCCGAAAAAATCACAATGGTCTCAGCGCCGGAATCCTGCAATTGGTGCTCCAACTCGCGCGAGGTGTAGAGCGGGTTCACATTCACCTGGCAGGCGCCTGCACGCAGGATACCCAGCATGGCAATCGGAAACGCAAAGACGTTGGGTGCCATCAGCGCAACCCGGTCGCCCTTCTTTACACCTAGTTCGTTTTGCAGATAGGCGGCCACCGCTCGCGATTTTTCCTCGAGCGTACCGAAGGTCATCTTGTGGCCGAAACATTCAAGCGCAACCAGATCCCTGTATCGCTCCGCTGCTTGCTCAAACAAGGCTACGATCGACGGATAGGCATCGGAATCAATATGATCCGGAACGCCGGGATCGTAAGAATTGAGCCAGTGTCTGGTCATTGTCTTCCTCCTTGAAAATGACTGGGCTGGTGGGGTTGTTACTTTTTTTTCCAACTTTTGCGCGCGGTAGGCGGGGTCAGACGATTCTGCGCATCGCCTTGCCTAAGACCTCAACTACGCTTCCGTAGGGCGGATGAAAAAGCTGGGTGGCGCGTAGTCGACGCTGATACATGACAGGTTTGACCTTGGACATGGCATCGAAACCTGCCTGACCGTGGTACGACCCCATGCCACTATTTCCGACGCCGCCGAAGGGCAGGCTGTCGTTTGGCACGTGCCAGAGGCAATCATTGACGACCACACCGCCTGAAACCGTCTCCGCTAGTATCTTGTCACGCTCGCTGCGGCCTTTGGCGAATAGGTAGAGCGCCAGCGGTCGGCTTCCTGCATTGATATGTGAAATAGCGTCATCGAGCGTATCATATGCCACCACCGGCAGGATTGGCCCGAAGATCTCCTCCTGCATTACTCGTGCCTGTTTGGGCACGTCCAGCAGCATTGTCGGCGGGAAGTAGCGCGCGTTTGATCGCTCTTTGGGGTCTCCGTGCGGGCGTACCGCAGTTGCGCCATCGCGTACCGCCTCTTCTACAAGTGTGTGAAGCCGTTCGAAATGCCGGTCGGTGATGATCGTGGAGTAATCCGGGTTGTTTTCCCAGGTCGGGTAGAGCTTGCGCATATAGGCTCCGGCCGCTTCGACAAAGCTGTCCTGCTCAGCACGCGGCACAAGTGCATAATCGGCCGCTATGCAGACCTGTCCGGCATTGGCCAATCGACCATGGGCGATGGACTTAGCCGCAGTGGTGATATTGGCCGACTTAGTCACCAAAGCGGGTGACTTTCCCCCTAACTCCAGCGTTACCGGGGTCAAGTTGCGGGCGGCGGCTTCTGCCACTTTGCGACCCACCATAGTTGATCCGGTAAATATGATGTGGTCGAAGGGCAGGGCGCTGAACGCCTGAGCGACCTCGACTCCCCCTTCAGCCACAGCGAGCTCGCCGGGCGAAAAAAATTCTGCAATGGCTTCGGCAAGTACCGCATTGGTCGCGGGGGCGAGTTCACTTGGCTTTAGCAACACGCGGTTGCCCGCCGCGAAGGCGTTGGCGATCCCGCCCATGGCGAGATAGACGGGGAAGTTCCACGGTGTCATAACACCAACCACCCCTAAGGGTTGTGGAATCAGGCGACTCTTAGCCGGCAAAAAATGCAACCGTGTCTTAACCTTGCGTGGGTTCATCCATTTGCGAAGGTGGCGCCAGTTGTCGCGGATCTCACTGATTGAAAGCAGAATGTCGAACATTGCAGATTCATGGTGTGATCGATGGCCGAAATCTTTACTCATCGCCTCGACCAACCTGTGCTCGTATTTACAGAGGAGCTTTTCCAGACGTTTCAAACGGTTTTTCCGGGCTCTCAAGGTTGGGAATCTCTCGGTCTCGTAACCCGTTCTCAAAAGGCTGAAGGCGTCATGCAGAGTAGTAGTTTCTGAGTTCACTTGAGTATCCATTTCAGTAGCCTCGCCAGTTTCTTATTTGTTGTGATCCCACGCAATCTGTCTGCGTCCTCAGGCCATTCGCGCAGCCAAGGCACCTGCATTTTTTAAAGTCATTCCGTAGATTGATTCCTGCGGGTTGGCTCCGATGGACGTTGGGAAGACTGACCCGTCGAACACGGACAGATTTTCGATTACGTGGTGCGATCCCTCGGAATTGACGACCGAGCGTGCGGGGTCTTCGCCCATCATGCACCCACCCATGACATGAGCCGAACCGACAAGAAGATTCATAATCCCCATGTCCACACGATCCAGCCAAGCCCCCGCATCATTCATCGAGGTCAGCCGCTCGGTTGCCAAATGCCATGGGTAGACTGCCGTCGCGCCAGCAGCAAACTGCACTTCCATCGCCGCCCCAAGAGATCGGACCAACCCTTCGCGAATGTAGTCGGTGATCGGGTAGTCGACGGTTTGGTGGCGCTCACCAACCAATTCGACCGTGCCACCCACCGCGCCATCATGAAAGCCATCGCGTAGGAGCGAAACGATAGATTGCATTCGCGGCAGGTCTTTCATCAATTCTGCACTGCCCCGTCCCATGGTCTTGTCGAAAACCCCCGCGGCAAACACAGGCTGCAGCGGTGTCACTTCCAACTTGAACCCAACGCGATCGTCCTCGGGCCAGAGGAATTCGTCCGAATAGGCTGATTGCGGTGCCCCGTAAAAAGGCTCAGTGATCTCGTCCATGACGGCCAGCGATGCGCTGACCGGGTGCAAGAAAGTCCGCTTGCCCAGCAATCCCGAAGGATCGGGGATGTCCGAACGCATCATTAACGCGGGACTGCGGATTGAGCCGCAGGATGCGACCACGTGCTGTGCCTCGACAGTTACTCGCTTGCCATTCGGATTACCCTGCGCATCTAGTGCGCGGCACTCAACACCGCTGGCACGGGTACCGTTATGAATGATGCGCACTGCCTCGGCGTTGTGAACAAGTGCCCCGCCCGCATTGAGCATGCCCGGAATGGTGGTGATCAGCATCGACTGTTTGGCGTTAAGAGGGCAGCCAAGGCCGCACAACCCGGTGTCACCGCAGTATTTGACATTGCGCTTGATGATGGCAGCATGAAATCCCAAAGCTTCACATCCGCGTTTGAGCGCGGCATTGTTGGCATTTGGTTCGAACTCGTCCCAGAGCGCAATGTTAAGCCGTTTTTCGACCGCGTCGAAATGGGGGGCAAGGTCGTCCACAGACGCCCCCCTTACTTCGTACACGTCCTGCCATTGGTTCAGGGTTTTTTCGGGCGTGCGAAAGCTGGTGGTCCAGTTTACCGTGGTTGATCCACCGACGGCGCGTCCCTGGAAGACAATGATGCCCTTATCCTTGGTTCTCTGGGCGCCGGCCTCCTGATAGAGCATAGGGTAAGCCTTGCCTTCGTTTTGCGAAAACGTTTTGGCGGTGTGATAGCCGCCAGCTTCAATCAAAACGACCCGCAATCCGGATGTGCTGAGCACCTCGGCGGCATAGCCGCCGCCCGCTCCAGATCCGACAATCACCACGTCTGCCGAGAGTGTTAGATCAGCTTCGATCCTACTTCCGTTGTAAATTTCATGAATATTCAAGGTCACCCCCCATCAAGCTTCGTTGTCAACAAGTGGTCCGTCGTAGCCCACCATTTCCCAACTGTGCCGACTGCTATAAAATGCCGTAACAGGCAGGTCGCGCAGTACAACGAAGGCTGTGCGCTTTAATGCGAGGGAAGACGATGCGAGGTCATTGAGGTATTTGTGCACCTGGGCACGGCTGGCCGTTTCCCAATTGCCCCACCGCCCGCCAAGAATGAAGCGCGTCGGTGCGTTGGCGAGTAGCCCCAGAAGATCGGTGATCTCCTTGCGGCTGGTTTCTGGCAGATCGGTCAGCAGGACGTCGACGCCGCGCAAAACATCGTCGATCGCCGCGGTGCGTTCGGTTTCCTCTTCTGGCAGCATGCCATCAAGAACGGTATCTGAAACGGCGCCGAAAACACTTTGTGCGCCAGCATCAAGATGGCTGAGAGATTCAAGTCTTTTAACCACGCCTCCATCGGTCAAACGGGTCGCGACAATGCCACCACCTGCCAGAAGCGCAGCGCCGACGGCACCGTACTTTAAAAACCTTCGACGGGACACGTCGAATGGCGCCGAGTACTTCATCTCATTTCCTCTCAGTTCAGCTAACCCTTGCAGCCTCTGATAAGTCGCCGTGCCCTCACACGGCATCAATGTGGCGCTGTCGTCACCCGTTATCGAGCGCGCCTTCTCCTCCGAGACGCGGTTCGAGCGGCCCTATCAGTACTCCGAACAGACCGGGCAAACGTTACGCTGAGCCTGTGCCGGAAATCCCTGAAAGCGGATTCACTACCGCTGTCCGTCATCGAGACTCCCCGATGATGGGTCCTGATGCCCAGCATGGCTCTGTGATTCTGTTACCCAAACACAGTAATCATATTTTTGAAACATATTTTTAGGACAATTGTCCAGATTAAATGTATTATTTTTCTTCTAGTCCAAGAAACCACTCAAACAAAGCCGCAGTTTTCTTGCCGGATCCACTTGATTTAAACAGGTAAAAAATTCAAATAGTGGACATGGATGAAATGCCCGCAAAACTCAAACAGCGTGTCGAGCGAAAAATTGCTAAGCGGGACGCGAAGCGCCGGGAAATTGCATCAAGTGCGATCGAGGCCCTGAAAGAGTTGGGCTATGCGAACACATCGCTTCGGGATATCGCCGAGAAGAGTGACTTGTCCCTTGGAATGATGCACTACTATTTTGAAGATCGCTCTGAACTCATCATCTACTGTATCCGGATTTACAAGCTTGTATTCGTACAAAAAATCGCTGATGCATTGGATTCCGTCGGGCACTCTTCACAGGTGATCGACACACTTTCTGAAGCGTTCGTTGCTTCGATTATCGACGATAAGATGATCCATCGCCTTTGGTACGACATTCGCACGCAAGCGATGTTCGACGAGAACTTTCGCCCCGTAGTCGCTGAAATTGAGGCAATGCTGATCGATGTCTTGCGCCGAGTCCTCGTAAAATCGGGGCATCTCAACCCCGTTCAGGTTGAAATCAAGTATGCTTTGGTTGACGGTATTTTCCGTTTCTTGATGCTAAATCAGATTACCGGAACGCCACTCACACGCGAGGAATTGTTACTCGAGTTTAAGGCGCATTTGACACCCATTTTGGGTCCTACAACGACCGATTCCGGTGCGAGTTAGGGACCAGCTACATTAAACGGTTTTGATCGATACGCCGAGCGCTTCAAAGCCTTCGCACACGGAAACGAATGGGATTTGCAGGAGGTCGTTGTGGTTTCACCGCCCAAACGGATCATTTTTGTTGGCCCCGGTGGAGTAGGAAAGACGACGCTCGCCAGACAGGTTGCCAAGGCCCGATCCCTCGTCCATTTTGATCTCGATGAGATGTTCTGCGCCGAAGTTCAGAACATCCGACTTTTCATAAGAAACTACGGTTATTCAGCCTACACTCGTCGAAATGGCGAACTTTTATTGGCATTTTTGGAGAATTCGCCAATTCACATGGTGTTGTCGCTTTCATCAGGCATCCTCAGCGAAGATATGGTTGGGCCGATGCGGTCGGTTTTGCTGTCCGCTGTGAAAGCCAATGGAGCGCCCTTCCTAGTTATTCCTCACACTGACGATGAGAATGCGGCGCAGATTGTAGCCGCGCGGCAAATCCGACGTGGGTTTAACCTGGAATCCGAACCTGAGCGTATGAAGTACCTTCGGCGGATCATCGAATACCGTCGACTCGGATTTCCTCAATTGCTGAATGCGCAAGCCGCAGCCTTCGATTTGGATGGCGTACTGAAGCGCATTGATGCCAGCTTCAATGGTAGCAGCAGAAAGCGCGAAGCTCCGGTTCAACTGAGCTGACAGGGGTACTGATCAAAGTACTGATGCTTTGACAGCCGCGGAGTCTATGCCACCTTGTGTCATTTTCTTTTCGGCTCGTGCCCGGTTGACAGCTAGAAGCGTTTCCAAGCCAGAGTCATGAGAACATTCGCTGTCCATCTTGGCCTAACCGGACTGAGCGTGCATATTCGGGCACTATAAGGAACAAGAAGCGAACTTTGAGGCAGATCATTGAACCAACTATAGTGTTCAATGGTCAGATCAAATTCTTTTCGGTCTACGGAAATGCCAATCGGCTTGCTTGCGCGTACCGTTTAAAACCGAGGTCAGGATAAGGGCGGCGGCGACCGCAGCAGAAAGTGTGAATGACCAAGCACTTGTCAAAACGGGATTATCGATTAGCATTGAAAATGTGGTAGCGAATAGGAAAGCTACGAGGCTGGAGCATGATGCAACAATTGAAGAACCGAGACCGGCCAGGGCACCGAGTGGGCGCATTGCAAACGCATTGAGATTGCCGAACAAAAGACCAAGGGCGAAGAAACCTAACCAAACTATGCAAAGCAAACCCGCCAAGGGTGGGTGCTCGTCGAAGAAAGATGCGGCAACCAAGAGGCCAACGCCCGACACCGCCTGAAGAGATACGCCGGTAAGAATAAGAAGTTCCATGCTTTTGCGACCGACCAGCCAGACATTCATCAACAGTGCCGCACCAGTTCCGGTCGCGATGAAACCAAAGAGCGCAGGCACAAGCGAAGGAAGGCCGTACAACGCACCGAATATGTCCGCCACCACCGAAAAATAGGTCAACTGTGCGCCGAAGATTAAGCCAGTGGCTATCACCGCCGTAAAGACATCGAGACGGCTGACCACAAACCAGATGTTGCGCGCCTGAAGTCGAGGTTTTAGTGGCACGCGGTTCTCGACGGAAAGCGTTTCGGGATGCCGTACCCACAACCATTTGCCAAGCCCAAATGCCAGTACAAGGTAAGCCCAGAATACACCGCGCCACCCAATAATAACCGCGATTGCTGCGCCGACGGCTGGTGCGATCATAGGAACCAAAATGAGCAAAGTGAAAATTACAGACATGATCTTGGCCATGTTAGGCCCAGCGTAGCAGTCGCGGATCATCGAGCGTGTACCAATTTTTGGTCCAGCCACACCTATGCCTTGAAGGATGCGGCCAAAGACCAACACAGCGAAAGAATCCGCCATAGCTGCAACGACCGACCCCGAGACAAAGACCGCGAGACCCGCAATCACGGCAGGGCGACGGCCCACTGCATCGCTAATCGGTCCTATTATCAATTCTCCGATAGCCATGCCGAGCACAAACGCCGTAATCACCTGTTCTCCAGATACCTGAGAAGCTGGATGAAAAGAGGCTTTAATCATCGGCATTGTTGGCAAAATACCATCTATAGCAAAAGCCGTAAGCGCAGTCAGAGCGATATAGAGGGTAATACGTTCGAAACGCTTCATCACCGTCATCGAACTACGATTGCGTCACAATGCTGGCTCCTTGTGGCGGGTAGCATTAGGCCAGCTCGAATTCGGGTAAACTCTTGACCAGATCATCCACAGATTTCATCTGAATGAGGTAGTCTTTCAGCCGATCAAGGGGCAGCGCGCTAGGGCCATCGCATTTCGCATTGTCCGGATCAGGATGGGCCTCAAGAAACAGCCCCGCAATTCCCACTGCTAGGCCTGCTCGACCCAGCTCTGCAACTTGGTGTCTGCGGCCACCTGATGCGCTAGCTCCTGTATCTCTCATTTGCAGCGAATGCGTCACGTCAAAAATTACTGGCGCGTCATTGCTGCATTCTTTCATCGTTCTGATACCCAGCATATCCACGACCAAATTGTCATAGCTATCAAATGCAGAGATATTTTGCCTTTCCGGAACGATTAACCCTTTGTAGTTAAGGCCAATTGTTTTGACCGCCTTTGCAATCCTGCCTTCGCCGCCAAGAAAAGTTGCCTTTTGTGGTTAAATTTAGGGTAAAGGTTCGCCCCTCCTTGCAGTCGAACATCAAACTCTGGGCTCAAACAGCTAGAAACTTGCCTTTACTTCGGTGTCAAGCGGCTACCAGACCTTGAAAGCTATATTGAAATCAAATCTCGCTGGGATCTGCCGTAAGTAAGCAGCTGTTTACCTTCTCAAATTGACCCGCTTGCAACATGGAAGTACGCTACTTGATGATTGACAGCAGTTTCGGGAGAAGAAGGCGATGGCTAGAATCAAATTTCCCTCGGACGCAGAGCTTTCCGTTTTAGTTCGCGATGCACTGGCTCAATCGATAGAGCGGGCGACAGAGCCAACTTGGCGCATTGTACTACTGCCAATGTTTCTGGGGGCCGCATTTGCCCTGGCGACAATGGTCCTTGCTAAGTGGCTCGTAGATATCGGCTTGTTGTGATAGCTTCTACTGAATAAGTGGCTGCTACAGATACGATATAGTCGCCTGTTGCTGGGTGTTTCGGTTTTTCTAGGTAGAAGCACCACAACGAGGAATGGTTGGAAACCCCAGAAAACACCTATGCCTGAGACCTCGAGTGTAGACGAAACCCAAGATACTTTTTGGATGTATTCTGGTGTCGCCATGTTCGAGCGGGCATAATCTTCCATATAATAAGCTAGCCTCCAGCCTGCGGTTGAAATAGGGGGGCGTGGCAGACTGATCGGTAGGACCAAGGGTGGCATGAACACAAAGCTGCACGCCGTCGCCGACAGTGTTGGTCGACCTATTCGGCTCTTCTTCTCTGCTGGTCAGGTTAACGACTCCACAGGAGCCAGGGCTCTGGTGAACGGCCGACCATCGGCTGAATGGTTACTGGATGATTGCGGTTATGATGCGGACTGATTCCGTGAAGCCCTGATAGACAAGGGAATAATGCCTTGCATTCCAGGCCGAAAATTACGCGACAAGCCTGTCCGGAACGACAAGCGCCGCTACAATCGTCGCAACAGAATCGAGATTATGTTCGGACGCCTGGAGGACTGGCGTCGTGTCGCCACTCGCTATGATCGATGCCCGAAGGTCTTCCTCTCGGCCATCGCGCTCGCAGCCACCGTCTTGTTCTGGCTGTAAATCAATGAGATGCCGTAACAGGGCCTGCGTCACGCACCGCCGTTGCCACTTGTCATATCTGCGTCGCGCTGTCGCCATTCCCGTATTGAATCTGCATGGAGGACTACGGGATGAGATTGTTTATTGGATTGGATGTATCACTCGCCATGACCGCTATTTGCGTGATCAGTGAGCATGGCGAGATAGTCAAAGAGGCTGAGGCGGCGAGCGATCCCGAGATTCTGGCCCGTTGGCTGGGTGATTTGGCCCACGGCATCGCCGCGATTGGCTTAGGGGCTGGACCTATGTCGCAGTGGCTACATCGAGGGCTGGCAGAGTTAGGCTTGGATGCAGTGCTTATGGAAACCCGCCAGGTGAAGGGTGCATTGAAGACTATGCCGATCAAGACGGATCGGCGGGATGCCGAAGGGATTGCACGTCTGCTCCATCTAGGCTGGTTCCGCCCTGTTCACTGTAAATCCATCTCGGCTCAGGAAACTCGCGCTGTACTCGGTGCTCGGAAAGCTATTCAACAGAACATGATCGCTTTTGAAAAGTCACTAAGAGGACTGCTGAGAAACTTTGGCCTCAAGGTGGGGGCACCTCACGCGGCAAGTTCGAGCTACGTATCCGCGAGTTGGCAGATGGCAATCCCATGTTGGAAACCGCTACCGAACCTATGCTGCGTGCCAGAGCTTCTCTGCGACAGGAGCTTGCGGTGCTCGAGAAGCAGGTTCGCCAGCTCACTCAAGACGATCCGGTTTGTCGTCGCTTGATGACGATGCCTGGGATCGGCGCAGTTGTGGCATTGACCTTCCGGGCAGCCGTCGATGACCCGTCCCGCTTTCGGTCTTCAAAGAGAGTTGGTCCTTGGGTTGGCCTGACGCCTTCTCGCAACCAATCCGGTGAGCGTGATGTGTCCGGCGGCATAACCAAGGCCGGGGATGTCAATCTGAGGCGAGCATTGTGTCAGGCAACAACCGTCATGATGAACCGCGGGCGGTCGACATGGCTTCGAACATGGAGAACCCAGCTCGCCCAACGCCGAGGCCGGAAAATAGCAATGGTCGCCCTCGCGCGTCGCATCGCGGTCATTCTCCATCGAATGTGGGTCGATGGCACCATATTCCAGCCCGACGCAGCACCGAACACTGTCTGCTAACCTATCCGTTGCCTGCCTGACAGCAGGCCTTTGAGGTCCCGCAGGGACGTGGTTCCGATGATGCCGAGGTCTGGACCGTCGCTGACTTCCGTCAAGCACGCCTATGAGATGGGTACATGGGAATTACATCGAACCAGCATCATGTTGGCAGCCGTCGCGCTGACCACGAACCGAAGCATGTACCCGAAGGATCTCAATCGAAGGCCATGAAAGAAAGCAGGACGGACACAAACCAAGAAAAGCTACACCGCCTTGGCGGATCAAGTATTCTGCGTAAAACAGCTTGAATGAGACGACCCCGTTACCGAAGTCTGGAGCCTAGACTGAATACTTCGATTAAGAATACTGTCGGCATGTGGTCGTGGCTTGCGCCACGATTTCCAGACCCGTGGAGAGCACCTCGTCTGAAGTGGTCAAAGGCGGCAACATCTTCAGTGTATTTTCTTTGGGTCCGCAAGTCTCGACGATGAGACCATTTTCAAAGCACTTTGCCGATACTGCATTCGCTTGAACTGCGTCGTGAAATCGAAGCCCAAGCATCATTCCTTTGCCCACGACAGATACACTTTGGCAGTCGTCCTGAAGTTTGCATAACTGCGCCCGCATCCAGTCCGACTTTTTACGCACGCTTTCGATAAATGACGTGGAAGACCAAAACTCTTCGAGAGTTCGCGTAGCTGCCACAAAGGATAGGCACGATCCTCGAAAAGTGCCGTTGTGTTCCCCTGGTTTCCAACAGTCAAGTTCGGGCCGCAGCAAATTGAATGCCATGGGAAGGCCAATGCCACTAATGGACTTTGAAATGCAAATAATATCTGGTTCGATTCTGCTGTCATCAAAGGCAAAGAAGTCTCCCGTACGACCGCACCCGGTCTGAACTTCATCCAAAATCAAAAGCGACCCAAATCTTCGGCAAAGGCTCTGCAGCGCTTTTAACCACTCTGAAGATGCGACATTTAAACCTCCTTCGCCTTGAACGACTTCAACGATAAAGGCAGCAGGAGGACACCAGCCAGAACAGGGGTTTTTTAGCATTTTTTCGATAAAATCTATACTGTCGAGTTCATCGAGAAACCCTTCGAAAGGCACTCTCGTTACGTTGTCCAATGGCACCCCAGCTGCAGCCCGTTTGGTTTGTTCCCCGCTGGTTGCTAGGGCTCCTAGGGTCACGCCGTGAAATGCATTTGAAAAAGCATAGATACCACTGCGTCCAGTCACTTTGCGTGCCAGTTTAAGTGCAGCCTCTACCGCATTAGTGCCGGTCGGGCCTACAAATTGGAACTTGTAATCCGCAATCCCGCGATCACGCAAGATTCTGCGTACTAAACTGTTAACAAATTTACTCTTCGCGGTAGTATAGAGGTCGAGCGATTGAACAATGCGACCTTCCGTTAGATAGTCGATTACTGCGTCGCGGATTGCCGGATTATTGTGGCCATAGTTGAGTGATCCGGCTCCGGCAAGAAAGTCGATGTAGCGGGTGCCCTCAGAAGTGAAAATGTAGGATCCTTCTGCTCGGTCAAACTCGACGGGAAATTGTCGACAATAACTCCGCACCTGCGACTCGTGCATTTCCAGCGTGCTTGGTCCCATAGTGGTTTCCTTTCATTTTATTGACTTCCGCAAGCGATTGGTGGCTCTTACGCGCTGCTACCAGTCTGTAGCTGTAAGCGCCCACGATAACTCTTCAATTGCTTCCTCCAGAGAGCGAGCCCTTCTGAAGGGGGGGTGAGCACCGAGTTAATTGGATGACAGTGCCTCAAATGAGAGCAGAGGTACGTCAGGTGAACGATAGTGATACTTGCCTGTACGCGTGAGTAACTCAGTTAATTTCTCAGCCTCACCCCATCTTATGAACCGCTGCATTGAGGCAAGTAACTCTGAAAAACGGCCCAGCACTTCAAGCATGACGTCTCGATTGGCGACACAGCTGTCGCCCAACTGACTAGGATCAAAAGGAAGGATCGAGCTTGTAAACCTACTAAATATCTCTGCAGAGAATTTTGTGCATTCGACACCAACCGTGGTCTCTAAATCTTCTATTGTGGCGACAATATTGTGTGTTATCAAATGTGGAAGTAACAACATAACCGCAATCATCGTATCGCGGTCTTTTGGGTTCAATATTTCCACCTTGGCTCCAAAACTTACCCAAAAACCTTGAAGGGTTAAAATAGCTGGAATGTCGGCCATTGGGTTCGGCATTATGACACACAAGTACTCGCGATTGGGATCGGCCAATGACGGGTTATCGGATTTCATACTAGCCAATAGTTGTGACTGCACAAAACGCAGGTGCGGAGGAATTTTCGATTTGAGTTGCTCGAGAACTGGATGGTTAACGGCGTTCAGTTCCGTAATTACTGCGCTTGGTTTCAGCACAGAAGCAAGTTCGGCGATGACTGCCGGAAAAGAACTACAAGACGTGCCTAGTACCACCAAATCAGCATCGGTCACAGCCGCTTTGGCTTCCGAAGAGAAAGTGCAGTTGTTTTTAAGCACTGTCGTATTGACCGTGAGCCCCGGATCCATTTCTGCGGCACCTTGTAATACCAGCTCAGCGTGCGATGTCAGGTCGATACGGTGGATGGGTCGCTCCAACGACGCGCGTACCCCTTCGATTTCAATCAAGGCGATCTTACTAATTCGGTCGGGTGGTTGGGTGTCTTCCAGTTCAGTCATTTTCTGACCTCGTCTGTAATAGGGCTGGAAGACGAGATTGGATTGCTCGTTAGCTTGGGTTCGCGGGGTACGTTTAATGCTTGGTTTGTCTCGACGAAAGGAAGGAGCTTACCTCGAGTATGGATAAAGTTTTTAGCATCCATCGATTTGACGGTGAATTCCGCGCCGGATATGGCAAATTGGATTTCATAGTTGGAAAAAAGCTGTTCTTGGAGTGCGTCACGATCAAAATTGTGAGCATCAATGTTGAGTTGAAACCAAGGCTGATCTGAACGAGAATACAGGCATTGAAATTTTGGTATAGAACCAAAAAAATGTGATAGCTCGTGTTCGAACTGCGATTTTTTCAGCAATCCACCCTGAAAATTAATAGAATCCGATAGGCGGCCGAGTAGTTCGAATATCCTAGACTCTTTGTCTGGCACCATTTGAATCATGTCGCCAGTAGACATGAGATCAGGAAAGCTGCCGCCTCGTAGCCGAACTTGCAGTTCGCCCTTTAGTGGATTTTGGGGTTTTGTGGGAACAATTTCCATTTCGGTCTCGTCGAAAAACTTGTACAGAAATCGATCTCCACAGCGTCTGTGGAAATGTGCAATCGGGCCGTGCTCGGTAGTTGAATAGGCTAAGGGGAGAATAGAAACACCCTCACGTTTTGCTAAGTCAAGCGCAACAGTGGTCGGCGCGTCGCCAGCAAAGAGAATCTTCTTTACACGGATTCCGCTATTGAGGTACTTGCTGACATTGGTCCCCGTGGTTGCTATGCATATATCTGAGATCGTTTCGGAGAGATGCCTAAGTTCTTCGAGGCATCCGGGACCGAGACCAATATAGCTGACGCCGAGGTCGCGACAGATTGCTTCCGTGAAGTAATAGGCTCCGTTGAGCTCTGCTGGCCAAAAGGCATTCACGACGACTTCGCCGTCGTATACTGAACGCAAACAACGAACTCCCCGATCAAGCGCTTGCTGGTCCGCTTCTCGCGAGTGTGCGATGTATCGTGCCGGACCGCTAGTGCCACTTGTACGAAACAAAACAAATGGAATGTTTAAATCACCCTTGATCATGTTTTTTCCTCCCAATTAAGTGCTGTGCCGCCGTCAAAAGCTATTATTTGACCGGTCAGGTACGGAGATTTTGTGAATAGAAGGTCGATCGTAAAAGCCGCCACCTCGTCAGGGTTTGCAGCGCGCTTGAAGGGTGAATAGCTCTTCATTCGCTTTTCAATTTCCCCGCGGCTGATCCGACCGTGATTAAAAACTCTTTCGGTAAGCGTTTGGGACGGAGCAATGGCGTTGATGGCAATTCCCCGTCCAGCATATTCTGCCGCAGTACCTACAACGAAGCCATTCAATGCGGCCTTCATGGAACTGTAGTGAAATCCGCGCCGCCTAGTTCCTCGTACAGCGGCATTGGAACTAAAAAGGATAACACGCGCGCCATCTGCAATTCGAGCATCTGCCCGGATCAAGAACTCCATCGCTGAAAAAAGCCCCACTTGGAACTCGCGACCAACGGTTTTCATATTGGCTTCGCCAATTTTTACTTTGGTGAAGTTTGCCGCTGCACAATGCACGAAATAGCCAACCCTTAGGTTTTCCTTTTCAAGCGGTGCCATCGCGTGCATGCACCAATCCGAATCTTCAAAATCGATATCAACTGTGATTACTTGTGGGTGATCGGCCAGAGAGGTACTGCTCGCATTGCGGCTAACCGCGATCACGGTGACACCACGTGCTAGTAACGCTCGACAAACCGCGCCGCTGATCCCTCTATCATTGAGACCGAAAAGGACCGCACAGGTGCTCATGTTTCCCGTGCCTCTAGCGGCCAGTACTGTGACAGCATTGGTTCGCGGTTCACTGACTGTTCTAAATCGGCTTTGATCCTATCGCCAATTCCAGAAAGGTTTTGAGTGTGCATGCGATATTGAAATAAAGGCTGATTGACGTAGTGTCCGCGTGCTCCACCGGCAACCAGCCGCTGCCATCGGTGATGTTTGGTGCCTTTGCGCACGCTCTCGTCAAGCGGGAGTACAGTCCGAATGAGATTCGTTCTCGTTGGGGCGTTGTCGGGAATAAAGCTTGCGGTGCGGACGAGATTTGCATCGAAGTCGCAGGACCGACCTAATCCAATGACGTCTCCATCTTCGTCTATTAGTTCATTGTCGCAGTAAACAAAATCTCTGCCGCTTTGTTGCGCTGCTGCCAAAAGCGTTTCAAAGAAGAATGGCATCAAGATGTCGTCAGCATCCACGATAGACGTGAAACTTCCTCGTACGCAGTCGAAGGCAAGGTTAAGCGCGTGATTCTTGCCGCCGTTTTGATCGTAAAACAGGCACATCACCTCTAGGTCTTTTGTCTTGGATGCCCAGTCCGCGAGGACATCGCGTGAGTTATCGTTCGACCCGTCATCGACAAGGATTACCTGCGTAGGAAGTAAGGTTTGAGCAGAAATGCTTTCGAGGCAGCGTGCAACATAGCGATCGTAATTGTAGCAAGGCACAATTACAGAAACATCCGGGCGATCCGTTGTATAATGGTCAGTGAAAATCGGGGCTGGGTTGAAATGCGACATTTAAGTTTATCTCTAATTTAAAGTTGAGGTGTCGGAGGAAGGAGATGTTGTAACAACGCCTGGAACGTGTCTTTTGCGACTTGTGTTTTCCCAAGCTTGGACAAATGCGTAGGCTTCTCGAAACTCGGAGGCGTCGTCCTGAAAAAGCATGATAAGGGTATTATCTTTGGGATATTCGGAAAGAACTTCCATTGGAGCGATACCTGTAAACCCGCGACGTTTACATTCGACTTGGTTGTCCGTTTGCACACTGCCAAATGTCGCCGCGTTGACTTCACAGTCTACAGGAGATGTCTTGTTGCCAACAGAAACGACTATTGGCGCTCGTGATGCCGCCGCTTTCGGTAAAACAACCGGCGTACTGGCGTCGGTAGCGAGGACAAGCATGCTGGTCGACAAATCCATATGTGGGATGGCGGCCCGCCCGACAAGTTGAACGGGTCCAATAGTCGATAAACTGCGTGCTACGGCACGTCCGACCTTACCGCGGCCTGCAACGACAAATGCTGCCGTGTTAACGTTGTTGACTGCAAATGACAGAACCGCCCGAGCGAGACGCTCAGTGTAAAGGCTGCTGCCACAAACCAGATACACACGCCCTGGCAAGCAGACTAGCGATAAATCGAATAGTTTCTTTCTCGGAAGGTAGTTGAGATAAACACGCTTAACCCGAATTGTCCCGTTATTGCCTTCCGCTCTGTAGGTGCCGAGCTGAAACCCCCAACGGCGTTTGCGTCGCTTGAGAAAACGCTCGGGGTCTACGTCAATTGGTGACATGCAATGGAAGTAAGAGGCGTCTGCTCTCAGTATTCGGATCATAGGTGGAACTCCTTCAATTGGAGCCAATGTCCTGCTGCATTTAGTGCATTGCGTCAGCGAGCGCATCGGCAAATCGCGTGATGTCATTGTGAGACAGGTCTGCACGCGCCATGACCCGCAGACCCGCAGTTCCGCGTTTGACAATCGGGAAGAATATGGCCGATGTGTAAAAACCTTGCCGGTACATCTCTTTTGAAATCGTAACAGCTTTTTCTGGCGTAGGCATCGGCACAACGCGGATTGGACTCTCGCTCCCGGTGTTTAAGCTAGGTACCAGTTGATCCATGAGCGCGATGTTTTTACGAAGTGCTTGCTGGCGTTCCTCGAGTTCTTCCGACATATGGATTTCGATCGAGGCGCTAGCTGCGCCAACACCAGCGGGGTTTAAGCACTGCGACCAAGCCATCGGTCCGCCGAACCTCTCGACTAATGCACCGTTAATGGCCTTGCCAGCCATAACAATTCCGCCGCAGGCTCCAAATGCTTTGCCGAGTGATGCGGATATGATCGTCCGGTCATGCAGGCTATCGGAGGCCGTCCGTGCATAACCTACGCCATTCCTGCCGTACACTGACAGCGAATGTGAATCGTCAAGATATAGGTAGAGACCGTACTTTTCCTGCAGCCGGTTCAAATCCTGCATTGGTGCAAACCCGCCCATACTATAAGCGGCGTCCGACACATAGGCGACATTTTTATGTTTACGGCATAGTTCTTCGATGTATTCAACGTCGTTGTTTCTGCAGGTGAAAACATCGGTTTCATCACCGCATATTGGCTTGGTCAGGTTCATCGAGAAATGACAGTTCTGATCGAATACCATCACCGGCTTGTTTCCTCCCGAAAGGGCGCCTGATGCAATGATAGGGAGAACTCCAGCGGATCCAGCGGCGCAACTGATGGTGGTGAAAACCTTAGCATTGAACAGGCCGCTAAATGCTTCTTCAAGTTGATCAACTTGTCGTAAGTGGATTCGTAGCCGCGCGGTGGAAAGGTTAAGAGTGCCTGCATTACGAAGAGACTTAACCGCGCCTTCCACGATTTTTGGATGTCCTTCGAGACCAAGATACGAACAAGAACACATATTAATGAAAGTATGGCCATTCTCGTCGATGAGCCGCCCTGAATCGCAGTGTTCGACTCCGATGTTTAGAAGCCCTGCATCGTCAACAGCCTGCCAAGCCTCATTGCCAAGAGATATGGCTTTACCAAGATTTGTGAACTGATTGGTCGGCCTGTCGAGATTTAGATCGGTGATGTTCATAAAGTGTCCTCGTGTAGGCGTTTGGGTTTAGGCTGTGGGGCTTAGCGACGTTCTCCGATGGTTTTGGAGATGTCTCGAAACGGTGTGCGAATGAGCCGAAATCCGTCCCAATCCTCGAATAGGTTTCTGTCGCGAAAGAGCGGACTTTGTACTGCTGAGAGAGGATCGAGAACGGGGCTGTACAGAATCCCTGCTGCTTCAAGTTCCGCGCAGAGCGTTTCGATGCGCCATTCCTTGCAAGCCTGTTCGATAGCGGCATCAATCTCTGCACTCGCATTCTGCCGTGCAAGCTTGTCAAGAGCCACGAATTTCTTGTGCGTGTCATTCATTTTGAGTATCTGAGTGAGTTTAGCGAAACTTTTGTCGTCAGCCGCCGAAAGATAGATGTACCCGTCGGCACAGGCGAACATTCCAATCGGGGTGCCGCCAGAATGACGCCCCCCGGCTTTAATGACTGCGGGGTGGCCGACTGACTGTCGTACGATTAATGGCTCTAGTATAGCCATCAGTGAGTCGAACATTGGGATTTCGAGGGTTGCCGCCCTGTCTACTTTCCGCCTCACGCTCGCAAGCTCGGCCACCACGCCGAACGCTGCGAAAAGCCCGGTTGTAATATCCCCAGCAGAGAAACCAAGTCGCGTATAGTCGCGAACGCTATGGCCGGTTTGGTGCATGATGCCGGTGAAAGCCTGCATCGTCATATCGAAGGCCGCGCGGTTCGAAAAAGGCCGGTCACTTCCATAACCGGAGATGGACACCCTCACGAGATTCGGATTGCGTTCTTCAAGCGCCTTCTGCGTCAATCCAAGCCGGTCCATCACACCCGGGCGGTAGTTATCAACAAGGATATCGGCTCGCTCGACCTCCTCCAAAATCCTGATTCGGCCATCTGGTTCCTTGAGGTCTACAGTAACGGTGTTTTTGCCGCGGTTTACAGACGCAAAATACCCGCTCTTTTCTCCGAGGAAGGGGCTGAAACGTCGGGCAGGATCACCCCCAGGCGGTTCAACTTTCAAGACATTGGCGCCTAGATCGGAAAGAATAAGCGTGGCAAATGGTCCAGATAGAAATCTCGTCAGATCAAGCACCCGCACTCCATCCAGAACTTTACAGGTCGGTTGCTTCAACGCAGCACCAGATCTGCGGGACCAACCTGGAGTTGCAATATCCGACGGTCCCTTGGCATTCCCAAATCCTCGCGCCGCACGGCCACCAGGGATCGCCACGATATCGCATTGTGAATTGCCATAGGGCAACGGGTGGATCGTACCAAAATCCTGTGTTTTGGCGGTCTCAATGGCTTCGTCCAGCGTCTGCAAAGGTGCACAAGCTATTCCTAATGCCGAAAGCCGCTCAAACCAGAATCCGGTATCATTTGTTTTCAGTACAACTTCGATTTGCTTTTCAAGCATGTCGCGGTTTCGCAGGCGGGCCGCATAAGTATTGAAGTGAGAGTTTTTCGGGAGGTCGCGAAGTTCTAACGCGGTCATGAGTTTGTCGAAGTCCGTTTCGGAGGCCGCCATGATCGCTAAAAAGCCGTCTTTGGTCCGAAAGGGCTGACTAGGAGAACTTGACGGGTGGCGCCCGCCGTTACGCGCAGGCACTTCGCCAAATGTTGCTGCTTTCATGAGAGGGAATTCAAGACAAGTGGCAAGTGAATCGACTAGGGCGCAGTCAACAGACGTAGAAACGCCGCGGGCCCAAGCGGCTGTAGCAACGATAGCGCCAAACAGTGCCGAAACAGTCGCGCCGATGGGTATGGGGGCCAGAATCGGTTCATCATTAGACCAACCGGTTGCATGCGCAAGACCAGACGCTGCCTGTGCCGCACCGTCATCCATACCGACGGTGCGAAAGCCATCTTCCCACCCACAAGAAGACAGGCTGAGATAAATGGCTGTCGAGTTTATGGCCTGAACCGCGTCCGGGCCCAGTCCCAGCTTTAACAAAGTGTCGGGTCTGAAATTGGTGACTACGACATCACATCCTGAAATCAGTCTTTTTGCAACTCGCAGGCCCTCTTCTGTGCGCAGGTCGGCTCGAACGATGCGCTTACCTCGATTGGTAGCGGCGAATGGTGCGCCGTATTCATGACCTTCGGCAAAGACTCGACGTAACCGATCACCCGCAGGGTGTTCGAGGCGAACCACGTCAGCGCCATATTCAGCTAGATAGAGACCACATAACGGACCGCTAAGGTGATGCGAAATCTCACAAACGCGCATTCCGCGAAGTGGCATTTTGGGGAGGCGCAGGGGCGCATTAACTACTGGCGTCATTATTAAACCTAAAGGCGATTCTAGAAAATTTACACATACAGAACACGATTCATTTTTAAAAATCAAGAGCGCTGAAATATGCCAGAGATTATCCGTTTTTTGAAAAAATATGTTTACGAATCGCTTAATATGGAATTAGGTTAAGGAAAAATTTTTGGTATTTAATTAGTGTATGTCGTTGGCAAAAAAAGGGGCTGAGCTGCTCCTTTTGTGAAGGATTGGTTTGGTCAAAAAGTAGCATAAAATTGTGTTTTTAAATGAAAAAGGCTGAAAAATGCGTACATATGACAACGATGGACACTATTCTGATTTGGTGAAATCTCCAACTGGGCATTTTAAGTTGTCTGGGATAAAGTCATGGGATCGAGATGTCATTCAAGGTGAAACTGTATCCGAACAGTTTTGCATTATCATTAATCATCTTAATCATGCATTGAGCATACATAACCTAAAGTTGAAAAACATTAACTTTGTCACAGTTTTTTTATCAGATCTAACCCTTTATTCCGAGCTGAACGAGATTTACGCCAAGAGTTTTCCCCACAAACCATGCCGGTCTGTCACTGGTGCAACGCTCCGCAATGGGGCTCTGGTGGAAATCGTAGCTGAGGGGTGGTCTGATGCTTGAAGAAAAAGTAATCAACCTGTCGATAGACAGGAGCGCTGCGCAATATGTTGCAGAAATCGAGAAAGCCTATGTTGCTTTCGTAAGTGACCGGGTTGGAAAGCACTACTTGCTTGACCAGGCAATTAAACCCCTCGACCCGACTGATATGATCTGTGGCACTGCCGTCACTTCGCTTGGCACCGATTTGACAGTACGTCGAGCCGCAATCGATACGATGACAGTCGGCGATATCCTCGTTGTCGCCGCTGGTGGGTCGACAGATTGGGCTTCATTCGGAGACGGCACGGCGCAAAAAATAGCAGCGCGCGGAGGGGTGGGTGCTGTGATAGATGGATGCACCCGCGACAGCCCTGGTCTCGTACGAATGGGGTTTCCGACATTTTGCCGTGGTACGACGGCACGAAACTACTATTACCCCCACGCTATCAAAGCTGGCGGTGTTAATGTACCGGTTTCTGTCGGGAACGTTTGGATCAAACCGGGAGATTTGATTTTCGGTGATCGCGACGGAATTGTAGTGATCCCTTCGGACCTAGCGGCTGGTGTCGCTGAAATTGTTCCGCGTGACCTAGCGGCGGAACGGCAATTGCGCTCGGAAGTCAACCTTGGTTTTCGTTCTAACGTTAATGATGAATTGGCCGCTCAGGGTTATGTTATTAACAAATGATTCTACTATCCGGGCAAGAGCTGTCACCGAAAACCTAGCCCTGGTTGGGATTGCATCATTTTGCACCAATATGGGAACTTGGCTCTATCGATTGATTACTTCCTATGTTGTCTGGGAGGCAACAAAATCCGGTTTTGCATTATCACTGCTGGCGATTGCAGAATTTCTGCCGAACCTAGTTCTTACGCCCTACGCCGGTGTTGTGGCTGACCGAATCCAATTGATCCGCGCCAGCTATGTCATATGCTGTCTCTTGGCACTCCTTTCGTTTTGTGCTGTGGCGGCACAAATTATTATGCCACTGCAGAACTTTGCTTATTTTGTGATTGTAATATCCGCTGCAATGTCAATCGTGTCCGCGTTCAGTCGAACAGTTCACCAGAAAATCTTAGGATACGCGTTTTCAAAGCAGAGCATCGGTAACGCTTTGTCCTTAAATACGATTTGCTTGAACGTTGGTCGCGTCACTGCTCCCCTAGCACTGATGGGCGTCTTCGCAGTTGAAGTGCTTTGGCTCCCATATTTAGTAAATATGTTGTCGTATGCTGTATTAGGCGCAACCACGCATTTGTTCCGCTATCATCGGTCTCAAGAGAATACACCTATACCCAAGGCTGGGATACATACTGCCATCGTTTCAGGTCTACGTGCGCTGAACGGTCATGGGGTTTTACGATCGTTGCTTTTCCTGACTGCGTTCGAAGCTGTTTTTCTGAGCGCTTTTTTTGAACTTCTTCCGATGCTAACCGAAAGTTATCTCCATGCCAGCGCGAAGAGTTTCACAACGCTGTCGATCGTCGTCGCAATCTTTTCGTTCTTCGCTGGTCTTGCGAAGTTCCTCACCACATTTCGCCTCACGAACCACCACTTCCCGACTACATTCTTCGTCGCATCATTGCTAATTCCTCTAGGCCTGTTTTCTGGAAACTTGCCGACTGCATCTGTTTCTTTTGGTGTCGCAATGCTTCTTGTCGTGCTTGTCCGTATCAGTATCGCCGAACACATCCACACTGAGGCTCCGGAGCAACTTAAAGGTCAGGCACTGGGGTATTATTTCCTCGCAATATCTGGTGGTAGCTCTGCAGGTGCCGCGCTTTATGCCGCACTGCATAGCTGGGGACTCAAGTCGGTGATGCCGTTCGGTCCGGTAATTATCTTTTTGAGCATTCTGGTTCTGCGGGGTATAAGATGACTGCAACGCGCATATTTATTCCAAATATCCACCGAAACGGCAGCTATGCTTTGGCAGTGAAGGCGCATGAAGCTGGATACCAAGTCTATACTTCGACCGAACATCCTCGCATGCCTTATACTGGTTGCCGCTGGATCAAAGCTTATCTCTACCTTCACACGCCTTCCGAAAACAACAAGTCGCACTCGGACACCGATAAATACCTGAAGCGGATGCTGCAATTTTTGCATTGTCACAAAATTCAGGTGGTCTTTCCCTCTAACGATGCCGACATTCGAATTGTCGTAGAAAACCGTTCCGTATTTGAAGGTTATGCAGTTTGGGCACCGGATAGTGAACTTTACGAAACACTGTCCAATAAATTCAGCAGTATCTCAGTGCTAAAAGAATTGGGTGTTCCTGTGCCGGAATGCCATACTATTAACGATGTATCCCACGCGGGTTCATTGCTAAAACTTTGGGGGTCCCCGGTCATCGCGAAGCGCTCGCAATCGACCGGCGGCCGTGGAGTCGCCATGTGCTACTCCAAGGCCGAGATCGGAGCTTTCCTTGCCGCTGAAAGACCTATAGCGCTCCAAGAATGGCTCTCGGGAAACGACGAAGTGTCATTCCACTTCCTCTTCGACCTTAACGGCAAAACTATTATGCGGTTCTCACTACGAAAATACCGGCATCTGGCACCTTCGGTGAGCACTTCGATCTCTATTATTGAAGATCCACCTGAAATCGAGTTACTTGAAAGAGCCCTTAAGGCACTGAATGCAAAAGGATTTTTTGTCGTGCAGATGCGTTTCTGCCGACGTTCAAAAAAATATAAGCTTGTCGAAGTGAACTGCCGGTTTGGATCGAATACACGCATGCTCGTCATACTAGTGCCACAGCTCTTTTCGCTGTTCGCAATGATCAGAGAAGGCAGGAGTGATTTGGATTTTGTCCCTATAGCTCCTTCGGTGCGTTGCATCTCACGGGTTGAGGATACCTATGCTTTCCTGCGCAACACGTACGCATATGTTCTTGATCACATCATCGGAGGTCACCGCAGTCAAATCGCGTCTTATCGCAATTTCGCAGGCCAGTTCTTTTGTGACATGTTGAACTTGCACAATCGGAGCGACCTGCTGTGGAGGCGATTGTTCACAGATACCAAGGGCGTGATGCGCATGTATGTGGCGATGTTCCGCAATTGCCCTCTGTCGCTTCGGTCAATGCAATCCATGACACTCGCCTCTGTTTGGTGCCCGCCACATGTTGAGGCCGCATTAGCGGAACGGCACCTCAGGCAAAAGGCACAAAAAAGGCATTCTTCCCGAGATTATAAGTACCCAAATAGAGACTGAGAAAAATGAAATCACCATATGGAGGCGTCGCAGACGCCTATTTGAACCGCCCATCCTATCCTATCGAATTGTTTGAGTTCATTCGGGATTGTTCCCCACGGCGGGGAACAGTCTGGGACGTCGGTTGCGGTAGCGGTCAAGCATCACATCACTTGGCGGGTTTCTTTGACCAGGTCATCGCCTCGGACACCAGCGTTGCTCAGCTGGAACGCGCCAAACTCCATCCACGCATCCGCTATGAGCATTGGCCGGCAGAACATAGTGGTCTCAAAGGTAATTCGGTTGATTGCACCTGCGTATTTATGGCGGCGCATTGGTTCGATTTGAGCAAGTTCTACAAAGAAACGTGCAGAGTTAGTACGGCGGACGGCGTCATCGCCATTGTCAGCTACGGTGAGCCGGTTATCGACGGCGATCCAATCATATCGGATTTTCTTGGGGACATTGCATGTAAGATTTCGCGTTTTGGTGGACCCGCTATTCAACGTATGCGCGACGGATACAAGAATCTGCCTTTCCCCTTCCCAAGCGAAATCGCGATGCCTGGGATGAGCACATTTAAGAAACTGACTGGACAACAAGTAGTTTCTTATTACCGAAGCCGGGCGTCCGTCATCGACTACTGTCGGCGCACAGGTGTGGATCTGGGGTTCGAGCTTGAACAATATCTAGCTGACCATGGCCGGAGCGACGAGATTTTTGATCTCCGTTGGCCGCTTGCGGGACGGATCGCACGAGTGCACGCGAAAGAAGCGTCGCTCGCCTGTATACATGCGGGCAGTGTTGACCAATGACCGCTGAAAGTTCAAGATTTGCGGCCGCCGCGTTGAACCGTGGCGTACCCGATCTGCTTGGGTGGGTTGATCGGACGCGTCTTGTGGCGCATTTCGAACGTGCACTGCGTGAAGGCGGTCGATATGCAGCGCATACGCCTGCGCGCTCGATCGTACCCCTAAAAAATGCCGTTGGCGTGTCCATGCCTTGCTATTCACCGCAGGATAACCTTTTCGTGGTCAAATCTGGAGTTGTGAAACTTACGTCAGGCGGCGTGACTACTCCTACGGTCGCGGCGGAGGTAACGGCTTTTTCAGCAGGCGATGGCCAACTCGTCGGGCATTTCGACGGCGCCACAGTCACGCGCCTTAAATGCTATGCGCTTTCGGCGGTGGTGTTAGCGAACTGCGCCGGACCTGGCCCACACAACGCTGTGATCGTCGGCACCGGTGTTCAGGCTTGGGAGCAATTTCTAGCGATGGAGCATGCGTGCTCAATTCGAGAATACTGTGTGATCGGGCGAAGCAAGGATCGAACCGAAGCATTCGCCAACCGGATGCGCAAGTTGACCCAAGCGCGAGTGCGCTGCGCGGTTCTGGACAAGCTCTCTGACGCACTCGCCGGGGCTTCACTCGTGGCAACTGCAACACGCTCCAATACACCGCTTGACGACTTCAGCGGCCTCGCGAGGGGCGCTCACATAAACTGTATGGGCGGACATACAACAGTGAGCCGTGAGGTCCCACGGGAGAAATTGCGTACCTCGCTGATGATCGTAGAAGAGCGGACGCAGGCGATGCAGGAAGCCGGACTTGTGCACGAGAAGGCAATTGAAGTTGAGGAAATGTTCTCTAGGAAGGATGCCTCGGTGCGTCCTACGGTTTTTAGCTCGACCGGTAACGCATATCATGATCTGCTTGTGGTGTCTTTCCTTCTTTCCGAAGGGTACCAAGTAGGTGCCCCATGAACACGCTAGGTCAGTTGCAGGCAGCAAATGCGGCTCTGCCACTTAATGGAATATCAGTCCTATGCGTTGACACAACTGTGCCGTCTGTGCTCTGCACCCAAGCTCTGGCTGCATTGGGGGCGCAGGTCACATTTGCGGAGTGCCTTGAAGACTGGCCGAATATTTATAAGAGAAGGATAATTCGCCCTGACATTGTCGTCACGTCAAGCGAAGGCGAGAAACGTACAACGGTGAGTACCGCTGTAATGGCGGCAATGGGCATAATTGTGTGCGATATAACAACTTTCGGTGGCACCGGGCCTCTCCGCGGGCTGTCGCTGAGTGATCCGGAACTTCAGCGTTTTTCGTCATTTGCGGACTACACTGGTTTTCCGGGTGGCCAAGCGATATGCGCTCCAGGCTATCCAATCGACTGTCAAGCGGCGTTTTACGCAGCGGCTGGCGCGATTGCTGGGTTGATTATGCGCGACCGCGATGGTGCCGGGCGCGTTGTCGATATAGCGCGCTTCGACGTGGCGGTGAACGCACTCCTGACTTTTTTGCCAGCCGCAATTGCGGGTAGTGAGCAGACGCGACTCGGCAACCGCCACCCCGCACTAGCACCTTGGAATATCTACCCGACCGCTGAAGGTTGGATCATAATATGTGCGCCGACAGATAAACAATGGCAACGGCTCGTCGAGCTCATTGGGAACACTGCGCCACACGATCCGCAGCTGTTCGCCACGGCACAGAGCCGGTTGGCTCATATTGAGGAACTCGACGAATTGATTTCGGGGTGGACAATTAACTTGTCAAAATCAGATTGTCTTTCGTCGTTGATGGAGCAGGACATTCCTTGTGGTGAGATTGCCCATGCGGGCACCGCCGACCGCGCGGTCGGCTCTATGGAGGCAAGTATTCCGTGGCGTTTTACACAAGGCTGTAGCTTGAAAAGCTTAGTTAGTGATCAGAACGCCCCTGACCGACCCTCACCTTTGTGTAACCTAAAAGTCGTGGAAGTAGGCACCAACACTACCGCACCGCTTGCCGCAAAGCACCTTGCTGCACTAGGCGCGAACGTCACAAAAATTGAAGCCCCCTTCGGCGATCCGGCGCGCCAAAGCGGAATTCCACATAGCGACGGGAATTCGATCATTTTTCATTTGACCAATACCGACAAGCGAGGCATCCGGCTCGATCTTAAGGCGCAAAAGGGCCGCAACGCCTTGATTGATCTCCTTGAGGAAGCGGATATTCTGATTGACAATTTAAAGCCCGGCAAGCTTGCTGAGTATGGGCTCGGAGCCAATGTTCTGGCTGAGGCTTGTCCGCGTCTTGCCCATTGCTCGATTACTGGTTTCCAGCATTGTGAGGGTAAGATTGGCCGACCCGCTTATGACATCATAGTACAGGGCTCTTCGGGTCTGATGGCCGCAAACGCGGTAGACGGTCGTCCCCTGAAGATTGGCCCTTCGATAGCTGATCTGATTGGAGCGCAGGTGGCGTTGGTGAATGCGCTCGCCTTGGCGCGTCAGTTTAGGTTGGCTTCTTACCGACATGTGGACATCACAATGCACGATTGTGTCGTCTGGGCAACATCCAACGCGAGCCGGGCTGCAAAGGTTTCGCGCACCTATAATCCAGGAAAAAGGCTGACAGCAGAATTGCAGGCCAATTCCCAGCGCGCAACGCCGCTCGCGCAAGTGCTGAACATGCCACAGACACAACATCGCGGTCTTATCAAACATATTGGAGATGCCAGAGGCGGACTTTCGGTCCTCGAGACACCGCTGCGTATTCGTGGCGCGAGTATCGGCGTTAAACGGCTCTTTCAAAATCTTAACGGATTAGGAGATATCTGAGATGAAGGATTTTACGGCGCAGGACCTGTCTCTTCTTTCGCTAATAGAGGGCCGAGAGGCACATGTGGGAGTAGTGGGTCTGGGCTATGTTGGATTACCTATTGCAGTGTTGGCAGTGGAAGCGGGGTACCAAGTCACTGGGCTGGATATTGACTGTGATAAAGTCGACTATTTACGCAACGGCAACAGTTCCACTGACAGTGTCTCAGGCGAACAATTGCACGCGTTCGTTGAGGCGGGCAGGCTCGCATTTACATCTTGCTATGACAGACTGTCGGAATGCGACATTGTGGTGGTTTGCGTGCCAACGGGTCTTGACGGCGACCGGCAGCCAGATCTGTCGAACGTGACCCATGCCGCGTCTGCCCTAGGCAAAGTTGTGAAAGACGGGGCACTAGTTATTCTGGAATCGACTTCCTTTCCAGGAACCACGCGAACCATCTTTGCGCCGTCCGTTCGCGCTAGTGCCAAGCCTCGTGGTTTGAACACGATTCATGTTGCTTATTCACCGGAGCGAGAGAATCCCGGCTGTGACAGTTTCGATACACGTAACACGCCCCGTATTGTCTCGGGGCTGGACGGATTTGAGCGGCACGCAGCCCAGGCGTTTTACTGCACATTGGTGAATACCGTGGTGCTGGTGGATACACCCGAAATCGCTGAAGCCGCGAAGCTTCTTGAGAACACATTTCGGTTGGTGAATATATCGCTGATCAACGAATTAAAGATAATATACGACGGAATGGGGCTCGATGTCTGGAAAATAATCGAAGCCGCCGCAACAAAGCCCTTTGGTTTCATGCCATTCTACCCTGGGCCTGGTGTGGGAGGGCATTGCATACCAGTTGATTCCCACTACCTAAACTGGTGTGCTTCGCAATACGGGCACCGAAGTCAGTTCATCGACCTCGCCCACGAGGTTAATGAGAAGATGACGTTTTTTGTTTTGGATAAGATTAAGGTGGCGTTGAAACGGGACAAGTCAGCGTTGGATGGCGTAATGGTTCTGATTGTAGGTGTTGCCTATAAACCAAATGTCGCCGACAAACGTGAATCCCCAGCGGCAATGATCGCCCAGGAGGTCCGCCGCCTCGGTGGTGAAGTTTGTTTTCACGACCCTTACGTGGATACTCTAACAGATTTGGAAGGCAGACCGATCCAACGGATCCATGATCTTCGCCAACTATCGAATGATTTCGTATCAGTTTCAGTGGTTGTGACCAACCACACCAAATTCGACTACAACGTATTGGCTGATTGGGGACAACCGATCATCGACACCCGCAATGCGATAGTACTAGGCAACGATTCAATAGACAGGCTGGTGGTTCGGGCCTGATATTATTGAGAGGGATTTCGACACATGTACGAAGATACTGTTAAAATCGCACAATCCTATCTGGGCTTTGCTGAGCTGGAAGCCAAGGGGGTCTCGACCATCTATGAACGACTCGCTCGAGAAGTGGCCGAATGTGCGACTGTTCTACAGTTTCTTGCAACTCTTCCAGTTGACAAGCGACAACCCAACCTTCTTTTCGCCGCGCTTCGCTATCTGGTTGGAGTACCCAAGCTAGGCGAAATCGGAGATATAGTCTGCGAAAATTCTCTCGAGTTGGCGGAGCTCATGAAAAACCGGCGTACGCAGACGAACGAACCTGGTCGGTGCGCCACACTCATGCCATTTCTCTCCGCAATCGGCCAACCGATTGCACTGATTGAGGTGGGAGCATCTGCGGGCCTCTGCCTATTACCCGACAAATACGCTTACACCTATGTTACTAAAACTGAAGAAATCCGAATTCAGGCATCAGAAGGTGCGCCTGAATTTCGCTGTACCGTCGAAGGAGAAATAGATTTGCCCGATCGCCATCCAGAGATCGTCTGGAGGCGTGGGCTCGACCTTAACCCGCTGAGCGCTGCAAGCGAGAATGACGCTGCATGGCTTAGGACGCTTGTTTGGCCGGAACATGAACACCGTAGAGCGCGTCTTGACAAAGCGCTTCGATTAGCAGCCGCAACGCCAGAGCTAACGGTTGAAACCGGTGATCTTAGTTTAGGCCTCAACCGCATATTGGCTGAGGTGCCATCAGGCTCGGTACCGGTTATCTTTCACAGCGCGGTGCTTTCCTACGTGCAAGATAGAGATCAGCGCGAGACATTTCAAAAGCGTATGCTTGCCAGTGACGCTGTATGGATTTCAAATGAAGCTCCTAGTGTTTTTCGAAACACCAACGGGTGGATGGGCCAAGCCGCACGGGGTTTGAGATTCCTCACCCGCGTCGATGGCATGGCCTGCGCCTGGTCGGCTCCGTATGGTGACCGGCTTTCTGGTATCAAGAGTACCGAAAACATTTAGACACTACCTAACAAAGGGCACCGGAGGCCTCATTGAATATGAGCAATTCAGTAGAATATCCCCTGAAAGGAATTACAATTCTTGACTTCACGACCGCGCTAGCAGGACCTCTGGCCACACTGCGGGCGGCGGATCTCGGGGCAACTGTTATTAAGATTGAAGGACCAGAGCATCCCGACATCACGCGCAACATGGCAATCGGCGGCGTCAGGTTGGGAGAAATGTCGACGAGTTACATGATGCTCAACCGTAGCAAGCGTTCGCTTGCCATCGAGCTCAAAGCCGACGAGGGCCACGCGGTTTTGCGCGAACTGATCTCTCGGTGCGATGCTGTAGTAACCAATTACCGACCAAAGGCGGTAAAGTCTCTCGGTCTCGACTATGCGTCGGTTAAGGCGTGGAATCACAAGATTGTACACGTCGCTATTTCTGGATTTGGCCATATCGATCCGGAAGGCACGCTTCCTGGTATCGATCTGCTGCTGCAGGCCTACACTGGGATTATGACTAATGCAGGCACACGAGCGGTCCCCCATCAGTCTAGCCCTGTTTTCTGCGTTGATGTTTGCACATCTCATCTTGCCACCGAAGCTCTTCTGGGTGGGCTTCTGGGTGCAAAGATAACCGGTAGGGGATCGTGTTGGGAAGTAAGCATGATCTCAGCTGCATTGGAGCTCCAGATGCAAGAAATAGCCACATACCGCAATTTCCAGGTAGGTCGCCTTTTGGGCGATGAACCACACGCCTCGCGTTATATGAACCCACCTTATGGCTTGTTCGAATTGGCCGATGGACATTTAGCCATAGCACGTTCAGATGTCGGATTGGTCGGGCGCACAACCGGATCGTCCGAACTTCTCCGTCTTGCCAAGCAGCGCCCTGCAGAAACAGAGCAAGAAGCTATGCGTGAATGGCGGGACGCGGTGTTTCGAGCTGTGGCTGAAGTTTTAAGGACATGGCCGGTCGAAAAGGCGCAATCAACGTTGAACGCTGCGGGCATCTGGTGTAGCCGCCTACAAAGTTTTGACGAATTCTTAGCACTTCCAGGAGTTGAGGATTTCTTCCTTTCCGTAGAGAACGGTGCGCACGGTACTTTCAGTACGCTTGCCGGCATGGTCAATTTTCCAAGAATCTCAGAAAAGAGCCCTGCAGTGCAAAAAGCGTCATTGCTGGGTGAAGACACTACCGAGATACTGCGTGAATGCGGTTACAGTCTGGCAGAAATAGAAAGCCTTAACAGCACTGGGGTTGTTTTCTCGCGTGAGATGCAGAAACGCGAGGAGGTACGAGCATGACCATCGTTGATTTGTCGATGACGCTTGACCCCGATACTGTTTATAACTCACCCGTGAAAAATGCCGCGATACGTCGAATATCGCACGCAGAGGCGGGTAAAGGTTTGACCCGACTGTTTGAAGGTCTTGTCATCAGTGATTTGCCGGATGGGGAGGGTTGTGCCATGGAGAACATTAACCTCTCTACACATCACGGAACCCACCTCGACGCGCCGTTTCACTATCACTCCAAAACAGCAGGCTTGCCGTCGCCGACAATCGACGAGGTGCCGCTCGAATGGTGTTACGCGCCAGGTGTGAAATTGGACCTGCGCTTTCTTGACGATGGGCATTTAGTCTCTGTTGATGACCTGCAAAGAGCACTGGATAAGGTAGAGCATCAATTATCCCCTTATGAGATAGTGTTGGCAAACACATCTGCTGGCGGAGCGCACCATCAACGCAACTATTTTGCAAAGGGTTGTGGATTCAGCGATCAAGCAACGAAGTTCTTAATTGACGCTGGAGTGAAAATCGTGGGAACCGATGCGGCCAGTTGGGATATTCCATTGCCGCATATGATAGAAAACCACTTGCGAACAGGCGATGCTCGCGCAATCTTCCAAGCCCATAAATTCGGACGGCATGTCGCCTATTGTCAACTCGAGAAGCTCGCAAATCTCGAAGCGTTGCCAGATGCCGGGTTTCACGTTTGCTGCTTTCCTTTCAAAATCAAGGGCGCTTCTGCGGGGTTTACGCGCGCAGTCGCGATTTTGTCTGATGCCCTCAGCCGATAGCACCCAGACTTCTAAAATACTCAAGCCTTCATCTGTTCCAGAAAAACTACCGTACTACGGTGTCGCTACTCAGCATGGTATACCAATTTACAGTGTCTCAGGGGGTAGAACACACGGAGGCACGCAGGTATCGGAGACCTCGGTCTTTCGAATTGCTTCACTGACTAAAGTTGTAACTTCGATGGCGGTTATGCGAATGATCGAGACCGGTGCACTAGAGTTTGAAACAACCATCGGTGATCTTGTTCGCAGCTTCCCTGAGCTAAACTTCGATTACCCCGCCATGGGAGCAGATGTCAAACACCACCCCCCTGAGGAAATCACGATACGCCAGTTGTTGAATCAGACTAGCGGGCTTGCCTACGATTTCACCAGTCCCGATGCAGTGCGCCAGCAGCTCTTAGCACTCGGAAAGACCGGGTGCAGACTCTATCCACCCGGAACACGTTGGCATTATGGTCCGGGCCTCGAGTGGCTTGGGAGAGCCCTTGAAGCACTTTCGAATGACACACTCGATAATGTTTTGGCGAGGATCGTACTCAACCCACTTGGTATGACCCAGACAACCTATTCAGTGCCTCAGGATTCGAGAGATCGCATTGTAGACGTTTTCAAAGAAAGCTGTAGCGGCTTTGAACTTCATCCCGTTCGCTCGTCATGGGTGTCGAGTAAACCTTCAGGCGACGGCGGCCTTTTTTCGACACCGGTTGATATGCTGAAGCTAGCACAGTCATATTGTGATGGTTCGGTGCCAATTTCGGAGCATTCTCTACAACTTATGCTTAGTAATCAAATTGAGGAGCGACCGCTCTATCGACAGTTGTCGTCGCGCCCTGATTTCTCGGCTTCTTTTGATTTCATGCATTCTCAGGACCGATTTGGCTATGGCTTTGTTGTTTCAGGACCGCGCGCCCAAATAGTGCCATTTGGTGCCGCAATCTGGGGTGGTTCCTATAATTGCTTCCTATGGGTTGACCGTCGCAGCAGTCTTTGCGGCGTATATCTGACACAAGTATTGCCATTCTGTTCTCCAAAAACAATGGCTGTTATCCAACGGTTCGTTTCCGACGTCTATGCTTGCGCAGCGTAGAGCCGTCGTAGGCTGAATCTGTTGAAGAACAACATGTTGCGATCTCAGAAAGTGGCGCGTTGGACGTGTACGCGTGCCTTTCATTCAGGCTTTGTGCATTTGCTGCGGTGCGGGAAAGAACTTCACCAAATTGCGGAGGTTCTGGGCGGTGGCAGCGAGGAGGAATTCGTCATTGGCACCTCATGGGCCGCGCAATCGGAGCCGTTCGAGGCCCAGGATGCGTTTAAGGTGGGCAAAGAGTATTTCGACCTTCTTTTTGAACTTCGTCGATACGTCGTACTGCCGGGTCTCCGATGATCAAAATTCAAAGTCAATCTAGACACACGTATCCTGCGATTTCCGCAATAGCCCGAAAGCTAGCCACCCATATGGTCAAAATTTCCTTTTTCAGATCACTCTATTCACTTCGATATCTACTAAAGTGGAAAAACTGACTGCCGGTAGGTCCCACAGGAGGGCAGGGAGGCATAAAATTTGCCGTCATTGACAAATCTCGAGTTGCTACGAAGAAAAGATCACAAACATGAATACCATTAGAAATATGGCTTATTTCTATCGCACTAATAAAGTGCGGTGAGCTTTTAAATTTTACCGCGGTATGGTGACACATGACTTACCTCCCGCAGCGAATTTGGAATAAAATAATGAAACGACTTCTCCCCTTGCCTACTAATTTTGGATTGATACGGCGCGCCCTCGCAGCGGATATTGATCGAATTGTGCAGTTGGTCAGTCATTTGGCCAAACATCATGGCGACATTCCGTCTCTTACACATGATGATCTTGCTCGAGATTTATTCAGTGAAAACCCTTGGATTTACATCGTCGTCGCAGAGATGGACGGCGAAATTATTGGATACGCAGCCATGTGTAGAGTGGTTCAACTCCAATTTGGGGCCAGGGGAATGGACATGCATCACCTTTTCACTGAGGCAGCGTTTCGGAACCAGGGTGTGGGCCAGAACCTCATTAAGGCCTGCAAGATTCAGGCGGCTATGCTGTCATGCAGCTTCTTGATGGTCGGAACTCATCCGAACAATCAAAAAGCTCAGGCTTTTTACACATCCCTTGGGTTCGAACGTAGAGAAAACCAAGGGGCGCGGTTTTCTGTCCGAATTGCCTCATAAGTGTCAGTGGGAGCTGTCCGCTTGCCGTTCCCCGGGGGCTCAAACGGCTGGAAACTGGCCTTGGCTATGGCGCTAAACAGCTGCCGCAACTTTGAGACAATCGCTTCGGGCCTTGGTCGCCATTCCTGGTCCTCCGTTTCCTAAACATAGCGGTGGACTATTTCAGGTGGCGAGGTTCATTGAGGTTACTTTTTTTGAGATTGCCCTGAAATTCACTAACGAGACTCCTGTGCATTCTCTAGGGTCAGGACTCATAGCCAATAGAGTACGGTTGCAGCAAGGGCGATGGCTGAGAGGAAGACCTTGGGGCATCTGTCGTATCGAGTTGCCACGCGTCGCCAGTCTTTCAGCCTGCCGAACATGATCTCGATCCGATTGCGGCGTTTGTAGCGGCATTTGTCGTACTTCACCGGTTTCTTGCGCTGCTTCCGGCCCGGGATGCATGCACGTATCCCTTTGTCTTTCAACGCTTCTCTAAACCAGTCGGCGTCGTATCCGCGATCTCCCAGCAGCCATTCCACCTTTGGCAAACTGCCCACCAAAGCGCGGGCACCGATGTAATCGCCGACTTGTCCTGCCGTGACGAAGAGGTTGAGCGGCCGGCCTTGGCTGTTGCAGACGGCGTGCAGCTTCGTGTTCATGCCACCTTTGGTCCGACCAATCAGGCGTCCACGCCCCCCTTTTTCACGCTCATGCTGGTCGCTGTTCGGTGGGCCTTGAGATAGGTTGCATCGATATTGACGGTTCTCTGTTCAGCGTGCTCGGCTACCAGACCCGCCATTATCCGGGCAAAGACGCCCTTGCCTCTCCACCGCTTCCAACGGTTGTACAGCGTCTTGTGTGGGCCATAAGCGGCAGGTGCATCACGCCACCGTAAACCATTGCGATTGATGAAGATAATCCCGCCCTCAGTTGGAAATCAATGGGTCCTGACCCTACACACGCAGCAGTTGCGAGCATGTGGTTATGAAAAGCACCATTCCAATACATGTCGTAACAGGCGACCGAGATGAGCTGCCGGGTTTGAGCTATTCATGCTGACTTGCAAAACTATCGGACAATGGCCGCCTGCATGTGATCAAAGACAGTGGCCACTACGTTCCGATGACGCAACCAAACGCGCTGAACAATCTGATCTCTGATGTTGTTAGAGATGCCGACATAAACTGTGTTTTCTAGTTCAAGCCCAAGCAGGCTGTGTTAGCGTTCCCGCGTCTGCGTCGATCCGCGTATGAGTGCCAATCAAGATGGATCGCGCATCTGGATCGTGACCAATCGGGAGTCCGCCGAGGATAGGAACGCCAAACCCTTCAAGATATTGACGCAGCAACCCGACTGCATCAATCGGCGGATTCGACGGCGTTCCGGTGATGTGGCCTATTGCAACACCCGCAACGCCTTCAAGATGACCTGCTCTTAATAACAGGGTCAGGTCTCGTTCGAACTGGCCGATTGCGATCCCATCAGACTCGATCAAAAGGATTGCTCCGATCAGGGAGGGTAGCGCCCATCCGGCGGCAGTAGCCAACATTGTGAGACTGCCGCCGATCAGCGGGCCACTTGCTTGCCCTTCTGTTGTCAGCGCCATTGATTTAATGGCGGGATCGGACGTGACGGTGATCGGTTCACTCCCCATCAAGACGGCATGTAAAGAATGCGCTGCAATATCGCTAAGCTGGTCGTCATCACTGCCGGTCAACGCGCCGTGGACGCTGGGAGCCGCGCTGTTTCGCCATAGGGCCATTTGAAGCGTGGTGATGTCACTGAATCCAATCAGCGGCTTCAGGTCGCGGGCAATTGTGTCAAAAGGCAGTCGGTGGGCAATACGATAGGACCCCTTGCCGCCCCGCGTCGCAAAAACCGCGCGCACATCCGGGTCAAGAAAAGCGTTGTTGAGGTCGGCAAGACGTACATCATCTGAGCCAGCTAAGTAGCCCATCTTGTCGAACGCGTGCGGCCCAATTTCGACCCGCAAGCCCCATGATCGTAAAACTTCGGCGCGTCGTTCAATTGCTCCCGGTTCCGCGCGGCTGGCTGGCGATACGAAGCGCACCAGATCGCCTGATTGCAGCAGGGGCATAATTCAGTCTCCAATTGGGGATTGGCTGTACGGGACAAAGCTGACCGGAGAGTACGACCGGGGTTCTGTTGGGTCAATGTTGTGACGGAAAAGTCAAACATCTCTGACGTTCAACAGCAGCATCGGTTCAAATGGGCTCGAGGCAAACATCTTCTGCAACCCGTCATCGATCTGCAGCTCGTTGCCCATTTCATTGCATAAGAACTTTTCGGCTTGGTGCGCCATCTTATGTTGATCGTTCACCCTGCCCTGGTCGCACTGTGGCGGTTGGGGTCAGGTTCGTGTGACGTTCAAGATTTTGAGACTTTCCCATTCCAAGCCTGTGCTGTCATAGCATTTTATCCACCCGGACGACTTGGTTATACAATTGATAACTTCAATCCATCTCATCATTCCTTAACCTTATCAGCAGTCTTTGAAGAAAAAAGAGTGAAATCAGATGGCTTCTTTTGATCGGGAAACTGATCGCGCGATCGAACTTTTGAGATGCGTTCAAGTTGGCATTTGTTCGACCTTTGGTATTGGCGAGGGATCTGCATGTCTGAAATCCTTCCTTTTCTAAGCCAGAAGTTCAGCTAGGGGATTGAGAGTATGAGGAGTTTTCTTGGAGGCGCAACAATAGCCTGCTTGATCATGACGTGTCCTGCGCTTGCGCAAGACTTCAGCATTTCAACAAATAGAGCTGTTGGACCGGATGGGACGATCCAAATGCCAGATGCGAATATTCGAGCCGATTGGTCAATGCTCGGAGCTTGGACCATATTGGAAGACGGAGAGGCCATCGGACAGCACGTCGTATACACTCAACCCGGTGTCATTCAGTATTACCTTGAGAATAAAGCATTTCCTGATGGAGCTGTGCTCGTAAAAGAGCTACTCGAAGCCAAGACTGGAGAGTACACCACGGGAACCGCTGCATATGCTACGAATGTCTCCGGATGGTTCGTGATGGTCAAAGACCACAACAACAGGTTTGGCGGCAATGACTTGTGGGGTGATGGATGGGGTTGGGCGTATTTTGATGTCGACGACCGCCAGAGCACCACAACAGAAGACTATAGCGGAGAGTGCTTAGGCTGCCACGTACCCGCCGAGGAAACGGACTGGGTTTATGTCGAGGCATACCCAGCCCTATCTGCCCCCCAAAATAAGTAGGCTGCCTGTGAGACCCCCTCGAACACAGGACATCCACCACTCGGACAGTGTAAGCCACCACAGAGCCAAACGCTGCAATGCAATCGAAGCCGCAGCTTAACACCAGAAAGGAACATAGCCATGAAAGCCTTAAAACCCTTAGTAGTGGGCGTCGCGTTAGGCGCTTCGGCTTTGGTGCTGAGCCAGTTATCATCATCTGTTAGCGCACAGGTGTCGGATGACTGGCAGCCAAAATGGACGGAAGATGGCCAGTTAGTCTTGCCCGAGGGCTATCGTGAATGGGTGTATCTCGGGTCCCCGCTGACACCAAACGCCCTGAATGGTGGCGAGGCAGGGTTTCCCGAATACCACAACGTGTACATGCATCCAGCGGCTTACGCCCTATACAAGGAAAGCGGGGAATTTCCTGAAGGCACAATTTTGCTGAAAGAATTGCAACTCACTCAACCAGGCGAGGAAGAAGACGGATCTCGCTTCGAAGTATCCGGGAGAGGCTATTTCCCTGGTGCATTCAACGGCATTGACATCGCGGTGAAGGATTCGTCCCGGTTTTCCGAAAGCCAGAACTGGGGTTACTTCAACTTCGGCCACCACGCCCCGCCTTATGCTGAGACTGCGGCTGCGGCGCCAGTTGAAGCGTGTGCAGCCTGTCATATCGACAACGCCGACGAAGACATGGTGTTCACAAGATTCTATGGGATCCTCAATTCCAACTAAATCACTCTGACCGGTGGGGTCACCTTGCTTGAACGACAAGGTGACCCATTGAAATGCAAAACCACCAACAACGTTTGGAAGGGCTTGGCTTTACTTCCCTTAAGAGGAAACCCGCATGGACCTGGATCATTTCGCCGAAAACCAGCTTAAAGCTCTGCGGCGTGACGGCAATTACCGTGAATTTGCCGAACTACAGCGTCACGCGGGCGCCTATCCGAATGCCTCCCGATACTGCGGAAATGGACGCATCGAGAATATCAAAGTCTGGTGCTCCAACGATTATTTGGGCATGGGGCAAAACCCAAAAACTCTGGCAGCAATGGCAACCGCACTGGAAGCCTACGGTGCGGGCGCAGGTGGAACACGGAATATCTCGGGGACCACTCATCATCATGTGTTGCTGGAACGGGAACTTGCGGACCTTCACGGAAAACCCTCGGCACTTGTGCTGAATTCAGGCTATGTCGCCAATTGGGCTAGTCTGGGCACATTGGCCGAGCGTCTGCCAAACTGCGTTGTCTTCTCTGACAGCCTGAATCACGCTTCGATGATTGAGGGCATCCGACACTCGCGGGTGAACAAGCAGATTTGGCGTCACAACGACGTCGCTCATCTGGAAGATTTGCTGGCTCGGGCCGATCCGTTCAGCACCAAAATTGTTGCCTTCGAATCCGTTTACTCAATGGATGGGGATGTTTGCCCGCTGCAAGATATTCTCGAGGTCTGCGAGAAATACGGTGCAATTTCTTATCTCGATGAAGTGCACGCCGTTGGCCTCTACGGCCCAAGAGGCGGAGGCATAGCGGAACAGCTTGGATTGATGGACCGGGTCGATATCATCCAGGGGACTTTGGGGAAGGCGTTTGGTGTGATGGGCGGATACATCGCCGGTTCAAAAAGCGTCACTGATTTCATACGGTCTTTCGCATCCGGGTTCATTTTCTCTACTGCCCTGCCACCGGCGTTAGTCGCGGGCGCTCTTGCATCGGTCCGGCACCTCAAAACCAGCAACTTCGAACGTGATGGCCAACGCCGTGCAGTAAGAGACCTGCGAGCGCGACTGGATGAGATGGAAATTCCGCATCTGAGCAATGACAGTCACATTGTTCCGGTAATTGTCGGTGATGCCCATAAATGCAAACGCATCTCGGACATGCTACTCGAAGACTATGGGATGTATATTCAGCCCATTAACTACCCGACAGTTCCCGAGGGCACTGAGCGCTTGCGAATTACACCTGGCCCTTACCATACGACAGAAGACATAGATGCACTGGCGACAGCACTCGGTCACATCTGGTCGCGCTGCGCTTTGTCACCAGCGCATCCGGTTCACACAGAGATCAGAGCAGTCCAAGTGCGTTAGCGATATAATTAGCCAGAGCAAACACGAAATGGTTCATACAATCTTTGAGTACGGACATGAAAACAGCATTGATACCCAGTAGCTGCCGGCTTTTTGCTATTTGCTTTTTCTGCGTGTTTGCATCCAACGCGCCCGCCCAAATGGGTGTTTCTGTGGATCATTGTCAGGCTCAGGCTGGTCCCGGCGTGGATTGGCGCGGCTGTGATTTGTCTCACGAAGATCTCTCGGGCATCGATCTGAGTCACTCAGATCTGCGGGATGCTAAATTTACCGCGGCAAAGCTGCGTGGCTCTGATCTCTCGAATGCAGATCTCAGGGGCGCCATTTTGATTGGCGCCGACTTGCAAGAAGTCGATTTCTCTGGAGCGGATCTGCGGGGGTCTTTCATGACAAAAGCCCAACTGGGGAAAAACAACTTTGAAAACTCCCTTTTAGAAGGCGCGTATTACAACAACGCCCATAAGTGTGCGGTAGGATCAGTTGGCGTTTGCAAATGAGCCGGAAACCACCCGCCTCGCTGTCACGTCGGCGATGGTTAACCGTAGCGGGTGGGACCCTGTTTAGCGCGCTAAGTTACCCTGCGCGACCCGAAGCAAGTATTGATGAAATCGAGTTTCATCGCCATCCGGCGTCTTTGCCAGGGTTTTTTTCGAATGCATATCTGATTGAAGGGCGCGAGAGTTGCATCCTGGTTGATGCACATCTGAACATTGATGAAGCGCGCGACTTGGCAGCACTAATCGGGACCATTGGCAAACCGATCTCTGGTTTCGTCATCACGCATCCTCATCCAGATCACTATCTTGGGTTGGAGTTCCTTGGTCCTCTTTTTCCTGAGGCCGCCATTGCGAGTTCAGAAGTATCACTGGGCTACATTCGGACAGCTGCGGCCGACTGGAAAGATTTTAATAATATCCTGAGGCCACTTCGGCCGGGGCCGATAGTCTTAGCCGAGACAGTATTTGAATGTCTTGTGATGCCTGATGCCGAAAGTGTTGCTCCGGTCGTGCTTTTCGAACCGAAAACTCGAACACTTTTGGCCGGGGATCATGCGCTAAACCGTCAACACTTGTGGCTGGTTGAAGGTCGGCCTATTGCCTGGCGTCAAAACATGCAGCAGTTACTTGCATTGTCTCCTTCTAGTGTCCTGCCCGGCCATGGTGAAGTCGGTGGAATAGAGATCCTTAGAAATACCGATGCTTACTTAGAAGACTTCATATCCTTAAAAAAACGAGGTCTTTCTTCAAAACAAATCTTGCAGGCAATGATAGAACGCTACGCTGACTATGTATTTCCTGAAGCTCTCCAATACAGTGTGTTGGTCGGCAAGATGCAGTGAGCACCATCAGTGGCTTTGAAGCGATTTTCGGTGCCAGAAAGGCCACCTGCACTTTGATTGTAGAAAACCCTGCTACCGAGCTTCTACCATTTGAATTTTCTTGCTGCGGACATGACATTGCGTACAGCTTCATTGTCTTCGCGGCCAGTCGCGACAGCCATAGAAATGGTTCGCCAATAAGGTTCGGGTCCTAGTTCTGACCACCCATGGCGCATATTGTCCACGGCATCTCGTGGAGCAATAGATATTCCTATACTCGCGGCCACGGCGTCATAAACCCAGTCCTCGCGTTCGGAAGCCATCGCCACATCCAATGCCACCTCGCTACTCCGCATGGCCTGCGCAAACATTCCACGAAATTCGCAAGACAAACGGTCCACGTATTGCTCGCTTCCTATCTTGTCGAGTTCCACGCAGGGTAGATCAGCAAAGCGATGTCCTTTCGGCGTGATCACCACCATATCTTCTCGGTAGAGCTCAACCTGTTTTAAACGCAAGGATTCACCAAATGGAGATGCCATGATCGCAAGATCACAGTGTCCGGACAAAAGAACCTCGAGTATTTTGTCGGTTGAAGTATCGTCCATCACAAGCTCAATCTTAGGATGCGCTTGTCGGAACTCTGCCAAAAAAGGCATAAGACGACTTGGGCTGATCGTACACATCACCGCAATTCTGACTTGTTGTTGACCTCCGGTTGTCATTCGCTTTGCTGCTTCTTCCGTTTGCAGCATGGCCTCTTCAACGTCGGACAGGCGTTCGACCATGACGCGACCCAATGCGGTCAGATGAGTCAGGCGCCCCTCTCTTCTAAGTAGGGTGCCGTTCAGGTCCTCTTCCAATCGTTTGATCGCCTTGCTCAAAGCAGGCTGAGAGATCTTATGAATCCGCGCGGTTTCCGAGAAATTCAAGCTGTGTGCGAGATGTAAGAAATACTGAATTCGAGTTCGGTTCACGATCTTCAGGCCTTTTTCAATGCGGTCCCTTGAGGTAACTTTATCATATTGAAAGTAAGAGAAAATGTCATCAAAGGAGTTGCTGAAATGAAGTCAGAAATCTGCTAAATTGGGGTAGTTAAACGGTTAATTTGTTGTTGCGTGAATCGGAGGTTGTTTCGCAATCACTTTCTGCAAGCCGTATTGGGTTAGAATTGCCTATCTAGTCGGTGCATTTCTGCATCGATAACGGTCATTTGTTGGAGAGGCTGTTCCTGGAGAGCCTTAAGACCAGGCTTCAAACAAGCTGCTCACCAAACCTGACAACCAATCTAGAATATTTGCAATGTGCCACACTAAGAATGAAAACGGGCGCTTAACAGATGGACGAAAGAAGGCTCAATGGGTGTCGTACGAATTGTAGATAGATTTTTTTCTGATCAACTTTTGCTTTCTTGTGCCGCCATAGCAATGTTTGTCTTGTGGGTTTTTTGGCGACGGCTGCTAAACGCGAATTTAAGGCACTTTGGGACACGGGTACGCCAACTTTTCAATTTGGTTGAAGGCTTCCTGACAATATCGGCAATATTTGCTTTTCATGCTCTGCTTAGCTTGGCGCTTGGATCCGAGCAGCATTCAGGAATCGCCGTTTTTCTCGAGTTTGCGACTTTTTTGATGGTCTATCTCGTTGTAAGCTTGGTGGTCGCACGTGCAATAGAATTGCTGTGGGTCAACCAATCCTTTTTCATTGAAGATGGGCATATTCCCGGGCTGTTGCGGGTATTGTTGTTTGGCGCCACTCTCGTCATCGGTGTAACTGCTTTCGGTGTCGGTCAAGGACTGTCCATCAATGGGCTTTATGTTTCGACTGGGGCGATGGCGGCACTGATCGCATTTGCGATGCAGCGGACGTTGGGTGATTTGTTTTCAGGTATTTCTCTCAGCGTTGAACGCCCTTTCAAAATCGGTGACTGGATAGAGTTGGAAGATGGCACAAAGGGTGAAGTTCGAGATCTGAATTGGCGGGCGACGCGGTTGAGAGACTGGGACAACACTACTTTGGTCGTGCCCAATGGAAAGCTAGCAGCCCAAACAATCCGTAACCTGCATGGGGCGGACCATCGTTACTCGCCGGTCTACACTGTAAGTCTGCCTGCAGAAGTGGACCCTCGGTTTGCGAAGTCGCTTATTCTCGAAGTCGCCCTGAAATGTAGACACAGGTCAAAAGAAAAGCTTCCCAGTGTACGGCTGGTGAATTCCGGAACTGTTCCATACACTTATATGGTTTGGCTGCATTTCTCGACCTATCCTGCGATGTTCGCTGGCCGAGAAGAGTTCTTTCGAGATTTGCACTATGAGTTGAAGCTGGCCGGGGTCCAAAGCGCTCCACAAGCACAAGATGTAAGACTTCGCTCGGCTGAAAAAGTCGATGCAAAACCTCCTTCGGTCTTGCACGCTTTGCGCAGTCTTGATTTTGCAAACCTCTTCAACGAAGGCGAATTCGAAACCCTTGTGGACAGAAGTTATCCAACATTTGTCGACGCCGGTACCGTCATTTTGTCCGAAGGCGAGGTGGCGCCGTCTGTTTTCATAGTTCTGAACGGCGTGGTTGAAACGAGTGTTTTGGTTTCACCAGAGAGAGATCGAAAACTCGATCCGCTTAAGTCCGGAGAGTATTTCGGGCTTGCATCAATGCTGACAGATGCACCGTCCTTTCAGACTTTCACGGCCTCTTCAGATGTGTCGTTGATACAAATCGATCGCAAATGTTTCAAAGAAATTGCGTCCCAAAGAGAAGAGTTGTTGCAGGGATTTGCAGAGATCGTTGAACATCGCATGATGCTTGTGGACCAGGCACGTAACGATCCAAGTCTCTATGGCAATTCCGGGCGTCTCTATGACATTCTGCGGAAAATGGAGAAGATAATCGGAAAATAGGATCAACTTCAGATATCGCTGGCGGATAATCGAATTCCCAGAGTGCTGCCCCTCTCACAAATGGTCTTGTGAGAGGGTTTTTCGAAAGCCAGAAACGCGTGATATCCGTTCATCAAACCTTGGTGGTCGTGACCGCTGTCATGCAAAGCGACCTATCATACACGAATGACTGCCATCTTATCTTGCGTCATATCATGCATCGTATAGCCGATGCCGCCCGTGTTGTATCCCGATTGCCGCCGTCCCGCGAAGGGCATCCAATCGACCCGGAATGCAGTGTGATCGTTGACCATAACTGCAGTAGCATCCAGTCGTTGTATGGATCGCATTGCAATATTTATGTTTCTGGTGAAGACGGCTGCTTGAAACGCGTATGGAAGGGCATTGGCAGCCGCTATCGCGTCATCCACACTATCATAGCTATAAACGCAGATCACGGGGCCAAATATTTCGGCCGTCGATACTCGTGCGTTGTCGGGTGGACTTAACAATACGGTCGGAGCAAAGGTTGTATCACCAAGGCGTTTGCCGCCGGTCAAAACGGTAGCTCCCGCCTTGACGGCCTCGTCTACCCATTGTTCGACGCGATCCACTTCTGCTGGTCGAATAAGTGGCCCACACTCAACACTGGGATCGCGGGCATTTCCGACTTTCAGAGCGCTGGCAGCATCGGCTAGCTTACCGGCGATCTCTGCCGCCATGCTTGCTGGCGCAAAAACACGCTGAACTGAAACGCAGACCTGACCTGAGTGGTAGAACCCGCCCTTCGCAAGCAAAGGTATCATCGTTTCAATATGAGCCGTTTCATCAACAATTACAGGTGCAGCCCCACCATGTTCCAGCGCGCATCGCACCCCAGGGGCCAGCTTGGACCGCAGCATCCAACCTACCTTGGCTGAGCCGATAAAAGAAAAGAAGCCGACCCGAGTGTCGGTGATCATCTGCTCGGCCACGTCGTTGTGGCAAATCGCTAAGTGGCACCAGTTCTTAGGCAAACCGGCTTCGTGCAGAATTTCGACAAACGCCTTGCAGGACAGTGGCGTGTCCAACGCTGGCTTGACGATCACAGGGCACCCCGTAGCAACGGCAGGGGCGACCTGATGCACGATTAAGTTTAGCGGGTGGTTGAACGCGCTGGCCGCCACCACGACACCGATGGGCTCGCGCTGCGTAAAGGCTATCCGACCTGATCCGGCAGCGGTCAGGTCCATCGGGATTTCCTTGCCAGCCATATGGCCAATCTCATGGATGCACAGCTCAACTCCATCGATGGCGCGGGTCACTTCGATACGCGCGTCGATCAGGGGTTTGCCGCCTTCGCTGGCGATTAGCATCGCCAGATCTTCGGCTCGGTCAGACATGATACGAGCCGTGGTCTTGAGGATCTCGATCCGCTGAAAGGCCGGCAGCCACCCGTCGCGCGACCGATGCAAACCATGGGCCACGTCCAACATGGCATCCACATCATTCCACGTGTTGATCGCGACACTGCCGATCTTTTCAAGATCAAACGGGTTTAGAACGTCCAGAGTATCGCTCATATCAGGCACACCTTTGCAGCCAATTCATCAATCAGCACGCGCTGGTTTTCGCTGTAGTCCACCGGTAGGTCGATCAGATGCACACCGCCCGCGTGGAACGCTTTTTCGAAGGTTGGCACCAGATCCTCGGTACGCTCGATCCGATGGCCGGTCGCACCATAACTGTTGGCGTATTGCACGAAATCGGGGTTGTTGAATTCCAGGCCCCAGTCGTCAAACCCGGCATGCGACTGCTTCCACCGGATCATCCCGTATGAACTGTCATTCAAAACGGTCACAACCAGATTGAGGCCAAGACGAACGGCAGTCTCGATTTCTTGACTGTTCATCATGAACCCGCCGTCGCCGCAGATCGCCATGACCCTGCGGTCAGGGTACAGCTTGGCTGCCATCATGGCCGAGGGCAGTCCGGCCCCCATGGTGGCCAGAGCATTGTCCAGAAGAACTGTATTGGGCTGATAGGCCTGATAGTTTCGCGCGTACCAGATTTTATAGATACCGTTGTCCAGCGCGATGATATCGCAATCGCCCATCACTTTGCGGGTATCAGCCACAAAGCGCTGGGGGATTACCGGGAATCGTGGGTCATCGGCACCTTCAGACGTGTGCAGGTCGGTCTCTTGCTTGACGCGCTGGAAATAGCTTCGATCAAAGTCGAGCGGGCCGCCCAGTATGTCGCCGAGCCGGGCGATGGATTGCGCCAGATCACCAACCACTTCTACCTGCGGGAAATAGACCTGATCGACCTGCGCCGCCTTGTAATTCACATGGATTACCTTCACCCCGTCTTCCTCCATGAAGAAAGGCGGTTTTTCGACCACGTCATGACCCACATTGATGATCAGGTCAGCCCGTTCGATGGCGCAATGCAGGTAGTCGCCGTCAGAAAGCGCTGCCGTTCCCAGAAACAGGTCCGATTGTTCATCCACCACGCCCTTTCCCATCTGCGTGTTGAAGAAGGGGATTTGCGTCTCATTCACAAAGGTGCTGAGTGCACTTCGCGCGTCCTTTCGGTTTGCTCCGGCTCCAAGCAGCAGCAGAGGCATTTTCGCTGCACGGATCATCTCTGCCGCTTCAGTCAAGACCGTATCCCCTGCTACGGCGTAGTGGCGCGGATGCGGCTTAAGAACGTGTTCCGTCGTATCTTCGGCCGCGATATCTTCGGGCAATTCAAGTAAGACAGCGCCAGGGCGTTCCTCTTGTGCCACGCGAAAGGCCTCGCGGATCAGGGATGGAATGGTGTTGCCGTGCACGACCTGTTTCGACATCTTGCAGATCGGATCGAACAGGCCCACGACGTCAATGATCTGAAATTGGCCCTGTTTCGATTTCTTGATGGGTTTCTGCCCCGTGATCATGATCAGGGGCATGCCGCCCAGATGAGCATATGCAGCGGGTGTGGCAAAGTTGGTGGCCCCTGGCCCCAGTGTTGCCATGCAAACACCCGCCTTGCCGGTCAAGCGTCCGTAGGTCGCCGCCATAAATGCCGCGCCCTGTTCATGGCGGGTCAGGACCAGTTCGATCCTTGAGGTCCGCAAGGATTCCAGCACATCCAGGTTTTCTTCACCCGGTACGGCAAAGATGTATTCTACCCCTTCGGCTTCAAGAGCCGCGACAAGCAGGTCAGAAGCTTTGGTGGTTGACGGCGTGTTTTGGGAGTGATCGGACATGTGTTCTCCTGATAGCTTTTGGCTGATACAAATGGGTCGACCAGATGGTGATAGGCCTCATGGTTGAAGTTTTGACAAGGCTGCCGTGCTACTCAGCAGCCTGCAAATGTTGAGATTCGGGATAAAGCTCATCCATTGAAACGGACCGGCCATTGTCCAACACAATACGCGCATGGTGACGCTTGAGCTGGCGCGGTTCGGCCACCCCGCAGCTATGGGCGATAATACCGACCTCTTTCTTCATGTTCCGGGCATAGCTTGCCACGCGTTCCGATTTACTCGTTGGATCAAGGCCGAACTGCAACTTGGTATTATGCGTGGTAATCCCGGTCGGGCAGGTGTTCTTGTTGCACTGCAACGCCTGGATGCAGCCCAGTGCAAACATGAACCCACGCGCTGAATTCACAAAATCCGCACCCGCACAAAAGGCCCATGCCACCTCGGACGGGTTGATCATCTTGCCGCTGGCGCAGACTTTGACCCTGTCGCGCAACCCATGTTTCTTGAGCATATCGACAGTCAGAGGCAGGCTTTCGCGCAGTGGCATCCCCATGTTGTCAATCAGGCTCATTGGGGCCGCACCGGTGCCGCCATCCGAGCTGTCGATGGTCACAAAATCCGGCGCGCTTTCGGGGCCGCGTTTCAGGATCTCTGCGCACAGATCGTCAAAGAACCCATATGACCCTATAACCGCTTTAAAGCCGACCGGCTTTCCGGTGATGTCGCGCACGTAGGCGATCATATCCAGCAGATCGCCGACGCTGTCGATTTCTGGGTGGCGGTTCGGGCTGATTGCGTCCTGACCTACTTGCAACCCGCGGATGTCGGCAATGTCCTCAGTCACTTTGGCGCCGGGGAGGATGCCACCCTTGCCGGGTTTGGCGCCCTGGCTCAGCTTGATTTCAAACATCTTCACCGCATCATGGGCGGCGACAGAGCGCAACTTGTCCTCGTCAAACCCGCCTTCAGGTTTTCGCACTCCGAACTTGCCGGTCCCGATCTGGAACACGACATCTGCACCGCTTTCCAGATGATAAGGTGACAGACCGCCTTCGCCGGTATTGATCCATATGCCCGCTTTCTTAGCCCCTTGGGACAATGCCCGCACGGCAGGGATAGAGATCGCGCCATAGCTCATGCCAGAAATGTTGAACATTGAACCCGTCGTATAGGGGTGACGTGCAAAGGGTCCAACTGTGACAGCAACCGGCCCCCGAGCATCCTGTTCCAGCATCGGGAAGGGGCAGTTGACGAAATACACAGTGCCTGTGGGACGCAGATCCCTCGTTGAACCAAATGCGACGGTTGAATCCACGTTCTTCGCGGCACGGTACACCCACGAGCGTTCCGCCCGGTTGAACGGCATCTCCTCGCGGTCCTGGGCAAAGAAATACTGCCGGAAGAACTCTCCCATATGTTCGAAAAAGTATCTGAACCGGGCCACGACGGGATAGTTCCGGCGCAATGTGCTTTCCGTTTGTGTCTTGTCTTTGAAATAGATGACGGCAACCCAAAGCACCGCGAGGCCGACAGAAAAAATGAACACATAGGATAGTATTTCCAAAAAGCTCAGGATCGCATTCGAAAATTGTGACATTTGTGGGAACTCCGGGCTATTTTTGTTTTGCTTGGTTAGAAATCCTACGATCTGTTTTCGATCGCCTGTTGATTAATGCATCCAAGGATTCGGTTGTGTAGAGGGCCCAATGTGCGATCAACTCTTATTGATATATGATCACATGAATAGGAGCGGCGCCGTGATTGCTTTTAGAGGCCGTCGGGTTTTATTCGCGGCGAAGCTCCGATCCAAAAGGACCGGAGCTTTGTGCGACAGACATCCCATTACACAAGGCTAGACTTGGCCAGCTGCGCTTTTCTTAATAAACTGCAAGCCCATATGTGCCGAGCTCGGGTAGCCCCCCGAGAGTTTGCTTATGGATCAAATCACCATTTGATTGAATGTCGAAAATCATAACTTCGCCTCGATTTCCGATAAGCTGATAGATTTCCATACCATCTGCACTCACTTCGATATCACTGAAAAACAGGTTTTCATTTGGGTCTTTGAAGGCCTGAGCATTTACCAAAGCAGCCGTTCCATTGGGTCGAATCCTGAAGCTGCTAATTGAACTCGACAAGGCATTTTCCGCCCAAGGAGTTTTGCCATCTTCGGAAATCGTAACCCAGCAATTTGCGATCTCTCCATCTTCGACTGATGGGCCTGTGAGTACATCCCCGGAAATAAGCTTCAGCGATCCGTCGGAAGACAAATCGTATGTAGAAAGCGACCCTGTCTGCCAAGAGTACGAGGGGCTCAGGACAACTTCACCTTGGCCTTCGCGTAAGCTGAAGTCAGGGGTCAAAAACCGGGCTTCCGACATCGCGATCGTATTCCCCGATATGGCAAACCCGACCGGGATCGCCTGAAACCGGGTGTCCTCGTCACGCGGAGAATCAACTTGAGAGATGGGTGCTGCAGACAGAGTTCCATTCTCAACTGCAAAGACCTTTATTTTTCCAGTCACAAGCTCATTGACCACCACAAATTCACCATTGTCAGAAAAACTGATGGTCGATGGCCGCGCTTCCAGATCTCGCCGAGAGTCAGCAACACTCTCAAGACGACCATCAGCTATCCTATACATCCCAATGTTGCCCGCGCCATTGTGGGTGCCGACCGCGGCAACCGCCAGCAAGTCATCATGAAAGGCGAGGCTGATTGGAAATCTGCCGGGTGCCGCTAGTGAATTTACGACGGATAGCGTGAAGTCTTGAGCAACGCGCATCAACGAGATGGTTGCATCGCCGGCGTTAACAACCGCCAAAAACCTGCCATCGTCAGACATTGCCAGCGAATTTGCAGAGATGAGCGGATCATCCCCGTTTGCCAACGGATGAGATGGGTCTTTCTTCAGATCGGGGATTTCTAGATCGCCAGTCCCCGTTCCTCCGGTTGGAAACTCGCCATGAACCCGATATTCACCATTGGCTTCAGTTTGATAGGCGACGATGGAGTTTTGCTTGGCATTGTTTGTGACCACAAAGAAACCACGCGTATCAACCCAACCAACGCTGGCGGTACCAAAGACGAGAAATGAGGCGAAACAAATCATGGTTTGTGAGTGGTGCATGGCGCTTCTCCTTTTGTCTTGCAAGGGAACCTGCCTTTTGCTCAACCGAATCATGAGCGGGTGCGCTTTTAGGCAGGAAAAAAAGAGGTTACCGAGAGGCCCGCTAAAAACTGTTGCTGAACTGTAGGCGAATTATGACGGCTGAACTTTCCAGGGATCATATCAATACTGGAACAGATGTCCGATTGACTACTCGACTACGGCGGGAGAGGGGGCTTCCAAGCGGTTCAGCCTTCCGACGGAGCTATCCGGTTCGGTTTTTCTTCGCGTTCTAGGTCGCAGTTGTGAGGGTTGTCTCGCGTCAATGGATATTGCATCTCCAGTTCTTTTCTAAGTTTGTGGTCTTTTCGATAAGAAGATTGGGGGTCCGCTTGTTGTTACAGGCAGAATTATCATATGGATTTCGAAATTCCGGTTATGAAATCTATAACCGTTTAGCGGCGCTCGATAACCGCGTGCGTGTCGTTCGGAGCATGCCAATTTGCTCCTCTATAAATTGCGCGCCTACTGAGACAGTTATTTATTTATTTTGGGTTATCATATTTTTGTGCCCAATGAGGCAGTCCTGCGACGTTGGATAAGACGAAGGCAATCTTACAGTTCATATAAACGCGTTGGTGGGACATTTCTGGGCGCGAGTAACGTCAACTTATCCTGACCCGGACATTCGGTACTGTCTCTCGAATGTGTGAGTCGCCTGAGCAGCTCGAAGTTTGCAAACCTCGGTTTTGAGGGTCTGCTTAGGGCTGCCGCCAGCCAATCGAACTGATTGCAGAGAAAGATAACTTTGGACCTTCTTGGCCTTTTTGCGGCAAGGCAACGAACGTCAACCTCATTGAAAAATGAAATCATCAGAATCTTTCTTTTCGAATAGGCCGTCGAACAAACAGGGTTTCAGGTTTATCAATCACTATTTCCCAAACAACGTTGCTTGAAGCAAAAACGTCTTTGAATCCCTGCATATTCGACGGCTCGTCCAAGATCAGGACCCAACCTTCATCGAACACGCTACCGATCAATCGGTTAAGCACCTCCAGCCGATCTTTTTCCAACAACATGTGCAAGGTGCGATCTATGAGCAATACGTCGAACTTATCTTCGGGAACAAAGGTCCTTATGTCTTCGACGATGCCCTCAACACTTAGATTCTCGTGCCGTGCTGCTTCAAGCAAATCACGAATGCCATTGGGAGAGATGTCAACACCTACAACGCTGTGACCCAATCGTGCGATGAACAACGCGTCACGGCCTTGACCGCAGCCAATATCCAACACGCGCAATGGTTTGCCAGAGCATTGTTTGAAAAAGTCGACAAAGACTTGAGTGGGTTCTCCAAGTGCATTGCGCGTTGACCGATAAAGCTTGTCGAAGTTGTACGGTATATACAGGCCAAACATCTCTTTTGTTGAATTTGACAACCCTTCTTCCAGCTCAAATCCATTTTTCCTCAATACTCTGGCAGAAGCTGGGTTGCCCGTTTCAACACCGCCGTAAAGCTGTACCGATTGGCCGTCGGCCCTGTACCATGTAATGAGACCCGAAATCAGTTCGGTCGCATAGCCTTTCCCCCAGGCGCGTTCGCAAAAAAGATACCCCAGATGAACTGTCTTAAGCGTTTCGGGTTCTAAAAATTCAGCTAAGATCAGAAGACCCAAAAGGCTATCATCAGCTCGATCTCGAACCGTCAATACCTCGCACTCGGCAGCCTGCTCGTTTATCCAGTCCTTTATCGAGGAACCGGTATCATGAATCTGCAACGGTTCAGGCAGATGTTGTAAAACAGCAGGTGTTAGAACGTCCTTAAGTTCATCCATCAATTGGCGTCGTTGTTCACCATTGCTCACTGTCTCTGACCAGCTTTGAACTCGCAAGCGCGCGGTCTCAAATTTCCTTGTCTGTTCCAAAGGCTCTACCTCGATTTGATTACTTGCAAAGTTGCGGAAGCACTATTGACTTCGCGCGCATACAGGTTAGTTAGAGTGACTGACTAAATAGGATGGTGGCATGAAGTTGGCAAGGCTGATCGAACTGGCGCACAGACAAGGCCACAGACAGTGGGCGAAAGCAGGCGGGCATCTGGGGATGACCCACAGCGAATACGAGTATCTTCGCGCGATAAAGGATCAGGAAGCCAAAAAAACGGACAAAGATGATCATGGGCAACATCTCCAAGATGTTGTCGATGATATGGGTGTTCGAAAAGCATCGGCCAGTGCGATGGTCTTGAAGCTTGAGGAGCGTGGGTTAGTCGTGCGTTTCCCTTGTCAGTACGACGCCCGCGCTCAACACATAATGCTAACTGAACAAGGTCAAAACCTACTGTCTTCTGGCGAGCAGATCTATGAAGCAGCAGCGAAGGCGCTGCTTGAGGAACTGTCCGAAGATGACGTCAGAGCGATTGAAATCGCAGTAGGGCAGCATCGGAAACCGGTCTGACAAGTATTTTGCTGCTTAAGGTAAGTCAGTCTGACTAACTTGAAAAGGAAACTGAAATATGACGTTCGAACTAGTCCTAATGGCGACGGCCATCCACATCTTGATCTGGGAGAAACTCCCTGAATGGGGAACGTGGTTCAACCGCTTCATTGCGGCGCTGCCTCGACCGCTAAGTTCACTCTATGAACAATGGCATTGCCCGTACTGTGCCGGGTTTTGGATCGCGCTGGTTCTACATGGTTTGACCGGGTTTTGGACGATACCGGCACTTGCGGCGCTGCCAGGGCAACTTGGTGTTACTGCGGCACCTATCGGGTGGTTCTTGGACGCCCTTGCCTCAGCGACTTTGATCTATGCAGCAATCATCGGATTAAAAGCCATCGGCCTACCGGCCATGAAAGCTCACATGATGAAAGAGGACTTCATGAAGTCCAAACTTTCGAAAGACGGTGCCTAAATAGCCGAAGAATACTAGTTGAGTTTGCTGGCAGATAGAATGTCCGCAAACGGTAGACACGTGAGCATATTCAACTCGAAGTGAATAGTAAGTGCCTTTTCCAAGCCGCTTGCCGTCATGCCTTACACGCAGCGGTGATGATGATCTCGACTTTCAGATCCGGCCGAGCGAGCTTTGCCTCACCGCAAGCGCGAGCCGGAGCGTACCCGGTCGGAACCCAGCTATCCCAAACGTCGTTCATCTCATCAAAATCGGCCATGTCGGACAGCCAGATGATCGCTTGCAACATCTGTTCCCGCGACGATCCCGCTTCGTCTAGAAGCGCATCGACGCGAGACAGGCACTCACGGGTCTGCTCGGCCACAGTGGCACCTTCGCCAACCTGCCCGCAAAGAAATGCGACGCCGTTGTGTTTGACTATCTTGCTCATGCGTCGGCTGGTGTTGATACGTTCGATCATGAAGGCTTCTTTCTTAGTTGGTTGCGCTGTTCACCGAACCGTCCATCGCTGCCAGTTCGCCAAGAGTCACGGGTTTCAACGGTGGCCTGATCCGATAGTATCCGGTTTCGTCCATCGTAGCGCCGTTCGCTTCGGCCAGCAGGCTGCTTACGGTCAGTCCGCAATATCGGCCTTGGCACGGTCCCATTCCGGCACGACTGAAGGCCTTGGCCTGGTTCGGACCCGAACAGCCGATACCGGCATGGCGACGAATGTCTCCGGCAGTGATTTCCTCGCAGCGGCAGATGATAGTCGCGTCGGCGGGCTTTGTGGCTTCGATTGCGGGTGGAAAAGCCGCGTCAAGGAAAGGGCGCGCCGCCAGTTCCTGCGCGATGCGGCGCCGAATTGGTTTGGCGGCTTTGTCCCTCTCGATCGTCGAAATCGCCCCCAGATCGGCGGCCATTTTCAATGCTGCAAGGCGGCCTGCCAAGGCGGCTGCCTTCGCGCCACCGATGCCAGCGCCATCACCGGCGATATGGACCGTTTCGACATTTGTCCCGCCCCAGTCATCTAGGTTGGGCACGAAGCAGTGCTGCTGTGCGTCCCAGTGATGCGCCACGTCAATGGAGCGGGCTGCCTGTGTGTTAGGCACGACACCGTGATGCAAGAGCACTGTGTCGCAGGGAATATGCCGGGTCTTTCCGCCCGCAGTAAAGCGGATGCCTTCGGCGGTCGTTTCTCCATCAATCGAAATACCCGTAGCGGAAGTGTAGCGGCGCACCCCGGCGCGACGGATTTCCGATAGCATCGTCAATCCCTTGAGCAGATATCGCCAGCCGCGAAGGGCTCCGCCCAGATGCGGAAGCGCACGCAGAAAATCCGCTCGTGTCTGCGTTTCGACCAGCGCCAGAGGGGGTGTGCCCGCTCGTATCATCTGCGCAGCGATCAAGTAAAGCAGCGGCCCTGATCCAACCAGAACCGCGTTTTTTGACAGGACGCCAGATTGTTTCAACAGAATTTGCGCCGCCCCCGCCGTCATCACACCAGGCAAGGTCCAGCCCGGTAGCGGCATCGGGCGTTCCAGGGCTCCTGTGGCGATGAGGATGCGTTTCGCTTCGATTGCCCCCCCTCGTCCGTCAGCGGTGTAGAGAACCCGAATTCCCTCTTCGATCGACCAAACCACCGCTCCGCCGATATGGGTGATGTTGCCGTGATCCAGCCCGGCTGTGAGGGGCAATCCGTCTATATAGTCCTTACCCAGCAGTTCGCCCCTGATAGGTGCGACCCGATCCACATCGCGGTAGATCTGCCCGCCGGGACGGCGCTGCTCGTCCAGAAGGATAACATGCAGGCCAGCATTTGCGGCGGTTGCGGCCGCGGCCATTCCGGCAGGGCCAGCCCCGATGATGACAAGATCAGTTTTCTGCATCGATCACGTTCCTTCCTTTGCGCGGCATCGACAAGCGCAACCCTTCCGTAACTTCAAGCATGCAAGCTTGACGGGTCACACCGTCAACGTCCACGAGGCAGTCGAAACAGGCACCCATCATGCAGAATGGCGCACGTGGAGCGCCCGAAACCGGTGTGTATCTGAAAGTCTCTACACCGGCGGCCAGCATCGCGGCCGCGAGATTTGAACCTTCGGGCAGCTGCAGCTCTTCGCCCTCGAACCATACTGGAACCTGTGGGCGCCCAACCTCCAACTCAAGAAATGACGAAGCGGTCTTCACTGAACACCTCCAGATTCGGTGCGGCGTTGGTGCCTTCCAGCCAGTCGGGCAGGAAACGAGCGTGGGCCGCCGCAAGGGTGATGCCGCTGTGGCAAGTGACCAGGAAGGCGCCGGCCATCTCGGGACTTTCCTGGTAGATTGGCAAGCCATCGGGCGACAGAATTCGCAAAGCTCCCCAACTGCGTACGAGTTGCGCCTTGGCAAGCACCGGGTAGGCCGCGATGGCCTCGGAAGCGAGGCCGGAGAGGCCAGGCTGGGTGACGTCATCATTCAGGCCCACCTCTTCGTTGGTGGCACCTATCTGGACGCCACCTTCATCTACCTGCCGTGCGATCAGCGAGGGGCGGTTGATTATTTTTGGCAGCTTCTCGGTGATCATCACTTGACCGCGCTGTGGCCGGATTGGGGCTTTGAAGCCCAGTTTGGGCCCAAGTTCCATTGCGCCCAAACCCGCGGAAAGGATCACCTTGTTGGCCTGCACCTGGCTTCCGTCCGCACAGGTGATAGTGAAAACATCCGATTTCCTGACGTCTGTGACAGTTTTTTCGTTCAGCACCCGCCCACCAAGCCGCCGGACGTCGTCGGCGAGAGACCGCAGCAACTTCAATGGATTCACGTGGCCGTCTTGATGATGAAGGATCGCACCAACGACTTTGGGACCGATCTCCGGCTCCTCCATGAGGAGCGCCTTCCGATCCAGAACTTCATATGGGTAGTTTCCGTCCAGCTTCGCTTTCAGCTCCTCGTATTGCGCGACTGTTTTCGTCAGGGTTTCTTCCGAGAAATGCAGGTCGTAGCCACCCATCTGCTCAAGCGACATGTCATGTCCGGTCGCGTCAGCAAGCTCATCGGAAAATCCGGCCCATGCGGCGGCGGATTGCTGGCTCCACGCGGCATAACGGGGTTGTTTGGTGCCCTTGGATTGCACCCAGACAAGTCCAAAATTTCCCCGACTGGCGCGAAAGCTGCCGTCGCCTCCATCAAGGACCAGAACGCGCTTGCCGCGTTTCAAAAGGCCCCATGCGACAGACAGGCCGACAACACCACCGCCAATGATTGCAAAGTCGGATTCCATGATCTCAGTTTCTGAGTTTAGGTTTGAGTAGAGCCGGGGCGACCTGAAAAGCTGTCGCCCCGGATTGTATCAGACGAGAGGCTGCTTACTCGGAGACCTTATCAAGGATCGCCTGACCCCATTCCACGCCCACGTCTTCGAGCACGACCGGCCAGACTTCCGCCTGAACCTTAGCCGACATCGCGGCCAGTTCCGCGTCGCTTAGCGAAACGATGGTCGCGCCCAGATCGGCCAGTTTCTGTTCGTTGGCCTTCTGGTCTGCTTCGGCCACGGTCCAGCGGGTCGCTTCAAATTCTGCCGCGGCCGCTTTCAGCGCGTCCTGATCCTCGGCATCCAGGCCGGCAAGGGATTCATTCGAGATGATCATGTACCAGACCTCGAAATGGGTGTTGGCCGGGATGTAGGTTTTGGTCACATCGCGGAACGAGGCATAGTAGCCTTCGGCACCCGAGCCGATCACACCGTCAACAACGCCGGTCTGCACCGCCGTGAAGGCTTCGGAAAACGGGATAGGCGCGGGGATGTAGCCCAACGCATCGCCGGTTAGCTGGAAGCTCTTGATGCCGGGCACCCGCACCTTGATGCCGTTATCGACCGACGGATCGCCCGGCGACACTGCGTCGGTATTGAGCGCGATGCCACCAAAGTAAACCGGATAGGCGGCCAGCATGGTGATGTCCTGCTTGGCGTAAAGCCCATCCATGGTTTCACGCACCACGCCACCGGGGCCGTAGATCGCGCGGGCCTGTTCCCAGTTTCCGGCGAGATAGGGGAACGAGCTGATCTGCATCTTGCGGTCTGCAGCGGCGGCGGCTGGCTGGGTCGCCATGTCGACCGCGCCGACCGAGATACGTTCCTGCACTGTTGTATAGTCGCCCAACGCTGAGGCGGCATAAATTTTGATGTTGACGTCACCGCCGGTTGCTTCGTCCACGGCGGCGGCAAAGGTGTTCAACTCGACGTCGATCGTGGTACCTTGCGGGCGCACATGGCTCATCTTCAGGTCGGCTGCCATCGCGGTGGTCGACAGCGCCATCAGCGCGCCGGTTGCAGCAGTTATCATCATGCGTTTCATTGTGTTTCCTCCGTTTGGGTTTAGTTGGTTCAGGATCAGTAGCCAAAGAGTCTGGGCAGGAAGAGCGACAGGTCCGGCCAGAGCGATGTCAGGAACACCACGGGCACATAACCAGTCACGATCAGGATCATCGCGGGCGGGATCACCTTGGTGACCTTCACGTTGCCGATCCGAGCCCCGAGATAGAGGATCGAGGCATAGGGCGGTGTCACGCCCCCCATCGCGGTGTTGACCCCCATGATCGCGGCAAACTGCACCGGGCTGACACCAATGGCATTCATCAGAGGCAAGAGCAGCGGCGCTATCAGGATGATTGCGGTGACGTCGTTCACGACCATGCCGACCAGAAACAGCATAATGTTGATCAGGATAAGCAGCAGAACCTTGTTGTCAGTGATCTCAAAAATCGAGGCGACCAGCGCCTGCGGGATACCTTCCATCACATACATCTGGCTTAGGATCATCGAAAACAGGATCATAAGCAGAATTGCACCGACGGCGGTTGCGGACTCCTTACCGGCCATCAGGAAGTTTTCCCACCTGAGCCCCTTGTAGATCAGAAAGCCGACGGGCAGTGCATAGATCACCGCTACTGCGGCAGCTTCGGTCGGGGTCATGATGCCGCCATAGATGCCGCCCAGGATGATTACCGGCATCAACAGTGCGGGGAAGGCGTGAACGCCGCGTTTGGCAACCTCGCTACTGAGTTCGCTGAACGTGGGCTTTTCATCCAGTATCAGGTTGAACTTGCGCGACATCCATAGGTTCACCATTGAAAAGTTGAACATGATGAACAGACCCGGCCCAAGAGTCGCGAGGAAACAGGCGAGGATCGACGTGTCAGTGACCCAGCCGTAGATGATCATGGTGACCGAGGGTGGGATCAACAAACCAAGGATCGAGGAATTGGCAATCAGAGCGGTCGCGTATTCGCGGGGATAGCCGCGCTTTTCCATTTCCGGGATCAACAGCGGTCCGATCGCCGCGATACCGGTCAGGCCGGACCCCGAGATCGCCCCGATCACTGCACAGCTGACCGCCGCCACGACACCCAGACCGCCACGCACGTGGCCGATAAAGGCACTGACGAAGCGTAGCAGAGAGGCGGCAATACCGCTTTCGCTCATAATGGATCCGGCCAGAACAAATAGCGGAATGGCCAGCAAAATCGGGTTTCCAAGTTGCTGGAATCCCCAGAGCATGTTGCCCTTCATGGTGGCGCCGCCGATGAAATACATCACCATCAGCGCACCCCCGAAGCAATAGGGCAACGGCACTCCGAGGGTCAGCAGGATCACCAGGACAGCAACGGCAAGCAGGGCGACTTCAACCAAGGTGAATCTCCTCGTCAGTATCATATCCAAGAATGTGGCGGACCAGATGAATCGCCGTGTAGATCATCATCAGCGCCAGACCGATGGTCAGAGCCACCTCGGCATAAAATGTGGGAATGTAGAGCGTCGGGCTCTCTTTCCAGACACGCCACGAATAGCGGGTGAATTCCCAGGACCAACTTAGCAGCCAGAGTCCGACAATCAGGCTGATCACTTCGCCGATAATCGCCAGAATGACGTGCTGGCGTGGCGTCTTCAGGAAGATCTCAAGCACATTTGCGCGGATATGAGTGTTTTCCCGCGAGGCATTTACCGCCCCAAGGACGTAGAGCCACAGCGCCGGATATGCCATGGTTTCCTCAAGCCCCATCACCGGTACTTGCAAAACATAGCGGGTGATAACCTGAACAAACTGGCCCAAAGCCACGATGCAAATAATGCTGGTCAGCAGGTATTTTACGAAACGCTCCATTTCCCCCCTCGCGACGTGATTGTCCGTCGTCGCAATACCTACTTTCTTCTCTTCCATAGAAGCAAATTGGAAATTACGTTATATCCATAGTTTGCCTCTATGGGGTGCAATGGGAATCCAACCACATGAACCTGACAATCCGTCAACTCACGACATTTCGCGAAGTGTTACGCACTGGGTCCATATCCGAAGCCGGGCGCACGCTCGGGCGCACGCAACCATCGGTCAGCGCGATGATTGCGGGCCTTGAGAGTGAGATCGGATTTCGACTGTTCGAACGAGAGCATGGCCGGCTGACGCCGACGCCCGAAGCGCATTATTTTCTGGAAGAGGCCGAGGCCGTCCTGTCGCGGCTTACACAGTCCACGAACGCTCTACAGGAAATATCGAACCTGAAGCGTGGCCGCCTGCGCGTCGCTTGCCACCCAGCCGCATCAGGGTTCTTCATGCCAAGTGTTCTCGGCCAGTTTTTGCAAGACAAGCCCGCTATCAAGGCGTCGCTGATGATGCGCTCGTCCAAAGTCATTGAGGAACTGATCGCCTCGCAGCAATACGATCTCGGTTTTACCGAAACACCTGAGCCACGAAAATCAATTCATCAGCAGGATTTCGATCTGGAATGCCTGTGTGCTATGCCCGCTTCGGACCCGCTGGCTGCAAAATCCCTAGTTTCAACAGAAGATCTGGATGGCGCAAACCTGGCAACGCTTTTTTCAGAACATCCGACTTTCCTTCAGACATCTGCGGCCTTCAAGAACACTGGAAAGAGTTTTGAGCGTAGGTTTGAGTTGCGGACATTCTTACCTGGTTTGCAGTTTGTCAAAGCGGGCCTGTGCTATTTGATTTGCGATTTGATTACAGCTTTTAGCTGCAACGATCCCCTGCACGGTACCGGTGGTATCGTATTTCGCCGCTTTAGCCCCAGAATCAGCAGCAGCGTTTCAATTCTCACCCCCGCACATCGCCCGACGTCTCTGATAACTCAAAGCTTTAGCCAGAAACTGACTGAAGACATAAACGCTATGAAAGCAAACGTACTGCTCTGAACGCGGTTCTACACCCGAGCAATGGCCGGTCCCACAACTGGGCTTTGGTGCAGCTGTAGCGCAAGTCTGCTTTGTTGCGCTTTCTGTGAGTTCGCCGATCCGTAAGCTTTGCTTGTGCGGCGAATGTCGGGAAAGCGGATTGCGACCGCAGCATGCCAACACAGTTTCGAGCGTCCACAAAGGGCCGAGTGCTAGGGCAGCGCATTCTGCTGATCAACCAAACTCAAGTAAGACACACTGCACCGGTCTTCAGGTTGCGAAGAGGCTCACTGGCGTTCCGTTTGACGTAGACTTGAAGCACTTGAACCGTTGAAACATTAAATAAGCGCAAGAATCTTAAGGTGTTGAATTCAATGGGAGACAAGTCTCAATAATTCGGTCCCATTAATTACGTACTCCGACAGGCGAACCGTCGCAGCAGTTAATGGCTGGTAATGAGAGTTATGAAAAACAACCAAAGACGTAGAAGCCAAATTATGTGAAATGCACGTCTTTTGCCATTGTAGCAGCAGAATGAGTTAGTTTCTCAAAGACGAAGGCGCGCCGTGGGAGAAAGCTCTACTACCTTCAACCCACTGTTAGATGCGACGCTTACCTGTCCGTTGTTCCACGCATAGACAAGCACCACTGTTTTGCCTGTATGCGCATCCTGCACCTCAATGATCGGTTCGGCTCTTTTCGCGCACTCGTTGGGTTGCTGTGTCTGCATTTTCGTTCCTTGGTATCCAGCAGGTTCATTCCTCAAAACCCAGCGTCAAGCGAAGGGTAGGGGACTTTCGACTGTTCGATAATTGCGACCCGCTCCAGAAAACGAAGCGGGATTCTGCTCAACTTTTAGCTGAGTACCCCGGTTCGTTGACAATCGCACGAAACGAAACGACACAGGACGAAATGGAACGAAACGAAAGCGTGGAAGCCATTGACCAAGCGCGGGAAATATTTTGTTCCTCCGCCGAAAAACGGCAGCGACATCAAAGAGCTCTTTAAGTACTTGATGTCAGTCGGCGCTGGTCTACCGACCGATGAGACCGGATTGCCAGTCGGTTCCTGGACCCCGGAGCTTCTTGCGAGCACCATCTCGCAATTCGAGTCCAACAAAATGGGCGTAGACCTTCGGACCGTCCAGCATTGGTTTCAGGACAATGACAAAGGTATTAGCGCGGACAACATTCATTGGTTGGCGCGCATCTTTGGTTGTGACAATCCTGAGACCATCACGGCGTGGAGGGCGGAACTCAATGCTGCCAACAGACGATTGGCAGCAAAGCGAAGAGAGACGCGAAGTGCTCAAAAGCGCGGAGCGAACCACTCTGATGGTGCTTCCAAGGGCGGCGATCAAGATGAGATTGCGAATACAAGGAACCGCGACAAGAGGGTAGAGCCGACGAAAATCCCGGGGTTGGCCGGGCGAACGGAGGCGATGTTCAGCGCTCGTTCTTCATTGGGCTTGCCTGCCGTCGTGTTCGCCGCCGCCACCGCTTTGGGACTCATGTCGTTTTCATTGAGCATTCACAGCGTTCTTTTCGCACTTCCTACCGGTGCGACAAAGCAAGTCGGTTTTTTGTGGGCCCCGAATTGGACAGTTGTTTTCCTTGTACTTCTGCCAATCTACTTCGCTGTGTTGATCAATCTGTTAAAGCAGTGGAAAGAAGAATGGCGAACTGACTTAGTAACGAAGCTGCGCTCCAAGTCGCCACGAACAAGCTGGGCAAGCAGGGTTACAACGATGTCCTATGTCTATTGGGCAGTGTTTGTTGTGACCGTTTTGATAGCCTCAGCTTTCAACTGGGTGGAAACACACCTGATCCCATTGCTAACTGGGAATGCAGGGAACTGGCCGGTGGACTGGGGAAGAATTGCGATCTTTAATCCTGATCTGGTTTCAGTTCCGAACGCCGTTGTGTTCTCCGGGCTCGTCTTCATGCTGAATGCTTTTGGGTCCTATCTGTTCTTTGCCGGCTTGATCGTCCTCTATACGCTCACCGATGATTTTGTCGATTTTTCTACAGGCCTCGCCCACGACAGGGCTGAAGAACAGCGGCGACGTCTGGCAAAGATCGGCGACGAGTTGATGGTTGGGGTTTTCCGGTGTTGTTCATTGGGCCTGATGATCACCATCTTGATGAAACTGCAGGCCAGCTTTCTGCTCTCGGACAGCAGGGACATCGTTGGTTGGCTGGCAGCCGATCTGCAAGCCCTTTTTCGGGGTAGTGGCCCGCATTCTAACGGATACGGCTTCCATCAGAATGTGCCGGGTTTCTACTACAGCTTCTTCTGTCTTCTTGTGATTTTCGCAGTCTGTGTGATCTGCACCGCCAGAATACGTACAGCAGTTACCAGCCTGGACCTGTTGAAAAGCGAGAACGCGGAAAGACTGTCTTTGATGGCGATGTACGGGGTCCTTCTTCTGTTGACTGTGACTTACATGCTCATTGGTGTGTTTCCCGGCTTCACAATCCTTATGATTGCGGTCCTGGTCTTGGCTGCATTTATCCTTACACGCCCCTCCTTAGGTCGGGTGAACACAACAAAAACGAGAGAACTAGATGCTTAAGACGATCGCTCTGGATATAGCCCCCATTCATCCCGATGTTGCAGAAGGCCCACCCGACGTGCGCGCCTATTGGGTGCATGCAGGTGACAGTATTCGTCTCAGGGTGGCTCATTGGCCAACCGAAAAATCCTCCAAGGGCACTGTCTTCCTGTTTCAGGGGAGAACGGAAAACATCGAAAAATACGGACGAACCGTGGAGTATCTGCATCGCGCTGGCTACACTGCCTTCGCAGTTGATTGGCGCGGCCAGGGACTTTCCGACAGGCTCACTGAAGATCCGATGATGGGCCATGTCGTCAGGTTCTCTGACTACCAGAAGGATGTTGCTGCTGCGGTCGATGCGGCCAAGTCACTCATCTTGCCGCAGCCTTGGTACCTCGTCGGGCACTCTCTGGGCGCATGCGTCGGTCTGCGTGCGATAATCGAAGGTCTTCCTGTTTCAGCATGCGCGTTCACGGCCCCCCTGTGGGCCATTAACTTGCCGACATTGCAACGGCTCGGAGCATGGCCTCTATCAGGCGCGTTTCAAGCTCTTGGAAAAGGCGCCACCTATGCCCCCGGTACCCGTGGCGAAAGCTATGTGCTGACAACGGATTTCGACGACAACCGACTGACACATGACCCTGATATGTACCAGTATTATCGGAACGTTTCGGAATCTCTACCTGACCAACAGATCGGCGGGCCAAGTATGTCTTGGTTGTTTCAGGCGCTCAAAGAAACTCGAGCACTTTCCAAGCTGAAATCTCCTGACATCCCGTGTGTCACGTTTTGCGGCGCTGAGGACGAAATCGTCGCGATCCCCGCAATCAAGGACAGAATGGCACGATGGCCCAATGGGAAATTGGAGCTGATGCAAAACGCAAGACACGACGTCTTGTATGAGGTGCCAAGTGTTCGCGAAAACGTGTTGGCTCAAATTTGCGAGCTTTTCGGCTCAACGCACAAAGACATGCCGATAGCGTCGTCCTCGTAGATTTGAGTGTTCTGGCCGCGCTTAGATAGCTACTGTGTGTGTTCGCTAGTATGGCACGAGCACATAGTCGTAGCGGCCAAAAATGTCCGACCATTCCACACCAACACCTCGGTAGTAGCTCGGACATTGTCGTCGGAGAGGTAGCCATGCAGGACGCAGACCAGGTGCGCGATCGGACCAACTGAAACTGGCGTTTTCGTCGTACGATCCGACATCCATATCCAAGCGGGTTTCGCAAGGCCCTTCGCGTTCCCGCACTTTGTAGCTGTAGTGACGGACGTGCCACACCCGTATGGATCGGACTACATCGAAATCAGGAGCTGATAGATTCACGTTTGCCAACGTGGGCTCAGAGAGGGCAGGGGAACCGGCGCCGAATGTTGCCATTGGTTTTTCGCTTGTTCCAAGCGGCACCACTTCCAAGGTATCGGATACATCGAGCGATGACCAAGACTCTTGAGAGTAAGTGACATCTATCACTTGAGGAGTCTTGCCATACGTCTCGGGTAATTCAGGAAGCGGGTTGGCACTTGATGATTTGATGGCATCGAGACGCTGCATGGGTGACATGTCGGCAGAACCAGAATTAACGCCCATTGGGCATCGCCAGAGTTGAAGCGGCGGTTCGACCGGAAGGGGGGTGATGCGCCGGATGAACTCGGCCCGCGCGACGTTGCAATCTGGTGAATCCGGCCACCCTCCAGCAAGGCATAAGAAAATCGCACAGTCGATTGGGTAGGCGTAAGCTGGAGCGGTGCTTCCAAGAACAATAGCTGATGTGCATCCAAGTAGCTTCAGTCGAAACATGTTGTTGTCCTTTCGGCAGCAATGATTTCGTGGATTGTTTGCGCTGATTTCTGCAAAAAAGTTAAATCACTATATTTTCTGTTTTGCAAATTTTAAATTTTGCAGTAATGAAATTACCAGATCAGAACTTTCGGAGAATTCGAAAGAATGCAAGAAGTCGTCCTATAGGGGGACGACCATGCCGCACAGAAAGAACTTTCCATTGATCACCCAAGGTGAAGCACGAGACCTTGATGCATCAGGTAAGGACTATGAGTTTCGGTATGACCTAGTCGAGCTGGGGCAAAATGGACGTCCGCAATACATTTGTATTTACCGCTATGACGGTAAGGACAACGTCCTCATCTCTGAGAGGGCGACGTCCCAAGGAGTTGTTCCTCGAAGGCTGTCACTGTTTCCGGGCCTATTCAATTTTCACAGCCGCTTCAGACAAGGCAGCGACATTACTCTCCACAATGATCTCACCATTACGACAGATGGTGTGCGGGGGCAGATCAACCTGGACTTCGACAAGGAAGAAGACGACTGAGGGCGCGTCGCTTTCGAGTGGGTCCGAGAAGCGTAGTAGGCATTTACCATTAATCGGAGGTTCGGACCAAGTCTCGCACCGCTCTGGCTTTGCTATTCCTGTGGGAGGGCAAGCCGGTTGAAAAAGCTACTTTCTCTCACCGCTATTCTACTCGGCGCGGCTATCCTAGTGGATCTGGTCGGGTATCGGAAATCGACATTGAAGGTCTCAGGCGGTGACGTGCTCGTCATAGACGGCGACACCATTGATCACGGCGGTGACAGCTACCGGCTTGTGGGTTTCGATACCCCCGAAACTTACCGACCCCAATGTGACGCCGAAAAAGCGTTAGGTTTGAAAGCCACGAACCGGCTCACGGAACTCATCCAAACGGCTGGGTACATCGACCTTGAAATTGAAGAGGATGTCGACCGGCATGGCCGCTTCCTGGCGGTCGGCCGTGTGGATGGGTGGGATGTTGGCACGACTCTGATTTCTGAGGGTCTCGCACGCGAATATTGGGGCGGCAAACGCCTATCCTGGTGCCCGTAAACTAAAAGACCGGAAACAAGAATACTGCAGGAGGAAGAGAACTAAATCGAGCAGATAACGGCCCTGTCGGTTGCGCCAACAACTGACAGGGCCAGAGACGCCCCAAAGCCATCCGGGGCAATTCTCGCGCATCAAGAGAAAACCGTAACGATGAAGAAAACAGCAAACCTTGATGCTGTCCCTAAAAAGGACAGCACGGCGGCAGAGTCAATCACATTGACTTCCGTAGACCAGCACGCGCTTCGGCCAGCTTTGAAACCTCTAGTGGGTTCCGAAGATTGCAGGATGTCAATGTCGGCAAAAACGGTGGACGGCTTCGCCCCGTGTAATCCGTTTTATGTAAAATATGCTGACCTGTTTTTGAATGGCGCGAAACCGGCAACTCCAACTTTCGATATCTCGTCACTTTCTGAACCCATACCCAGCAATCTCCGAGATGATCTCTCTTCGATGCATGTGGTGCTGCACCGAAGAGAGCGCGCGGTAAAATCCAGACGGAATTCCCACCGCGCAACCGCGACCTGCAATCCACCAGGTACGGTGTTTGGAAGGCTACCGAGCGTAATCCTTTCAAACCAATACGAACGCAAACTCAATCACGGAATTGTCAACAAGCTCCAGAGCAATCCCGGAGCGCCAAAATGACCTTGTTTCTCAACGGCATTCCGCTGATGGTCGATAGCGAAAACGGACAACGCGCGCTGAGAACTGCACATAGGTCAGGTACGCGCGTTGAATGCCGCTGCCGCAAACCGGCAGCTCTCATGTATGTCGCCGCCATTGGCGGCAGGTTCATTGTCAAACGCATGCCCGGCACCGGCCCGGACCACGCGGTAAATTGTTCGTCATTCTTGCCGCCAGACGAATTGTCGGGACTGGCGCAGATCCGGGTGACGGCCATCTCCGAACATCCCGATGACGGAACCACCATACTCAAACTAGGCTTTCCGCTGAGGAAGAACAGCAAATCACGCAATGCGCCAGAGGCAACTGGTCGGAAGCCAACCGAGGCCAAGATTGCCCCATGCAAGCTGACGATCACCAGTGTCCTGCACTACCTCTGGCATGAGGCCGATCTGGGCAAGTGGTATCCCAGAATGGGAGGCAAGCGGCATTGGGGCGTGATCCACCATGCTTTGCGCCGGGCTGCGGCGGCGAAGATCGTCAAGGGTCAGGAGCTGGCCCGCATTCTCTATGTGCCGGAATACTTCAAGCCTGAGAAAAAGGCTGGGATTGCGGCCAGACGAAACCGGCTTTTTGCAAACCTGCGGCCAGCTGGTCGCGGCGCAACCCCGTTCGGCTTGGTCGTCGCGGAATACAAGGACAAAGAAATCACCCCTCACGGGGCGCGGTTCATCTTCAAACACGCCCCCGGTTGCGCGTTTTTTGCCGATAAGGACCTGTCCAAGAAATTCGACAAAGTGTTCGGGGAACAGCTGCTGCTTCTTGAAGCGATGGGGTCCGGCCATGCAATCCTGATCGCCAGCTTTTCCATCGCCAAGGCGGGTTATCCGGTTCTGCATGAAATCGGCATGATGCTAGTGACGGACACTTGGATCCCGTTTGAAGGCCTGCGCGAACTGGAAGTGCTGAATGCGCTGACCAAACAGAGCCGCGCCTTCCAGAAACAGATGCGGTTCAACCTGCCAGTGGACGCACCGATCGCATCGGCTGTGCTGCTGGATACGCCCGATCCGATTGCCGTCTTTGTTGCCGACAATCCCGACGACGCCCGGGCATTGGCGCTGCTCACCAGCGCCTCTGAAGAAGGCCGGTATCCGAGTTGGTGCTGGTTCGATGATGGGCCGATGCGCCCGTTCCCGGATCGTGGCGCGTCCCCCTCCAGCCATCACTCACGCACATCGGAGGGGGGCGCTACTGGTCAGAGTGTGAGGCCATCACCGGCAAATGAGCGCCGCGTATCGGGAGATGAACGCGACACGATTTGGGATAGCCCCATTCTTCCCAAGGGAGCAAGCGACCATGGCTAAAGCCGCACTCGTATCTCTTGTTTTTCTGACAACGGTTGCAGCCCCGGCATTCGCGCAGAATGACGAGGCCGCAATTTGTGCGGGTCGCGGTGGCCCGCTGTTAAGTGGAGGGCGATTGCTTTGTGCGACCGCCCCCACCCGCACCTGCCTGGAACCCGCATTCCGGGCAGGTGCAATGGTTTGCTTGCACTATGAGGATGGCGGCAATTTTGAACAGGTCGTCTCAAGGAACGCAACTTCGCTTGCCAAGGGCGAATGGGCCGATGAAGCAGAGCGCGCCGCCAAACGCCACGGTGTTCCGGTGCCGCTGTTTCATGCGCTGGTTCATCAGGAAAGCCGCTGGAACGCCAATGCAGTCAGCCCGAAAGGAGCGCTGGGGTTAGCACAACTGATGCCGCCCACCGCCGCCGCGCTTGGTGTCAATCCGCACGATCCGGTGCAAAACCTCGATGGCGGCGCGCGGTATCTCAAAGCCATGTTCCTGAAATTCGGCACATGGCGACTGGCGCTGGCCGCATACAACGCCGGACCCAAAGCCGTCGAACGATATGAGGGCGTCCCGCCCTACTCGGAAACCACCCACTACGTCGCAACCGTTCTCGAAAGGGCCGGGTTCCCACCCGACGCCTGAACACCCCATCCCAGGAGACTATCTATATGAACCGTAACCCTCAAAACGTCGCCGTGCTGGCCGCGCTGGCCCTCGTGGCGTTCAGCAGCCCGGCCTTGGCTCAGTCATTGTTTGACGCCCCGGTGTCCATCCTGACCCAGATCCGGACCTTTGTGACCGGTGCCAATGGTATTCTGCTCGGCGGGGCTGCAATCGCGCTTGCCGGTATCTCGGCCGCCAGCCCGCGTGTGCCGGTCACTTGGGGCCATTTCTTTGTGATCCTCGTCGTGCTGGGCATCTTCTATGGTGCGTTTGGCATTGCCGAAGCCATTCAGGGCTTTGCGACCTGATGAGCGACGATAATCGAATATTTCAGGCGATTACCCGGCCCTCCGAACGGGCCGGGATGCCGATGACGTTCCACATTGTGGCGCTCAGCATCCCCCTTATGACGTTCATCATGACGCAGGGCTTTTTGGGTTTCTGGGGATTGCTCGCCATCGCCCCGTCTTATGCCGCCGCCCGCTGGATTGTGAGCGTCGATCCGCACCTGCCGGATCATATCGCCACCATGGCTGACTGCAAACTGTTCACAAAAAACAAGCCCTTCTGGGGCGGCAATTCTTACGCCGGAGACTGACCCGAAATGCATTTGCACCCCGAGATTCAAAAGGCCATGCCGTCTGCGCGCCGCGCTGCGCGAGAGGTGCCAGCGACCACGCATATCCCCTTCGTGCGTTTCTTGCAGGACGGCACGTTCACGACGCGCAACGGTGATCTGGTCGCGGTGTTGGAACTCAAGGGGTTCATCCACGAAACTGCTGATCGGACGGCGATCAAGGCTGCCAATGATACGCTCGCCCGGCTGTCCTCCAGCTTTGAAGACAACCGGACAGCGTTCTACAGCCATATCATCCGCAGCAGAGTTAACCTGGCCGACACGCTGCCCCCCGTGAAAGGCCCCGGCTTTGCCGAAGATCTGGACCGCCACTATCGCGCCCAGCTGGACCAAGACGAGACCTATGAGTTGCGCCACTTCCTGACGATCGTTCGCAGACCTTACACCAGCGGCAAGCGCCTGCTCGATGCCGGGCTGCGGTCTCTGCGCTCAGCAACAACAGATCCAGCCATCAGCGCCGCCCGCACCAAGAACCGCAAAGCCCTGCATGTTGCCGCAGAACAGGCGAGGCGCGATCTGTCGGTGTTTGGCGCGCGCCGCTTGTCCGGATCTGCATCCGATCGCAGGCGCACGCTGTCATACCTCTCGATGCTGCAAAGCGGGATTTGGCAAAAGGCCCCGTCGGTCTGGACCCATCTGGCGGATGCTGTGCCCAACGGGCGTATCACCTTCCGCAAAGACCATGTTCACAGCCTGTCGCCGGGCGGGGACAAGGATCGCTTTGCGGCCGTCTTTGCGGTCAACGCCTATCCGGAACGGTCGAAATACTACATGTTCGACGAGCTTCTGGGGGAACGCTGCGAGTTCATTGCCACCCAATGTTATGCGCCGATGGACCGTGTATCAGGCGGGACAAAGATCCGTGACGCCAAACGAGGCATGGCAGATGCAGGCGATGAAGCGGAAACGCTACAAAAGGATTTGAACGAGGCGCGCGACGCGGTTGCCTCCCGTGCCATGTCCATCGGGCGGCATCACTTCACTGTTTCTGTTCTCGGTGACACCCGCGAAGAGTTGGAAGATGCGGCCACGCGGGTGAATTCCTGTCTGACTGGCGCGGATCTGCGCACCCGGCGCGAAGACATCGGGTTGGAGGCGGCCTGGTGGGCGCAGCTGCCCGGCAACTTTGCCTATCAGGCGCGAGCCAAAAAGCGCTTTGTGTCCGCCAAGAACTTTGCTGACTTTGCCAACCTGCATTCCTGGCCGACAGGATCACGCGAAAGACTGCGTTGGGGCGGGCCTGTTGCCGCGTTCCGGACGCTGGGCGGTACGCCCTATTGGTTCTCCTTCCACCGCGAAGGCTCTGACAAATCCAAAGGACCAGGAACCACGGCCATCTTTGGGGCAACGGGTGAAGGCAAAACCCTGCTGGCCAACTTCCTGATGTCCAGCTGCTACCGCCTACCCGAACACCCGCACCTGATCGCCTTTGACAAAGACCGGGGGTCGGAAACCTTCATTCGAGCCATAGGCGGCATATACCTTCATCTGAAATCCGGCATGAATCTCGGCTTCAATCCGTTTGCTGTCGCCACGGATGAGGTTGGGATCGAATGGCTTGAGGGCTTCATTCAACGCCTGACCGGCGCGGAAAAACTCACCCCGGAACAGGAACGGCGGATTGCCACTGGCCTGCGCCGCCTTGCGTCTGGTGATCCGGCCCTGCGCACATTTTCGGATTTTGCCGACACGCTGCGCTCTGTTGACGATGTTGACGCGCCTGTTCAGGTGCTCGATGCGCTGAGCAAGTGGTATGGGACCGGTAGTCGCGCCTGGCTGTTTGATAATGCAGAGGACAGTTTCAGCCTCGATCAAGCCGTGACCGCTTTTGACATGACGGCGCTGCTCAAGGCGTCGGATATTCGTTTGCCTCTGCTGGATTACCTGTTCTACCGGATCGAGCGCAAACTGGCCGAAGGCAAACCGCTGATCATCAGTGTTGATGAAGCTTGGGCGTTATTTGATGACCCCCGGTTTGGCCCCCGTATCCAGGACTGGATCAAAACCATCCGAAAGCTGGATGGCATTTTGGTGTTCATGACACAGGAAACGTCGGATGCGGCCAAATCCTCAATCTCGGACACGCTGATCCAGTCGACGGAAAACCGCATCTTCTTTGCCAACCCCAAGGCCGACCGCAAAACTTATGTGGATGCGTTCCGGCTGACGGAGGCTGAGTTCAGCGCTGTTTCTTCCATGCCACCCAAATCCCGTCTGGTGTTGATCAATGACGGAGACGGATCAGCCGTAGTCTCGACGCGGCTTGAGCTTCCCGAGCAATTCTACCGCGTGTTGTCCGCCACAGGCGACAGCGTTGCCGAGATGGACCAGCTGCGCGCCGAGTACGGCGAGGATGGCTGGCTCGACGCCTTCATGACCACCAAGCCCCTTGAGGAGACCTCCCAATGATCCGCAAGTTTGTTTTCGTTACCTTTAGCCTGCCGCTTCTCGGAGCCTGCACCATTACCGGAGATGCTCTCGATCCGCCCCGCGAACTGAAGGCCAATTGCAACATCGCAGACGCAGAGCCGGTTCCCCAAACCGGCCTCACCACCAACCTTCCACTCAACGCCGGCAAACTCTGACCCCTCCCCTGAAAGGACAAGACAATGAAGACCACTCTCAAAAGCACCGCCGCGGTTGTTGCAATTGCACTGGCCGGATTTGTCGGGACGTCCGGCACAGTCAGCGCACAAGGTGTCCCAACCTACAGTGTCACAGAACATGCGGAACAGCTCGCGATGCTGAATTCTATGGGCGACATGATTGGCCTAGACACGCAGATGCTCGACAATGCGCTGCTGCAGTTGCAGGAACTTCAGGAGCAATTGCGCCAGGCCCGGGCAACGCACAATGCGATCACCGGTGCCCGCGAAACAATCAGCAACTTGTTCAACGGCGATATCACACCACGCAAGCTATCCTCGTCCCTTTCCACGCTCTCGATGACTGGCAATTCGGTGAACCGCCGCCTGAGCAACCATATGGAAGCACTGAAGGTCGATTTCCAGCCGCTGAGCGGGCAGCAGGCGTTGGGGCGTTCAGCGGAAGATCCGGCCACGCGGTCACATGATCTGGTTTCTGGATCGAGCATGGCTGGGCTCGCAATTGCTGAGGAAGGCTTTGCCGGGGCCGGTGAAGCGATGGAGCGCTATGACGGCTATCGTGAGCAGATTTCCGCGACCGATGATCTGAAAGCTAGCATCGATCTGAATACCCGCATAGCGATTGAGAATGGCATGATGCTCGCCACATTGTTGCAGACCCTCTCTGCACAAGGTCAGCTGGACGCCGCAATCGTAAACCAGCGTCTGCGCGGGCAGGATATCGTGGCCCGTCAGGCGTACAGACCTGAAGGATCAAACTGATGCGCTTTCCCACAACCACCCTCCTCATCGCAGCAACCGTCGCCACATCGCTGGCAACGGGTCAACCGGTGTTGGCTTTGACGGCTGATGAGAAACGCGAAAACTCGCGCCTGGCTGCTGCTAAACGCGCGACCCTCACCCGAGAAACGGCAGCTGTAAGGTTCGCCTATGCAGAGAAGTGTGAGTTGGCCTTTGCTTCTGACGAACCCATGCCAGAAAAAGATCTTCGCATTTCTGCTCCAGTGGGGATTGATGACGATCTGCTGGGAATGACCGTGGATGAAATCTCAGAACAATACGGGCTTGCTTCAGACGCATTCTACGCTGCCGACCGTGCCGTCAATGACTGCATTCGCAAATTCAGAAAGAGGAATGATGGGTCATGAGCATCAGAGATTTCCTTGTTGGCACTGATCAGAGCTTTGACAACATTATCAATGGCGGGTCGCAGCAAGTGTTCCAAGCACTGGCCGCCCCAAGCGCTGAATTTTTGACCCTTCTCGCCGGCGGAGCACTGGCAGTCTGGGCGGTCACGGCGGCGTATCGAGGCAGCTTCTCCCTCGACGGCTTCATAATGTTCGTGTTTCGGTTCACACTTTTCTATCTGGCGGTATCGGGCGGAGCGCTCTGGACCCAATACATATTTCCCTTCATCACCCAGTTCCCTGTTGAAGTCGGCAACACAGTCATCAGTCAGTTTGGCGGAGGTGGCAACGCCGGTGGAGTCGCCACTGCATTTGCTGATGTGGCTGACACGTCTTTCAGAAACATCGTAACGGCAATCGGATCTTATGGCGTGGCGGACTACATTACGGGCGATGCGCTCGGAGTGCTCCTATTTGCACTGTTGGCAGCAGGTGCAATCCTAATAATGATCGTAATCGCACTGGCTCTGCTTGTCGCCTCCAAAGTCCTACTGGCCATCCTGCTTGCGATTTTCCCAGTTCTGGCCGTCTGGGCTTATCTCCGCAGTTCGGCGGAAATCTTCAATGGTTGGGTGCGCGGCATTACCATGTTGGTTCTGTTTCAGGTCTTGCTTTTTGGAGTGATGGGTATCGCCTTGGCTGCAACGGAAGGCGTTTCAGATGCGGTCGCAATTGGAGTGGCATCAGGCTCGGATATCCCGTTGGAAATGTTCAAGCTCGCAGGCATCAGCGGGATCACAGCGGGCCTACTGCTGATTTGCCCGATGATCGCACAGCGGATCGGCGGCGCAGCGCTTAGCCTGGGTGAGTCTCAGATCAAAGGCGCAGGTGCAACCGGTGCGAGGCTTCTTGGCGGCCAGCTGACTGGAGTAAACTCTGGCGGCAACAACCTGGGCGACGTCTCCAATCAGCGTGCAAGTGCGGTGAATGAAGCCGACAAACCATCCGCAACAGAGGCAAACAACCAACGCATTCGGGATTCTGTAAGGCGCGGGGCTGAACGCATGGCCGAAGACGCCCGACGGCGCAGAAGCTGATCAATTTGCACTTTCTGGTTTGATTGAGGCTTCCCTCGCTGCCTCTCCCCTGCGGGTCGAACGCGAACTCAGCCAACCAATTCTCAATGATCCCAGAAAGTGTCGTAACCAATTGAAAACACTGGCGGGCTGGCCCCGCAACAGACGAGGAGTCACCAGATGCAACATGCAGCAGCAGATTTGAGGCCCGATCCACTCAATCCTGACGGGCAGTATCAGGGCTCTCCCCTGCTTGATACATCCACCATTCACGAAGGCCACGACCGCTGGGAAGATGAAATGTATCTCTCGATGCGGCGCAGGGCGCGGATTGCATATGTCGTCGGCGGGATCGGCGCTCTGATTGGCGTCATGGGCGTTGCGGCCGTCATGGGTCTGGCTCCGCTGAAACAGGTCGTGCCCATCACAATGACGGTCGACAAGCATACCGGACTGGTCAACGTGGAATCCCGTCTGGGTGATCTGACACTGGACGATGACGAGTATGTCACGCAGGCGCTGTTGTTCCAGTATGCCCGCGACCGGGAAACCTATGACGCGCACGATCAGCGGGAACGGCTGACCGATGTATATGGGCGAACTTGTGGCGGGGCCGCAGAGGATCTGGCCGCGCTCTATGACGAAGACAATCCCAACAGCCCCATGAACATCTACGGCAGCTATGGCCGCGTCGATGTCCGCATTCGGTCTGTCACGCTGAACAACGGAAACTCGGCCACACTGCGCATCACGAAAAGCGCGCGCCGGCAACAGGGTGCCCCGGTCACAACGCGGAACTTTGTGGTGACGATGGGCTACGAGTTCGACCGCACCGGAAACATGACACTGGAAGAGCGTTGGAACAACCCAACCGGCTTTTGTGTCGCCAATTACCGACTGGATGAGGAGGCGCGATAATGCTGCGTTTAATTTGCACTGTGGCTGTGATGCTGGCGCTTGGCGCGGCCTCTGTCACAGCTGAACAAAAAGGACGGGGAACCCGCATGGACGCGCGCGTGCGCACCCTCGTCTATCACCCTGACGAGGTGTACAAGATCGATGTTTCACGGGGCTATGCTCTCAGCATTCACCTCCAGGATGGTGAACAGATGGTCGATGAGGTCCGGGGCGATCCCAAGACCTGGGACTTTATTCCCCTGACCGCTGGCAACGGCTTTGTCCTGAAGGCCAAACATGCCACCTCGCAGGCGAGCAACCTCATTCTGCAAACCAACCTGCGCAGCTATGTATTCCTCCTTCAGGCGCATGAAGCCGGTCCACCTGATAATATCGGGTTCCTCTATCGGTTCAGCTACCCGGATCAGAAAAAGGGCTTCAAACCGCGACAGGCCGGAAACATCCAAGCCGCATTCAACACAACCGGGCGGCCCGCCAATCTGCAATACAGTGCGGGCGGCGACAGGTTGCTACGTCCGGAAGTCGCTTTTGACGACGGGCGCAAGACCTATCTGCGCCTGAAGCAGCAAAGCGTGCGACCCGCTGTCTTTGCCATGGACGCAAAAGGGCGCGAACGCCTGGTCAACTCAACGGATCTGGCGGACGGCACCATTGTTGTGACCGGAGTTTATCCGCGCCTTGTCCTTCGCGACGGACCTTATGTGGTCTGCGTGTTCAACATCCCTCTCTATGAAATCGACCAGAACCGCGACCCGAACAAGCCGCGCAGGGTTTCGTCATCAACGTCACAGCGCAATGCAGGTCAAGGTGGGGAGAACCGCTGATGTCTGACCAAAACAAGCTACTAAATGATCGCATCGAAGGATTAGAGGAACCGGAGCGCGGCATCAACTGGCCCATGATCGGAGGCGTTGTCGGTCTTATCGCGTTTCTCGGGTTGTTCCTTTGGATCAATCTGGGCGGTGATGAGGCTGGTCGCCGTGCCGGTATCATTCCTAAGGTCAATCAAACACCAGATCCCCGCCAACAGGGCGGTGAACTCTTTGGCACTGTTCCGACGCAACCACTGGCGCCGGTCGAACCACAACAAGATCCCCGTGTTGCCTTGCTTGAGGCTGAGCTGGCCGAACTGCGCGAGTTAATCAAAGCGGCGCAGGAAGAAGAATCTGTGACTGAGCCTGCCCCGCAAGCGCTCGCCTTGGATCTGGACGCAGCGGCCCTCGAAGCGCTCGAAAAACGCACCGCGCGACAAGAACAGGCCCTTGAAGCGTTCCTGAAGAAGCTGGAAGAAGATCGGCTTGCGGATGAGCGCCGGCAACGGGAACTGCTCGCGCGGATTCAGGCCAACCGGCCGATCACGGAACCGGGCCAAGCGTCTGAACAGGCACAGCAAGGCGATGCGGTACAGGATGCAGTTGCGGCTGAAGAAGATCGGTTGACCCAGCCTTTGACCAATAGCCTTGGGCGCAGCGCCGCTGGGGCCGGTGATGGCGGCAATGCGAACAAAAAAACGGGCAATGACTTCCTCGATGCCGCTGCGTCTCGTACGGTCCAGACAGCGCGGGCGACCCAGTTGCAGGACGTGCATCGTCTGATCACCCAAGGCACCGTGATTCCGGGCGTTCTGGATACCGCAATATCGTCCGATCTTCCCGGTGAATTGAAAGCCACCATTAGCCGGGATGTGTGGTCAGCGGATGCAACCACCATCCTGATCCCCAAAGGCTCAACGCTGATTGGGGAATACTCGTCTGATATCTCCCTTGGTCAGCGCCGGGTTCTGGTGGCCTGGAACCGGGTGATCACGACTGACAAACGCTCTGTCATGATCGGATCGCGTGGCGTCGATGGTCTGGGCCGCGCCGGTCTGACGGGCAATGTGCAGCACCACTTCGGCCTCAAGTTTGAAGCGGCATTCTTTATCTCGATCTTCTCGGGGATTTCCAGCTTTGGAAATCGCACTCTGAGCGACAACGATTTGTCGACCGGCACAGATGGGTTTGCGAACTCCGGCCAGGATGCCTTTGAGGAATACCTGTCGATCCCGCCGACAATCTGGGTGAATCAGGGCGAGAACATCAACGTGTTCGTTTCGCGAGACCTCTATATGTGACGCCTTGAGCATCATTCCAGGCGGGGCGCAACATGGTTGTGCCCCGCAGCGTATTTGAGCTTTCCACCCTTTAACACTCTTGTCCTGAAGGAGAATGCCATGAGCACCATACAGGCAAAGACCCACCTGCCTTACACGATCGCAGCTGGCGTCATCAGCATCCCGCTCTGGGCCGCACTCCTGGTCGCTTGGAAGGTGAATGGCGATATTGAAACATGGCGGCCTTGGCTCTTGCTCAGCCAGCGCAACAGCCTTCACCAGAAGGATTGGGACCTGGTACTTTGGGGCGGTATCACGCTGGGCCTCATGACTGGTGCCGGCCTTGCCTATCTCTTCGGTGGCATGGTGTTTGGCGTGACCGCGACTGATGCGCATGGGGATGCTCGCTGGGCCACGGCGAAAGAGATCCGCGCGGCGCGTCTGATCAGCGATTGGGGGCTTGTTCTGGGCAAGCTGGGGAAGCCAGAGAAAAAGGCCCCTCACCTGCGTGCCCATACCGATGACCAAGGCACGGTGCTGGTCTCGGGTCCGCCTCGATCCGGTAAGGGTGTTGGTATCGTTGTCCCCACCCTGCTCGACTATCCCGGCTCTCTCATCGTCTATGATGTCAAAGGCGAGCTTTTCGAAACCACGTCGCGGCGGCGATTGGAAAAAGGCGACAAGGTGCGCGTGCTGTCGCCCTTCGACGTTCAGTTTCCGAACAATCCCGACGGCTCCCTTGTCGGCCGGTCGCACAGTTTCAACCCGCTGGTTGAGATTGCGGCGATGGATGATCTGGAAGACCGGCTCGTGCGGATTTCGGAAATCTGCGCCGCGCTGTTGGCCCCCAAGAGCGCAACCGGCGCTGAGGCGTCATTGATGGAAGATGCGCGGGAAATCTTTGAGGCCGCAGCGGCCCTCGTCTGCAATGAGCCAGAACCGTCGCTCGGCCGGGTTCTTCAGGTGCTGACGCCGGAAGTGGGCGGCGATGATGAGATACCGGATTACAAGGGCATGTTCGCCGCCCTTGCGCCACGCGCGCCTGATCCGGTCTCAAAAGGGGTAATGCTGCGCATGGCGGGCCAGGACAACAAGCAGCTGGGCATCTATCTGTCGGTCCTGATGGGTGGGGGTCTGAACGCATGGCGCAACCCTGCGATCGTTCGCGCGACAAAGGCCAATGACTTCGACTTTGAATCGATGCGTTGGGAACCTCAAACCTGCTACATCTCGATCCCAGAGGCGCATAAACAGGTGTCGCGGCCTTTGGTGCGTCTGTTCATCCAGTGCGCGATCAACGCGCTGCGTCGACGGCTCATGGCCTCCGGTGAGGATTTCCTGCCCGTCCTGTTTCTGATCGATGAGTTTCATTCGCTGGGGAAAATGCAGGGTGTACTCGATGCCGTAACCACCCTGCCCGGCTATGGCGGTCGTCTCTGCCTGATTGTGCAATCGCCGGCATCGCTCAGAGAACACTATGGGCAGGCGGGCGAAGAGATTCTGACCGAAAGCTCGCATCTGCATGTCTGGCTGACGCCCAATTCCGAGGAAACCAAGCAAAAGCTCTCCAAGGCGCTTGGCAACAAGACGGTGACGCAGAAATCCGTATCGGGGCGCAACTGGTCGAAAGAACCCGGCCGCTCTGAGAGCTGGTCGGAGAAAAGCCGGGCGTTACTGACCCCTGAAGAAATCGGCCGGTTGGGCAAGGAAGAAGTGATTATCACCGGCAAGGGCATGTTCCCGATCCGGACAAACAGGGTGTCCTATTATAAAGACCATCGGTTTAAAGCCCTGAGTGAAAGTCAAGTGGGCAAGCCCTGGCCGGATGTGCCCACGGTCAAGGATGGCGTTGTGACGCGGTTTGATGAATTCCTGAAAAGTGCCGGGTCGGCAAAATCGGCTGAGGCCGAAGAACCTGGGCCTGTCGCCAAACCGCCTTTGTCGCAGCGTGCGGCTGTCACCGGACCAAACTCATACGATCCACCCGAATTTGACGGATATCTTGATCAAGGTTTGGCTGGATACGGGTACTTCGAAGATCCGCGCGAGACGGCCGGTGAAGAAGAAACGGCCGAAGACCGCCAGCTAAAGCAAGCAATGGAAACGGTGACAGCCCCAAGCTTTGCCGACAACCTTGGCAATCTCCTGAACTTGGCACCAATTAGCCCGGGCGGCGAGGCCGAACTTGCCGACCTGGCACATCGGCTCTCACCGGACGAGTTGATCAAAAGACTAATGCCACTGTTCAGCGGTGAAAACGTGAAGATCAGTGGCTATTCGCTGCGTGGGACATAGACTGGTTAGAAGGCAAAAAAAATAGACTTTCGCTGCGCCTGCAATTTGTTGGACAAGGCAAAGGATAGTCGGCCACAGAGCTGCCGCTCGCTGCAGTAGCGGCACAAGTAATTTCTAATGTCGTTTTTGCGCAGAAAACAGAACTTGCAGTTTTCAGGTACAGTGCATCTGAGTATGATGTCGGCGACGTCTTGGGAAGCACCGCCGCGATCGATCCACAGCAACGAGAGATCTGCACGCCGCCAAGCTTTGAGACCGCAACCCGCGCGGTGCTGTCGATCGAACGGCCAACTATTCGTCCTATGTTAGCTTCCTGTTAGAGTGCAACGTCACCCAATCTGGCACACCCCTTAAGATGTATGTCCAATGCGTGTTTCAGCAAAAAGGTGAAAATTTTCGCTCTTTGTTCTTGACGCCCCAAGTACGTCAACTATCTAGATGTGGTCGCTAGCAGTCCAGGGTTGCCAAAATATGGCAGGAAGAAACCATCGCGGCGCAAAATCGAGCGAGCCCGTTTCATCCAAACTTGCCAAGTTGAATCCATCTACGACTGTCAAAGCAATTTGAGGCTAGAACAATGAGTTTAGATGGAACAGCGTTGATTGGTTATTTGATTGCAGGGTATGAGGAATCTAGCAAGTGGCGCATTGCGTCTTTTGTTCTCGGGTTTGTCGTTACACTCCCAGCCATGGCTTCGATCGTAACAAACGACGCCTCGACACTCTACTATCTTGCATGCCTTAACGCTGCTCTTTTGGTTTTGTGGTGGGTTGCAAACAATCGCTATTGCCAAAAGCAAAGCGCAGCACACAATGCTAGGCGCGCCGCTTTGATCGTTAACGGCCTCGGAGAAGACTTATCAGCGGGGGAAAAACGCCGCTTAATCGATAAGTTTTCGGTCGATGCAGATAAAGCTAAAAACTCGCAGAAAGCGGACTATTACGCTACGCAAGCTGAACCGGGACCTTTGAGGTTGCTTGATTGCTTGGAAGAGTCGGCATTCTACAGTTCAAAATTGCATAAATTGAGCGCAAACGCGTGGGTTTGGCTTGTGGCCTTCTATGCCGTCTTGTTTTTGGCAATCGCGCTGTTTTTTGTGCCTTCGGCGAACAACGATATCCTTATGACGATGGTTCGTGTTTTCTTCGCTGCAACGGTATTCGTCCTATCAGCTGATGTCTTAGGTTCTTTGATCTCTCACAGGCGATGCGCAAACGAAACCAGTGAAATCCTGAGTCGCATTGAGATTGCTAAAAAAGCTGGCAAAGATTCAGTAAACACTGCGGACGCTTTACTCATACTGGAAGACTACACCAGTGCCATACAAAGCGCGCCAGAAGTCGTGCCTTTCGTTTATGGGGCACAAGTATCCAAACTTAATGCGCAATGGGCTGCGTATCTAAAAGGCTAAAATGAAGAGAGTTTGAACCAATTGAAAAATCTACGACTATTTAAAGAATTCCTTGAAGATACAGTAAATTTAAACCTCACGCGGTTAGATAGTCTCGATAGCACATCTGAAGCTCTGAACTCGTTTGTGGAGTCTTCCGATTGGGAACCCGAGAACCTAGAGTGGTATCCACAAGGTTCTTGGGCGCATCATACGATCATCAAGCCTCTTCCCAAAAAAGAATTTGACGCTGATGTTCTCGCAATTGTAGATCCTGTTGAGGGATGGACTGCTGGCGACTACGTCGACGAACTTTATTCGGTCTTTCGATCGAGCAGCTTGTACCGAGAAAAAACCCGCAGATACGACTATTGCGTAACACTTGAGTACGCTGGTGATAAGCGCATCGACATTGCACCTTGCGTTCGCAACCGATGGGGGTTCGATACCTTAGAAGTTTGCAACCGAAAAATCGACGAATTCGAGGAAACGCAACCCAAGCAGTTTACGACGTGGCTCAAGGACAAAAACTCACTTTCCGGGAACAACAGCTTCAGGAAAGTAACGCGACTAGTAAAATACCTCCGCGATATTAAAACCACTTTCACTTGTTCATCGGTGTGCTTGACCACTCTGCTCGCGGGCCAGATTCAACAAGGCGACAAAGGAAGCGCAGATTTTGCCGACACTCCGAGCGCGCTCAGAACAATGTTCGAGAGATTGGACACATGGCTTCAAGTTCGCCCACTGAAACCGCAAGTTAGTAGCCCATTTAGCAGCGAAGATTTCTCCGTATGTTGGAGCGAAGATCAATACTCAAACTTTCGCAACAAGGTTCAAAAATACCGTGAGTGGATTGACGATGCGTTCAACGAGCCGGACAGAAACACAAGTATTGCAAAGTGGCGGCGCGTATTCGGCGACGACTTCGGCAAAAGTGAAGGCGAAGTTCAGGCTAAGTCAGTTACCGCGAATGCGGTTGATCATGTTCGAAGAAACCTGAACGCGCCCATCTCAACCGTCTATGGGTTTGTCGGCGATCTTGTTGATCTCGTGAAAGAGTTCGGAAAAAGGGCCATACCATCGTCCCATATAAACTTGCCCTATCTAGAACAGCCTACTTGGAGGGCTGTGGGTAATCATCTGCTCTCTGTGAAAGTATCAGCGAAGCTGCACTCTTCGCGAGGAGGGCCGTTTATTCGAAACGTTGAAAGTGGGAATATTGTGCCCAAAGATCGCTGGCTTCAATTTGTGCCAGCAACTATTTCAGGCTTACCATTAGACAGAAACACCTATGAAGTTCGGTGGCGCGTGACCAACACAGGTGATGAAGCGTCGAGCAATGGCGTACTTCGCGGGACTTTCGAGTATTCGCATGGCGGAGGTGTACGATGGGAAGGCCTCGAGTATCGTGGGGTGCACTTCGTTGAAGCTTTCGTAATTCGTAAGCGCGACAACATTCAGGTCAGTCGCAGCGAGCCATTCTATGTAGTGATTGAGTAATCGCTAGGGGCAAACACGGGTGAACCGCGGACCTATTGAATACAAATCAGTTGATTGGACATCCGCTCTAATAGAATTTGCCCAAGACTATCGCGGCGGCAGCGAACCTCCGTTTTGTCGCTCTAGGTGCCGAACCTCCATGTCTGCTTTTGGCTGCCAGTTGCCTATAGCATTGGCTGATTCCTAACTCGGCAACAACGACGGCTAAGGGCTGGGATCCCGCCATTCTCCGCGAGATTCATGAACGTCCGCTTGAGCCTGCGCACGATCTGCGCGGCCGTAAAAACCAACTTCGGCCACCTAGCCATTGAACGTTCCAAAACCTATACCGCTTTCTCCCTGAGCACCCTGACGGCAACTGGTCGCCTCTGATCGCCGGACTTCCGGAACTGCACAATCACATCGATCATCGAGCGGCAGTATTCGAGGATCTCAGAATAGGTCAGCCCGGTATCTGCCTGCATGACCATCAACGCCAAACGAGAAAACGCAGATTCCGGTGATGCTGCGTGTAGCGTGGAAATGCCGCCCGGATGTCCAGAGTTGATCGCGGACAGGAAATCATAAGCCTCCGCCCCGCGTAGCTCCCCCATGATGATCCGCTCCGGTCGGAATCGCAGACAGGCTTTCAAAAGATCGCTGCTCGATGCGTTCTTGTTGACAACCAAAGACACCACATTGGGCTGGCTGGGTCGGATCTCAAGCACGTCCTCGATGGTTATGATCCGCTCTGAATGGTCGACTTCGCCAAGACAGGCGCGCAACCAAGTCGTTTTGCCCGATGACGTGCCACCCGACAAAAGGATGTTCCATTTGGCCCTGACGGCCGCGCGCAGGAAATCACCAAATCCTTTGTTCTCATAGGCATCGAAAACAGCCTCATCAGCGGGATCAACGCCAGATTTCAGATCGGCCATGTTGGCGTCCAGATTCGGCAGGCCTTGCATCAGATCGTCGAGCGACAGTTGCTTTGCCACGGCCCGGCGCAGGGCAAAGGCAACGCCAGCCTCAACGGCAGGTTTGACCGCCACCTGCGCCCGCCACAATGACCCGTCGATTTCAAACTGCGACCCGGCCAGCGGCGTTTTTTCAGAAATCGGATTTCCGCCGGCCAGGTCATGTGCAAGCGCCTCTGCATCATCCTCACCCATCGGCTCGTCCAGCTGGTGCATGGCAGGTTCACCACTGCGCTCGATCCAGATTCTACCGTCCGGATTCAGGACGATTTCAGACAGGAGAGGATCGGAGAGCAATTGGCCTCCGAACACCCGATTCAACGTGCTTTCCAGATGGCGGCTCATCGGCTCACGCTCCGGTCGCCCTTGGCGCGTTCTTCCCGCTCCCGACGCCGCTGCTCTTGCACCGCCGGATCACGGTCAATCTGTCGATCGACGTTCTTCACATCCCAGGCCGTGCGGGTGACATTGACGCGCTCCGGCTCGTCGGTCTCCGGGTTCCGGCGTGAGCGGGTGACTTCTTCTTTGCCCGCTTTGACGAAGGTGGCCGTGTCACCAACTGAAATATTGTTCCGCGCCATCTGGTCTTGCAGGGCGGTTCCCCAGATCCGTTCCGGCTCGTCTTTGCCCTCGACCTTCATATCCACATAGAACGATTGGCTGTTTGGATCATCAGGACGCACCAGAGCCTCTTTGGCATCCACGATGACACCCGTGACGCCGGTTTCAACGGAGACCTCCTGCCGTACCGCGCGATCCTGCTGGGCCTTTTCGCCTGCTGTTGCAGTCGTCACATCGGACAACATGGGCTGTTCCTGTAACCGATCGTTGCCGCGCGGTGCGCGCTCGATGTCGGTTGCTTTCCAGGCGCGGCGGTTTGCCTCGATGGTCTTCGCTTCGCCGGTCTCTTTGTCGATCTTGCTGACCGTCACCCTCTTGTACCCGTCATGGGCAAGCGTTGCCGTGTCACCGATGTTGAGATTTTCGCGCTGCATCAGGTCGGGCAGATCGACGCCCCAGACGCGGAAAGGTTTGTCGCGGCCGTCCACCTTCAGATCGACATAAGGCGACATGCTGTCTTTCTCGTCTTCTTTAAAGAGCGCGTCACCGGTCCCGATGATTTGGCCCCTCACTCCCGCGTCCAAATCGGGACGCCGCGGCGATGATCCGGTGGCATGGGTCTCTGTGGTCTGGCCTTGCCGTTTCGAGCCCGGGCGGGCGCCACCATCGTCACGATCCGGCGCGCGGCCTGTCACACGCTCTTGCACCCGGTCCTCTATCTCAAGCAAACGTCCACCGATCGCGGCCCGATCAAAACCCTGCCCTTTCATCGTCTGGATTTCATCCTGAACGCCGGTCTTGATCTTCTCGTTCAGGAAGTCGTCTCCCCTGCCCTCTGCAAAGGCGCGGTTGATGTCGCGGATCTCGCCACGAGCATCGCGGTAGATTTCTGCGGCATCTTTATACGCGGCCCTCATGTCGATCCGCGCCTGGTTCTCACTGAGCGAATGGGCGTTCGCCAAGGTCTTAACATCGCGTTCAAACCAATTCTCGCGGGTCTGACGGTCCACGTCAGCGCCATTGCGGATGCGCGACAACACCAGATCACCGTTGATGCCCATGGCTTCGAAGCGCTCGGCCACCTGCCTGTCGGCATCCTTCAGCACCGCATTGGCGGCAGCGCTGCGCGGATCATTTGCATCGGCCCGTCGGTCCGCACGCTCCTGTCCGATGGGTTGGGTGCGCGTCGGATCTGCTGCATCCTGTTCAGCCGCCCGACGCTGGCGTGTCGGATCGGTATCATCGCGCCCGACCTCGATCTCATCGTCCCGGTCGAGACGCTTGCCAAAGAATGCCCGGGTCTCGTTGTCCATCAACGGTTCATAATCCCGCAGGACACGGGAAATCGCCGCCTCCGTCTGGCTGCGTTTTTCCTCGTCCTCCATGGCATCAGCTTTTTCCGTCATGCCCTCAATGAAGACCCGGATATCGCTGCCAATGGCTTTGATTTCACGGTCGATGCCACCGGCCTGTGCCGGATCCATATGATTGGCGACCTGTTCGTTCATGTCGACTTCCTCAGTATTGAGAACCCCGCCCCGCAACAGGATTTTGGCTGCGCCGAGAACAGCCGTTCCAAGATTGCCCAGGGTCTCGGCCCGCCCCGGATATGAGGTAGTGAAGATGCCCTGGCTAAGCCCGGCCTGATGCGACCGGAGGGTTTCACGCAAGGCGACATAGTCCGCGTTCCGCTGATCCCTCAGGACCTGCAGCTTGTCAGGAGCGGCCGCCTGTTGGCGACCGGCACTAAGGAATGGAAATCCACTGCGCCGGTCGGGTTTCGTCCGTTCCAGCAGTTGCCGACCCTCGCGCCGCGCATGAACCCGGGCGCTGCTCTCCCGGCCGGGGCGTAGGTTGCGGCTGAACCGGCTGGTGGCGTTCAGGACAATACCAACCTCGCGCGCGGTGTCCGCCTGCAGCTCACGCAGATCCTGCGTTGTGATCCCATATCGGCTCAGATGAAGTGTCTTGCCCGCAGCCCCTGCCCGGCTTATCACCAGATGTGTGTGCGGATGGCCAGTGTCATCATGATGCGCCATCACGTGTTTGTACCGGTCACCATACGCGCCATTGGTCAGGCACTCGCCAAAACGGCGCGCTGCCTGTTTGGCGGCTTCGCGGTCTGTGTGCTTTGGGTAGGACAGGATCACGTGATAAGTATAGTTGGTCGTGCGCGCATCCATTTGGACCCAGTCTTTTGCCCAGTCCGCCTGCACGTCGCGCAACGCCTCAATCCCTTGGGAGAGCTCACCGGTGTCGCCGCGCTCCATCTCAACGGTGCCTTTGCGCGTGATGTAGGAGAGCTGCCCTCCCAGACGCCCTGACGTTGTGACACCGCCGCCCCGGACGATTTTGACCACGGCCTGCTCGGTCAATAGCGCGTTGGCAATCATGCCAGCCGGACCGCTGACAGAACCTTGTCGCCGTGCTGGGCGGTGCCACGCGCGCAACGGGTTTTGACCGGGACGGGGTTTCAGGTCGGGAATGAGTTGAAACTCCCCAAACAGCGCCTCCCAGGCCGGGTCATATGCGGCGATCAGGCTGGTCATCCTCTAACCTTTGCCTTGGGCGACACCCGCCGCGCGCGCTGATCTTCAGCCCGTCGCTCGATTTCCAATGCGCGCGTGAACGACCGTTCGTGGGCCGCATCCGAGTATTCCTCAATCAGCTGGCGCAGCGCGCGCACTTCTTGTTTAACCTCAGCAAGCTGATCTTCCATACGCGTGTCGAGTCGAAGCTCCCCGGTATTTGCGGCCTGGGTCATCTGGGTGAGATCGTTGGCGATGCCGACCAAGAGGACCAGATGCGCTTTGAACTGCTGCGTGCGAAACTCTTCCTGAGTGGGAATACCGAAAGCGACACGCAGGCAAACACGCACCAAGCCGGTCACGCTGCGCAGCTGCATCGCCTTCCTGCGCTGTTCGAGGAACGCCCATTCGTCTTCGTCAAAGCGCATCGACTTAACAACAGATTTGGAAGTGCCTGATGGCATCGGGGCAGCTCTCCTCGATCAGAAATCGGGCGAGGCCCCCGCAGGCCGCGCATGTACAAGATCAATTTTAAGTTGAGATTTCGGCCGACTGCAAGTCAAATAGATTGTCGGTACTACAATCTATATTATCCCGCTAAGAAAGCGTAGGTGTAGTCGGGCTGGTGCTAGGGAAACGTCGGTTCACAACCTGCTGAAACTTCCGCTCAACGGGCAGTTCACAAGCCGCAATCAACGGGCAACAGCGCTCAGCCCACGGTGGTTGCAGGTTGCAGGTTGCAGGTTGCAGGTTGCAGGTTGCAGGTTGCAGGTTGCAGGTTGCAGGTCAGAAGCCTCATACTGATCTGCAACATGCAAGTGTTGCGAATTGCTCAAATCAGCAATAGCATTCAACCAGCGCGGGTGCGGGATCGCGCGATAGTTTGACATCGCGAGCCCGATTGTGGCGCGTCGCTGCGCGGCGTGACCTACGGGCGCAAACCCGGAGACCAAATTGAAAATCTTTGCCGCTGTGAACTCCAAGGGCGGGGCCGGAAAATCCTCCATGCTCATCGCCTTCGCCTCCGCATTACACCATCAGGGAAAACGGGTGCGTATCCTCGATCTGGACCCGCAGGCCACATTGGCCGGGTGGTTGGATACAGAGATCGGGTTGCCGCCCGTGCCTGCCGAAGAACTGCTGATCGAGGCGGGCCACTTCGCCGAAGATGATGCAGAAAATGCCCGACAGGCCTATGCCAGAATTCTGGCGGCGGAAGACGCCGGGGGATATGACTACCTGTTAATCGACACGAAAGGCGAGCCGAGCATGACGGCAGCGGCAGTCATGGCCGTGGCGGATCTGGTGCTCTGCCCCTCCGATGGATCGTCTGCCGAGTTCGAACCTATTCAGGCGACCTACAAGTCCTGCGAACTGGCGCTGCAACAGGTTGGCAGTCAAATGAAACCAGAGGAAAAGTTTCGCGTCGTGTTCACACGGCAGTCGGTGGCGCAATCTGCTGGCATTCAACGTGGCAAGCAGGCGCTTGCAAAGCGGTTTACCTGCGTGGGCGGCATTGCGGAGTCAGCTGTCATGGATGACGCGCATCGCACCGGCACCACGATCGGCCGTCTGATGGATTACGCCAACGATGCCGCAGAGAACGCCGAAGCCCCAGCGACCCGAGCGAACGGACGCAGGATGGTGGGGCGCTGTCGGAAGGCGTTGGACAATGCCGCCTTCGTGTTGAGCGCGATTGAAAAGAGCGAGGTCGCCCATGTCCCGGCGTGACGGCATTGAAAACCTGCTGGGTAGACCAGCCTCAAACGCTGCCCCAACCGTGACCGAGATGAAGAAGCAGGCAGTTGATGAACCAGCGGTACCGCCTCCAACCGATGCAACGTCGGAGCCCAGCGTAGAGACGTCTGCAACAAAGTCGCAACCTGACAAGAGAAGGAGCACTAACCCGGCAGCGGGCAAAGAGCGCGCGCAGATCAGGTTTCAGGTCTCCCCACCGGTCGGCAGTGACGTCGAGCAAGCACTGATGGATGCCTTGCGCGAAATCCCGGAACCTTTGCGGGCGGGTGTGAACATTGGGCGCTTGTTCAGAACAGTGCTGATCGAGAATGATGAAGCGATTGCGCTCATGATCCGAAATCACGTAAGTGAAAGTTAGATGGTTCTGCCAGTCAACCGGCGTGTGTTTCACTCAAAGCGGTCTGTATTCGCTCCCTGCTGAGCGCCGAAGGCACGCAACTGCCCGAAAGGAGTCCTCCAACCCTTCCTACCCAGCGTTTCTACTCAATAAGAAACGCCCCGCCCGCAGCTCCGTCCGAACACACATGTGTTCGGACGGACGCGAGGGGGAGGGCGAAATACCCTGCAAACAGGTCCGACTGACAGGGTCAAGGGAGGCCAGATTTGGCCTGTCCAAATCTCTGCCGAAAAACCGGCGGGCAACGCCCGAAGATTTTTTGGATGGCCCCCTTGAGGCTGGTTGGCGGACTTGTTCTCGGAACGGGGAAAGGGCCGCCTCTCGGCGGCCCATCCTCGTCAGAGGATTTACTCCTGAGGCTCTTTGGAACTCGGCGGGAACATCACCAGCTCCGAGACTGCGACCGGGAAGTCGAGCTTGAGGCTGAAGAACTCCGAGCCGTCCCCGTTGCGGGTGTTGCGGAACATGGCGCCGACGCGTTGGAAGCGGGTGCGTTCCTGGCCATCGTTATCGGTGAACTTGACGGGGACGGTGGCGATGTAGTGGTTGGTCATTTGGGTTTCTCCTTTTTGCGATGGGGATCTCACGGCACGGGGGCAGAAGGACCGGTCGCAAGTGCAAATGCGGAGGGTCTGCGCGCAACGCGCGTGGAAACCGTATTTGTGCTTGCCGGAGCGCAGCGGAGGGAACGACCGGGCCGCCCCCGTGCGATCCACATGCATAAGCAAAAAGGTGTGACCCAAATTCGCGCCGCCACTTTGCAGTCGCCTTCGACCCCGTGGATCGAGATAGGAGATGGCTTGGGCCGTTCTGCTTCAACGCAGCAGTAAGAATGATACGCCGCGCCCAACAGATGGTAGGCCCGATATTAGCCGTGAGCACAGACCCATCGTCGGTGTCGGGTGGCTATCGCTGTTACCGGCACCAGGGTTCCGGGCGTGGAGGACAACTGGTTCGGCCGCATCGATACGGCACGGCTAAGCCTTCCGCAATGAGCCTGCGCCCAACATCCTGACCGTTGACAAACAACGCACCGCAGAGCCGCCCGAAGTTGCACTGATCCGTGCCCTCCGTGCCGGGCCGGCAGGCACAGGCCACACGCTTAAATTCAATGGACGCCGCATTTCGCACCAATTGACCAAGACGTGCCGTGGCGCGTTCCCCGAGTTGACGCTCAGCCGTGCAGGATGGTTTCCATGTCTCGGGCGTATTAAACCCGACGAGACGGACATTCGCTGTCATGCCGCGCACATCGATCGTATCACCATCAACGATCCGTATGTCGCTGGCGCGAAGGGATCGGGTTCGCGACGCTGACCGCACGGCAGCAGGAGCGACCGAAGACAAAAAGCCGGACGACATCCAGCCCGTTCCCAAGTCTGATCGGATTTGGGTCCACTGCCCCTGACCATGGAGTTTCTCGACACGCTTGCCTTCGGTCAAGACGCCCATCACAGGATCTGAAGTAGACGGCCCGGTGCGCTGGTTGACGCGTGTTCCCGTCACATAAACATAAGCCGCGTTTGTTGTCTGCGATAAGGGTATCGCTGAGGATTGTGGGGTGTGGATCGTGAATTTGAGGGTCCAAACAAGGATCCAACCACTGCGAAGAACGCAATAGCGATAAGCATGGGCACCATGATCTGGCGCTGCGCCTTGCGCACGGCACGCCGAGGTGCGGTGATCGCGCGGGTCTTGGAAACCGGACGCGGTCTCGTCTGGTAAGATCGAGAGCGGCGCTTTAGTGCTGGTTTAGAAACGCGTGCATCAGTTGTCGGGCTTGTCTGCGTCAGGTTCTGCCGCTCCAGTTTCAAGACCTTGTGCAGGCTGACATATTGAGCCTTGCTCAGGCGGGTCTCCGTCCCATGTTTCTGAAAACGTTCCGCCATGTTTGTAAGAAACGACATTTCCCAATCGTTCGCCTGACCCGACCGCAAACGTGCATCAATGCGTGCCTGAATCTCTTTGGTGCGTTCCGGGGAAAAGGGCATCAATGAAAAACCTGTGCGGGTGTCAGGCTGCGCAACACATGGCTTTTGCAGCGCGGCCACAGTAAACTGAAATAGTTTCGAGTTACCATCCGGTCTTTCCCGAAACCAGAGTGGCTGGCTTCAATCACCAAGACCGCTGGAGGTCATCCTGGCGCAACTGACATACGTTCGCACCCTCTGAAAACGAAAAAAGGGCCGCCCGAAGGCGACCCTCATTCATTCACGCGCTCGTATCTTTCTTCGCCGGGCCAGCGACACGCATGACCGTCAGACCCTGGGCTTCAGCCTTCTGACCGAGATTCAAAGCGACCCCGTTGCCACCGAAGAGGACAACACCGGTTGCAGCGAACTTGTCGTCCAGCATCTCATCGTTGCATTTGAAGGGGGCCGCCCGCCCATGCGCGGACCAGCGCGGATCGAAGCGGGCCTGGGCGACGCCACGCGCGCGGGCCCAACGGGCCGCGATCATTTCGGCCCCGTGCTTGCCGCCCTTGTGACAGATGAAGATATCCTGATTACGGGTCTGCTTGATACGATCCCGAACCTTGTCGAGCGTGTTGAAGATGACATCGATGTCGGTCCAGTCGGTCGCGCCGGAGACGATCAGAGGAACTCCTTCGACCTTCGATCTGGCGGCGGTCTCCCGGTCATGCTGCTCGAGCAGCTGCCTGGCCTCAAAGACGGCTCCCGTCTCCTGCGCCCGGACGCTGGCGCGCGATCCTGCCGCCGGGATGAAGGCGTGACCGGTTTCGACCTCGTAGCACTCGGCCGCCGCCTCGCTCATCGTCTCAATGCTACCGACGATCTCCCGCAGCTGCAGGAAGCGGGCCTGCGCCTCTTCGAGCGCGGTTTCCGCGATCTCCGATCCGTCGTGACATTTTGCCAGCGCGCCGATCTTGTCGGCGGTGCGGTCGAGTTCCTTTCCCAGAACAACCTTGCGGCGCTGCAGGATCGTTGCCAGCCCGTGCGCCAGCGGTTCGATTTCCGCCTCGAGACCCGTCCCGCGCATCTGACCGAGCAGGGTCTCGAAGGTCTCGCGGACGATGCTGTCCTTCAGGATGTGATCGTCGGGTGTGGGCAGCTGTGCGTCCTTTTCGGTCAGGCCAAAGAGTTCGATGGTTTCGTATGTATTCGCTTGATCGTAAGCCATTTTGCTATCTCCAGATGTTCGGGGACCACCACGTGAGTGTGGTGGCATGGCCGAATGCCTGGTTTCCGAATCTGTCCGGGTCAGGGGCGGCGCAGCCGCCGGCGTGCCGGGCGCAAAAGTTTTCCGGGCCCGGGCTCCGACCACACGCCGCCATCGCGCACGGGACCACGCTTTCCACCCGCGCCGCCCTCGCCGAAAAGTTTTGCGATCCTTGACGCGGGCTGATTTGGGGGCCATCCGGAGGATATGCTTCCGCACTCATGTGTGTGATGTGACGGCAGGTTTGCCCGACACGAGCAGGCAAACGGCGCGACCGGACGCGGGAGACGGATGCAGCGTCGGGATCGTTTTGCGCCCCGCAAAACAGACCAGAGCGCAATCCGGCGGAGCGGCCGGGAAGCGACGTGCTCGCGAGGCGGGCAAACCGGGGGCCTGGTCGCAACGCCGCGGTGAGGCCGAATGGCCGAATGCGCGACAGGCCAGCGGCCTGTTCTCACCTGCGACACGCGCAGCCGAGCAGGAGAGGCCGGAAGGCTAGACTCTGGTCGACAGTATGGCGTTTGCACTCGCAGACGAAGACTGGTTCGCGCATGCTGAGTGTATTTAGCAGAATTCGCGGGAGCTGATCATTAACCACGGTTGCTGGAGATTAACCTTCCGACCGAACACCAACACGCAAAGCAGCTTCAAGCTCATTGTGAATGTCAAAGGCGGTTTCTGCTTCAACTTCCAAAGAGATCGCGAGGGCAAACCGGATGTCGTCATCTGGACTTAACCCACCACCCGAGCTATCGCGACACTGTACCCTTATGGGAAGCCGCATATCAGTATGAAAGTTCGGGACCACTGGATTTCTGTGAATCAGTCTTCGTGACCAAACAGTTCCGCGTTTGATAAGGTTGGCATCAAGCTGTTCGTTTTTCATAGCGAGCGCCCATCCTTCGTCCTCGATGAGTTCTCCGAAAAGATCATATCCATGCGGGATCGCATCCAATGCGGCCAAACGGTAGCGCGCGCGTGTCACCCGGACCGGTGTAAACCAGGCAACAGTCACGGTCATCGAGCGACCAATGCGTTCGCCGCTTAAGGACGGCGGAAGTGGAACATCAAAAATCGCGGCACGATCTTTACGCAATGTTCCGAGCCCTACCAGGGTTGCGCCATTCCTTGGAGCCTCTCGCATCTTCACGCTGTCGAGGAGGCCATGTCCATAATAGCGGCAAACTTCCTCCCGCGCTTGTGCATGGCGTCTGGGGTTTGGTGCATACTCGGTCGCAAATTTTTCGATGGCGGCAGGTGGCCAGATTGCGGCATGCACACTGAGGGCCTTGACCAAGAGCGCCTTATCGCGGGGCGCAACCATCTGATTGCCAAATGGACCGTCATCGTCGGTCAGCGCAGCCGCTGAAAAGAGCGCAGCCCGAGATGCAAGGGCATTCGCACAACTTGTGCCTCGCGTGCGATAAGTGTTTGCCGCGCCTTGTTGAACGGTTGCCGCATAAAGACCCGATCTTTGAGATCGGTCCACGACCCGTAAGCGGACCCCGCCTTGGCCGTTTGCAGACGCGCGAAGTTCATGTTCACCAGCAGGAGCAATAATGTCTGGCTTAATTGAACGGAACGCACCAAGCCCCACAGCAGAGGAAAGTGCCGGGTAAGGGTTATCGGCGTCGTTTAGAACAATAGAGCCGGCAGGTGGAGGCATCCTAGGAGGACTTAAATCTTGGGAAGCGCCTCCGACGGTAAGAACATTCATCGCCTCTGCGGGGGCGAGCAATGTGCGAAATGGCCGTGAAGATTTCTGGGCCGCCTCGACCATGGTTCGTTGTTCGGCTTGGCCTGCGTCTTCGAAGGCTGTGTAGCTTGTACCTGCAACTGTAAGGTCGTCGCCAACATTGCCCGCCGCGACCATAAAGAGAATGCCATGGCGTTCGGACCACCAATCCAGCAATCGGGCAAGTGATCCAATCCGGCCCGCAAAATGCCCCCGAAAGATACCGACTGAGAAATTCACCAGGTGTGCATCTGGCGCAAGCGCATCTTCTCCAAGAAATGCACGCGCGAGCGCCACATGAACCAGATCGACAAAGAGCCGGTCGTTGGGTGACGACGCACCTTGGGCATCGTCAATCAGGATAGGAATTGAAAGTAGGCGGGCATCTGGAACTGGTTCACCGTCCGCTTCAAGATCTCCCCTCAGAATGAGAGACGCCATGGACGTTGCGTGACGCCGGTGCTCCACTTGCGACAGCCGCACCAGATCATGAACATCTTCGATGACAACCCCGTTGTTTAGAGCGGGGTGGGCTGCGATTGGGGTTCCGTCAAGCAAAACGGCGCGGATCGGCGCATCTTCCTGAATGGGTGGAAGAGCGCCATCAAGTGGTTCAAGTGCGTCGCTGCTGTCAGGTAACGATTGGGCGACCATTTGAGGCAGAATGAACTGCAAGCCATCGAGACTGGCAATACCATCAGGGGCCATCGGGTTGGCGAGCATTTCGCGAACGGAGTCAGGGGGTAGCTCAGCAAGCACCGCCTGATAAACAAAATCAATCTCATCGATGCCAGATGTCGCAAGAATGCGACCGCCCAACGCTACGATCTTGGCACGTGTGTCCTGAAGCCACCGGCGCCGCAACGCGGCATTTGCCGTCGGCCAGATTTCAAGTTCGAGCCGGATCGGTTCGTCGCCCGCCTGATTTAGCCGATACACCAGTTCGGTACGGACTTCAGGCGTCAATCTGTCTTGAGGCCCCCACACGCGGATATCCGAAAGCATAGCGAAGAGGTTCCACCAAGGTGCCAAACCATGCTCCGCCGGCTCCTGGGCCTGATAAGATCTCCACAACGTTAAGAGCCGTTGAAGGTCGGCCGTTGAGGGCATAGTGGCATAGAGCGTCGGAGAAGCTGCCCCTGCATATTCGTCCACCATCTCCTCGGGGATATCATAGTCATCGCCAAGGGGATCTTCGATCAGGAGTTCAAATCCGGCATTTGTTGCGGCGTTCTGAAAACGCGAGATAGGTACGACTGTTTCAAAGACGAGCGCGCGCTCAGGCGCAATCCCTGAGGGATCTTGCCGAAGCAGAATTTCGGCATTTTCACCGCGAAATGCTTCATCCAGCCGGGTGAACTCATCGCCAAATCGCGCCGATTGCCCTTGGCGCCCCAATCCTTGAGGGCGTCGCCGTCTATCGGCGGTCCCTGGCAGTCGGACATCTGGGCGGGGGTCAGGAAGACGTAGAATCGGCCGATCTGTCATCACCAATTATCCTTCCGTGTTGCGCCGTCCATGCGTTGACGCGATCTTTAACAAGTGTGCGGAAGGTGACATTGCCCTGTGCGAGAGCGAGGCGACGATGAATATCCATAAAAAAATCTTCTGCTTCTGAAAAATTGATGGGTGCAACAGCATTTCGCAGCCGCTTTGCAGTATACCCGAAATTGTCGGAGAATTCCTTCATACGCGCAGCAAAGTACTCGGTCATGTGTTCATCACTTGGCCGAGAGAGATCAAGCTTGATTTCAAATCTGCGCCATGTTGCGCGATCAAGCAATTCCGGATGATTGGTCGCCCCTACCAGGACGCAATAGGACGGAAGGTCATCGAGTTGCATCAATAGTGTTGTAACCACGCGTTTGATTTCGCCGGTTTCATGGGTGTCACCTCTTTCCTTCCCGATCGCATCGAATTCATCAAAAAAAAGCACGCATGGTTCAGTTCTGACAAATTCAAACATGCGCCTGAGGCGTGTTGCGGTGTCTCCGAGGTAGCTTGTGATGATCGCGTCGTATCTGACCACGAACAATGGCAAAGCCAATTCATAGGCCAGGCCTTCTGCCAAGGATGTTTTTCCGTTACCCGGAGGACCGGTCAGCAGCATTCGGTGTCGAGGCTCCAGACCGTGCGCACGCAAGACGTCAGCGCGGAGTTGCTCTTCAACCAATTCCAGACTGGCGTTTCGGGTTGCTTTCTCAAGAAACAAACTATCGAGGGGACGATTTGGTTCGCGCCGTTGGATTGCACCGCTGCCATCACGCAGCCGAGCCCCTTTGGACGTCATCCGATCACTTACCGTCGACTTAGGCGCGGTTGTCAAAGCACGCGCTATTCTGTCGGCAACCCCTGTATGCTTCTTCGCCCGCTCGTCGGCGGCGATAGCTTCGGCAGTCATGCGCACAGACGCTTGATCGCCAGTTACACCGGCCTTGACCAAATCGACAACAAGATCACTGCGGGCCACGTCTACTCACTTTTGATGATCTGCTCCTGATTGATTGAATCATAAACGGATTAGAGGAAATGTCACCCGATTTCCCGGATTCGACGCCGATTATTCAGTTTGCGCCTCAGATTGAAGCTTCAGTAATCAGCCCAACGGCACGATTGGGTACATTCCAACGCCAGCCAAGGGACGCTTGGCAATCGTTTTGAGCTCACCATTCGTCGCGTCGCCCTCTCAACCAAACCAACACGGCAAAAAGGGGAACCGTGTACCCACGGTTCCCCTCGCGCTGCTGAATTTGCGGTTTTCTCCTCAGTCAAGCAACCAGCGACAGTACGTCGCTTGCAGTCCGATCCTGCTCGCCGCTGTCGACAAACGGGATGATCGAGAAGGTCTGACCGCCACGCTGCTCTTCGTTCTGAACGGCATTGACGCGCAGATCGCCGTCGGGCGTGTTGACCAGCAGCGACAGGTAGTTGTTGCCGGTGCGAGCACTCTTGGCCATCCAGGCCGATCCCACGCGGATTGGCTTGCCGCGCGGTGAGCTGATCTCGATCCGATAGTCGGGATGCGAGTCCTCGGACTTGAAGTCATTCTCGATCAACGTGAAGTCGAGGTCGAACATCATGTTTGCGATGTAGCCCGCGAAGGCGTTGTCCGCGTCCATGGCCGTCAATTCGCCGGAGATCGATCCGGATTTCATCGTACCCGTTGAAACAAGCGGGATGATTTCAAACACGCCGCTCTTCGCGTCGCGCGCCTCTTTCGTCTGCACGGCATTGACCCGGAACGGGCCGAAGCCAACATCGATCTGCATCGAGATATAGTGATTGCCGCTGGTATTGCCGGTCTCGTTCCAGGCGGTACCGATGCGCACCTTGCGACCCGACTTGTTGACAGCGGTTACGTCGAAATCCGGGCTACGCTCGGACATTTTGTTGCGGGTTTCCAGCTGGATGGCGATGTCGAACCGGTTGCTGTGGATCATGCCGAAATATGCGGTTGCCGTGGTTTCAGCTGTTTTGGTCAGGGTTCCTGCAAACATGGGTCATTTCCTTCAGTTTGTGCCGGTGCCTGACCTCTGATCAGGGCAACCGGGATTGCTTTTCGACCCCTCATGGGATCACAAAACAGAAAGCTCGCTTTCCTTTCAGCCCCGCCTACGGGTCAGAAACGTCGTCCGAGTGGATGCGCCACCGCGTCTCTAGGTGCTGTGCCCCTCCCCTGCCCGTCTGGTCTTGATTGGCGATCCGGGTATTCGTCGTCAACATTCTCCGATCCGACGAGGAAGAACTCCGTCTCTTTTCCGTTCAACCGTTGCCCGCTCCGGTCGGTCAGGCCGATGCAGCTTCCGTTCGGCAAATAGGTGATCAGGTACTGACCGAGCCGGTCCTTGTGGACAATGTAGCCGGTATTGGCCCAATGCACGGTTTGGCCCGCATCCACGGCGAATTTGATCTCATCACGTGTCATGCTTGCCTCCTTCCCTATTCTGCCGCCAAAGATGCCGTATCCTGGGTGGCATCTTTGCCTGCGCAGACAATTCTGGACAGAATGCCAACTGAATCGACACCGTCCCCGTGCGGCAGGAACACCCGCAGCTGGAAAGCGATTATCTCCGTGAAACACCCGAACGCCTTCAGGCCGTCAATCATGCCCCTGTCGGCACCATTCAATTCGAGGCGCATCTCGCCGGCGACACGGCGGCGCGTCAGGGTCAGGCCTCGGCCCAGATCGACAGGTGTCGTGGTACCGAGGGCTGCGCTCAGCATCTCTTGCGGCGTTTTCGGATCCGGAACGAGGAACCGCGCGCGCAGTGCCGCCGCCCCTTCCTCGCTCAACGTGCGACCAATCATGCTTGTGCCACCATCAGGCGTAACACGATAGATACGCTCGTTTGTGGTCGGGATATCTTTCCAGATCGGCAGCAACAGCCCGGTCAACAGGTAGAGCCTGGTGGTGGAGGTTTTCGGCAGGGCGGCGGCCTCTCCCTCCCAAAGGTGGATGAACTCGAAGCTGCCGATCTCCTCCCAGGCGGACGCCTCAAAACGGGTCTCCTCGAGATAGCTGGACCCGTTCGGCCGCACGGCCTTGCGCATCAGCGTCACGATATCCTCGTCATACATCTGCATGGGCCGCGCCGAGATCAGGCCCGCGCGCCCGGAGGCACGATTGACCATCGACCGTTTGTCCGAATTTCGGGCGATGGCCTCTTCAGCTGACAGCACATGAACCGGGTTCGTCACCTCGAGCCCGATGATCTGCGTCACCGCGCCAGATTTCGGGCAGGTCCAGAGATCTTCGGTCGAGACCTGTTCGATCTTCTCGCCGCGCAGGGTCTCCACCCCGACATCAAGCGTGCCTGCAGCGCGCGCGCGTTCGGTCTGGTCGGCAATACGACCCATGAATTCCGCAAAGAGCGCGTTCTGCAGATGGATGGGTAGCGCCAGCACCCGGTTGAGGAAGCGTTGGATTGGGGGCAGATCTTCGAGCAATACCCCCTCCGCATCGGTCAGCCGCAAGGCGGTCCAATCGGTGAATGCCTCATGGCTCATCGCCCCCGCACGCCCGGCGGCGAGATCGGCATAATAGCCGCGCAGCGCGCCCCGTGCGATCGGGCTTTCCAGATTGTCTTCCTCACGGAACATACCTTGTGAACCGGTCTCACGCTGGCCCTTGGTGAGTGCGCCCAACTGATCGAGGCGTTTGCTGATCGTGGAGGTGAAGCGCTTTTCACCATGCACATCCGAGGTGCAGACCCGGAAGAACGGCGCGCTGACCTGCGCAGACCGGTGGGTGCGTCCCAAACCCTGGATTGCCGCATCGGCGCGCCAGCCGGGTTCCAGCAGGTAGTGGCGTCGTCGCTTCTGGTTTTTCACTGTCTGTGCCGCGTGATAGGACCGCCCTGTCCCGCCCGCATCGGAGAAGATCAGGATATCTTTCTCGCCGTCCATGAACGCACGGGTCTCGGAGGAATTGCTGCTGGAGGCGCGTTTCTCGATGAAGAGGTGACCATCCTCCGCCTTCAATGGTCGGATGGAGCGCCCGGTCACTTCGGACACCGCCTCGTCACCGAAGGCCCAGAGGATCTGATCGAGCGCAGAAGGGATCGGTGCCAGTGTCATCAGATCCATCATCGCCGCATCCCGCAGGGCCAACGCTTCGCGCGAAACAATCAATGCACCATTGTCGTCGCGTAATGGTTCTGCCACCATATTGCCGTCGATCTCGACGAGCTTTTGTGCATGGATCGGGAAGGCCTGTTCGAGATAGCTCAGCACGTAGTCGCGAGGAGTCAGGGCTCCTTCGACCAGCTCGTCTTCCGGGTCCATTGCCTCAAGCCGACGTTTCAGCAGGCTTTCGCCGGTTGAGACCACCTGAACGACGCAGGCATATCCATCTGTCAGATCCTGTTCGATGGCGCGGATGATCGTCAGAGCTTTCATGCCCATCAGGAGGTGATTGAAAAATCGCTGCTTGGTGCTTTCGAACCGGGATTTGGCAGAGGCGCGCGCGGCGGAGGCATTGGTTTTGCCGGAGGCGTCATTGACACCCGTTGCCGTCAGCGCGGCTTCGAGATTGTGATGGATGGTGCGGAAGGCACAGGCATAGGCATCGTAGATCTCGGTCTGCGCCGGGGTGAGCGCGTGTTCCAGCACATCATATTCCACGCCGTCGAAACTGAGGGCGCGCGCCGTATAGAGCCCGAGCGTCTTAAGATCGCGGGCTACCACCTCCATGGCCGCGACGCCGCCCGCCTCCATCGCAGAGACGAAGCTTTCGCGGCTCGGGAACGGATATTCAGGCCCCTGCCCCCAGAGACCCAACCGCGCGGCATAGGCGAGGTTATACACGCTGGTGGCCCCCGTGGCGGAGACATAGAAGACACGGGCGCGCGGCGTTGCCAGTTGCAGACGGAGGCCCGCAAGCCCCTGCTGGGAGGGTTTGACTCCCCTGCCCTCGCTCGACCCTGCGGCGTTCTGCATGGCGTGAGCCTCGTCGAAGGCCAGCACCCCATCAAACTCTTCGCCCATCCACTTGAGCAGCTGGCTCAACCGGGTGGTGCCACATTTGCCCGCCGAGCGCAGCGTGGCATAGGTGACAAAGAGGATGCCGTCGCCCATTGGAACGGGCTGGTCCGGTTTCCATTTGGAGAGCGGCTGAATGTCTGCGGGCGAGCCCCCGAGATCGGTCCAGTCGCGGATAGCGTCCTCGATGAGGGTCGCCGATTTGGAGACCCAGACGGCCTTGCGCCGTCCGGCGAGCCAGTTCACCAGGATCAGTCCGGCACATTCGCGGCCCTTGCCGCAGCCGGTGCCATCGCCGAGGAAGTATCCGAGGCGATAGGCAAGTGCCTCGGGATCATCGTCACAGCGGGACATCCGGGCCTGGTCCTCATCGATCGTGAACCGGCCGGGCAGGTTCCGGGCATGGGCATCATTTGCCATGATGATGGTCTCGAGCTGCGCCTCGGAAAGGTGGCCCTCTTCGATCAGCCGGGCAGGCAAGCGCAAACCCTCAGTGATTGCGCTTGATGGGGCTGGCGGCGCAACGGAGGCCATGGCGATGCTTTCGACCAGCGGTGTGGGATGGTCCTGTGCCCCGGCGATATCGATCCGCTGCGGCCGATAGCGCGCATAGATGTCCGAAACCGGCCTATTGTCGCGCGGGATCTCAAGGCTGGTGAAGGTCAGCGGCACGGCCGCGTTGCTGCGGGGCTTGGAAGCGGCAATCGCAACCGGTCTCTTGCGCGTGACGGGCGCAGGTCTGCTCTTTGACGGGTACGGCATCGCCGCTGCCTGCACGAGGCGTGCCTCGCAGCGGGTCGCGGCAACAACATCGACATGACCCAGGGCCTCATCCAGGTCTCGCACGCTGGCGCGGATCAGATCGTCGTCCTCCTGCACTTTGTCGAAGATCATCAGTTGGGTTTCCACGGAGGTACCAAGCTTGCGGTAGACATGCCCGGGGACGGATAGCGCGAGGCGCGGTGTCAGAATCCCGCGCACCCGTGACCAATGCGCCGCGTCGCGATCGGGTCCGAACCCCGCCGGCATGATTGCCACCAGCCGCCCGCCCGGTGCGAGGCGCTTGGCCGCAGCGACAAGATGTTTGGCTGCGATGTGCCGGTCCTTCGAGCGATCGACCGAAGAGGCAAAAGGCGGGTTCATCACGACAACATCGGGTTGGACGGATGTCTGCAGGAGATCGTCGATATGCTCGCCGTCATGGCCCGTCACATCAAATTCGAAGACAGCCCGCAGGAGCTGTTGCCGAAAGGGATCGATCTCATTCAGCATCACCTTGGCCCCGGCGCGGACAACAAACATGGCCAATGCGCCTGTTCCGGCGGACGGCTCCAGCACCATCTCATCCTTGCGAATGCCAGCGGCCCGCACCGCCAGGGCCGCATAGGGCAGCGGCGTGGAGAACTGTTGCAGCCGGATCTGCTGCTCCGAACGTCGTGTCTCCGTCAGGAGCCGCAAGGCGAGGAGTTTTGCAGAGGATAGTTCATCCGGCGCGCTATCACCGTTCAGGAGTGCCTGCACTGCGGCGGCCTGCATCACGTCATAGGCCATGCGCCAATCCCAGGCACCGCTGGCATCGCTGCCGCCGAAACACGCGCGCATGATGCGCGCCAATGATGAACTGCGTAAGGCTTGGTGATCGATCTCCGCACCGATCTGCTGCAGCGCAATAACGAGATCAGCTTCGGAAATGGTGTGAGCGGTCTGTGTTGGGCTGGATACAGCCATGGGGTCTGTCCTTTGGGTCAGGGTCTGAATTCCAAAGGACAAAAAGCCCCCTCTACACTTTGTGAGTGCGAAGAGGGCTCGACTGATAATGTATCAGTTTGCTCGTCACTCCTCCTGCCCCGCCAGGAACTCGGCGAGGACTGGGCTCGCTGCCCCTTTTGCCGAGCTAAGGAGCTCCGAGCCCGCGAGTGAGACCTTTGACAGACGCACGAGGCCGCCGGTTTCCTCGATGCGATAACAGCGACGTTTTTGCTGCCCGCACCGGTAGTGCGTCGCAGTGATGAATTGGCAGGTGCTGCCATCGGTCAGCGTCACGGGTGCGGCCAGCTTGATTTTGTCGCCTTCGTCATAATGGGGGATTTCCGCCCAATCCCGACACCGCTGACGCCAGGCACGGGCGTAGCTGTCAGGATCTTTGATGTCCGACAGTAGCGCCAACAGGTTGATTGGCGCGCGGGACTCGACGGGCCCCGCGCTCTCCTCCATGTCCTTGTAGCCCCAGCAGCCATCATCATACCGCGTGAGGAAGACAGCCCCGAAGGTGATGGACCCATCAGAACCGGGCACATAGGTCCTGTCTTCGACGGGTGAGCCATCAAGGTTCGTGACTTTGGCGGCCGCATACCAGGTCGAGCCGACCTTGCAGGCTTTGACCAGTTCGGTTCTTCGGATGTCGGTCTCAAATGTGCAGAGCCGTGCGATCTCCGCCTTCTCATCCGCATAGGATTTGACGCGGCGGTCGGTATAAAACAGCCATCCCACTACGCCGCCCTCCGGTCATCAATTTCCATGAGCGCATCAAGCGGCACACGGTAGGGCAACATCTCGTCGAAATCCTCGCAATTGCCGGAATTCTGAACGATTGCGAAGCTGTCACAGGCGTCCTTGAGAACGACCCGAAACGTCCCGCCAAGACCGGAGGGCACCTCATACATCCCGCCGATGAGATAGTCAGACGAACTGCGCAAAAAAATGCGGATGCTGTGACCGTCTGTGGCGAGCCGGATCGCCCCGAGTCCCCGGTCGAGGAGCACCTGCACATCGTCCAGGATATCGGTGTAGAATTGGCCGGTCAGATCCCGGAACGCAGCCTGGCGCTGCACCATCCAATCGAGATCACGAAACGGATTCAGGCCTTCGGCGAAAGCAAATGAGGGATCGGCCCGTTTGGTTGTGACGATGCGGGTGGTCGTGCCGTCGATACCGTTTGACCGCAGATGTACGCCATTGCCGACGATCAGGATCAGGGCGGGCCTGTCCACCGGCCCGTTCCAATTGGGCAGGAACGTATTGCAGGCGCGCGCATGATCGATCTGCGCCGCAACCGATGGTGCGGAGAATTTGAGAATAGCCATGGGACTGTCCTTCCATTGGATGTGGGAGAGAACTGACCCGCGCAGGACTACGCCTCGCGCGGGTCGATGGATCGTTCAGGCCGCTTCCGCGGCTTCGTCTTCGGTGTTCTGCACCGGGGTCTCGGATGCATCCTCAAGTGTCTCCCCTGCCGTCTGCATCATCGGCGGGCACCACGCGGCCACCGCCGCACGCTGAGCGTCCGTGAGCGTGGCGAAGGGCTCGGCAAAAAGCTTGTCGCAAAAGGCGACGATCTCTTTCTTGCTCGAGGTAGCCAACGTGACCGCTTCTTGGGTAAGGCCGAGATCCTCGCCGAGGATCTTCAGGAGCCAGGCCTTCTTGAAGCGGTTGAACAGCGCCGCGTTTGGCGTCCAATGCGCGCGAATGTCGGGCATGATCTCGACCTCGAAATCATGCATCAGGCTGTCGCGCTGCCGGTCCCGCGCAAAGCAGGACTGGGTGGTGGTCGCAGTGGCATAGGCAACGAGTTTGGCCTTCTCGCCTTGTTCAAGCGCGCGGAACGCTTCAAACTGATCGGCAGGCGACCGGGCCTCATCGAGCCAGGACAGATCGAGCGTTTCATGCGTCTCCGACACCTGCTCGAGCGAGGTGCTATCGATCTCGTCCATCTTGGCATGGTTGCGATACTCCTTGCGCGCATCAATCTTGATGGCGGTCGTGACACTCATGCCAGCGCACAGAACGTCACTCACCAGCTTGAAGAGCGTCAGATCGAGCGTCGCTTCCGGATGCATCGCCATGGCGGCACCAAGGGCCATCGCCCGCTCGGTCTTGAGATCTTCGGCGAGCGAGGCCGGATAGGTGATCTCGCCGGCATCCGCCTCCGCTTTGCCAGCAGATGCACCAGTGGGGTTGTCTGGCACCTCAGGTTTATCCTCGGGGCGCACGAGACCGACATGGAGCGTCGCCTGACCGTTGGACCACGACGCGATCACACCGGCGCGCGCAAGGTCTTCGGCGCTATAGGCCTCCTGCAAATCGCGCGCTTCATCCTCCAGGGCATCCACACGTTCGTAGAGCGAGTTGTAGGCGTCATCATCGAGCCCCTCATCTTCCATCTCGAGCTGCAGTTTTTCGAGTTCGGCGGCGATATCGTCGATGCGCGCCTGCGCTTTTTCATCAGGCTCAATGGGTCCGGGATATACCCGGCCATAGTCGGCCATTTCCGAATAATCATAGCGCGCGACCGCATCGGCCCAGGCAAATCCCATCTTCTGACGGGCCTCTTCCGCGGCGGTGGTGAGCTTTTCCAGCAGGATCGTCTCGACGAGCGCCGCATCCTCGAGCACCGAATGCTCTTCCAAAAGATCCGCCGCGATGGCACCACCACGTGCCTCATAATCCTCACGCACGAAGGCCCCGATATCGTCGCTGACCTGGACACCACGGGATTTCAGGGCCTGCCGCACTGTATAGGCCTGCAGGTAGCCACCGTCCTTCGTGAGCGCCTCGAAGACCTCGTGCTGCACCTCATGGCTCGGATGTTCGGCGAAGGCTTTCATCGTATCGAGTGTGATTGTCTTGGCGCGAGCCGCGGCACGGATGTCTGGATGAATGAGCCCATAGCGCAACCGGCCTTTGACCGCAGTGACGGTTGTGCCAAAGGTCTTTGCGATAGTCTCCGGCGTCTGCCCATCGACTTCCATCATGCGTGCAAAGGCCTCGAACTCATCAATGGCGTTCATCGGCTCCTGAGTGATGTTTTCCGCAAGGGACAGGGCTGTCGTGACATCACAGTCGTCGGGGACCAGACGGCAGTCGATCTTGGTCTTGTTTGTAAAGCCCTTCACGCTTTTGTCGGCGGCCAGTTCCCGCAAAGCGGCATGGCGACGGCCACCGGCGAGAACGCCAAACTTACCGTCGATCTTCTGTACCAGAAGAGGCTGGAGAATGCCCAATACGGCGATGCTGGCCTTGAGATGGGCGATATTCTCGGATGCATAGCATTCGGGGGAATTGCACCGCACATTGGCAGGGTGAGTGACCAGGTCGCCGATTGCAACGGATACGGGTTTGAAACTTGCAGTCATGGGATGTCCTCCTCAATGGATTTTGTGCGGACCGCGCGATCAAATGCGCGACCAACCCCCGGATCCGGGGGGCACAAAACAATAGGCCCGCTCTCCCTTTGAGGGGTCAGCGGGCCCGAAGATTTGGACGTGGTGATCTTGGGTACATCCCCTGCCCTACCAGTCGCATGCCATCATGACGGTCAGCACACGTATGCTGGTTGCAGGATTGTCCGGTGCCTCCGCGCCGTAGCGGAAGTCGGAGTTGGCCTCATACAGATCAATTTTCCAGAACACGGTTTCACCGCGGATCTCGACAGCACCAAAGTCGTGCCATCCGTCAGGATCGTTCTCGGGCTCGAACGTGTCGAACTCGCCTGTGGCTTTTATCGCTTCGGTCATGAAGCCATCTCCGGCCTCGATCAGCGATCGGGTTACATGCATCCGACCCGGAATGGGCCGTTCAGGTGGGAGTCCAAGACAGGCCAATTTGCGGAAGGCATCGTTCTGCGCGGCAATCACATGAGGGTTCGGACGGTCTGTCACAAGCAGCGCGGTGTCGGTCATGGGGTTCTCCTTTGGAAGATTTGAAACACCCGTCCCAAAGCCCTCTTTCCCTTTGCCTGAGTATCTCAACTCAAGCGGCCTGATCGGTTTCCCCTGCCCTACCCGCCTCAGATCTTGCGATCAGATAGTCGCAAGCGCGCTGCGCATCGGCTGCATGCTTGAAGATCGCGTTCTTGTCCGAGCGTAAGACGCACAACCAACTGTAAAGGTAGGAGGCATTCATCTCGAGCGTGTGCGCAGAGAAACCAAGCTCCTGCCCCAGGAAGCAAGACGTCAGTTCCGCCACGATCTCTTCGCGGGCATAAGAGGTGTTGCCAAATTGGGTAAGGCCATAATCCCGGTTCAACCGATGGGGTGCCTTGGTCGCATGGGCCAGTTCATGGGCCCAGACCCCATAGAAACGTCTCGTATCCTGAAACCGCGTGATGGATGGCATATAGACCTTGTCTACCGGCGCCAGATAGTAGGCCTCGGTGCCTGAGAATACTGTGGTGATGTCGATGGCATCAAAAAACTGCTGGATGTGCGGGATGGGTTTTGCAGGTGGGTGATCCGGCTCTGCATTTGGTTCAGGGTGAAAACTGTGCGGAAGCCCTTCGATCTGGCAAGCGTTGAAGACACGGTATGGTTTCTGGAAGCGAAAGGCTCGAGTCCCTTCAACATCACCATCGTCGGCGTCGTCACCTCCCTCCCCTCTTGTCCGGCACTGACCATAGTAAACCACCACGGAAGACTTTTCGCCCTTGCGGACCTTGGCATTCAGCGCGTTGGCCTGCGGGATCGTCATCCAGAAGGGAGAACTGTGGCCGGCCATGAGCGTCCGCATGGTCAGCAGGAAATTGTTGATACCTTGGTAAGGCTCTCCGCCAACGCGTAGCGGTCGCGTGCCGCCACCAGCTGTCCAGGGTTTGCGCCATGGCAAGACACCGCGCTCAAGGATGCGGATGATTTCGTTTGTGATGGCCTCTGAGGCATCGAATTTAGGCGTACGGGATCGGGCCATGGCTGGCTTCCTTTCGAATGTTGGTTGGGAAGTTCGTGACCAGGAGGAAGGGCGTGATCTGAGATCGTTGACGATCCTGTTGCCGAGATATTTGGTAAGATCGCAAAAGGTGGTCAGGGCCATGACCGCCGCAACAAGGCAGCTGTTGCACGCAGCATGCGTAAGACACATGATTGCATGAGAGATCCTTCAGCAGAAATGACGGACCGGAACCCGGCCCGAACCCGTCAGAAGCACCCCAAGGCCCTTCTTCCATTAGTCACAAACCCCAAAGGACACTTTCACTTTCCGCGGACCCATTGGCACCAGACGGGACTGTTGGGGTCCAGCACATATGCGGATGTCTTTGATTTAGTAGGGCAATTTCGGATCGGCATTCGAGATCGGCAACAAATATCGGCAATTACTTGCCAGATATTTGTAAATATGTATATTTTTCAATTGCTTTACGACCACGAAGGATCGGCAAAAATGCTCGAAACCCCAGCCAGGATAGAACCTTGCTTCTTCGAAGAGTATATTCCCTCTGAATTGGCAGACCTCTCGGTCGATATCCAGAGAGAAGCCACACAACTTGGACAGGGGCTGCACCCGGATAGTGCAGCGGAACTTGCCGATCTGGTTAGGGTGATGAATTGTTACTACTCGAACCTCATAGAAGGGCACAATACACGACCGCGCGACATCGAGCGTGCACTTGCCGGCGCAGAGCTGGAAGAAGAGACCCGGCCCCTCGCACTAGAGGCGCGCGCGCATGTCATTGTTCAGCGCACCATTGACGAGATGCATCGCGAGGGCACCCTGCCCCGGCCTACATCCATTGAGTTCCTGACCTGGGTTCATAAGAGCTTCTACGAAGAGATGCCCGATGAGTTTCGGGTGATCGAACATCCCGACGGAACGCAAGAGCCGATCTTTCCGGGGCGCATGCGTCAGGAAGGAGACCTGGAAGTTGCGGTAGGGCGGCACCTGCCACCTTCGTCATCACGTGTTGCATCGTTCATGGATCATTTCGACAAACGGTTTCAGATCGCAGATCGATCCTCCAGCGGGCGGATTATTGCGATTGCCTCCGCGCATCACCGGCTGAACTACATCCACCCATTCCCGGATGGAAATGGGCGCGTCAGTAGATTGATGTCGCATGCCATGGCTCTGAACGCAGGGATCGGTGGTCAAGGCCTCTGGTCCGTCTCGCGTGGACTTGCGCGTGGATTGATTGACCGAGGCGAATACAAGAGGATGATGGATCTTGCCGACAGTCCGCGGCGTGGAGATCGTGATGGGCGTGGCAACCTGTCAGAGTCGGCCATGAAAAGCTTCAGCGAGTGGTTCCTGAAAGTGACTCTCGATCAGATCACATTCTCTGCAAAGCTGTTCGATCTCGGCGGACTGGATAAGCGCTATCGCCGCCTCGTTCAGGATACGATCGATGACAAGCGTGCACCTGATCTGATTGCAGCCGTCTTGAGGCATGGGGCATTGGAACGGGGCGATGCCCAAGTCGTGCTCAAGACCTCGGAACGTACCGCACGCAACACACTCAGCAAGTTGACCGCCGCGGGGTACCTAACCTCATCTTCTCCCAAGACACCCGTACGGTTAGCTTTCCCATTGGATTACCGGGAACGTCTTTTCCCTAACTTGTTCGGCGATGGTGATCTGCCTGAATGATGATGACAGGTAACGTAGGTACTAATTTGACAGGATCATTGATTGGATATTCAAGGCAGTGGGTTGCACATGTATTTCAATGTCCACCGCGGTGGACGTCTAGATGCGCTGCCTGAGAAAGTGGGAAAAAACAATGAGAACATCGTTTGGGTTCGTTTTCCATAGATAGGGGTACATGATGTGCAGTTGTGCTGGCCTATGCGACTTGAAGATTTTTAGCCCTCGTTGTCCCGATATCTTTCGCTTCCCACCAAGTGTCCACCGCGGTGGACATCAGGCAGTCCGCTTACTGGTAGCTGAGAGACGTTCGACCAAGGCTGCTGGATCAAACTGGCTCTGTCGCTGACCCAGAGTTATACTGTGAAAGTAGGCTCCAAAATCTCTGATGCGTTGGCCGAGCTGGAGCATGAAGAAGATTGCGCAGGAAGCTTTCTGGGTCCCGACTGTATTCTTTGCTTTTTCGAATGTCTCTGGGTGAATGCCCATCATTGGGGCGAGCGTTCGAGCATGGTTCTCAATGTCAGACCAGTTTTTAAGCTGGTCAGTGGAGAACGATACGGCTTGATCGCAGACTGATATCAGTTTTTCAGGGCTGAGATTCGTATTGGGGGATTTGCTTTCTAAATCTTTTTTTTCTTTTTCAGACTTAGATTGGTGCCGGACAGTTTGTCCGTCATTGGCGGGCAGTTTCATCGTTTCAGGCGAGTCATCAGGAGTGGACAAGCACTGACATTCCGCATCCGTGTCTGCGAGCAGGGCACGATATTCGGTGAGGCTCAGCTTCCTTCTCAGAGCCCTGCGTGTGTCTTGGATAAACGAATTTGTAGGATCGATTTCTTCCAAATGGGCGAGTTTTGTCAGGATCAGTTTTCGGATAAAAACTTGATCCCGCCGGATGTGCTCCATCTCCTGGGCGATGGCGATGAGTTCGCTTGCGCGTTGCAGTAGGGGGGTAAGAGACAAACCAAAGCTGACGCATTCACCGTCGGACGAGCGAACACGGTAGCGTTTGCAGTTCGAGCTGTCATTACGCCTGATGAAACCAAGTTCAATGAAGCGGGTGATATGCCTACGTAGCGTCCGCTCGTCAATTCCGCCAACTCGCTGGCAGATAGAGGTATTGGATGCAAAGACCGTTTCGCCATGACCTGGCTTCAAAAAACTCAGCATCGCTTGGAGTGTTTGCATGTGGCCGGGCCGTAGACCGAACACGCTGCGCGCGTCTCTCAGAGCTCTGAAAATGGTCCAGACGTCGGTTTCAGATGATGATGTTGAATTGGATTGCGCATCGAGTTCAGCGCTTCCGATCGATAGTTTTGTGAATGCCATGGTTTGTTAACGATGACCATTTGGCCCACACCTTCCCCGTCTCTTCCCCGGACTTCTTAAGGGAAAAGGCAATAAAAGTTGGTCCACCGAATCGGTGACTCTTGACCGGTTTGCTGGAGATTGCTACATCATAGGTGCTAATCAGATGATGAGGGCTCTCCAGGGGAAACTTTGGGGGGCTCTTTTCTTTTCGGTCTTCGCTTTTCTCCTCTGCTCGTGTTTTGCCTTTTGGCTGGGGTTAGGATCCCGAGCCGCTTTCATTCCGCCATTGCTCGAAGAGTTGCAAAAGTGTGACGTCTGCGCGCTCTTCGAGCCACTGGCCGAATTCAGGGTTGTCCTTTTTGAGGACCTTGATGGCGATAGTTTTGTCATCGACCGTTAGAGTGCCCAAAGAACCGCCGTTCGTATCTTTGATCACCGATGTCTGACCGCGACTGATTGGCCTTTTTTCTCCACGGGCTTTGCTCGAGCAAGCGGTGTAGACCGCCTGGAATTTCTCGGGGCTCGGAGTGTCGTCGGGCAGGGCGGCGATTACCTTCTTGGCGATGTCCACCAAATCTATTTTCTCCGATAATGCAGCTAGATCACCCCACTGCCGACGCCCGATCCCATGGGCTGGCCCGATGAGATGAACTAACCCATCAGGCAGTTGTTCTATTACTACCCGGTGGTTGGATACGCCTTGCCGGGTTAAGCCCAGAGCATCCTGAATGACGCCGGGCTTATACCCAGATTCTTGCATCTCTTTGATAAACAATGATTTCTCAATGAAAGATGGATCAATTCTGAGATTGTTCTCTTGGCCCTGCGCGATCAACGAGGCGTCGTCATCCAAAGTCCGAACGATTGCCTTGACCGTTCCACCGACCTTGCGGATTGCGGCAAGCCTACGACGGCCATAAATGATACGATACCTGTCCGGCTCAGCCGATGGGCGCACCATAACCGGCACTTGCTGGCCATGTTTGCGAATGCTCTGTGCCAATTCATCGATGCTGGCGTCTTCCAGCACTAGCCGATCACGCAGACCATCCATGTCGATCTGAGCGGGGTCAATATCCCGGATCGAGTTTGCCGTAATCTCGCGCAAAGAGTCGCGCAATCCGCCAACAGACCCAGGCAGCTTTGCCGCTTTTGGCTGGACGGGGGAGGGGGACGCGCTTGCTTTCTCGTCCTTTGGAGCCTGATTGAAGATCTTCCGTGCCATCAGCGGCGCCCCCAAGCCATTTGGATCGTCTGCTCCAACTCATCAGCGACTCCGTTTACGCTTGTCAGGGCGCGATCAATTGTTTTTCTGATGAACTGGCTTGGGTCAACTTCGTAAACGGTTTGTTGGGTCATACCTGCGTCCGAGATCGCTGTCGATTTCAACATCGGCTCTGTCATGACCTGGCCGGCCAGAATTGATCTTAAGTAGCCCGCCATTTGTGTCTGTGGACCGTCGGAAGGTTCGTACCTCGTGATCAGGAACTTAACGAAATCCCAGGTAACGCGCCGACCAATGGCTTCTTCAACGGCTTTCACTGTTTCTGAAGCAAGCTTAAGAAACTGGCTCATGGAAGCGATGTCTAACATACCGGGTACAACCGTTACCAAGAGCCCCGTAGAGGCTGCCAAAGCGGTCAGGGTTAGAAAACCCAGTTGTGGCGGGCAATCGATCAGGACGACGTCGTACTCTGTTTCGACCTCTTCCAAAGCACGCGCGAGCCGCTCCGCAAAAATGGGCTGCGTCCTCCGTGTGAGGGCGTTTGCTGTTTCGGTCTCGTACTCGGAGAGCATCAACCCGGCTGGGACCATGTCGAGCTTGTGGAAATATGTCTTTTGAATAACAGACGATAGAGGGACTTGCTCCTCATATCTCAGGGCATCATAGATTGTGCCGCCTTCTGCGAACTCGAGTTCAGGTCGGAAGCCAAAGAACGTCGTCAAACTTGCTTGCGGATCGAGATCTAAGACCAACACTCGGTAGCCGCGTAAAGCATACCTTTGCGCAAGATGGATTGTCGCTGTCGTTTTTGAGGAACCGCCTTTGAAATTTACGACCGAGATGACTTGAAGGCGGTCGCCCTCGCGTCGCCCAGGGCGATAGGCTTCAGCGTTCTTTCCTGTGCGTACCAAGATGTCACGCAATTCATCAACTTCTTGAGCCGAGTAGAACCTGTGACCTCGATTGTCAGTGTGCACTTCAGGGAAGCTGCCGTCTTTATGCCGGTTGCGTAGGTTTGAAGTGCTAACGCGCAGAAGACCCGCAACTTCAGTAGAACTGAAGCGTCGTAGGGCCTTTCGTTCCTCAGGTTCGAAGGCAATCTTCATCTGGCGATCCAGGGATTCAGCCAGATTGTCGGCAAATCCTCCGATGTCAGAAGATCCTATACCTTGCGTGTATCCAACGTTACGTTCATCCATGTACTGCCGCCTACTCATGGCCTTTGTTAAGGCTCTTGGTTGTTCTGACGGTATACAGCGTGTCTGACGCTTTTTGCCGTCAGTAAGGGAATGCCATGAACATGTGTGTCCGGCAAGAAAAATCTAAATGTAGTGTAAAAGTTATCCACAGCACCAATAGGGTTTGACATGTGGGATTTGATTTAAATCATTGAAGTAAAACGAAATAATACCAAGAATTGCGTATGTCCGCTATCTTGGAGTTTTGTTTGGCTGAGATGTGAACCCTAGCTAGTACTGAAGTATTTTGATGATCGAGGCGTCGCTATCTGCCGGGTTCTACGGGATTCGGTGTGCGGAGGCGTATCGATCCATCGCCATTCTTTAATCGTGAATTTGCTTCGTTCGTACCAGCGGTGTCTAATACCAGGCAAGTCTGGACAAGCGACTATTTATTGTCGAGACCGATAGGGCAGGGCACCTACCTGTCGGCGAAGCCAGGCCGGTCAGTTACAAACCAAAAATTTCCGACAGGGGTGGTAACAGATTCGTCCTTGTGAACGGGTGCCAAACCGCGCGGCGCGTTGACCGGTATGCCGTGCACATAGAGATCAGTCAGCGCCTCCTGATCTTCGACCGAGAGGGCAGGGGAGGGACAGGGCAGATAACGCGCAGGGACTGTCGAATTTCCCAAACCTGTGGACGACACTTTCTTGTTTTCTTCATTTTCCTTGGTTGGCCTCGTGCTGCGCTAGTCCTTGCAGCGCAGACGCAGACGGAATGTGTGCCGGTACGTGTTTACAAAATTGCAGATTACGGGGCTGCATCGACAAAGGTTTGTTGTCGGAGCAGGGCAGGGGTCTACGGGTTTTGGACCAAAGCCGTCGCGAATCCAGTGGTTTAAGAAAACCGATAATGGCTGCTATTTTGGGCCAGTTTCCGTGCAAAATCAATCAGATGCGATAAGGGATACTTATCAAGTATAATAATAATTCGTAGCAATGCCGGATGTAGCGCGCAAAAGCGTCCTGTTTTGCGCGTATGGAGGGTAGGGAGTCAGCAATACAGAAATATCCGGGAATGGTTGCGGATGTGTCGCAAGCTCTTGGAGCGGCCAGGGTCAGATATGTACTGGACACACTTATCCTGCGATCTCGGCGAATAGCCGAAAACCAGATGCATTTGTGCTGGGGAATTGCCGCTTGCGGATCATGTTGGCGACCTCGATGCCGTCCAGAGTGGCAGAGGCGGATCTGAACGATTTGAACCCGCACATGTGCCGGCCGCGACGCTTTATGAACCGATGGTCCTGCTCAATAATGTTATTCAAATACTTGGACCTCACTGTTTGGATCTTGGCTGGGCAGCCAAACCGATTGAGGATTTTGTTTACTTCTCGAATGCCCGCCGCGTTGGCCCCACTTTTGTCAATGACGATCTTGTTTGGAATTCCATTGGAAGACAGGGCTTTGGCGAAGAACCTGGATGCTGCTGGTCGGTTTCTCCGCTCAGACAGCATGAAATCAAGGGTGTTCCCAGCTTTGTCGACAGCCCGATAGAGGTACATCCACCTGCCGCGAACACGAACATATGTCTCGTCCATGCGCCAATAACTCAGAGTTGGGCGTTTTTTCGATTGTGCTCTCGCTGCGATCATCGGTGAGTACTTCACAACCCACCTGTTGAGAGTGGCGTGGTCCACATCCACGCCGCGCTCGGCCATGATCTCTTCCAAGTCACGATAGGAAACCGTGTACCGCAAATAGAAATATACAGCGTACAAAACCGCATCCTTGGGGAAATGGCAGCCTGTCAATGAGATCATGTTGAAACCTGTTCGAAAACTATTCGATGGGAACAAACGTCAGATCACGCATGTTCGTCAATTGGGCTTCATAGTTTGCGACACATCCGTCTACACATTCATATCCTGTTAAAGTGCTGCGAGTGTGTGCTCAAGACCCTTCTCAATATGCCCCTTTAGGATCTCCGCCGCGCGTTCATGGTCCCGGTCTAGAGCCGCCTGAAACATAAGCTTGTGCTCTTCAACCGCTTCCGCTCCCCGATAGGTTAGTACAAGCATCTGATACCGAAGGTATTTGTCATAAATTATCGAATGTACGGACAGGAGGTTCCTTGAATTGCAGGCTGCAATCATTGCTTGGTGAAATTCCCAATCATACCGTTTCCAAGTCTCTTTTTCGGAGTCATCCCCTTTGAGAAGCCGCTGCTCCATCAAATGTAGCTTATGATGCGCTGCGACGAGGTTCCCTTCCCAATCCGTGTCACCGTTCTTGATAGACAGTTCCAGTGCGTGGCATTCCAGCAAGACACGCAGCTCTGATATCTCGGTCAGATCCTCCCGAGAAACCGGCGTAACCAGGAAACCCCGCTGCTCTGGCGCTTCGACAAATCCGTCGCTGGCAAGTCGGTTAAGGGTTTCACGCAGTGTCGAAAGACTTGCTGAATAGCGTATCTTCAATGCATCCAGCTTCAGTTTGGAGCCGGGTTTCAGCTCTCCGAAGATAATATCCCGCTTAATGCGCTGATAGGTGCTGGCACCTATGGTAGACGGCTGTTTTGCCATGTGTTTCACCAGATTTCTCCAAATTCATCATGCAGAATAACATATGTATGTTAGTTCGCAACGGTGTCGAAATTCATCAATTCGTATTAACATCATATGATATTGAAAACATCACATGAAGATTGTTAAGGTTGTGATCATAACCCGGAAATCGAAAGAATCAGCTTATGTCAGACATCACAAACATCGCCGTCGTTGGTTTTGGGTTGATCGGCCGCCGACATGCCGAGGTCTTGCGGCGGTCTCCGGGCCTGAGGCTTTCAGCCATCGTTGATCCGGACGAAAAATGCCGCCGAGCCGCGATGGAGTTGGGAGTAGACGTGTTTGCCTCGCTGGACGAACTTTTCGCGGCCGCCAAACCAGACGGTATTGTTCTGGCAACGCCGACGCCTATGCACACTGAGCAGGCCCTGAACTGCTATGCAAACGGCTCTCCTGTCCTGATCGAAAAGCCGATCGCCGTGACAGCCGCGGAAGCAGACATTCTGACAAAAGCCGCCGCTAAAGCGGGTCTGCCATTACTGGTGGGGCATCACCGGCGTCACAACGGTATGGTCAAGGCTGCCAAAGCAGCAATTGTTGCGGGTGCAATCGGCGATATACGTGCGGTGCAGGCGACCTGTTGGTTCTACAAGCCGGACTACTATTTCGAAACAGCCCCGTGGCGGACGAAAAAAGGCGCCGGACCGATTTCTGTCAACCTTGTGCACGATGTTGATCTTCTGCGCCATTTTTGTGGCGATGTCAGCTTGGTTCGGGCGATTTCGGTTCCATCGGCGCGCGGGTTCGAAAACGAGGATCTCGCCTCAGCCATCTTGACATTCGAAAGCGGCGCGGTGGCGACGATCTCGGTTTCTGACAGCATCGTGTCACCCTGGAGCTGGGAGCTGACGTCCAGAGAAAATCCGGCCTATCCGGCTGCGAACGAAAGCTGTTACCTGATCGGAGGGTCCAGGGGTGGATTGTCATTACCCGACCTCAGGTTATGGCGGCATGAGGCAGAACCGGATTGGTGGGCGCCGATTTCGGCAACATCGTTAACATGTGAATCCGAAGATCCACTGGTCACTCAGATGAACCACTTCGCGGATGTTATTCGCGGCCGTGAGGAGCCGTTGGTGTCAGGATTGCAGGGACTGCGATCACTTGAAGTTGTCGAGGCGATCGCTTCTTCGGCCGAAACGGGCATTGAAGTTGCTGTAAATTGCGCCGAAACGGCGGAGACTTCGCCGCTGGAGATCATTGATTGATCAAAATATCGGGTATTTTGTATTTTATCTTGCTAAAGTAAAAAAATCTGCGGTACACTTAAGGCCATATCCACGGACTTATCAGAGGGAGGATAATCATGATCACCAAATTCGCCCGGCGCACGGCGCTTGCTACTCTGACTGCAGTCGGTCTTGCTGCAAGTGGGGTGGCGCCAGCCTTTGCCGACGACAAGATTACCCTGCGGATGGCGACATCCGGTTCCGAGACTGACCAGCGCTCGGTCGCCATGGCCGAGGTCTTTGCCCCGATGGTCGCGGATTTCGTGGACTATCAGCCAAGCTACAACGGCACCATCTTTGCACAGGGTACCGAACTTGATGCGATCAGCCGCGGTAACCTTGAAATGTCGATCACCTCGGCGCAAGAACTGGCTCAGTTTTTCCCCGAGTTCTCGATATTCACCGCCGGTTACGTCCACCAGGACGCCGCACACCAGGTTGCGGTCTTCAATGACCCGCTGATGGAACCGTTCAAGGAAGTCGTCGAGAACGATCTGGGCGTCAAGCTGTTATCGGTCATGTATTTGGGCCGTCGTCAAGTGAATCTGCGCCAAACCAAGGATGAACTGACTGTAAATACCCCTGCCGATCTGGCCGGAGTGAACCTGCGTATGCCGGGCACCGACGCATGGCAATTCCTGGGCAAGGCCCTGGGTGCCGCTCCCACGCCGATGTCCTTTTCCGAAGTCTACACCGCGCTTTCGACTGGTGCCGTCGATGGGCAGGACAACCCGCTTCCAACCGTTGTGGACGCCAAGTTTTATGAAGTCACGGGACAAATCGTCCTGACCTCACATCTGGTGGACCTAAACTACATCGCGATCGGAAAAGGCGTGTGGGACAGCATGACGCCTGAGCAGCAGGCAAAGGTTCAGGAAGCAGCAGATGCGGCCGCGGAATCAGGTCGTCAGGGCCAGCTCAAGAAAGAGGAGGAACTGGTCGCTTTTCTAGAAGAGCAGGGTCTGGCCGTCTATGAGCCTGATCTCGCCGCTTTCCGCGACCAGGTTCAGTCTATGTACCTTGAAAGCGAATTTGCTGCTTCCTGGCCAGAAGGTGCTCTGGAACAGATCAACGCCCTCGGTAACTGATCCAAAGACCGACTAAAACAGGGAGGATGTTATGAAAGTGCTAATCAAGGGGTTCTCCCGAATAACAGAAGCGATTGCCGCCGGAATGCTGGCGGCAATCTTCGGAATTTTCCTTCTGCAGATCGTTCTACGCTATTTCTTCACGCCGGCTGGCTGGACGCTGGAACTGATCGGAATTCTGTGGGTCTGGGTGATCTTTTTTGCCTGCGCCTTCACGGTACGCGAGGCAGACCATGTCCGCTTTGACATCATCTATCTGTCAGTGAGCCGCCGCACACGAACGATTTTCGCGTTAATTACGGCCGCCGCGATGGTGATCGGTATGCTTTATACACTGTTGCCGACCTGGGACTACATCGACTGGATGAAGATCCGGAAGACTACAACCGTGAAAAACCCGTTTACCGGCAACAAGATCCCGATGCGAGATGTCTTTTCGATCTATGCCGTTTTCATCGTGGCCGTGGCCGCGCGCTATGCCTGGATGTTCTTCGACATTTCGAAAAACGGTCCGCCCAAGACTGAACTCGAAATCGTGGTTGAAGCGATGCACGAGGAAGAAGGTAACTCCGCTGAAGGAAAAGAGAAATGAGCATCGAACTTCTCTCTTTGCTGGTAACCCTGTTCCTGCTTGCGGGAATAGGCACGCCGATTGGTTACTCCATCCTGCTTGCCTCGGTCGCCTATCTTGCTGTCGCCGGACTGGACGTCGCGCTGGCAGGTGAAAAAATCCTGCAGGGCTTTTACAAAAGTACGATCCTGCTTGCCGTGCCTTTGTTTATCGTTGCCGCCAACATCATGAATGCGGGCTCGATCACCGACCGCCTATTGAACTTTTGCGTGGCGGCCGTCGGACGGTTCAAAGGCGGTCTTGGGCACGTCAACGTGGTTGCATCGCTAATCTTTTCCGGCATGTCCGGGTCGGCGGTCGCTGATGCGGCGGGGATTGGCAAGATCATCATCGAAATGATGACCAAGGACGGTCGCTATCCACGCGGATACGCCGCCGCGATCACCGCAGCCTCTGCCACAATTGGACCAATCATTCCGCCTTCGATTCCGATGGTTCTTTATGCGCTGGTCTCCAAGGCGTCGATCGGCTCTCTATTCCTGGCCGGGATCCTGCCGGGGCTGATCATGGGTGCGGTTCTGATGGCAATGAACACTTATCTGGCGAAAAAGCGCAACTTCGCTCTGGAAGAGCCGGTGCCGCTAAGATTACTGCCAGCGAAAACGGCCAACGCGTTTCCGGCTCTGCTGATGCCGGCGATCCTGCTTTACGGGATTTACGGTGGGGTCACGACCCCGACGGAAGCCGCTGCCGTGGCCGCTTTCTATGCGTTATCGTTGGCGGCGATGTTCTACCGAGCAATCTCGCTGGGCAAGCTGTATCAAGTCTTCGTCGAAAGCGCGCGTTCATCGGCCTCAGTCGGAATTGTTATTGGCGGCGCGTTTATCCTGAATTTCATCGTGATACAGGAACAGATTCCACAGTCGATCTCGGCCCTGCTGGAAGGGGCCGATGTTCATCCGCTTCTGTTCTTGGTCCTCGTGAATATCCTGATCCTGGTTCTGGGGTGTGTGCTGGATGCGACCACAATTATCCTCGTGATCGTTCCGCTCTTCATCCCTACCTGTGAAGCGTTGGGTATCGACCTTGTGCACTTCGGTGTATTGGTCGTCGTGAACTCGATGATCGGATTGATCACGCCACCCTATGGCATCCTGCTATTCGTGATCAATGCCGTGACAGATATTCCGCTGCGCGAGATCATTTCCGAGGTCTGGGCCTTCTTGGCGGTGCTGATTATAGCGCTAATTGCGATGATGCTAATGCCCGACATTATCCTCTGGCTGCCGAGACTCCTAGGGTATCAGGGCTAATGCGGCTTTGCGTCGCCACGACATCAGTTCCTGGCGATCTCTTTCAAAAACTTGAAGAGATCGCCAGGACCGGTTTTAGTGGGATTGAGCTATACGAGCCTGACCTCACCGGTTCAGCCGCCAATGTCACCGAAATTGGCAGGCGGGCCAAAGCTCTCGGTCTAGCTGTCGAGGTTTTCCAACCATTTCACGATTTCGAAGGGCTTATCGGCTCCGCCCGCGAACTTGCCTTCGCTCGGCTGGATCAAAAGCTAGACCTGATGAGCGCGCTAGGTGCTAAGACACTTTTGGTCGGCACGTCGACACACCCGTCTGCCAGCGGTGATGTAGGCGCAACTTGCGCCGATCTTACCGCGCTCGCCGAAAGGGTCGGACAGGCAGGCTGCCGAGCCGCGTTGCTCGCGCTGCCTTGGGCGCAGCATGTCAAAAGCGAGGCAGAGGCTTTGCGGTTGGTGGAAGCCGTCGATTCTCCGCATCTGGGGCTGGCGCTCAACTCTTTCTTCTCGCTGGCGGACGGTTCCCGGCCCGCACGTTTACGCGATATTCCCGGGCAGCGGTTATTTCATGTTCAACTATCCGACGCGCCGATACTGAATTTTGACATTTCGCGCCTAAAAAGCCATTTCGGCCGGTTGCCGGGGCAAGGCGGCCTGAACCTAGATGGGTTTGTGCGGGTGATCGCCCGGTCGGGATATGACGGGCCTTGGTCGCTGGCCCGGGTCAGCGATACTGCACAGGGCAGCCGCAAAACCTATGCTCGCGATGGGTTCCGGGCACTGGTTTCGCTCTTGGACGGAGCTGCACAAAGCGAGCCGTCACTAGTACCGCCTCTGCCCAACCTGCCACCTCCGGTCTATCCCAAAGGGATCGAATTTGTGGAATTCGCGACCGACGCCGGTTCCCACGCTACACTGACCGATATGCTTGGCAGCCTTTGCTTTCGCAAGGAGCGTCAGCACGTTTCGAAATCGGTCGAGTTGTGGCGTCAAGGTGCGATCAATCTGGTCATCAACGCTGAGGTAACAGGCTTTGCTGCAGATGCCTTTGCCGAACACGGGCCCTCGGTCTGCGACATGGGCCTCCGCGTCAGTGATGCGGCCCAGACAGTCGAACGCGCCACCCGTCTAGGCGCGCCCGAATTTTCGCAGCCGGTCGGAACCGGTGAATTAGACATTCCAGCGATCAAGGGGGTCGGAGGAAGCGTTGTGCACTTCATAGACGAAAAATCCGATCTGCACCGGGTCTGGGACATAGAGTTCGATGCCGTGCCCAAGACCGAGGCGATCCCGCCTGCGGGTCTGCGACGGATCGACCATATAGCCCAGACCATGCGCTATCAGGAAATGCAAAGCTGGCTGACCTACTACACCTCAACATTCGAGATGGAGAAGGCGCCAGTTGTCGATGTGGCGGACCCTTCGGGTATCATCCTCAGCCAGGCGCTGGCCAGTCCCGAAGGCGAAGTTCGGCTCAACCTCAACGGGGCAGGTGAACGGCGCACTTTCGCCGGAGCGTTTCTGGCCGACCAGATTGGTGCGGGCGTGCAGCATATCGCGTTTCTGACTGACGATATTTTCGAGACCTCTGCACATTTGCGCGCTGCGGGGTTCCAGCGGTTGGAGATGCCGGGCAATTACTATGATAATCTGGCTGTAACCTTCCCGCTGGAATCCGATCTGATCGACCAGCTTCGCTCCGGGCACATTCTTTACGACCGTGTCGGCGGCGCGGAGTATTTTCAGATCTACAGTGCCCCGATTTTTCGCGGGTTCTTTTTCGAAATCGTCCAGCGGAAGGGCGGATACCAAGGATACGGTGCGCGCAACGCACCCATTCGCCTCGCCGCGCAAATGCACCATCTACAGGAAAGACAGGCTTTATGAACGAAGACACGGATGCGATCCGCCACTGGTGGCGTACCTCCATCGTCGACATGAAACCCGGACAGATCGCGTTTCGTGGCCATCCCATTGAGGATCTGATCGGGAACGTATCTTTCCCGCAGATGATCTGGCTGATGGTGCGGGGCGATCTGC
>NZ_JBQGAA010000011.1:0-152422 GCF_056542585.1 Ruegeria sp. AB9 | reverse complement strand
GGCAACTCGCTATGACCGATGTCCTCAGGTCTTCCTCTCAGCCATAGCTCTTGCGGCAACTGTCATCTACTGGTTATGAATCCTGACCCTAGTGAGTTCTGCCTTTAGTTGGTTAAGCAAATCGACGGTCTTCAGCTTTTATCAGTGATGGTTGCATCTGGTTATCTCCTGCCGCAGCAACCCCTTTGTGCCGCAAATAAGAAAGGCGGCGTGCTTCTCGGCGGGCAAGAGCCAGAGACTCCAGAATCAAGGCACAGACGATTGACAGCATAGTCGCGACAAACCCTGAAACCGCGACAACCAGCGACGGAATTCGATCAACGAGGCCTGTTTCCAGAAATTCCTGAAAGACCGATAAAAAAACAAAAAGCGAAGGCAAAAAGACCAACAAAGCCAAAGACAGGAAGAAAGCAATGGGCTTTTCGTCTTTGATCAACAGGCCGATCATTTTAAGGATTCGCCAGCCATCCGAGAATGTTGCCAGTTTGGAATTTGAATCCGGCAGGCGCGAAGAGTATCTTGTTTGAACCTCGCTGATTGGCATGCGCATTTGCATTGCATGAACGGTTAGTTCTGTTTCGATTTCGAAGCCGTTCGATACAGCGGGGAAACTTTTAACAAAGCGCCTGCTGAAAACACGGTAACCCGAAAGCAGGTCGTTGATTTTGCTTTTGAAGAAGAACTTCACAAGCCAGCTGAACAAAGCATTTCCAAACTTGTGGCCGCGCCGATAAGCTTCTGTTTCCTCATTCACTCGTGCACCATTGACCATATCCAAATTCTGCGAAACGAGCAGGTTGATCAATTCGGGCGCTGCTGCGCTGTCGTAGGTCGCATCCCCGTCTGCCATGACGTAAACATCCGCGTCCACGTCGGCAAACATTCTGCGGACAACGTTGCCCTTGCCCTGATAGGTTTCGGAATAGACCAGCGCGCCTGCCTCTAACGCAACTTTGACAGAGTCGTCGGTAGAATTGTTATCATAAACGTAAATGGTAGCGTCCGGCAGGGCGGCACGGAATTGCCTAACGGTTTCGCCAATGGCGACTGCCTCGTTGTAGCAAGGCAAAATCACTGCAATGTCCAGACCCGATCTTGTCACCGGCATCCGCGAGCTTTTTTCGGTATTGATGGCGCCCTGTATCATATGCAAATCACGCTCTTTCAGTGGCATCAATTGAATGATGGTCGTGCTTAAGGTTAGAAGGTGCTGCGCATTTGAGGCTGTTGTGAAGCAGATAAGAGGCCAAATTTTGTCATATTGAAATAACTTCTGTTTTCACTGACAAAAAAGGGGCCGATTGAAAAACCGGCCCCATAGTTTCAGCTGAACCGAGGGATCAGTTCGAAGCTGCCATCAGTTTCTCGTTGTGCTCGCGCAGTGTGTCGGAAACGATCGCGTACCATTCTCCGGATTCGCGCATTTCGTTCAGGCCTTTGTTCAGCATCGCCAAATATTGCTTGCCAAACGGATTGCTGCGGTGGCTGATAAAGCGCAGCGAAGACAGCGAAGTCACGAACGGGTTCTCAACCAGGTCGTTCTGGTTCAGACCCATTTCAACCATCGTGTCCGAGAACAGCTGAACTTCAAATGTTGCAACATCGGCAGTTCCTGTCAGGACCGCATCAAGACACTCGCGTGCGGTGATCGGCTGCATCAGCGTCATGGTTTCACCGTTGTGCAGACCTTCCTGTTCCAGATCGTGGATGAACCAGCCATCCATACGGCAGATCGTGGCACCTTTCAGCTCTTCAAAGGTTGTTGCGCCAGCAAAGTCGCTTTCCGGGATGGTGTAGAAACCGACCACGATGTCATAGACCGGAACGGACGAGTCGAACTGAGTGCAGCGCACTTCAGTTTCCCAGGACCATTCATAGGTGCGGTTGGTGCAGTCTGGCATGTTCCAAGCCATTGAGACGTCAAACGCGCCAAGCGGCAGAAGGGTTTCCAGGTGCGAGTTCCAGTCGTCCACAAAGCTGACGGAATAGTCGCGCGCGTTGCCACCACGCTGCAGAGCCGTGGTGCCCAGACGTGTAATCGCACCGCCACCGTTCAGCGATTCATCCGCGAAAGGCGCCCAGCCATTGCCGGTCACCAGTTTGATTGGCGGCTGATAAACGCTTGAACGTTTGACGCTGGCTGCACGTTGTTCTTCAGCTGCGATGATTTCCTGCGCGCTCTGACCATTTGGCAGGCTACCGTCTTCACAGGGCAGGGCCAGAACCAGACCTGGCTCAAGAGCATTGGGGTTGGTAATTTCGTTCCGGTTCGCGTTGAAGATCGGCTGATAGTTCGATGTACCATAGGCTGCGATGGCAATGGTCGCCATGGTGTCGCCATCTTGGACGGTGTAGTTGGTACAAGCTTCCTGTGCCGCAGCGGCGCCAGCACTCAGAGCGGTGATCGCGGTTGCTGAAAGCGCTACCTTCATTATCTTCTCGTTAAACATGTCCACTTCCTCCAGACTTTAGTTTGTCAGGCCAGTTTGGGGCCTTATCCATTTTCCATTTGATGACGCAGGGCGGTTGACACGATGTCACGCCATTCGCCCGATTGCTGCATGATTGCCAGACCCTGATTAAGCGTTTCAAGGATCGCTTCCCCATCAGGATTATCTTTATGGGTCATAACGTTAAGCGACTTGATAGCCGCCAGGTTGGGGTTCTCGATAATCCGGTGTTGATATCCAAGCCGCTCGATTGCCTCGACAGCCAGATGTGCTTCGATGGCTACGATATCTGCGGTGCCTTCCATCACGGCATGAAAGCAATCATCCGGTGAAGTCGGGCGCATAAGTTCAATAACCGGCTCGTAAAGACTAACCGCATCCATATGAGACAAAGACCAGCCTTCCGGACGGCAGATCGTTGCTCCGGCAAAGTCGGCATAGGTCAGTGTCTGCTCGTATCCTGAACCTTCGCGGGCAAAGAACGTGTCCACGACCTCATAGAACGGATTTGAGAAGTTGTAGGTTTCGCAACGGTTACGGTCATATTCCGATAGCGTCGCGGCTTCCTCGCAATTGGGCCGCGACCAGGGGAAAGTGCCGTCAAACGCAAGTGTTGGCATCAACAGGTCCAGGTGCGATGACCAGTCATTTACGAACTGAATTTTGTAAGCCTGTTCCGGAGCGGCACGGAACATCGCCGTTTCAACCAGATGTGTATAGAGCCCCCGGTTCGGAAGCGATTCATCGGTAAACGGAGCGTAATTGCCACCAGTGATCAGCAACAACTGACGGTCACGAATTTCGGGCCGTTCTCCCGTTCCTGCATTCCGGATCAAAGCGGCAGCTTCCGAACGAGCAGCTTCAATCTCTTCCGCTGCTGCAGCTCGCGCGGCTACAACCGCCTCTTCACTCGCTTTAGTTGCTTCGGCTTCTGCAGCAGCAACACGGGCTTCTGCTTCTGCTACAGCTTTCTCAGCACGTTCTTCAGCAGCTTTTACCAGCTCTGCCGCCATTTCGGCTGCCAACCGTTCGGCTTCGGTATCAGCTAGAACCGGAGCACGTCCGACATCTTCAAGACAGGGTAGTTCCAGAACATCGCCGACGCGGATGATATTGGGATTAGAACCGATGACATCCCGGTTCGCATCGAAAATTATGCGAAAATCTTCGGTCGCATAGACCTCGATTGCCAACTCCCGCAGGCTGTCGCCGCGTTGAATTTCATAAGTTGAACACGCCTCTTGCGCTGACGCCGCGCCCGTGGCGGCGGCAAGAGCAAGGCTAGATACGATTAGGTGCTTTCTCATGGGTCCTGGTACTTTGCCTGTTTAGGTTCTTGTGAGTTTCGCGACTGCGATAGAAAGATTATCCTGATCCGGGTCGCCCTTGGCCTGCACGGCCGTCAGCAATGCCTCGGCTATGTCTTGTGCCAGGCCCCGCTGATGATCCTGCAGAATGTTCTGAATTTCGGCGTCGCTGATATACTGCAGCCCGTCACTTCCAAGGATCAGGACATCAGCGGGCGACACGAGCATTGGGTTTTCCGGGCAATCCACCTTCGGAATAGCGCCACCCATGACCACCGAGGTCAACTGATTGCGGTCCATTTCCAGCGCCTCAGCTTTAGTGATCTCACCCGAGGCCATCTTTGCGTCGATCACTGGTGCCATCGAGTGATCTTCGTTGAGCTGTGTCAAAGTGCCATCGCGGAACAGGTAAAGAGGGCTGTCACCGATCGAAATCCAAAACACCCGCTGCCCGAGAAGAAGGACACCCAACATGGTTGATCCCATGTTGAAACCCTTACCCTGTGCATCGTTATGGTTGGAGATTGCTGCATTGGCTTGCATAGCCGCCAAAGGAAGCGCATCAATAGCAGAGCTTTCGTTCAGGGTCTCAGCCTCAAGCTCGGCGTCCAATGCGCCACGCCATGCAGCGATCACCATTTCCGAAGCCACTTCACCCGCTTCGTGCCCACCCATACCGTCGGCTATCACAATGTACCCTGCATCCGACGCGTCGAACATGCGGGCTGCAATCGCGTCTTCCTGTGTTTCCCGCTGACCCTGGTTCAGGATCAGCGCAACATCATATGCCGGAGTTGCCAGCATCTATCAGGAATCCCGCCAATCAAAACCGTCGTCGCAGAAGGCTATGAACCGGATGGAAGTTTCGCTGATACGGATCAGATCTCCACTGGACAGAGCAACGGTGCTGAGAACGGGTTTGCCGTTCAGGCGCACGAGATTAGCCTTGCCGCCATGGCCCAGATAGCATTTCCGATCTTCTGGGTCATAGGCGATCACTGCATGGTTCGCCCGCGAAATACCGGTATCGCCGAAGTCCAACTGGATGGCCTGGTCATCGTTGCGACCGATTTGCATCAGGCCTTCGGTCAGCGTAATGCTGGCGCCTCGTCCCGGACCTGCTGTTACCACCAGCCAGCCCACAGGGAATGTCTCTTGCGCCGCTTCTGCTTTTGCTACGGGTTCGGACGTTTCTATCAAGTCCTGAACATGAGTATCAGCGCGCTCAAAGCCCAGAAATGTCGTCTTGACCCGTGAGCGGCGGTCCTCAACCGGGGCAGGGGCTGGGATAGGTTCCATCTGCTCTACCACCGGCTCAACGGTCTCTTCTACCGGCGTCGCTTCCTGAACCGAAGGCTCTGCAACCTCAACTTCGTCGACGTCCGGCTCAGCGGTTTCGGACACGACCTGCGCTGATGTATCCTCTGCCTGCGTCGCTGCAGGTGCTTCCGCCATATGCAAGGTGACAACCTGCTCGACTTCAGCCAGCTCTTCGACGGGCTCTGCCGTCAAAACGTCTGTCGGTGCGTCTTCTTCCTCGGAGCTGTCCTCGACGAAGATCGACTCTTCTGGTTCTTCCGCGCTTTTTGCCTCGGCCTCGTCGAATTCGGGCATCTTTTCTTCGGGTATCAGTTCATCCGTTTCCTCATAGGATTCGGATGTCATGTTCCCACCCGCCAATGCGGCGCGCAGCGCGTTGAAATCCGCAATAGGTTCCTGCTTTTCTTCTTCGGTTGCAGGGCCGTCTACAGCGGTCGGTTTTTCAGCAACTTCTTCTTCTTTGGATTTGCCGGCACCTTCGAGAAGCCGGCTCAGAGGGCTTTTGTATTTGAACATGGTGTCGACACCTTCGAATTATTGACGCAGATATGCCGCGCCTTAGGCTGCTACTTTTCCCTGCGCGCCAGCGCAGAGCCACTCAATGGATACCCATGGAAACTGGTACAATCTGCGGCGGGCCGGTTCCCGCCGGGGTGGCAAAATCTGGTTGCCACCCTCAGCAAACACACACTGGCAGATGACTTACGAACCGGTCAGATTACTCCTGTGCAAGCTGCATGATGGCAGCCGTCTCGGCCCCATTGCGCAACACCGTCAGATTTGCTTCGGGATGCCCGTTTGAAACAAGTGCGGTCAGCATCTCTTCAAGGCTTTCCGAGCTGTCAAATGTTGTGCCGGATTGGCTTTCGTTCAGCAGGACATCGTCAGTCTGCAGACTTCCAACTGCTTCAGCCGGAACTGCGTTCACCTTTGTTTGCCATCCGCCGTTGCCATCACTGCTCACGGTAAAAGTGTAGCCATTTTCCAAACCTACTGACCGCATGGCGGGAAGGGCCAACAGACCGTTTTGCGCACGGGTCTGCCCCAGCGGACGGTAGCGGGCGGCAACCCTTGTGTACCCATCGGCGTCAACGTTCAGATGGTCCAGAACCTGTGCGGCGAACGGAACGTCCTGACGTACTGGCTTGCCATTCAGGGTAAAGATGACAGCACCGCGCTGCACCCATTCGCCAATCACGCTCATGTCCTGGTCGGCGTCAATTCCTGTAACTGCAATGGTAGCTCCGGTCGAGCCGCGGCGGCGGGATGTCTGGAAGGGAATATCGACATCCCAATGCGTAAACGACACCTGCTGTTCCGCCGGAACTCCGACGCTGGCAATTGCTTCAGGCGCAGGTTCTTCAATCACCGGCTCTGCTGCGACAGTCGCCGCTTCTGCCGTCTGCGACTGAACTTCAGAAGGTTCAGTGTCTGCGGGGGCTGTTTCTGTGGCAGCTGGTTCCGCAGGCGCTGCTTGTGCCTGCTCGACAGGCTCTTCCGGCTCTTCCGGCTTGGCTTCGGGCGTGGCGGCCACTTCGGGCTCTGGCTCGGGTGTCTCGGTGGCTGAAGGTTCGGTCCCAGACGTCTCTGTCTCAGCGGATTGCAACTCCACTGCGGGCTGCGTCACGGGTGCTTCTGCCTGTTCTTCCGTCTTGTCGCCGGACATCGCAAAGAAACCACCAGCGGCCAGCGCAACTGCAACAACGGCCACACCAGCGAACAGCTTGCCGCTGCCTCCGGATCCGCTCTGAACCACGGTATCGACAGCGACCGGCGCATCGTCTTTCGTTGTGATTTTGGCCAGATCGTCATCTTTTTTGTCTTCGTTGCCAAGAACAATGTCCGAGTTCCCGGCCAACAAGGCTGTTACAACGGCCTCTGCGTTTTCGCTTTCGGCTTTGATCCGGGCCTTTTCTTCCTCTTTGTCTTTCCGGTCCATGCCAACAATCACGGACACAGGACGATAGGCGAATGTATCAAACATGACACCGGGGCCGCGGAACATGCGCAACCAATCCAGTGCAGATTGCAGGCGATCCGTAGCGTGCACTTCCATCGCTTTGTCAATCGCCTCCAGAAACCCTTCCGGGTATCCTTCGAACCGACCGGCCAGTGGTGTGTAGGGGTCATCCTGGCCGTTGTTGAATGCATTCAGGCGGCTTTGACCGTCGATAGGGCGCTCGCCACTGATCGCGTGATAGAGAGTGGCCGCCAAAACATAGAGGTCGCTGCTGGGGCCTTGATCGGCGCCCCGGACATAGAATTCGTGTGGCGAGTACCCATCCTTGATGACGCGCAAGGTCAACAGAGCTGCCGACTTGTTTGCCGCTTGCTCACGCGCGGCTCCAAAATCGATCAGGACCGGATCCCCGTTTTCATCAATCAGAATGTTGTCCGGTGAAATGTCCCGATGCAACATGCCACTTTGGTGAATGAACGATACCGCAGACAGCATTTTTTCGGTGACCTGAACAATGAAGTCAGGCCCACCGTCGTTTTCCGGGTTTTCGACGTAGTCCAGCAGATCGCAACCACGGATGAGGTCCATTGCGATATACGCGGTGTCATTGTCTTCGAACACCTGATGTACGTCTACGATATTGGGATGTACCAGACGCGCATGATTGCGCGCTTCCTGAATGAAGAGGTCAATGATAGAGCGCAGATCATCCTTGAAGGATGAATCATTTGGTTCGACCAGATCACCGTTGCGGCGGCAGAGCGCTCCGGGGAAGCACTCTTTGATCACAACGTCCCGCTCCAGGCTGTCGCGGGCCAGATAGGTGATCCCGAATCCACCGTTGCTGAGATAACGGAGGATTTCATACTGCCCGCGCAATAGTTTTGCGCCTGGCTGCAATCCCTCAATTTTTGGTTCGTCGTGCGTCGCACCGACAGCCTGGTTGTGGCTCATTTCAATCCGCCCGTTCTATTCGTTTTGCGGCTTAGGAAAATCGGGCCAACAGCCCACGAACTCACAACCAAAAACAACCGCAGGACACTTGAGAACGGTTAGACGTTTCAAATTTGACTTTATTGGGGCCGCCTGATGGCTTCACTATGGATCGTTTTACGCACAATGTCATATGTGGTGTAAGGCGCAGTCTATAATACCACATATAGATTAACGATATAGATTAATTGAAAACTGAAACCCAAAATCAAGTGTTTTGGTCCACAAATTCGAAACAATAAAAGGGCCGATTCCTCGGCCCTTCGAATCGCTGCGATACTGCACAATCTTGACGGGAAAGCGTCAGGTTCCGGTTTTGGGCTGCGCCGCTGCAACAGTACTGCCAGCCCAGGCAAGATTGTCGCCCAGCTGCGCCAGAATGCTGATTGCGTCCTTCAGCGGTGCGTCCCCGCTTTCGAATTGCAGCAGTAACAGCAAGTCCGTCGCTTTTTCGAACTCTGCCGGAATCCAATCAGCGTCGGGATCTATTTCACCGCCTTGTTCCAGCCGTTCCGCAAAATCTTCGACAATCTCCTGACAGCTGTTCAAAAAGGCTGCCGGTTCGATGTCAGAGGTTTCACGCAAATCTTCATAGATGCTTGCGATCGCAGCCAGCCAATCCTCGAGGATGGGATTGTTCAGCGGGGGCAGGGCAGACCCCAGCGTTGACTGCATCGACGCTGTGTCATTCGAAACAACCGCTGGCTCCGGGCCCTGCAGTGCTTCGAGGTACGGCACGAGTTCCTTCTGCAAATCCTTCCGAGCGGCGTCGAGATCGCTGCGACGCCGGTTAGAAGCCGCATCCAGGACGTGCTCGGCAAGGCTCTGGCCACCGCAGGTTTCCCAAAGAGCAAAGTCAGGTTCGGGCTCCTGTGCCATGGCACGCACCGCGACCGGAGTACCAATTGGCACAACAGCGCGGAACATCCCTTCTTTTTCCTTGTTCAGCCGTGCAAGGACGCGATCCAATGCGCCCTGCACCGGTGGCAGATCAGCATGTGTGACGGCCAGCAGGCTGTTGGCTCGCAGTTCGGATGGCACCTGAGACCACAAATGGCGCTCTGTCTCGCGCCAGGCGTTTGTTCCATTGGTGCACCAGATGGCGCAATCGACGAATTTCAGCAAATCCAAAGTCGGCTTATACGTATCATCAAGAGCTCCCGACCCCGGAAGATCAAACAGCGAGATTTCCTTCAGCGCAGGTGTATTGATACCGACTGAGATGAAATCCGGCTCTTCTGCGGCCGCTTTTTCAAGCGCGATGCCCGAATAGGTTTTTGGCTCTCTGCCCCACCAACCAACGGTCGTTTCGGGCGTGTCCGCGTAGGCGACGATCACAAGCGGCAATTTCAGATGTTGTGGACCTGTTGGAAGAATATCCGCTCCAGCCAACATGTTCGCCAGACTCGACTTGCCAGCTCCAAATTCCCCGGCGAAACCGATGTTGACCGCATTTGACAGACGTTCGGCATGGGCCAGAGCCCGCGCGCGCATATCCTCCAACGCCGCGTCAGGCGTCAGATTTTCAGTTGCGGTCAGGAAACGCTCCAGCTGGCGCACTTCCTGTTCAGTTCCGGGAAATTCAATCATTCCGCAGCCTCTGCTTGTCTTTCATCCGCATTGGTTGTTCCAAAAACCGTCTCCAGCTCATCTGCAATACGGCGTGCTCTGTCGAATGCGCCTTGCGCTTCGGCCTGGGCATTCAGTTCTCCTGAGCTGGATCGGTGCTCCAGATGGCCAGCCAGCAGTGCCACATAATGATCCAGAACCGTGCTCAGCCGTTCCAACAGATTGTCTCGTGTCGTGTCGATCAGATCATCACCAATCAACTCAAACTCCTGCACAATCATTCGTTCGGCGCGCGCCACAACGCTATTGCGCGAGATCAGACGCGAGAGCCAGTTTACACGCAACTCAACCGTAATGCCACGGGTCAGAGCGGTGGTATCCGGACGGAACCATCGCACGGCGCTGGTGTTCATGCGATTATCGACCGGCTCTTGCCACCCAGGCAAAGCCCGCAAAGCGGCATTGCATTGCATGTCAATCGCGTAAAGCTCGCTCAGCATTCGCTGCCGAACTACCTGCGCTGCCCCCTGTACCAGTTCACGCATACGTTCGCGCAATGGTGTAAAATTGAGTTCGGTCTCGCCACCTTTTGACAGCAGAGGTGATTGGCCATCCGGCCCACGCACGACGGCAGACACGGATTCAGCGACCGTGTCATCCATGACGCCGCGCAGGTTCGACAGGACATCGTCCATGTCACGCGTGATTTCCTGCGTTTTGTCAGTAATCAGGTTGCGCAGCTCGCCAAGTGTCTTGTCGCTTTCATCGGCACTCCTGGCATCTGGGCCATCTTCATCTTGCAGCGCACGCAAATGAACCTGGGATCGCTCAAGCTCCCCTCGTGCGAAACTGTCGAGATGCTGCCATGCCATCCGCAACTGTTCGTTGATCGGCCCGTCCGTCAAAGCCTGAGTGACATGACGACGCAAATCCGGCAGGCCCGACGCGATCATTGCAGCAAAGCGCAGAACAGCTTCTCGGCTGATCGGTCCCGGACCTTGTTTGATCTCGGCCACACCGTTCAGATATTGCTGCATCTGTTCCGGGTGGGCGCGCAGCCACGCCAGAACATGATCGTGGTTCACCCCGGTTTCATCTCCAGTGAGCGCATAGTGCGCCCATTGCGCGCTGCCCATCAGAACGTCGATATTCGAGTTGCCCAATGCCTTCTCGAGCCCGTCGAGGACATCCTGATGCACCTTGGCTGCGTCTTCAGCCCCGCCGCCCAATTCGTCCACACGGTTGATAAATACAACAATCTGGCCAAGCTCCAGCGCTTGCATCAACCGGAACAGTTTCAGATCCGCGCGCGACAGAGCCTGATGCGCGGACAGGACTACCACAAAGAAATCGGATTCCTTCAGATACTGCCGCGAAATCTCTTCACGGATCAGCAGCGGGTCATTTACGCCGGGCGTGTCTGTAACCGTCAGGGGGAAAGGGAAGTGGCCGATGTCAAAATAGACTTCTGCCTTGCGAGTGATGTCACTGTAAAGTCCCCGATCACTGCCCGGATCCAGCGCACCGTCTTCTGTGGGATCATCCCCGGCACAAACGTATCGAGCCAAATCATCCGATGTCAGTTCGTCCAGATCATGGTGTTGACCCAACAGCTGTTCATAGCTGTCGCCCAGACGCCGACGCGCCCGGATTTTCATGGCCTCGACCTGCTCTTCGATCATCTCGCGCTTGTAGCTGTCCTCGTCATCGGGGAACATATTGCGCAGTTCTTCACCCTCGGCGATCAGCGATTGCCATTGGTAATTGTCGAAGAAATGAAACTCGGCACCTTCCGTCCTGCCGGATGGATGCCCGAAGTGCATATCGGTAATTACGGTCGTCCACGGGTTTACATCCGAAGGCAAATATTCCGCCTGACCGGTAAAGCCGTTGATCAGGCGCGACTTGCCCGCCTTGATTTGCCCGACAAAGGCAATAGACGGTTTTAGATTGTCAAGATCACCAATGATGCGGGAAATGAACTGACGCGTTTCATCATTGCTTGTCCCGTTCATTTCTTCTGCTATGCGAATAAGTTCGCGGCGATGTAATTCACTCATTACTCATTACCCTGGCTACATAAATAAACAGATCGAGGTAGTCGAAAATTTGAATTCAACGGAGGCAATCATTCCTGTGCCTCCTGCAAAGAGGTCCACAGATTGACAACCGCTCCCAATTTACGGGTCTCGTGGATGGCGACCGCGATCTGACCGCGGTCACTTAAAATGGCCAGACCGGCCCCTTTTCCACCCGACGGCCTCATAACGATCAACTGCGGGCCTTCACTCTCTTCCTGAGAGTCGTTGTCCCAGCCAGCAAGATCAGCGGCGAAACGCGCAAGCGCGTTCTGGTCGGGATGCATCCCCTCAGTGGGCTTGCACATGCCTTCAAGAAGGGGCGCGGTTACTTCAGTACTGTCTACAAAAACGCGACCTATGGCGAAGCGGTCCGATGCATCAAAAAAACGTCGGGAAAGTGTTGCCGCTGTATCCGGTGTTGCCTCGGTTGGCGGAAAGTCTTCTGCAGATTTCTCTGCCGTCGGGACGACAGAAACAATCGGCTCGGAAGAAAGCTCTATGGCAGCGCAGGCGTTCTCGATCTCACTGAACGTGACACCAACATCATCCGCTTCCAGCGCTGTGTCTGGCTTGCCCGACATCAACTCAAGCGGAGCAGGCGATGTGGAGATGTCGGATACCAATCCAGCCAGCTTCTCGATCAGTTCGACACGGGATTCCGTTTCAAAGTCCGGAATCTGACCCGTCGGTACTTTGAAGACATCCGTGATCCGAGAGCTGTTCACCTCAATAGCCAGACAATCCCCGTTTGCGGCGGTGAATTCCAACCGACGAGGTAAAACCGTGCCACGTATTGCCCGCAACACCGCAGTACGGCGGGCGTTTGCAGTTTCTCCGGCAATCATCACAGCCGGAGAAAGCCGAGCGACCGAAGACCGTCCGATATCTTCAAGCAAGTCGAGAATGTTTGTGTCCATCATGCCGTGACCCCCTCTGGTCCCGTTCAAACTGCAGCCGCGACCGGCCCCAGACTGAGATGTGATTTTGTGAGCGCCAGCCCGACATTCGCGCTGTTGCGACAGATATAGCAGACCACATGGTCAGGATATTCCTTGGTCCGCAAAAAGATGTTCAGCCTATCTTTCGAAAAAACTGCGATTTCCCCAAACCCAGTGTTTTCTTCGTCTGCACTGCCGGCCTGACGCAAGAGCGATTTAAACGCAGCAACCCCTTGCCCTTGAAATAGATTGGCTACTGCCACTGCCAAAGTACCCAATGAATCTTCGCAGTCAGGATCAGAAATACAACTGCCCAACAGCATCCCTGTTTCCATGTCGATATACCCGGCTGCAATGCAGTCGGGTATCGTATCCATGGCGGTATTCAGTGCATTTTGGATAGACATCTAAGCCTTTGTTTTCATTGGTGTGTTGCTCAATAATTCGATTCGGCTGCCCCTACAATACATGCCACTCTGCGCTGCTGTTTTCTCTTGCTTTCGGAATGGATCGAAGCGCCTCTTTGGTCTGCTTTGCATTGTGTTCAAGAGCGATCTGATCAAACTCGGCCAGAAAAGCTTTGAACACGTTTTTGAGCCCGTCTGTATCTTGGGGCAAGTCTTCATTTCTCGAAATTTCCTGCCACATGTCCGACGCGCTGAGCGGTGATCCGACCGCAACTTCCGGCAGATCACCAAGCGTCGCAACATTTCTGTCGACTGCATCAACCTGTTCGGCGGCGGCGGCTTCAATCAAACCACTGGTTTCGGGTTCCGGCTCATAGTCGTCGACATCGTTGCCGGGTTGAGCCGCCATCAAAGCAGTAATCGAGGATACAGAGACTTCGATGCCACGACCTTCAGCCGCATCGTTTTGTTCAGGCGCCTCTTCCACGCCGTCTAGTTCAATCGAGGATTCTTGCAACGAAGTGCTCAGCGAAGCGAGTACATCATCTGAGTTGTCAACAGCCGCAAGAGGCGCAGGGCCGATTTCTACATCATCTAAGTCACTCGGTGCGCTGTCAATTTCGTCGTCCAGATCAGCGTCAGCTGACAAGTCGAATTCATCTTCTTCCTCCAAACGCGCGACATTCGCCAATTCCAGAGGGTCGTTCGAGGTATCTTTGAAGAAAGTACGCAGATCATCGCTTGTGTCAGGTTCAACTGGAAGCGGCACTGGCTCTGACGCCATTTCCGCTCGGAGTCGTTCAGCCTCTTCCGCATCGATCCGAACTCGCTCAGCTTCATCAGAACGCCGCTCGACCCGAGCAGGTCGAACCGGGAAGCTGGTAACAACTGCCGCGTCCTCAGGGTTCGACCGCCCTTCGGCCTCCAGCGGGTTCACCAGTCTCAATGGTGCGACTTCGGGTTGGTTTTCCTGCACTTTGGGTTCGTTTGACGAGCGGGCAGGGCGCAAGGGCTTAACTTTGGGTGCGTCCGTCTGGCTTTTGTCGATCTGGTACCGAGCCAGTTGATCCGCCCGATTGTCCATTATCTGTTCGGTGATCTCCAGGAAGCTGTCGATCATCTTGCCGCCGCCGCTGCGCGACCACATTTCAGCATCGCCTGTCTTGTCCCGTGCTGTAATCGCATCGCGCGCAGAGAACAGGATGGACCGATTGAACAAGTGTCCGGCTTCACGGTTAACACGGCGCAGTACTTTTTGACGGTCTTTGAGATTCAAGGCGTCTGCCCGCGTCACCAAAAGCAAAGAGTTGTGTTGTAACCGCTCAGGCAATGAAACCCATGTCGCGCGTTCGGTTTCGCGCCACGCTTGCGTTGCGTGTGTACACCATAAGACACCGTTAGCCTGACCCACCGCGCGTTGCCATACATCGGTCGATATCTTGGGGTCCGAAATGCCGGGGGTGTCGATCAGATCGACTGCTTCCAGAATATCGGCTTCAAGGAAGATACGGATGAACTGCGCGTCATTGACGCCGACAGTTTCAAGCTGATCCAACTCAATGAGCTCAACGCTTCCGTCATGGCGTTTGATATAGGGCGCCTGATTACCCCAGCTGAACCAAACCGGCGGCAACTGAGTTGCCGTCACCTGCGTCGGCAAGGTCTGCGTTCGCAGCAAAAAGTTCATCAACGTAGACTTGCCAGCGCTGAACTCGCCCATCAGAGCGAATACCGGTTTGCGGCGGGACCACTGCTCGATGCGTTCCCATGCCTTCGGAGAAACAAAGCGTGTTTGTGTGTCTTTTGCCATTTTTCTACTTATGCCGCTTCGTTGCTAAGATCTTTCAGGATGTCACCCAGAATCTCATCTTTGGATTTCTGAGGCTGCAGTCCCGCCATCGCCGCCGCAGTCTGACTTGCGTTTTTGTCGGCAGAGGATGAGATGCTCAACAAGGTTTCCTTCTGCTCGCGCATGAAGTCCGTCAGGATTGCGCGGACATTTTCCAGCACGGCAGCAATCTGGTTTTCCTCGATATCCTTGGTGATCGAATTTGCCTCGGACGCGATCAGGCGCGTGTAATCCGCAGCATAGGCTTCAAAACCTTTTCTGCGCTGCCACCAACGTCGCCACCAGGTGCTTTGCAAGTCCAGCGCGATTGTCCGACCGATGCCCAGAGGCGGTGGCACACGGGGAACAATAGGCGCTTCGATGCTGAATTCGCCCAGATGGTTGCCAAGAATCTTGTGATAAAGCGCCTCAACGTCCGCAGCAGCGGTTGAGTACAACGCCCCGGCATCCTTACGCATGGCGCGGGCAAAGCTGAAATATGCAGCCTTTTGCAATGTCCTCAGTCCGGCGGGATCGTACTGCCACGTGCCTTGTTCGCCATTTTTTTCAAGATGCGCGATCAGAGAGTCCGTTGCACGTTTTACAAAGCTGGCCTCGGCTGACTTAAGACGCTCCAACACTTTGTCGCGCAACGCATTTGTCAACTCGGTCGCTTTCTTTTCGTATTCCGCCGACACCGTGTTGATCGCATCTTCTGGCGAAACACCGTCCAAATCCCTTGCAACGCCTTCGCCTTCAGACAGGTTCTTGGCGACCGCTGTCGCGCGAATCTGACTGGCGATGTTGCGGGCCCGATGGCGAACGCGGTCCATCAGGCGCGCTCCGGCACCTTCTGCAATACGCTCGTTCATGGCCAGCAACAGATCGGGCAGGCCAGAAAGCGCCCAGATCTTGTCGAGCGAGGCTGCCTGATCACCAAAACCGGCGGCAAGATAAAAAGTATTCAAAGCCTGGCGCGATTCTTCAGTCAGAATATCCGGATTTCCCGTCAAAGCCGCTTCGGCCCAAAGGGCACTGCCAAACACGACGCTGGTGTTGGTGTCGATATTGTTCTGTTTCAGCGTGTCCTGAATGCGGTCACGGATTTCGGGCACCTGGTTTACAGGATCGGAAAGCTCGTCGATTCTGTTGACGAACAAGATGATCTGCCGGTTCTCAAACTGCGCGATGATGCGCATCAGAGCCATATCCATGGTTGTCAGGGCCTGACTTGCGGCCAAAACCACAACGCAGACTTCAGAACCGCGCAGGCTACGCAGGGTGATTTGTTCGCGCACCATGAAGGTATCGTTGACACCCGGCGTATCGCACAATTTCAGTGCAACCGGGTATTGCGGAATGTCCATGTACAGTTCGGCGGACTTCGTGACATCCGCAAACCGGCCTGTTTTCGGATCGATATCGGGATCGTCTTCATCCCCCAGGCAAACATAGCGCTGAATCAACTCTTCATCGAAATGATCGTACTGGTGGCTTTGGCCCAGGATCAGGTCAAAATGCTTGCCAAGGCGTTCCTCTGACTTGGCTTTCATCTCACCAATCTGACGGCGGATGTCTTCCATCTCATCATCCGCGCCGGCGCGATTGGCCAATTCACCCAGACGACCGCCGCCGACCATCAGGTTGTCCCATTCTTCCTGCTCAAAGAATGTAAACTTGGCTTTGGTATCGCCGGGAGGGCGCGTATTGATGTTCAGAGTCGTAACCACCGAAGTCCACGGGTTGACGTCCGAAGGCAACAGGGCAGGGCGCCCGGCTAGAATATTGACGATCGATGATTTTCCGGCCTTGACCTGACCCACCATCGTAATGCTGGCCGTAAAGTTCTCCATCCGGGTTTTGAGAGTTGCCAGCCGTGCCGAGGAGCGCGCATCAGCCACCTCAGTCAGTTGATCAATCTGTGCCGTCAGAGAAGCCATGGTTGACGTCATCGGAGCCAGTGCTTCGTTGCCGACGGATAAAAGGTGATCGTTGCGCGCCATGCTTAACCTCCGGTTCCCGTTGCAGCTATTTGGGGTGCGTGCGCAACACGGCCTGCTGGCATGCTTGTCAGAGTGTCGATGCGAGCGATCAGGTCCAAAGCATTGCCCAGTATTTCAGCCTCGGCCCGAGGGGAAATGGTCTCGTACGATTTGGAGTCGGCCAGAACTTCAATCGAGCTGAAGCGGTCACCATTTTCCAGGCACGCAACACGGCGCCCAGTCGGGAAGCCTTCGGACTTGGCGGCGGGCAAGGGCATGCGCGCATTCGCCAGCAAATAGTGTTCACCAGAGTGGGTGCGAAGCGAAATACCAAAGCCTGTATTCGGATGGTCGCGATTCAGAGTCTTGAGCTCACCAAGGAAGCTCTCACGAGCAAAGAAGACAGCGTCTTGCTCGGCAGCAGCGGAGGGATTCAGATCGGTCACAGCAGAAAGCCTTGTATTGGAGTTGAGCAAAAACTCGTACAGGTGCCAAAGCGGCAAAAAGACTCATTAACTCCTAGTGAACAACAAGGACCTTCAAGGCGGTGTTATTTTGGCGCGAATAAGATTTTTTAGCGGTTGAATTGTGGCGGCAATGTGGTGGTCAGCACATAAGAATGCCTCAACCAATGCGGGTATTGTGAAGCGGAAGCCGCAGGCTGTGAAGAGAGCGGACAGGAATTCAGGGAAGAGCCGTTGAGGCGGCTATAAGCAAAAACAAGGGTAGTCTTTACTTGAAGACTCGACTGATTTCGAGATCAAATTCCTGCTGGGTCCAGATTTTGTGAAGCAACATCAGGCACTTCAGATTCACAGGTTGTAGAGTGCGCTGAATGTAACGTATGGGGCAATGTGCCCAAGTTTATTCACCAAAAAACGGCGCGATTGTTCGCTGGATCTACCCAAAAACTCTGGATCGTTTCGTCTTGGCTCCTTCCAGATATTTGTCAGCACAAAATTTGACCTGTAGCTTAGGAGGTTACTCAACGTAAACGCGTTTTAGTACGGTTGGATTGAGTCAAGCAGTTACCTGAAAAACACTGAGAAACAACGCCATATCAGTGCCTTCAAGGTGATCTACGTTGGATCTGAGGGGGGTCCTTGGCGACTTTTGTTTCGCCGTTGCTTCACAATTTGTCAGACTGTCCTCTTCCAAGATTTATTGTAGTGTTCCGCGCAAATAGTCGGCAAGTCATAAACTTTGATTTCCTCGAAATTTAGCTCTCGCACTTAGAAGCAAGCTTTGCTATTGAACGCCTCATTCCGGCGCTAATGCGCTTGGCTGCGGGTGTGGCGAAATTGGTAGACGCACCAGATTTAGGTTCTGGCGCCGCAAGGCGTGGGGGTTCAAGTCCCTCCACCCGCACCACTTTGATTTTAAAAGGAAAATGAAGGACTCTACGGCTCATTGAATTGCTGGTCATTCCCTGGTTTTTCACTGTGTTTCCCAGATTCATATTCTGTTCTTGGCTTGCTTTCGGCGCTCCTGAGCCCGCTTCGATAACTGCTTTTGGTTCGCTTGATTCCGGAACTTCCTGACCATCTCAAGTGTCTTGTGGCAGTGACAGATTGTACTCGCTGTCACTGCATCCAACCTCAGCCAGAGCCACAGCGGCGTTGTAGCGCCAACCGTGGATGACGTAAACGCGACCGGTTCAAGCAGGGTGATTTCCCAGCGCAAAAGCACGTAAGATTGAGTCGCAAAATAGGAGTCTAATTTTTACCGGGTTTGTACAGCGCGCACCTTGGTGAGCACTAAGAGCGCATAACTATGATTATGGTAAAAGAAACATGGTCCAGGTGAATAGATTTGAACCCCTACGCCCAGCGGTGTCAGATTCTAAAATTCACGAACTCAACACAGAATCGATATCTTGGCGATATCCTTTCGCAGGACATTGTGCGAACGGACCATGAAACTGCTAAAATCCAGATCGCCTATCGGGGTGCCGGAAATTGCTGCGATCGCAGAAACATACACCTGCCCAATTCGGCGTGCGTCAATGACGGCCACTCGATAGGGTCTTCATTTGGCTTCCTGATACTAGGAGGCATTAGATTTAAGAGGCATTTCCTGGATAAGGCGCGTCTCAAGAAGCTGTCCGGTTTCGTAAAGTACGGGATAGGCCACTGCGGATATGTGACTGTTGATCTCTCGCAATGCACGCAGTGTTTCGAGGTGAATGTCGGATGTTTCGAAGCTCTCGGAGTTACCGTTCTGCAACCGCTTAAGGTGTTTCTTTCTGCTATCCCTCTCAGCACGCTTGATATCTGTCTTTTCCAGGCTGAGAAGTCTGGCACTTTCCGGGTCATCAGAGATCAGGACATTCGCGGCAAGCTTGAAGTTTGCAGTAATAGATTCGTGCAAACTGACTAATTCATCACGCCCATCCGCACTGAACGACCATTTTTTTGTATGAAGTCTTTGCGCAAGATCAGTAAGCCTTTTGGCAATCACATCACCCGCTGACTCTAGCCGAATAGCATACTCAACCATGTCTCTGGCAGACCGCGCCTCAGTTTTCTTGTAGGTATCCTTTGGAATGGAAGCGACGAAAGCGCGAATTCCGGCCAAACACGCATTGACCTGTTCGTCCATGTCTCTGATCGATTTACGAAGCTCTGGTTCATCGGACAGATATATTTCAATCGACGGCTTGAACATCGCCTCCACCAGGCTGGACATTCGAATAAGCTCTTGTTTCAAGCTCGTTAATGCAAGGTTTGGAGTTGCCAAAGTGTTTGGGTCCAGGTGAGAGCCAGGTTCTATTTTTGCGGCGCTTCCAGACGTTTGATCTCCAGAAGGCAGAAGCTTTGCGGCAATGGGCTCGATTGCCTTGCATCCTGGCAACGAGAGAAGAAGCAGAATAGCGTTGAAACCGATATGCGAGAAGATAAGCGACTGGGCTTCACCGATCGCCGCGATATTCAGCGAGGCCAGAAGCGGCGTCGAAATCTCAATAGCCAGCAGGACAACCGAAAGAGCGCCACGCAACACCAGGTTGGAATAAACAAGGCGCCGAGCTGAAACGTCCATTCCTCGCGTAAGCCAAACCGGGATAAACCCACTGCCCAGGTTTGCGCCAAGAAGGATTGCAAATCCTGCACCAAACGACAGGGCACCAATTTGGACAAGCGTGACAACTACAAGAATGGCCGCTACCCCGGAATGCATGGCAAATGCCAACGCTGCGCCGACGAGGAACCCAGTTATCAAATCCTGCTGCAGGTAAGAAGCGACAGCCGGAAGAAATGCGCTGTCACGGACGGGATTCACAGCCTCTCGTAATAGCCCCAGCGAAATGAGAATAAGCGCTATTCCCATGATGATCCGCCCATATTGGCGAAGCCGCCTATTCTCGGCCTTGACCGCAAGCCAACCTCCGACCGCAAGTAAAGGCGATACAATCCAGCCGATCGGAAAAGACAAAATCTGGACGATCAACGCGGATCCCAAATCGCCCCCAAGCACAATTGCCAAAGCTGTAGGGAAGGCAAGATAACCCGATGCCAAAAACCCTGATGCCAACAAGGCGACTGCGGCTGAACTTTGCATGACAACAGCCAGTGAAAGGCCTGTCGAAGCTGCGCCAACCAAGTTGGTTTGCGTGCGCATTAGTCTCTGAAAGGACGCGCCATGCGCACGTTCAATGCCTGTTCGCACAAGGCGTACAGAAAACAGAAGCAGCATCGTTGCACCGGCAAGGCTAAATATGAAATTCAAGATCGCCATTGATAGCAACCTGCTCCTTATTCATCCCGTCCGTAGATGGCTGCTTTTGTTAGGTCATGAAGCCTGGAATTACTAGCCAAAACAGCTCCCCCCAATTCAATAAATTCTGGATAGGCAGGGAAGTCGACCTTGCCGCCGGCTTCCTCTACAAGAAGAATTCCGGCAATGGCGTCCCAGGGATTAAGGTGGGCTTCAAAGAATGCTTCAGCCCGCCCGGCGGCGACCGTAAGCAAGCTGTAAGCAGCCGACCCGTTTCGGCGGTACTCCATTCCGCAGTTGATCAGTCTCTGGATTTGATTAACGTAGTCTTCGGCCCCGTGGCGCGCTGACCTGCCTAACAACACCAGAGCGTCAGCCGCGATTTCGCAATCTGAAACACCTGTGTGCCATGAGTTGAGGAACGCACCTTGGCCTTTACAAGCGGAACCAATTATCGCGACATCCGGGGCAAAGATTGCTGCACATTCAATTTTCCCGCCCGAGCAATATCCAATCGAAACCGCCCAATCAGGCAATCCGTGTAAAAAGTTGGTTGTGCCGTCGATTGGATCGACAATCCACACTGAGTCACCGCTGCCCGCGAGGCCTTTTTCTTCGCCGAGAATTGTGTCCTCAGGAAATTCTGAGCGAATTCGTTGCCGTATCAACTCTTCCACTGCGATATCTGCGGCAGTTACAAAATCCTGATGCGACTTACGTTCAGCAAAGCCGACTGAACGGTCTTTGCGCATCTGGACGGCAAGCTTACCCGCTTCGACGGCGATTTCTTTTGCCAGCTCAAATCTGGTGTTGTTGACTACCGGCATTATTTGATTCCTCCGCCAAATCCGCGCGTGAGGCCTTTTTGTACAAAGCCGACCAGAACCAGAATTGGAAGGGATGCAAGCAGGCCGACCGCCGACAGCTTGCCCCAAAATGTCTCATCCTCGGTGATCAGAGTTGCGATGAAGGTTGGTAGCGTGAAATTCTCAGGTGACTGGATGAAGAGAAGCGCATAGGCAAATTCGTTCCAACTCAGAATGACCAGAAATACCGAAGTTGCGATCAATCCTGGCGTCATGACGGGCAAGACGATAGATCGCAGGCGGCGCATCAAGGATGCTCCATCCACCAGCGCGGCTTCTTCGTATTCAACCGGAACATCCCGCACGAAGCCCAAGAGCATCCAGATTGCAAAGGGCAGCGCGTATACCTGATACACAATGATCAGACCGAGCAGTGTATCCAGCAATCCCAATGCGCGCAAAACCTGGTACAGCGGAATGGCCAGTGAAATGGGCGGCGTCAACTTGACCAGCAAGACGAACATGAGGAAAACCAGATCCAATTTGGCCGGGAACCTGATTCTGACCAGCGCATAGGCCGCAGGGAATGCCGCACCAAGCGCCAAAAGTGTTGTCCCAACCGCGACGATCAGGCTGTTCACAGCCTTGCCCAACAGATCGCCCCGGATCAACTCCTGATAGTGCTCAAGCGTAACCTGCGATGGTATCAGCGAAATCGACTTGGAAACATAATCGATCGGAGGTCGAACGGATGTGGTTACCATCCAGATGATCGGGACAAGAAATATTGCAGTCACAATATAAGTCAGACCGATCCGAACTGTGTCGCGACGTTTCTGGATCATCACTTTTCCCCTACAAGCTTAAAGGCGTAAATCAGCGCCAGCAGACCGGAAATCGCGACCATTATGATAGCTGCTGCCGATGCCGCGCCGACGTCAAAGAACTTGAAGCCCAAGCGATAGACATACATGGACAGCGTTTCAGTGGCTTGACCCGGGCCTCCGCCCGTCAAGGCGTATACCTTGTCGAAGATTTTGAAGGCATCGACGCTACGCAAAAGTGCAGCCAGAAACAGATAGGGCATCAAAAGAGGCAGGGTGATGCCAAAAAAAACATGGCGCGCCCCTGCCCCATCCACATCTGCTGCTTCGTAGATTTCGTCAGGAACCGATTGCAACCCGGCCAGTATGATCAGAAAAGTCAGCGGTGCGGTTTGCCAAGTGTCCACCAGAACAAGCGACAGCATCGCGATATCGGGATTAAACAGCCACTCAACGGCAGGAAGGTCTACAGCGCGCAGCAGATTGTTCAGATATCCGAAGTCGTAGTGGAACCATGCCCGCCAAATCGCCGTGACAACCATTGTAGACAAGACATAAGGCATGAGCAGCGCCGGGACGACCAGGCGGCTCCCGGGTAGTTTCCCGTTCACCATCAATGCCAGCATAAGCCCTATGCCGACTTCACTAACGGTGGCCAGGACAGCAAAAACCAGAGTGTTCCAGGCGGCTGTACGGAAAAACCGGTGGGCAACAAGATCCGAATAGTTCTCGGACCCTACGTATAGTGCGCCCTCAAATCCGTATTCAGTAGCGAATAGCGAGAGCGCGAACACTCGAACGAGCGGATATATTGTCAGAGCGATGAAAAGTACGATAGCCGGTGTCAGAAGTGCGATGGCCAGCTTTCCGCTGTTTCTATTCATGTATGAGTTCCTTGACAAAATGGGCGCTCAACCCGGGAGGAGGCCGAGCGCCCTAGCTCACGTCGAACAGTTATCGGCGCAAGGCTTTGGCAATTTGTGCGTCGGCTTCTTCCAGTGCCACTTCGGCACTCAGTTCACCAATCAGCGCAAGTTGCAGGTAGTCCCCCAAAATGGTCTCTACCTTGTTCCATTGTTTGATGCGTGGGCGAGGTGTGGCATTTTCGAGTGCAGCCAGTTGGTTGGGGTACCAGCGGTATTTTGCAATAACATCTTCATCGTTATAGACACTGGCACGTGTTGGCGGCTGACCGATTTCCAATGCCAGCTTCTTCTGGAACTCGGCAGAGGTGATGAAATCAATGAATGCGCGTCCCATTTCCGGATTTGGAGCATCCGCAGGAACGGCGAGCAGCCAAGAGCCCAGCATTGGGCTGGAACCGACGTTTTGCCCCGGAGCCGCAACAACCTCAATTTTTCCTGGAACACGTGATTTTTCAGGATCGTCCAGTGATGGTGCCCAGGATGGCCACAGCTCGATCGACATGGCGGTTGTGCCCTGCATCAGCGCATCACGAACCTCTGACGAATTGTAGGTTTCGACACCCTTGGGCGCGTATTGCTTCAATTCAAGATACAGGTTCAGAGCTTCGAGTGCTTCGGGGCTGTTCAGTGTTGACGTGCCGTCCTCGCCGACGATTTTAGCGCCGTGCGCCCAAAGAATTGGCAAGAAACCGGTTACAATCGGATTTGCCTTTATGCCCCGAAACACTACGCCCGAGACCTCATCGTTGGAGGCAGAGACGCGTTTTGCCGCCTCCACGACATCTGTCCAGGATTCGGGCCGATCCATGAGGTCCGAGCGGTAGGCAAACATCTCAACATTACCTACAAACGGCACCGCATACAAAGGGCCGCTGCCAACTGGATAGCGCGATACATCCACGGCTGCGCCAACAAAGTCCTCGTCGATACCCTCCCCCAGCTGGTCAAGGTTCGCTAGCCAACCTTGTGACATAAACTCAGTCGCCCAAGTATCATCCAGCATGATAACGTCGTAGGCATTGGCCTGTTCACGCATGGAAATTGTGGCTTTCTCAAGCAGCCCGCCATAGGGCAGCTCCAGCCTGTCAACCTCTACGTCAGGATTTGCAGCCTGGAACGCCTCTACCGCCAGCGCTAGTGCATTTGCATACCCGCCATCGCGTCCGGCGATCACCAGGTCGGCAGCAGATACAGAGCCCGCCAACAGCGCTGCGGCCGCCGTTAGTGCAAGAGTTTTTTTGTGAAAAGTCATTTTTCCTCCTCTAGCCCGGCACGGGCTTTCATGACTACCGGTGATAAAACGGTTTCTTAAAACTCGCAAGAAGATTCTACACACCTCTAAAAACAACGCTAATAGTGCTTGAAATCGATTTCTAGAGATGCGATAGATTCGGTATGAAACGATCAACCATTAAAGATGTCGCAGCCCTCGCTGGCGTATCTGCCGCCACTGTGAGTCGCGTGTTCTCAAAGGAGCCATCTGTGGCTTCGGAGATTGCCGCAAAGGTCAAGAGCGCCGCTGAACAGCTGAACTATCGCCCCAGCATGATGGCGAGGAGTTTGACGAGCTCACAGACCAATCTGGTTGCACTGGTTGTCGGGCGCCTTCACAACCCATTCGACGCACGCTTGGTTGAAGCGCTGTCCGAAGGCCTTCAAAAAACCGGCAGGAGGTTGCTGTTGGTTCCGGCGGACTACGGCGAAAATGACCCCGCTGCGATGGTTGCCTTGGACTATCAGGTGGACGGAGTGATCGTCGCCGCAGGACACTTGTCAAAAGAATCGGCCGACAGATTTGTTCAACTTGGTGTGCCCGTCATTTTGTATGGCAGAACGCTGGACGCACCCGGCGTTGATTGCATTGTGGCCGACAACCATTCCGCCTCCCGCGTGATCGGCCAACTCTTTAGAAAGGCCGGAAGCAGAAAGGCGACGTTCGTTCGGCACGTTCGGAAAACGTTTTCTGACGACGAGCGTGAAGCCGGGTTCCGCGCAGGACTTGGCCCCGACGTTGAGATGACAATACTGAAATGCTCCAAAGCGACCGCCAGAGAGTATACCTTGGGATTGCTCTCCGAGGAGCAGCGCCCCGACGCCGTATTCTGCGCAAATGACGTCCTGGCCTTTGGTGTCGTCGAGGCGGCCGTCCAACTTGGGCTGAGTATCCCTGACGAATTGATGGTTGCGGGGTTTGACGACGTCGAAATGGCCTCATCTCCGTTTTTTGACCTAACCACCCTACACCAGTCACCGCTTGAAATCGCCAATTGGATCGTCACTCGCCTGGGTGAACGGCTTACCTCGAACGATATCGAGGTGACGACGGAACGCGTTCCTGCGCGCCTTAAGCTTCGCGGCTCAACTCCGGCAGCAGCGCACATCGGCGGGCTTGCAGCCAATAAACGCACCTGAAAGGTAATCCCATGATCGAACTCTCCAATGTCGGGAAGGCATACGGCCGAGTAAATGTTATCGACAGCATCTCTTTGTCGATTGAGAAAGGGGAATTTGTCGTATTGGTCGGTCCTTCGGGTTCGGGTAAATCCACGCTCCTGCGAATGATTGCGGGTCTTGAAGAGATCACGAGCGGTGACTGCTTTATTCAGGACAAACGCGTGAACAACCTTCCCCCGAAAGAGCGCGGGTTGGCGATGGTTTTTCAGAACTATGCGCTCTATCCGCACATGACGGTCTTCGACAATCTCGCCTTCGCGCTGAAGGTCCAGGGTTTATCGAAGCCCGAAATTCAACACCGGGTTGCCAAGGTCTCCGAGATTGTACAGCTTGACCAATATCTGGAGAGAAAACCCTCTCAGTTGTCGGGTGGTCAGCGCCAGCGTGTCGCCATGGCACGCGCTATGGTACGTGATACGGGCTTGTTCCTTTTTGATGAGCCCCTTTCAAATCTGGATGCAAAACTTCGCGGCCAGATGCGCGTTGAAATCAGAAAGCTGCACGACGAATTGGGCGCAACTTCGATCTACGTTACACACGACCAAACAGAAGCGATGACCCTCGCAGATCGGATTGTCGTTCTGGACAAAGGAAACATCGAACAGGTCGGTATGCCGCATGAATTGTATGAAAACCCGAAGACTCGTTTTGTTGCTGGTTTTTTGGGCTCACCTTCCATGAATTTCGTGAGCAAAGGATTTACCGATCTCAAAAATGAAGAAACTTACGGCATCCGGCCTGAGAACCTAAAATTGACCGCAAATAATAGTGATGACTTGCACTTTGACGCCACGCTTGAGCTTATCGAATACCTGGGCTCCAGCGCTCTTTGCCATTGCAGCTTCTTCGGCCAGAACATAATTGCTCAGTTGCAGCCACAAGAGATTTCAACACTTCAATCCGGCCAGAATATCGATTTGTTTGTTGATCGTACCGCGGCCATGAAGTTTCTCGGAAACCAGCGGTTAGCAGCCTAGCTTAACGCGATTTACCTTGCGCGATTTTGGTCGGGCCACCAGCGCACCATCGCACAAGCCAGCGTCAACTCGATCCTAACCTCTTCCGTGGCGCTGCAATGAGCACAAAAGGAAAAAATTTGGGCTATTCAATCTGGCTGGAATTTGAGGACCAAAGCAGAAAATGTCTGCAAGCTAAGATCAGTGATCTTTCCGGAAAATACTCGTGCCCTGTCTTCCAGCCACACATTACCCTGGTTGGAGATATTGAGCTCGAGTTGAATGCCGTCAGGGAATTGGCCAGTACATTTTCTGATTGTCGCAATGCAAACGCAGTTACAGTTTGCGATGTCGGGGTTTCTGAGAGTTACTTTATGGCGCTATACCTGTCGGTTTCGATTTCTGAAGAGCTTCACGTCAAGCGGGGATTGGCAGCACGGCGCGCAAATCCGAGTTCCTACAAGTTGGATTCTCCCCACATAAGTTTAGCATATGGAAATCTGAACCAGAACCAAATGCTCGAAGAGCAGGTCGCACTGAAGTCCGAGTATTTGGGAAAAGAACTGGCCATCAACGGTATTAGTATTGTGCATTCCGCGAAGTCCGTTCCAATTGAACAGTGGCGCTCTATTGAGACGATTTTTTTGCCCTAGGTTCCGGACACATTGATTTTCAGAGTCAGAAGATGACAGCAGCGGCGAGAACGATCGCATATAGGAAGACCCTCGGGTACCTGTCGTAACGGACTGCAATGTGCCGTTAGTCCTTCAGCTGACCGAACATAATCTTCCTGGCGATTGCCTCGCTTAAATCTGCGTTCGTCACACCGTTGACAAAAGCAATGGGGCGAAACGGGAACCGACCAATTCAGGGCGGCAAAACGTCTCCGGAATGAAAAAGAGCGGTTGAGTAAGACGGAGTCTGGCCTGACGTTGGACAGGTTGGTCTTGACTGAAACCGCGAAAGATGAGGGTCGTTTAGGAAATCATCCAGTGAACGAATTTCAGACCCGAACGCGCGCGTTTCAGAGCCCCGCTCGAAGCCACATCAGTGTTTCACATGACTGCCAAAAGTTAAGGAACTCAGAGCGTGATGATTGCCACGTATTGAAGTGGCATCGATCCAAACTGAAAAAATCAACCACCTCAAGATCTGCTGTCTCTGTCTAAATTGGCATCATGGGTCTGACCCAAACCGATCTGATGGTATTTCGCTACCACTTCAACGATAGCCCTAATGGCCAGCGGTTTGTGCTTTGTAGGAGGTGTTACCGCATATATGCCGCCTGATCGGAGTGACCAGTCGGATAAAAGCCGGACCAATCGACCCGAAGCGACATCGTCGAAGACAAGAAAATCTGGCAACACCGAAAAACACTTACCCGCAGCGATGGCTTTGCTTATCGCCGGAGATGCGTTGAGTTTGAAGGACGAACTGACAGTGATGTCCTGAACTTCGCTGCCTTTGGAAAAACGCCACGTTGTCGCTTTTTTCAGGGCGGCGTTGGCGATAAACGAAATCTTGGTCAGGTCATTTGGCATTATTACGCATTGGGCCAAGTTTGGCGATGCAACCACCCATTCTTCAAACTCCGCGACTTTGCGCATCTGATTTGAGGAATCGCTCGGCCATCCGACGCGGAAACTAAGGTCAAAGTGGTGTTCCACTGGATCAAGTCGATCATCACTAAGGTGCAGATCTATGGTGACGCCTGTGTAGTCTTGTGTGAATTGCGCCAATAACGGCGCGAGATGCAACGTGCCATAATCCACTGGTGCGGTCAGGCGAAAGTGCCCTTCGGGGAACGCTTTGCCGGACTGGATCTCCGCGTAGGCTTCCTCGGCTTGTGTGAGTGCGGCCTTGGCTTGTTCATAGAAACGCAGGCCTGCATCAGTTGGAGTCATGTGGCGCGTGTTTCGGTGCAAAAGGGCCGTGCCCAGTTCTTCTTCCAGTTTCAGAATTTGTTTGCTAACAACGGCTTTACTGATGTTCAGCGCGTTTGCGGCGCCGGTGATCGTGCCTTCATCCACTACAGCAACAAAGTACCCGATCCGGTTGAAGTTTACGTTTTTCAATCGTCACCTTTTGGCTGACAGACATTTCACTTAATATCACTTTTCGCGACATGGCGCGATCACTAGATTCTCGGCAGCGACTGGAGAAAACGGTGCCGACATTCACTATCATTTATGAAGCCTGTGGAAGTATGCGCTATAGCGTTATCCCCGTATCGGAAGCTCTGCAGAACGCGGGAAGATGTACTTTTACTACCATGGTGGACGCGAAAAAGCACTGATCGACATGCTGGTCAGAACGCAAGGTGTGCCGGCAAGTCGATCCCATGCAAATACAACCAATCGTCGAACTGGCGGAGATTCTTAGAACGCTAACAGACCTTACCCATCTAATAGTTTTTGACCAGAGCCAAGGAGAAAGACCATGAAACACTTAGTGGCAATTGCAGTGACATTCCTTTCCTTGACCGCTCCTGCAATTGCTGGTGCGGATGAAAACAAGGCGATCATATTACGTGCTTTGACCGAGGTTTTCGACGCCCAGAATGTCGAATTGATCGATGAACTCTACCACCCAGATTACACTCAGCATTCGCCGTTCATCGGCGATGGGCGTGACGGTATCCGCGATAGTGTGATCTGGATGAAAGAAAACGATTTAAAACCGCAGCGTGAAATAGCGCGTGTCATTGCACAAGGTGATCTTGTTGGTGTTCAGGCCCGGGTGGTTTTAGGCGAAAAGGCAGCCATCGTTGGTGACATCTTCCGGTTGCAGGACGGGCAGATTGTCGAACATTGGGACACAATGCAAAAAGAAGTTCCTCAATCAGAAACCGCCAACGGCAATTCCATGATCGATGGTGGCGGAGACGTGAACAAATACGTCTCAAACATGGATCTTGCTCGCAATACCATGAACGCGGTTAAGTTCTTTAATCGGGGGATCGCCGGGGATGTCGAAACGCTGAAGCGGCTTTTTGGCGCGGAGTACATCCAGCACAATCCCAGGGTCCCGAATGGTACCGAACCCATTTTCGGATTTTTCAAGGATAGTGACGGTTCGCTCGGTAATGTGACCGTACATCAGACGATTTCCGAGGGAGATCTTACGATGGCGCTGGTCGAATATTCAGATTGGGGCAACGCGGTGATTGAGATTGTCCGCCACGATGATAAAGGCAAGATCGTTGAACACTGGGATATAGTGCAAGAAATCCCGGCGGCCGAGGACTTCGCCCACGGGAATGGAATGTTCTGAAAAAATGGTGGCGGCATTCTGGCCGCCGAACACCCCGAAGGAGCCAGCCATGAAAGCCAGTAACTCCATCCGTCGTCGCCTTTTGGTTGGAATGGCCGCGTTTGCAAGCGGTTCATTCTTAGGACGCCTTGCTGGCGCGGCGGGAATGACTCCCAGTTCCGCAGAAGGACCATTCTACCCAACGCCAGCCATGCGGATGTCGGATGTAGACAACGACCTGGTAAAAGTGATGGGCCTTGTGGAAGAGGCCGGCGGCGAAGTGATCAGACTTAAGGGTCGAATTTTGGACAGAACCGGCGCACCTCGGTCAAGACATCGGATCGAAATCTGGCAGTGTGATCTCAATGGCAAGTACCTCCACCCAGGGGATGATCGCAAATTGGTCCATGACATGGGCTTTCAAGGTTTTGGTCATGACATCACTGATGAGGACGGCAGCTATAGTTTCCGCACTATCAAGCCTGGCAAGTACCCGGGCCGCACACCGCATATACACGTTAAGGTTTTTGACGGTGATATCGAACTGCTGACAACACAATTCTACGTGGCTGGCGATCCGGAAAACAGGCATGATAGCCTCTTTCGCCGCCTTTCAGATCAACAGGCTGACAGCGTGTCGATGAGGTTTATTGAAACCGAAGCGGGTACAGAGACAACGATCAACCTACGGGTTTAAAACGATCTGTCCTGGGGGCTGTGTCGCAATCTAATACCCGAGCTTGACGAAATTACATGCCTTGGCGCCAGTTGACGTCAAATCGGTTCTGTCACGAATTTTCCTGCTGACCGAAGAGATCATGCCGTACCTGCGTATTATGCGGCTAATTCCACGTACTGGCGAAACGGACAGATTCCAAGCATTAGTTGACCTTTGCGGATCATGTTAACCAGTTCGATGTCGGCCAACTCGGATGCAGTTCAAGCGAATGGTTTGAAGCCCGACATGGCGTGGTCCTACGTTTGATAGACCGGTGATCCTGTTCAATGCGGCTATTAAATTTTTTTCCGGCGATCCATCTCGATTGGTACAGGGCGCCCTAAGCCCGGTAGCATCTTGTTGATCGCCTCGGTCTCAGCCGCATCCTCTCCGTCGCGGAAAGGAACCGTCGAGAACACCAGCCGTAGGGTCAGGCGCTGGCTTTCCTTCAAGGCGACATTACTGCGGTCCCAGGTCATGAATTGAAAATGATGTGCGACCGCCTCAATGCCACGGCCAGAAAATGCCTGGGATGGAAGACGCCGGCTGAGGTGTTCCGGGACAAGATGATGACGGAACCGGGTCAAGCCCCTACCCTCAGAGGCAATAACATTCGCGGCTCAGATATCTTTCACAGAAATGCAAATGACCAGCACCCCAAATGCTGGTCATTTTCTGAGTGAGTGATATAGCCCTGAGGCCTCACCAGTGAAATTCTGTGTCTCCACATAAGTAGAGTGGAATGAAGTATTGCGCTATTAGGGGAATCCCGTAAAAAATCAGTTTTTTATTTTAGAGCATTGATGGAAAAGCAATTTTTGAGAACTGGACCGTCAAACCCATTGCGTCATTCACTTTGTTTACCATAGGGCAAAGTAATGCCGCCCAAGCGGCAAGCTGCAGATTGCTGCAGTCTTCGCACGTATTAATGGCCAGCCCAAAAAGTAAGAAAAGGACCGCTCAGTGCCGGTCCTTTTCTGTAGTCTTCAACGGGCGCGGTGCGCCTGTTCTTTCAACGCCAATTAGCCGATGATTGCGTTGAGCGTGGTGCTGGGGCGCATCACGGCTGCAGTTTTTGCCGGGTCGGTGTGATAGTAACCACCCAGGTCTGCGGCTGGCCCCTGAGCGGCGGCCAGTTCCGACAGGATCTGCTCTTCTTTGTCTGCAAGATCCTGTGCCAGTGGCGCAAATTCCGCCGCCAGGTCGGCGTCGCCAGATTGCGCTGCCAGAGCTTCGGCCCAATACCGCGCGAACCAGTAATGGCTGTCGCGGTTATCAGGTTGGCCGACTTTCCGGCTGGGCGACCGGTTGTTGTCCAGAATGCCCTGAGTTGCAGCCTCTGCCGCCGCGCCGAGAACACCTGCCTTCGCGTTGCCTCTGGTGTCCGCCAGGAAATTCAGGGATTCCCCAAGTGCGCAGAACTCACCCATCGAATCCCAGCGCAGGTGGTTTTCCTCAACCAGTTGTTGCACGTGTTTTGGAGCTGACCCCCCTGCCCCGGTTTCGAACAGCCCGCCGCCATTCATCAGTTTGACGATCGACAGCATCTTGGCCGAAGTGCCCAGCTCGAGGATTGGGAACAGGTCCGTCAGGTAATCCCGCAGCACGTTGCCGGTGATGGCAATCGAGTCGTTGCCAGCCGTGATGGTTTCCAGCGACTGACGGGTTGCTTCACGGGGAGCCATGATCTGGAACTTGTCAGCCACACCAGCGGCCTCAAGCGCCGGTTTGACGTATTCGATCAGTTCCGCATCGTGGGCGCGGCCAGCGTCCAGCCAGAAGATTGCCTCGGATCCAGTCAGGCGCTGACGGTCCATTGCCAGTTGGATCCAGTTTTCGATCGGTGCTTTCTTGACGGTGCAGGCGCGCCAGATATCACCCTTTTCAACCGCATGCTCGTGCAGCGTTTCACCATTGGCCAGCACAATGCGGATGGTGCCATCCGCAGGCGCTTCGAAGGTGGTCGGGTGCGAGCCGTATTCTTCGGCTTTTTGCGCCATCAGACCGACGTTTGCGACCGCGCCTACAGTGGCCGGATTCAGTGCACCGTTGGCTTTGAAAAATTTGATGCTTTCATCATATACAGTTGCATAGCACCGATCCGGGATCACACAGTTGGTGTCGCCCTTGGCACCTGTTTCATCCCAGCCCTTGCCGCCTGCACGGATGACGGCTGGCATCGAGGCATCAATGATCACGTCGGATGGGACGTGCAGGTTGGTGATGCCCTTGTCGCTGTCCACCATATACATCGACGGGCGATCGCCTTTGATCGCGTCGATTGCGGCGACAATCTCGGCATTGCCTTGTACCCGCTCAAGCAGGTCCCCAAGGCCCGAGTTCGGGTTCACACCCAGCGCGTCCAGCTCAGCGCCGAATTTGTCAAAGACCGGAGCCAGCCATGCCTTGACCGCATAGCCAAAGATGATTGGGTCAGAGACCTTCATCATCGTGGCTTTCAGATGCAGCGAGAACATGGTGCCGTCTTCCTTGGTGTCCTCAATGGCGCCTGCAAGGAAGGACGACAGCGCGTTAACCGACATAAATGTCGCGTCCGCAACTGTGCCTTCGGCCAGAGGCCAACCGTCTTTCAGAACGGTGACGCCGCCATCATTGCCGACGAATTCGATCTTGGCGTCCCCTGCCTGAGCAGCAGAAATGGTTGCCGATTTCTCATTTGCATAGAAATCATTGCCGGGCATCGAGGATACTTTGGTTTTGCTGTCCGAAGCCCACTCCCCCATCGAATGCGGGTTGTTCTGGGCGTAGTTTTTAACCGCCCGGGCTGCGCGGCGGTCACTGTTGCCTTCACGCAAAACCGGGTTCACGGCCGAACCTTTGATGGCGTCATAGCGCGTACGGATCGCCCTTTCTTCTTCGGTTGACGGCTCTTCGGGATAGTTGGGAATGTTGTATCCTTGCGACTGCAACTCCTCGATTGCCGCCACCAGCTGCGGGACCGAGGCCGAGATGTTCGGCAGCTTGATCACGTTTGCATCCGGTGTCTTCACCAGCTCACCCAGCGCAGCCAGATCATCAGTGATGCGCTGATCGTCGGTCAGGTTTTCCGGGAAGGTTGCAAGGATACGGCCAGCCAGCGAGATATCCTTGGTTCCGACACTCACACCAGCAGCAGACGCGAACTTGCGAATGATGGGCAGAAACGAGGCGCTGGCCAGTTCGGGCGCTTCGTCTACAATGGTATACAATATGTCGAAGTTCGATTTATCTGCCATATTCTTTTACCTTTTTTAAGCCTTTCAGGGGCGTGCGATCCAAGAGTTGAGGCCGCAAATGCGCGGCGCGGGAGGGGCGCGATCACGGTACCGCCCCTGGGTGACTCTGTTTTGACAGGGCTTCCCATAAATCACGTTGGACTGGGAATCAATTACCTATGCCCGCGCGATTTGCCACGGGCGAAGGATCTGCGGTTGGGTGCTTGGGATCAACCTGATTGTGGACCAAGGTTCGAAAAGCCCATTATCTGCTCCAAATGGTGGATATGATCATCAATTGCTTTGTTAAGATGTTCAGGTGAACCCGCTCGGGCTTGCGGGTCAACTGGCACGCCGGCTCCCTCAATAATATCAAGAAGGAGTTTTGGGGCGTGGGGGCCGCCGGTTTCAAGGAAAGCGTGGTATTCCGCACGGGCGAGATCTTCTTTTCCCAGTCCCGCAAAAAAGTGACTTCGGAATATCCACTCTGAATTTTGGCCTAAGACGAAATATCCGAAAATGCGATCAACCATCTTGCGCACATAACCGTCATCACCCCAGCTTATCTTGTCCTCTGCCTTTGCGTAAGCCTCGACGTACTCAACCCCTTTTTTCTCATCGCCAAGTTTCATGTTGATCAAGGCAAAAAGCAACAAGTCTTCTGATGGATTCGGGGCCATCGCTGTTCTTGTCTCGATCGCATTCAGGGCTTTTTCCAAATCATAACCGTGTCGCAGTTCATATGTGACACGCGCACCATGTGCCCATGTTTGATCCGACCATTTCGTTTCAGCCTCGGCCAAGTGATGCTCAAACTCCTCGGGGGGCATATTCTCATATAGCAGATTCAAATACCGAACGCCGGCATCTTCATGGTCAGGATCAAGTTCCAGAACCTTTTCATACCCTTCCAGCGCCAAGGGAAACTCACCCCATGATTGCATCTGCTTTGCTGTGTTGAACAAAACAAACGCGCTGTCGGGTCTGATCTCTTGCGCCCGATCCAAATCTGCCCGTGCACCAGCGGTGTCATCCAGGGCGTTCCTGGAATAGCTCCGCCAGATGAGAGTAACGGCATCTTCTGAATCCAAGGCCAGCGCACGGTTCGCATCATCGATGGCTTGCTCATATTGACCAATCCGATGCAGTGCCTGCGCGCGTTTGGCGTAGTAGTCCTGACGCGCCTCCAACGGTTCGTCATTGCGACTAAGCAAAGCTGTGCAGGCATGGATTACCTTTTCGGACCCTCCACCCGTTTGGCAGACCGCACGCTGATTGGCGTAATGCGTTTCTGATTTCGACGGTGTGTTGAATGACAGCAAAACCGCCGTACAAACGACAATCAATGCGGCAAAGCGAATGCGCATAGAGGCCTCAAAACAAATATTTTCTACTTTGAGTAGGTGTTCTGACCGCTCCACGCAAGAGCCGCGAATCCTTCGGGCGCCGAAACTTATCTAAACCTCTGCCCAGTCTCAGGATCAAACACCATGGCGCGTTCCGGCTGGATCGAAATACCGATCCGGTCGCCGATTGCACTGCGTTGGTCGTCCCGTTCTTCGACAATCAGTTTGTCGCTATTTGCCGCAAGCAAATAAGAATAGGAAACGCCTCCCAACGCTTCGGTCAGGTCAACGGTGCAGGTCTCGGCGGATCGGTCTATATGGATGTGTTCCGGGCGCATCCCCAAGGTCACTTTCGTCATTCCCGGGGGAACGGCCGCGGAAACCGGCAGGGGTTGACTCAGCGCCGGATGGGTGACGTGGCCGTCGGCAAAATTACACTCCAGAAAGTTCATCGCGGGCGAACCGATGAAGCCCGCGACAAAGCGGTTGTCAGGATCGCGATACAGATCCATTGGCGCCCCGACTTGTTCAATCCGGCCATCGCGCAACACGACAATCTTGTCGGCCATGGTCATAGCTTCGACCTGATCGTGGGTCACATAGATCATGGTTGCGCCGATTTCCTGATGCAGGCGCGCGATCTCGACCCGCATCTCCACGCGTAATTCAGCATCCAGGTTGGACAAGGGTTCGTCGAACAGAAAAACTTCCGGCCCGCGGACGATGGCCCGGCCTATTGCGACCCGTTGCCGCTGACCACCCGACAGGGCCTTGGGTTTGCGTTTGAGGTAGGGATCAAGTTTCAGGATGTTCGAAGCCTCCTGAACTTTCTGGTCAATCTCGGTTTTTGCGACACCGTTCATGCGCAGGCCAAATCCCATGTTTTCTGCCACCGACATATGCGGGTAAAGCGCGTAGGTCTGGAACACCATCGCCACGCCGCGCTTGGCCGGGTCCATATGCGTCACGTCGCGCGCGCCAATGTGAATTTCGCCTTCCGAGGTTTCTTCAAGCCCTGCAATCATCCGCAACAAGGTGGATTTTCCGCACCCTGAAGGGCCAACAAAAACGCAGAATTCGCCGTCCTCGATCTGCAGGTCGATCCCGTGAATGACCTGAGTCTGACCGTACCGTTTGATTGCCTGATTCAGAGTTACACCTGTCATGTCACTTGCATCCTGTCGTTTTTGGGACTTGGGCGCGTTTCGGGAAACCGCCAAGCTTGTGCCTCGGTTCCGATTTGTTCGGCCACACGCCGTACACGAGGCACCCAGGCTTCGAGTTGATTGAAATCCATACGTTCGGTGGATCCGGTTATCGAAATGGCGCCCAGCATCCGGCCGTTCGACGTAAGAACCGGGCAGGCGATACAAATGATGCCCGGCTCATGCTCTTCATCATCGATAGCAAATCCCCGGCTGCGAATCCGGTCGAGATCAGCGCGCAGTGACTGCTCTGATGTCAAAGTTTTGTCGGTAAAGCGGTGATAGCTTTGCTGGGAAATCGCCCTGTCCAACGCATCGTCATCCAAAAAAGCCAGCATCGCCTTGCCGACCCCCGTGCAATAAGCTGGGCCTACTTTGCCTGCCTGTGAGTACATTTCGATTGGCTGCGCTGCGTTACGTTTGTCGACGTAAAGGACTTGGCTTGAATCGAGTTGCGCCAGATGCACGGTCTCTCCGGTTTCTCGGCTTAGAGCGTCCAAAAACGGGCGTGCAATCGGTGCCAATGAGCTTTGTGTCCACGCTGCATGGGCCAACCGTACCAGTCGCATCCCTGGCGCATATGTCTGCCTGTCGCGGTCATAGGACAGCATTCCCTGATTGGTCAGGGATTGCAGGAATCGGTACAAGGTGGCCTTTGGAAATTCGCTGCTTTCCAAAAGTTCAGCGAATCGAACGGGGCGTCCAAACGACGCCACTTGATCCAGCACATCACATGCTTTGCCTATAGTTCCGTCACCTGACACGAGTCTCAGCTCTCCTCCATTTATCCATCGCCGTCTTAACGAGGGTCTTGACAACACTAACCGAGTCGATGTGTAGTTTTCAATATATAAAACACGGTTTCAATATTTGGAACCTCACATGGGAGCAACAGGGAGGAAACCATGTATTCAACTTTCAAGCGCACGACCGCTGCGCTGGCGCTTGGCGCCGCGATGGCGGTGCCGGCAGCTGCTGAGCTCACCGGAGAGCTGAGGATTTTTCTGGACACATCAAATCCGGCGCCGCGCGCGACAATGGAGGCGATGATCGAGCGTTTTGGGGCGCAACATCCGGGGTTGGAGATCGAAACCACCGTCATCGACCGCGAAGCCTATAAAACGCAGATCCGCAATTTCCTGACTGCCGACACCCCGGACGTGGCCACATGGTACGCGGCCAACCGCATGAAGCCTTATGTCGAGGCCGGTTTGTTCGAGGATGTGTCGGACTTGTGGGCGGAGCCTGAAATTGCCGACAATCTGGCGTCGACCAAAGGCGCGATGACCATCGACGGCAAGCAATGGGGCGTGCCTTATACCTACTATCAGTGGGGTGTTTACTACCGCAAAGACATCTTCGACGAGCTGGGCCTGAGCGAACCCACCACTTGGGAAGAAGAGTTGGCCAACTGTCAGAAGATCGTCGACTCTGGACGTGCTTGCTACACCATTGGCACCAAGTTCCTTTGGACAGCAGGTGGGTGGTTCGATTACCTGAACATGCGCACCAACGGCTTCGATTTCCACAACCAATTGGCCAACGGCGAAATCAGCTGGGAAGATGACCGGGTCAAACAGACCCTTGCCAACTGGAAACAGTTGATCGACATGGGTGCGTTCATCGACAATCACCAGACCTATAGCTGGCAAGAGGCCCTGCCTTTCATGGTCAATGGCGAGGCGGCGGCCTACCTGATGGGTAACTTCGCTGTGGCTCCGCTGCGTGATGCAGGCCTGACTGACGACCAACTGGATTTTTATCAGTTCGTCGCAATCAACCCTGATGTTGAACTGGCCGAAGATGCGCCGACCGACACGTTCCACATACCGGCCAACGCATCCAACAAAGAAGCAGCACGCGAGTTTCTGCGCTTCGTTGTTTCGGCGGATGAGCAAACCGAGATCAACAATGGCGCGAACCTTGGTCAATTGCCGGTGAACGCTCAATCCGCCGTGGATGAGGACAAGTTCCTGCAACAGGGCTTTGAAATGCTTTCGTCAAACAGCCCAGGTGGTGTTGCCCAGTTCTGGGATCGCGACGCACCTGCGGAAATGGCTAAAGTGTCCATGGAAGGTTTCCAGGAGTTCATGGTCAAACCTGACAATGCGGATCGCATTTTGGCCAAACTGGAGCGTGCGCGCGGGCGCATATACGATAACTGATCAGGTATGGGCCGGGCTAAAACCCGGCCCGAGTTCCCCTAATACGTAGGGTGGGTTTCAGCCAGCCTTACTTCAACAGACCCGAGTTTCCCATGACAGCAGCAGCCGACGCCCCAGAACAGGAAAGCTGGTTCCATCGCAACCAACAGCGCATCGCGCCATGGCTGTTTTTGGCCCCTGGGCTGCTGTTCTTCATGGTCTATGTGATTATTCCGGTATTCCAGTCCTTCAACCTGTCACTGTATGAGTGGGATGGCTTAGGTGCTGCGGAATATGTTGGCTTTCGCAACTACGAGGATCTGTATTGGGAATGGGTGGACCGGGATGCTTTCTACATCTCGATGAAAAATAACCTGATCTGGCTGGTCCTTTACCTGGCCGCAATTCCTGCAGGTTTGTTCATCGCTTTATTTCTGAACCAGACGGTCTGGGGCATCCGCCTATATAAGTCCCTGTTTTTCTTCCCCTTCGTTATTTCTCAGGTCGTGGTAGGGCTCGTGTTTACATGGTTCTACGATCCGACCTTCGGGTTGCTGAACGAATTCCTCGGTTTCTTCGGCCTCGGCCCGCTAAACGTATTAGGCGATGAGCGTTTCGTCACCTACGGTATCATCTTCGCAGGCCTCTGGCCGCAAACCGCTTATTGCATGATCCTATACCTCACTGGCCTGAACGCAGTGGACCCGGAACAGATCGAGGCCGGGCGCTTGGACGGTGCAAAAGGCTGGCGGATGCTATGGCACATCATCCTGCCGCAACTGCGCCCTGCTACCTTCATCGCTTTCGTTGTCACCATCATCGGAGCGTTGCGCAGTTTTGATCTGATCTCGATCATGACCCAAGGCGGACCCTTCGGATCATCCCGCGTGCTGGCCTATTACATGTTCGAGGTCGCCCTGTCTGAATACGGCTTCCGTATGGGTTATGGCGCAGCCATCGCCGTGATCCTTTTCCTGATCATGCTCTGCTTTATCGCCTATTTCCTATGGTCGATGTATCGTGAAGAGAAGGGGCACTGAGATGTTTCCCAAACCTATCGAAAAACAACCCCGCGCGGCGCAGATCACATATCAGGCCATGCTTCCATTGGCTCTTCTGTTGTGGCTGGGTCCCCTACTGGCGGTTGCGCTATTCTCAGTCAAACCAGCCGCCGACTTCACCAATGCCAATTACTGGGGAATGCCGTCCAGCTTTGAGGGCGCGTTCAACTATGGACAAGTCTTCTTTAATTCGGACATGCCGCGATATCTGTTGAATTCATTCCTGATCACCGTTCCTACGGTAATCGGAGCGGTGGCGCTCAGTTGCATGACCGGCTTTGCGCTTGGCATTTACAAGTTCAAGTCAAACCTCTGGATTTTCTTCATGTTCGTAGCCGGTAACTTCGTACCCTTCCAGATCCTGATGGTGCCGGTGCGCGACCTGACCCTGCAACTTGGCCTCTACAACACCAAGACCGGGCTGGTCCTGTTCCACATCGCGTTCCAGACCGGGTTCTGCACCCTGTTCATGCGCAACTTCATTCGCGCCCTGCCCTTTGAGCTGATCGAGGCCGCACGGGTCGAAGGTATCAGCGAATGGCGCATTTTCTGGTACGTGGTCCTGCCGCTTATGAAACCCGCGATTGCGGCGCTCAGCGTGCTGATCTTCACTTTCATCTGGAACGATTATTTCTGGGCCGTCGTTCTGACACAAGGTGCAGAAAGCCAGCCTGTCACCGCAGGCATCACCAGTTTCAATGCGCAATTCCGCGCGGCCTATCAATTGATGAGCGCAGGGTCCATCGTTGCCGCACTGCCACCGGTAGCCATGTTCTTCCTGATGCAGAAACACTTCATTGCGGGTTTGACCCTCGGAGCTGTCAAATGACCAAAATTGCCTTCATCGGTGCCGGGTCCACAATCTTTATGCAGAACATCGTAGGGGATGCTCTGTTGACCCCTGCGCTTGCCGATAGTCACTTTGCGCTTATGGATATCGATCCGGAACGCTTGGCAGAAAGTGAGTCAGTTGCCCGCTCCATGATCCGCTCGGTCGGGTCAGGAGCGACAGTGACCACCCATACTGATCGCCGGTCAGCGCTGGATGGGGCGGATTTCGTCATCACCGCCTTTCAGATTGGTGGATACAAGCCCTGCACAGTCACCGATTTCGAAATCCCCAAGCAGTATGGTTTGCGTCAGACTATCGCTGATACGCTAGGCGTTGGCGGGATCATGCGTGGCCTGCGCACGGTTCCGGTGCTGTGGGATGTCGCACGGGACATGATGCAGCTCTGCCCGAGTGCGACGCTGCTGCAATATGTAAATCCGATGGCCATCAATACCTGGGCGCTGGCTGAACGCTTCCCGACCCTGAAACATGTGGGCCTTTGCCACTCGGTTCAAAACACCGTCGAAGAATTGGCCCATGATCTGGATCTGCCCAAAGGTGAATTCCGATATAAAGTCGCAGGCGTCAATCACGTGGCCTTCTTTCTGAAACTGGAACATGAGGGCCGTGACCTTTATCCTGCCTTGCAGCAGGGCTATGCCAGCGGACGCTTGCCCAAGCCGCCGCTTCTGATGCCACGTTGCCCCAACAAGGTTCGCTACGAAGTGATGAACCACCTCGGTTATTTCTGCACCGAAAGCTCGGAACATCTGGCGGAATACGTCCCATGGTTCATTAAGGACGGACGCACGGACTTGATCGAGGAGTTCTCGATCCCGCTGGACGAATACCCCACCCGATGCGTCGAGCAGGTCGAGACGTGGAAAGAACAGGCCAAGACCCTGACCGACGGGCGCAATATCGATGTCACGCGCAGCCACGAATTTGCCGCCGACCTGATGAACGCGATCGTCACGAATACGCCTTACACGGCTTATGGCAACCTGCCCAATTCTGGGCAGATTCCGCAACTGCCGACGGGAGCGGCGGTGGAAACCCTCTGTCTTGTGGATAGCAACGGTGTGCAGCCATCGGTTGTCACCGACATTCCGCCGCAGTTGATTGCCCTGATGCGTACGCAGATCAATGTGCAGGAACTGACAGTTCGGGCACTGACCGAACAAAACCCAGAATACGTCTATCATGCCGCCATGATGGACCCGCACACCGCCGCCGAACTGGACCTGCGGCAAATCCGCAATCTTGTCACGGATCTGCTAACGGCCCATGCCGATTGGCTACCTGATTGGTGCCGCCCCGCCCGTGCAGCCTGAACTTCATCTTTTTTGAAAAGCCTGCATCAACCTAAGCCACGAAAAGCAAAGCCAAAATGAAAAAACGTCGCTCTCAGCATTGGTACGGAAAACTCGACAAGGATGGCTTCATCCACCGCTCGTGGATGAAAAACCAGGGCTTTCCCGATCACGCTTTTGACGGGCGACCCATTATTGGCATCTGCAACACCTGGTCGGAACTGACCCCCTGCAACTCGGGCCTTCGCGATCTGGCCGAAGGCGTAAAGCGCGGAGTGTGGGAGGCCGGGGGATTCCCGGTGGAATTCCCGGTCATGTCGCTGGGCGAAACCCAGATGAAACCCACCGCGATGCTGTTCCGCAATCTATTGGCCATGGATGTCGAAGAATCGATCCGTGCCTATGGCATTGATGGTGTTGTGCTGCTGGGTGGTTGCGACAAGACCACACCGGGGCAACTGATGGGCGCGGCCTCAGTCGATCTGCCTTCAATCGTTGTCAGCTCCGGTCCGATGTTGAATGGCAAATATCGCGGACAGGATATCGGTTCCGGCACCGATGTCTGGAAGTTCTCTGAGGCGGTTCGGGCCGGAGAAATGACCCTGCAGGACTTCATGAATGCCGAATCTGGCATGTCGCGCAGTGCGGGTGTCTGTATGACCATGGGCACCGCCAGTACGATGGCGTCATTGGTCGAAGCGATGGGTATGTCACTGCCCACCAACGCCGCCCTGCCCGCTGTCGACGCCCGCCGCATGGCGCTGGCGCATCTGACTGGCAAGCGTATTGTCGAGATGGTGGATGAAGACCTCAAACCATCGGATATCCTGACCAAGGAAGCCTTCGAGAACGCCATCCTTGCCAATGCCGCCGTTGGTGGATCGACCAACGCGGTGGTGCATCTGCTGGCGCTGGCCGGTCGCGTTGGCGTGGATTTGACCTTGAAGGATTTCGAAATCGGGTCCGAAATTCCACTTCTGGTCAACTGCATGCCATCCGGCAAATACCTGATGGAGGATTTCTGCTATGCAGGCGGTGTGCCCGTTGTGCTGAATGAACTCATATCTTTCTTACGTCCGGCAAAAACGGTACTGAACAGGGACATCTCGGCCCACTCCGAAGGCGCTGAGTGTTTCAATACGGATGTCATCCGCCCCTTTAATGACCCGGTGAAACCCGCTGCGGGTTTGCGCGTGCTGCGTGGCAACCTCGCGCCTGACGGGGCCATCGTGAAGCCTTCGGCAGCGACAGATGCATTGCTGGAAACCGAAGCAGAGGCCTATGTTTTCGAGAATATCGAAGACTTGAAAGCCAATATCGACCGTGAAGACCTGCCGGTCACGCCCGAGAGCATTCTGGTGCTCAAAGGCTGTGGCCCCAAAGGCTATCCCGGCATGCCCGAGGTCGGCAATATGCCAATTCCGGCCAAATTGGTGAAAGAGGGCGTGCGTGACATGATCCGTATCTCGGACGCGCGCATGTCGGGAACAGCATATGGCACCGTCATACTGCATGTCAGCCCCGAGGCGCAGGCGGGCGGCACGCTGGCATTGGTCAAAACCGGCGACCGTATCCGTATTTCGGCCAGCAAGGGCGAGATGGAACTGCTGGTCGATGAAAAGGAACTGGACGCCCGCCGCGCCACGTGGCAACCGGACGATCCGCATTATACCCGCGGATACGCGAAACTTTACATCGACCACGTGTTGCAAGCAGATCAGGGTGCGGATCTCGATTTCCTTGTTGGCAAAGACACACGCCTTGTGACCAGAGAGAGCCACTGATGACCCAACCAGCAACATTCCACGATCTGAACGGGGCATCCGTCTATATCACCGGCGGCGGTTCGGGCGTTGGCGCAGCGCTGACGGATGGCTTCATGACTCAGGGGGCTAGCGTGGCCTTCATCGGACGCTCGGACGCCAGCGGGTTTGTCGAAGAGATGCGCGAAAAGCACGGTCGCGCGCCGCTGTTCATGCAAGGCGACATGACGAACACGGAACTGCTGCACGCGACAATGGCCAAGGCCGCCGAGGCTCATGGCGCGCTGAACGTGTTGGTCAATAACGCGGCCAATGACCAACGACATACGCTTGAGGAAACCACGACCGAGTTCTGGGACTGGATGATTGAAGTAAATCTGAAAGCCTACTACTTCGCGTGTCAGGAAGCGGCCCGACAAATGAAAGACGGTGGAGCAATCATAAATTTCAGCTCGATCAGTTATATGATGGGCAACGCAGGTTATCCAATTTACACGACGTCGAATGCCGGGATTACAGGGATGACACGTTCACTGGCCCGCGAACTGGGGCCAAGGAATATCCGTGTAAATGCGCTGGCTCCCGGTTGGGTATTGACGCAAAAACAGCTGGATATGTGGGCCACGCCCGAGGATTTGGCGGCGCATCTGGACCGGCAATGTCTGAAAGAACACCTGAAGCCCGAGGATATGATAGCACCAACACTATTTCTGGCATCCAAAGCCAGCCATGCAATGACCGGGCAATGTATGGCTGTCGATGGCGGCGTTGTGGTTTCAGGGTGACGTTATGAATACAGACTGGATCGCCGTCGACTGGGGAACGTCTCATTTGCGGGTCTGGGCCATGCAAGGGGCCAATGTGCTGGACCATGCTCAATCTGACAAAGGTATGGCTCGTGTCGGAACTGGCGGCTTTCAAGCGGCTTTATTGGAATTGATCGAAGACTGGTTGACCGGTGCGCCGGTGGACGTGATCGCTTGCGGAATGGTCGGTGCGAGGCAAGGCTGGGTAGAAGCACCCTATTCGACCGTCCCGTCTGAACCTTTGCCGGATACACCGATCCGTGTTCCCGGCTCTGACTCGCGTATCCGGGCCTTTGTCGTACCCGGTCTGAAACAGACGACCCCACCGGATGTGATGCGGGGTGAAGAAACGCAAATCGCTGGATTTCTGGGAGCGCGTCAGAACTGGGACGGTGTCATCTGTCTGCCCGGAACCCATACAAAATGGGTACAGGTGAGCGCCGGAGAAGTTGTAAGCTTTCGTACTTTCATGACAGGAGAGTTGTTCGATCTGCTATGCGGACAGTCAGTGCTTCGACACTCTGTAGGTCAGGGCTGGGATGACAACGCCTTCGCTGACGCGGTTGCGGATACGTTGTCCAAACCCGAGCAGCTGGCTGCTCGCCTCTTTGGCCTGCGGGCGGCGGATTTGCTGCAAGGAGTGGGTAAAGCCACTGCACGATCGCAGCTTTCAGGGTTGTTGATCGGGGCAGAGCTGGCCGCGACTCGGCCGTACTGGCTGGGGCAACAACTGGCCATCATTGGAGCGGAAGGCGTGTCTCAGACATATGCAACAGCACTGCGACAGCAAGGCGCATTCGTAGAAACTGCAAACGCCACCGAAGCCACGTTGGCCGGGCTGGCGCTGGCACGAAACATGACAAGGCAAACCGCATGAGCCGTCCGATCATCGCCATTTTGCGTGGGTTGAAACCGCAGGAAGCTGAAACCGTTGGTGGTGCCATCATTGATGCTGGCATCGACCGGATCGAAGTGCCGCTCAATTCACCGGACCCGCTCGACAGTATCGGTACGTTGGCTGAGGCTTTTGGAAGCCAGGCTCTGATCGGTGCAGGCACTGTTTTGACGGTCGATCAGGTGGACGCTGTGTCGTCTGCCGGAGGCAAACTGGTGGTATCACCCAACTATGATACAGAGGTCATCGAACGTTCGGTCGCTTTGGGTATGCAAAGCTGGCCAGGTGTTTACACCCCAACCGAAGCCTTTGCCGCCCTCAAGGCAGGAGCAACCGGGTTGAAACTGTTTCCGGGCATAATGGCCGGTCCGGCAGGTTTGGCTGCGTTGCGTCCGGTTCTGCCTAAAGGCACGCTTGTCTTTGCCGTCGGTGGCGCCGGGCCTGAAAACTTCGGTCAATGGATCAGTGCCGGTGCGGACGGCTTTGGGATCGGATCCGCCCTCTACAAGCCTGGCATGGAAGTCGCCGAAATCGCTGATCGCGCCCGACAAATCGTAGCGGCCTATGACGAGGCTGCCGGATGAGTATCATCTTTGACGACCGTCCCTGCGCGTTGGGCGAAGGCCCGCTGTGGCATCCGCAGCGGCAACAGCTTTTCTGGTTTGATATCATAGGCAAACGCCTGATGACCCGCGACGGAGACGAGCCAAAAAGCTGGACCTTCGATGAGCATGTCTCGGCCGCAGGTTGGGTGGATCGCGACACGCTGTTGATGGCTTCGGAAACGGGTCTTTGGCGTTTTGATTTGCTGTCTGGAAAGCGCAACCTGATAGCGCCTCTGGAAGCGGACAACCCTGTCACCCGTTCAAATGATGGTCGGGCCGATCCGTGGGGCGGGTTTTGGATCGGAACAATGGGTAAACAGGCTGAACCCGGAGCCGGATCAATCTATCGCTTCTGGAAAGGGGAGTTGAGACGATTGGTTTCAGATGTGACAATCTCGAACGCGATCTGTTTTGCACCTGATCGTTCGGTTGCCTATTACTGCGACACAGTAACCGGGCAAGTCAGGCATTGGCACCTGAACCCAGAATCCGGATGGCCGGAAGGGGACAGCGCAGTTTTTCTGGATTTGCGTGAGGAAGGCCTGAACCCGGATGGTGCGGTCGTTGATGCCGAAGGAGATATCTGGATCGCTCAATGGGGCGCTAACCGGGTCGCGGCATATGCTGGTGACGGACGGTTTCTCAGAGCTGTTGGTTTTGATGCATCACATACGTCATGCCCCGCTTTCGGTGGTGAGGATCTGAACACGCTTTTCTGCACCACCGCCCGTCAAGGGTTGAGCGCGGAAGCCATTGAAACCCAACCGGCCAATGGCATGACATTTGCCGTGCGAAATGCAGGCCGGGGTCTGGCAGAACACAAGGTCATCTTATGAAGCCGGAACTTGGCGTTTGCTACTATCCGGAACACTGGCCAGAGGCGATGTGGGCTGAGGATGCAGCACGTATGGTCGAAACCGGCCTGACTTGGGTGCGCATCGGCGAATTCGCGTGGAGCCGTATTGAGCCCCAACCGGGGAACTTGCAACTCGAATGGCTCGATCGCGCGATTGAAACACTTGGGGCAGCTGGGTTGAAGGTTGTGCTTGGCACGCCAACAACAACGCCACCGCGCTGGATGTTGGATAGACACTCGGACATGTTGGCCGCAGATGAATGTGGGAACCCGCGTAAGTTTGGATCGCGGCGGCATTACTGCTTTAGCCATCAGGGCTATATCGACGAATGTACACGCATTGCCCGAATATTGGGTGAGCGGTACGGTCAAAACCCGCACGTGGTCGCTTGGCAAATTGACAACGAATATGGGTGTCACGACACTACTCTCAGCTACAGCACTGCCGCCCTTCGGGCTTTTCGTCACTGGCTGGCTGCTCGGTACGGGACTATTGATACGCTGAACGAGGCATGGGGCAATGTGTTCTGGTCGATGGAATATTCGAAATTCGACGAGATCGACCTGCCCAATCAAACCGTGACCGAGCCGAACCCGGCTCATGTATTGGCGTTCCGTCGCTTCAGTTCGGATCAGGTTGTGACGTTCAACAGGGCTCAGGTGGATACGCTGCGGCCATTGACCGATGCGCCGCTTTTACACAATTACATGGGCCGTATTCTGGACTTCGACCATTTCGAGGTTGGCGCGGATCTGGATATCGCAACATGGGACAGCTATCCGATCGGTTTTCTATCGGACCGTCTGGAAGATGATGAAACGCATAAGACCGCCTTTCTTCAGCAAGGCGATCCGGATTTGCAGGCGTTTCATCACGATCTGTACCGTGCCGTAGGGCGTGGCCGTTGGTGGGTGATGGAACAGCAACCCGGCCCGGTGAATTGGGCACCGTACAATCCTGCTCCTCTTCCGGGAATGGTACGCCTGTGGTCGCTTGAGGCCGTAGCCCACGGGGCGGAAGTAGTGAGTTATTTTCGATGGCGACAAGCCCCATTTGGGCAGGAACAGATGCATGCAGGCTTGTTGACGTCAAACAACCGACCTGCCCATGCCCTGAACGAGGCGCGTCAGACGGCCGATGAGTTGTCTACTTTGGGCGAGGTGCATCAGATCCAGTCCAAAGTTGCCATACTGTTCGACTATCCCTCGGACTGGGCGTGGCAAACGCAACCGCAAGGTGCCGGATTCGATTATTTCCGATTGGTCTTTTCGGCGTATCGGGCACTGCGGCGGGCAGGACTGTCTGTCGACTTCGTTCAGGCAAGTGACATTGCGGGGCAATATGCACTGATCCTGGCGCCGGGGGTGGCATCGGTTGACACCGATCTGGAACGCCGTTTGTCGGCGGCTTGTAAACTGGCAGTTCTTGGACCGCGAAGTGGTGCGATCACGGATAACTTCCAATTTCCCGAAATTGGTCGCCCCGGCCTGGAACGCCTGTCCTGCGATGTTGATTTGGTCGAAACACTTCCCCCGACAGTCCAGCGTGCTGTCCACGGTGGGGGTGCTGCGCAGCATTGGGTCGAACGGCTTTCAGGCAACGCTGAAGACCTGCTGAATTTTGAGGATGGAACACCCGCGCTCAAGGCGTGTGGCGGGTCGTGGTATCTGGCAGGATTTCCCGATGAAACCTTATGGGACCGCGTCATATCCATGGCGGCAAAAACGACGGGCCTGAACGTGCAGAATATGCCGGGCGGCCTGCGAATGCGTGAGACGGCCGATCATGTGTTCCTGATAAATTACAACGCCGAACCTGTGATCTGGAATGGACACAATATCCTTGGATGTGGTGTCAAGGTTCTGAAACGCGATACGCCCGGACAATAAGTAACGTCCGGGCGTATACCTAGGTTAAAGACCTGCGCAACTCTTAGTCGTTTTGCAGGCTGTTCGGGTCAAACACACCTCCGAAACCACCGTTGTTCGAAGGCGCGCTTTCTGTGTCGGACGCACCTTCATCCTCTTCGGTTTCACTGCCATCCAGCGAATTCGGCGCGAACACATTGCCAAAGCCGCTGTTATTTGACGGTTTCGGTGCAGATTGAGCGCCACCTTGCTCGGCTTCTTCCGCCTCACGTTGCTTGCGACGCTCTTCACGCTGCTTGCGTAACTCCTGAATGCGCTGTTCCGCTTCCAACTGCTTTTGTTCGCGGACGTCGGCAATACACTGCGCCGGATTGTAGGTTGCTGCGGTGCCGACAACTGTGATCGTTGCGATAGCGAATACAACTAACAAAACAGCGGCCATGTTACCGGCAAAGAAGCTGGGCAGTTTGATCTTGCCTGCCAGTTCCTCAACCGTCGCGTTCTTACGCGCGGCTGCCACCAGTTCCTGACGCTTCAGTTTGGCTTCGTTCAGCAGAGCGAAGAAAACCGTCAGCGCCACGATGATAAAGGCCAGCGCCGAGATCGCAGGTGTGATGCCATAACGGACCTTCTGGGCCAGTTCGATCGTCAGCGTTGGATATTCGCCAAAGGTGAAGGTGGTTGTATTGTAGTTTTCGAACGATGCGAGGAACGCCAATACCGCTGCCGATGCAATCGCCGGGCGCATGAACGGCAACAGGATCTTGCGGAAGGCCTGTGCGTGCGATGCCCCAAGGTCCAGGGCCGCTTCTGTCAGCGCCACGTCGTAGCGCTGCAAGCGCGCTACCAGCACCAGCATGCAGTAGCTGGCGATAAAGGTGGATTGACCAATCACCGTCAGGAAGATGCCATTCGACAGGAAGCTGTCCGCCCCAAGCCCAAGCATCCGATTGATCCGGTCCCAGAACACCAGTGTCGAGATACCCAAAACAACGCCGGGGATCAGGATCGGAGCAATGATGATCGTGTAGTACGTCGCCCGCAACTTTGGCCAGATCTGTGTCAGCATTAGCGCACCCGCCAGACCCATCGCCACAGACAGAACAACCGTCCCAATCCCGATGATCAGCGAGTTCTTGATACCATTCAGAATGCGTTGATCCTGAAACAGCTCACCAAACCACTGGAAGGTCAGACATTCCCATGGACTCATCCGGGGGAACCCAGACGAGTTGAACGCGGTGATCGACATGATCACAAGCGGTCCCAGCAGATACAGGAAGAAGATCGCCAGATAGACCCAGATGCTAATACGGAGGAAGGAGTTGTTCATTTCCCGATATCCCCCATGTTCACCTTGAACAGGCGCATCACTGCCAACACGAACAAGATACAGGTCACCAGCAGTACGATTGCGTACGCAGCCCCCTGCGGCCAGTCGTTATTGTCATTGAACTGCTGATAGATCAGTTGGGTGAACCACAGGCTGGACGGGCCGCCCAGAATCTGGGGCGCAGCCAGCGCACCGGCGGACAACATGAACACCATAGTACAGCCCGAGCTAATACCCGGCTTGGCATAGGGAATGACCACACGCCAATGAATCCGCCACCAAGGCGCACCAAGGTCGCGTGCAGCCTCTATCTGGTTTTTATCCAAACTTTCTATGACATTATACATCGGGAAGATCATCAGCAGGATATAGGCGTATCCCAGACCTGCATAGAGCGCGATGTCATTGCGGATGAAGTCGAACGGCGTATCCCAGATGCCCAGTCCCAAGAACAGCGTGTTCAGCACTCCTGTCTCACCGAAGATAATGCGCAACGCGAATGCACGCAGGATCTCGTTGATCCAGTAAGGGATGATCAGCATGATCGCGAAGATGCGAATGTGGCTGCCTTCGGATTGCCCCAGGTAATAGGCAATCGGATAACAGATGATCAGGTTGAAGATCGTCACACAAACCGCAGCCACAAGTGTTCGAAAGAACACCCTCAGGTCGACTGTGTTATAGTCCTGACTGCCGCCCTCCGGGCCGTAGATCAGATACTTGTAGTTCTCAAGCGTATAGACGTCCTTTGGCCCACCAATCTCAGGTGGGGGCAGGTTTGGACGGAATGAGAAATCCAGCATCGACAGCTGCGGCAGGATGATCAGGCCAATGGTCCAGAACAGAACCAGACCCAGGATCGCCAACCCCATGCCGGTGCCGTTGCGATTGAAGAAGTCTTTCAGAAACTGGGGCATGAGACTGTCCCCTTATTCCGCGGCCAGTTCACCGGCAGGAACGATGACGGCGTTGTGCGTCTCGTATTCCAGCGTGATGTTCTGTCCGGTGTGGTCCTCGAAAGATTGACCGTGGTTGGGGATCGAGACTTTGATCTCTTTTCCGCCTTCACCTTCAGTAAAGATGTTGAAGACGTTGCCTTCAAATTCCTCATGGTTGACCCGGGCGGTGACAAAATGATCGCCTGTTGCCCCATCCGGGGCAATTGCAAAGGCTTCAGGACGGATGAACATCATCGCGTCGTCACCTTCCTTCATCTTGCCCTGATTGACGGTCGAAATCCGCGCGACCAGGTCACCCGAGCGGTTGGTCGAGATCAGTGCTTCGTTGCCCATCACCTGTTTGATTTTACCGCGGAACACATTGTTTTCACCCACAAAAGAAGCCGCGAAAGCTGTGTTGGGGTCGTTATAGATTGTTTTCCCGTCGGCGATCTGGTCAATCACGCCCGCTCGCATAACGGCGATACTGTCTGACATGGTCAGGGCTTCGCCCTGGTCGTGTGTGATGTAGATGAAGGTAATGCCCACACGTTGCTGAATTTCACGCAGCTCGGTCCGCATGTGCTGGCGCAGCTTGAGGTCAAGTGCCGACAGGGGTTCATCCAGCAACAGCACATCCGGCTCGGCGCATAAAGCGCGGGCGATCGCCACACGCTGACGTTGACCGCCCGACAATTCGCTCGGCAGTTTATCCCCCTGCCCCGGCAGCGCGATCATGTCCAGAAGTTCATCGGCGCGTTTGCGGCGTTCGGCGCTGCTGGCACCTTTGATTTCCATCGAAAACGTGATGTTTTCCCAGACCTTCATCAAGGGGAACAGCGCGAGGTTCTGAAAGATCAGCGCCGTGGGCCGCTTGTTGGGTCCAATGCCCCGCATGTTGTTGCCGCCGATTAGAACGTTGCCTTCGCTGGGCTCAAGAAAGCCTGAAACAGCTCTTAATATTGTTGTTTTTCCACAACCCGAGGGCCCGAGGAACGAAAAGAAATCGCCCCCGTTGATGTTGACGTTTGCATCGCGCACGGCGACGAAGTCACCGAAACGGATCCACAGGTTTTCCAGATCGACTCCGACCCCTGCACTCATTTTTGGTATCTCCCTGAGGTGTGGATTGGCACCACACCGCATTAGTGTCCGTTACGCCGGGACGGCGCACAGATAGTTGCCCCCCGCATAACGCAGGGGGCGAAGGCTCAGAACGTTTAGGCGCTCTTGAACTTGTTGACGAACTCGGTCCGAGTTTCCGCATACCACGGTGCTTCGGCCGGCCACGGGTTGAGGTTGGCCAGCGAGTCGCCCGGATAGGCCTCTGCAAAGTTCTTCTTGTAGGTGTCGCCCGAGTACTGGTCCGCGCCCAGCACAGGTGAGTTGTAGCCGTGGCTGTCGATGGCAACACCTGCAGGCTTGGCCTGGTAGGCGAAATCGATGAAGGCGTAGATCTGATCGATGTTTGCCGCGCCAGTTGGAATTGACATGCCGTCAACCCAAGCCATCGCACCTTCAACAGGTGCCTGATAGTGCACAGGCTCACCAGCGGACTTCAGCGCCAGTGGCGGACCGTCCCAGGTTTGACCAACAACAACGCCTTCATTCAGCAGGCCGTTTTTCTGCGTATCGGCATCGTTCCAGATCAGCTTGATGCGATCCTTGCGTGCAATACACCAGTCGGTGATCTGACCCCAAACCTTGCGCATGGTGTCTTCGTCACCATATGCGGCCCAGACGGAACCCGGCTCCATCTCGCCGGCACGCTCCATGTACAGACCGGCACCCAGCATCATCGAATGCGCGCGGCCCATGGTCTTGCCCGCGTTTTCTTCCGACCAGACGTCGCCATAAGACGGTGCGTCGCCTTCCGGCAACCACAGATCGGTGCGGTATGCGATACCTTCGGTGCCCCAGATATGCGGCAGCCAGTGTGCGCCCGAACCACCAAAATTCCAGGCATCGGTGCCAATCTTGGCCATGGCAGGGTTCACCAGATCAATCGGAACTTTGTTCATGTCAAACGGCTGGAGCAGCTCCAGTGGCTCCCACTGTAACGAGCGGTTGTTGGTGGGTGAGACGATGTCAAAGCCCTGACCCTTTGTGGCCTTCATCTTGTTGATGATTTCTTCGTTCGAGCCGATACCGGTATAATTTACTTTGATTCCGGTAAGAGTTTCAAACTCTTCGATAAAGCTGGGCGGCAGATAGTCCGACCACATAAGAATGTTGATTTCGCCCGACGAAGCCAGAGCGCTCTTGCTGTACAGAGGTGCTGCAAGCGCCGCAGCACCTGCACTTTTCAGCACAGAGCGTCTCGAAAGTGTCGAATGTTTAGCCATAGGTGTTCTCCCACTGTTGGATTAGTTTGTTTTTTGTTTTTTATTCATAGGACTTTCTGTGCCCGTTCGTCAGTCCAAAAGTGACAGTTTGCGGAATTCTTATGTCCAGTTTTGATTTTTGACACGTTTTGGTTGTATTTTCGGGCGTTAGTTTTCCTGCCAGACAGTAAGATCGTGCGCTGTGACTGGATCAGAGCCAATCAGGATGCGCCGCGGTCCACCAGCAGGCAGGGGTTTGGACATGTCACCAAAATTGAAGGCGAAATGCAACGTGCCGCGTCGGGTTATGCGCATGTCGGGGTTACAATCCAGATGCTCCAACCCAGCCCATTCTAAGACATTGCTCATAATCACCTGCAAAAGTGCACCGCGCGGGACCATGGCCAGATACGTTGCACGATCCGATCGGATGACCGCGGGGCTGGCGTCGCAGTAGGCGCTTTCGAAATGCGCCAGGACATTTACTTCGGTCTCGACGATTTCGCGCCAACCACTGAAGTCAAACTTTTGACCGTCCAGTAGCTGCACAGATTCTCGCGCGATATCAGGAAGCGATTCGACACGGAGAACACGAACATCGGTCAATTTCGCCAACGCGCCTGGGGCCAGATTTGAAGGGGTGTGCATTTGAGGTGTCTTGCTGCCGGAACGGGCGCCAATCAATAGCTTTGCCCCAGAGGCATCCAGTTTGGCGGCCAATTCCGTGGTCACAATCATGCTTTGCGGCAGCACGATCAGGGCATAATTTTCCAGATCATCGTCAGGGCCCACAAAGTCAACATCGGCCCCAAGATTGCGCAGAGCAGTGTACCAATCCCGAAAAATATGTGAATTCGGGAAGTCATCATCATGCGGCAAAATATCTGCCGCCCAGATCGAAGTGTAATCCAGCAGTATGGCCACCGGGGCTTTCCTGCGCGTCGCCGGGGGCAAGTTCGCGCGGTCTTTCACAATCTGGGCCAGTTCAAGCGCGGCTTGATCTGGGCTGTCATCTGAGCGCACCAAGGCTGTATGGTATTGTTCTTGCGCGAACTTTGCCTGCCGCCATCGGAAGAACATTACAGCTTGTGCACCATGTGCATAAGCTGCCCAGGTCCAAAGCCGAACCATTCCCTCTGCCGGAGAAGGGTTCTTGGCCGCCCAGTCGACCGGCCCTGGCTGCTGTTCCAGTACCCACATCCGCCCCCGCCCCTGGCTGCGGTACAGGTCGCAATGGAACCCCTGATAGTCAGGCGCGCCGGACCGCAGATAGCGGCGCTTTTCTATCTCTGACAAAGTTGAGCCCATCAGGTTGCCCAGCGGGTAGCTGTCAAAGCCGACTACATCCAGATCAGCAGCCACAGCGTGGTGATCGAACTCGAAACTGCCTGCCATGAAGTTGTGCGTTATATCTCGGCCAGGCGCATGTTTTCGCAGCACGTCCACCTGTGTCTTGTTGAACAACCGCACCCGATCCGAGGAATAGCGCATGAAATCCAGCGCGTGAGTGGGGTTAGGTGTGGCGACCAATCCGTTGGGCAGTTCGATCTGGTCAAAACCGGAATAGAGAGATCCCCAAAACACGGTCCCCCAAGTCTTGTTCAGCGCGTCGATTGTGTCATATCGCTGTTTCAGCCAGCGCCGAAAGCCTGTCCGGGCGGCATCGGAATAGCTGAGAACGGTGTCATGGTCGTTGTATTCATTGTCGATCTGCCAAGCATGGACATGAGGATTCTGACCAAATCGGCTGGCGTATTCTGTTGCGATCCTTTGCGCCTCGGCCAGATAAACTTCACTGGAAAAACAATAGTGCCTGCGTGAACCGTAGCCTCTGACCCGACCGTCCGGACCCATTGGCAGGATTTCGGGATGCTCATCAACCAGCCATTTAGGGGGTGCGGCCGTTGGTGTCGACATCATGACCCGCAGACCGGCCTGACCCAGAATCTCGATGACTTCATCCAGCCAATCCCAGCGAAACTGTCCGCGTGCCGGTTCGATCAGACCCCAGGTGAATTCGGCGATCCGAACCCAGTCCAATCCCATCTCGACCATCCGCGCGGCGTCATCGCGCCATTGGGATGGGTCCCATTGTTCGGGGTAGTAGCAAACCCCAAGCTCCAGTTTGCTCATCGGTTGTCCTTTGCCGTGCGCCGCTCGATCCACTTCAGGAAGCTGGCGCAGCCGAGGGTGAGAACGACATACAGAATTGCTGCGGTGTTGAAGGGCGCAAAGGGCAGAAAGCTTGCCGCCTGAAACTCTCGCATCCTTTGGGTCATGTCACGCACGGACAGGATGGACAGTAGCGAAGTATCCTTGATCATCGCGATAAACTCGTTACCCAAAGGTGGGGTTACGATCCGCAAGGCCTGAGGCAGAACGATCAGCCGTGCCGTTTGCCAGCGCGACAGGCCGAGAGAGCTGCCTGCTTCCAGCTGCCCTTTCGGGATGGCTTCGATCCCGGAGCGGAATATTTCGGCCATGTAGGCTGAATACCCGACCGATATAGCGATGATTCCGCGTGTCATATTGGTCATGTCGATACCACCCCCTGTGGCATCCTTGACTGCACCTGCCAAAGGGAGGCCGATATACAGGATGATAACAAGCATCGGAATGCCGCGTATTGTGTCCACAAAGAACTCGGCCCCGACCGCCAGAGGATGGAGCTTGTGCTGAGCGCCGCCAATGGTCAGCGTCAGCAGCAGAAACCCGAGCACGGCAAAGGCCAGAGCGGGGTTTCGGTATTTGTCAGGTAAGAAATTTGTCTGCCACAGAACAGGATAGCCTTGTGTGTGAGCCTCAACTGGAACAAATGCGCCGGAAACGCTGTCGACAGATTCAATTTGCTCCAAGGCGGCAGCAGCATCAATTGCGCTGCGTATGCGGTACTGCTGGTCGCCTGCGCCTTCGAACTCGCCGAACCGGATGATATCAGCCTGAGCTTGCGGGGTGCCACGTACAATGGCGATGCGCCCTTCGGTGCTACCGACCAGAACATAACTGACCTGAGGTTGCATGAAAAAAAAGGCCGATATAGCCAGCAGTGTCAGGCTTATTGAACCATGGAGGATCGTGGTGCGCGCCTTTGGTTTGAACGACTGAAGTCCCACCCAGATCAGGCCCAGTATGGCCGAGAAGATGTAGGCAAAGATGGCCGCGCGGAAGGTAATGGCTACGCCTGTGGCGAACTGCCAATGGGCCATAAACATCAGATAGAACAGAACCGCACCTGTAAGACATTCCAGCCCCAGTAGGATGCGTCCGTGCCAAGGGGGTTGCAGCCGGGCCGACAACAGGCTCAGAGCGACCAGAGCTGCGTAAACTGCCAGAAGAACTTGCAGACCTGTTTGAACCTGATCCACAACCTCGGGAAACAATACCCATGTCTGACTGGACCGGTTGATAAGAGTTGAAGTGTTCTCGCTGAGCGCATGAAAGAATACGGATTCAGCGAAGGGCATCAAAAGCTGTGGAGATACATAGCTTAAGACCAAAAGCGCAGTTGATGCAGGTAATGCCGCAAGGGCGGCAACGCGCAACCAGCCCGGTGCATGATTTGAAAAACGTGCGTGCCGAGCGCAGAGATATCCAAGGATTGCGACCGTAATGATCAGCAGGAAGCCGACAAAAATAGGTCCTGCATTATTGCCGATCCCCAGAATTGCGATCAGAGATCGCAGATACTTTGAGGACGTGGCGAAAAGGTAGATGATGAAGGGCGCGGCTGCGAGCAACACGAGATTACTCGGGCGGATCGTGCTAAGGCGCGACATGGAATTTCTCCGCTAAAATTTGGCCCGGCAGCATCAACTGCCAGGCCGAAGGGGCACAAAAAATCAGTTTGCACTCCAGTATTTGGCTTTCAGCGTATCCAACGTACCGTCTTCCTGAATGGCAGCCAGACCAGCGTTGATCGCGTCCACCGTCGGGTCACCTTCCTGAAACACGATACCCAATGGATCGGACTGCAGGCCCGTGATGCCCACGGTCAGCTCTCCGGCAAACTCCTGTTCGTAGGCAGCGGCGGATGTACCATCGATGATCACCCCCTGCACATCTGCGTTCTGCAACGCCAAAATAGCGGCCGAGAAGTTGTCGTAGAGACTTACATTCTCGCGACCCACAAGCTCTTCCGCCAGTTGGGCGTTGGTTGTCGCGGTTTGTGCCGCAAGTTTCTGGCCACCCGCTTTGAAATCCTCAAGCGTCATATCCGCGTTGTCGACTTGCAGCAAAATGGCCTGACTGACAACGATGTATGGCTCGGAAAAGTCCATGGTCTCTTCGCGCTCCGGCGTGATCGATACGCCCGAGATAACCAGATCGAATTCTCCCTGTTGAAGCGCGGCAAAAATACCGTCCCAAGCGGTGTTTACGAAATTCGGAACGCAATTGACCTTTGCGCAGATCGCATTCATTACATCGACATCAAACCCCACAATCTTACCGGTTGTTTCATCGACGGTTTCCATCGGGGGATAGGTTGCATCTGTTCCGATCTTGAGTACACGCCCTTCCAGATCGGCGGCAAAAGCCGCGGGCACAGCCAGCGTTGCAAGCGTTGCGGCGGCTAATAGGTTCTTGAACATGTTTGGGTTCTCCTTTGTTGGCTCAGTTGCTCTGCGCCATGTCCGGCGCCGGGGTGTCAGGTTGCCGCTCGATCAATGTGGCCCTGATCTTTTTTTGAGTTTTAGACGGGTCAACGCCGTCCAAGGCTTTCAGCATGAACTCACCCAGCAAACGGCTTGTTTCGCCAATCGGCAAATAATATGTGCTGGGCGCCGGCACGAAGTACTGGCTGAGTTTCAGGTCATCGTTTGAAATTACCACGACATCCATGCCGACTCGGATCTCCATTTCAGCAGCTGCAGATAAGGCACCAAGAGTGATCGCCTCGTTGGCACAAATAATGGCGCTTGGCCGGTTTGGCATTTGCATGAGCGCGGCAAAGGCCTGTTGGCCGGTCTCTGCGGTGGTCGGGCCGGACAATACAAGTGTTGGATCATAACCCAAGCCAACAGCCGACAATGCATCTGAATATCCATGGCGACGTTGATGCGCATAGATCAGGTCATCCGGCGGATTTATCAGCGCTATCCGACGATGCCCCAAGCCAACCAGCCGAGCGGTCGCATCAAAGGCCGCGGCCTGACTGTCCAGATCCACATAAGGATGGGGTTTGGCACTGTCACTCATGCCGTATGTGACAAAAGGGAAACCTTCGTCCTGTAGATAGGCGACACGTTGGTCATTCACCTGTGTCCCGGAAAAGATCACTCCGTCCGCCAACCCTTCCTGCACGATGGATCGGAGAGTCCGCAGTGCGGCTTCGTTATCTCCTATACTGTAAACGCTCAACTGATAGCGTGACCCTTGCACAGCATCGGATATCCCGGCCAGGATCCGTGTAAATTCTACACCCTCCCATTCTTCTGCGGCGTTATCTGAAACACTGACCAACACCGCAATCCTGTAGGATTTTCTCGTACGCAGCTTTAGACCATCCAGATTGACACGGTACCCAAGTTCAGAAGCTGTCTTCTGAATTTCTTCCCGCGTTTCGCGCTTAACCGAAGGAGATCCGCGCAAAGCGTTTGACACCGTACCAACAGAATAGCCGGTTTTTCTGGCAATCGATTTGATCGTTGCCCGCGCCATCAGCTGATGCCCGCCAGCTGTTCAGTCAAAAACGACCGGCCTGTTTGCAAGGTGCGCCTGTGATCTGCGGTTTCGTCGTGCTCGACAAAAAGATCGGTACACTTAGTGTCCATGAGTGCTCGTAACGTGGCTTCCCAATCGACGACACCCTCACCCGGATTGCGCCATCGCTCGTCACCTGCCCCACCTTGCGGATCCACGTCTTTTGCGTGGACAGACAGGATAAGTGCAGCGTGGCGCGTGATCAATTCAGTAGGGCATTGTCCAGCCGCGACGAGCCACCCGATATCAGGCTGCCAGTAGATGTTTCCCCGTGCAAGAATCTGATCAAGAGGCGTTTCTCCCGGCTCACCAAGTAGATCAAAGTCGTGATTGTGGTACCCCAGACTGATGCCGTGGTTACCAAGTCGATCTGCCCATTCTGACAACTGGCCCGACACTGCGCACCATCCCTCGGCAGTGTCGGGCCGCGCCTGGGGCGCCAGCCAAGGCATGACGGCCACCGGACATTCCAAAAGGCGCAAAACTTCGACAATGTCGCTGAAACGTTCGTCGAACTCTTCCCAATCGAAATGTGCTGAACGAAGGTTAAGACCTGATTGATCGACGATGCGCGCCATCTCTTGTGGTGTCAGGTTATGCAGACCAGTGGTTTCGATATCCGAGAAACCACAATTGGCGACCAAGCGCAGTTGATTCATCAGATCGCCGCATTGACGCACTGTGTAAAGCTGCGCTGATATCCGCATTTTTCACCATTGAAACGTTTCAATTATGGTGAAACACATAGCGCAGCTCTGTCAAGAACTGCGTTATGCAGCTATTTGCGCATGGACAATCCGTTGTGGAACAGATGAACTTTTTCCGGCGAGGCGGTTACCGAGACTGTTTGGCCACGCAGGTTTCTTTGAACCCCGGGCAGCTTCGCGATCACAGCATCCGCACCATCGGTTCTTTCGAAATACAACAATGTGACTTCGCCCAAGGCTTCGGTGAAACCCACTTTACCTGACAGGATCGCGGGTTCATCTGTCGTGGCTAAGTCCTCGGGGCGGACCCCGATATTGACCTTTTTGCCCAGATCAACGTCTTCAGTTGGAACCGCAGATTTAGCAATGCCGCCTGATGAGAGTTCAACGGTTGTCGTTTCGCCGGTTCCTGTGATTATGCCGGATAACAAATTCATGGAGGGCGAACCGATAAACTGCGCAACGAACTCGTTGTCGGGCGTTTCATATAGCTCAAGCGGCGTCCCGACCTGCGCAATTCCCTTGTTGGCCAACACCACGATCCGGCTGGCCAGTGTCATGGCCTCGACTTGATCGTGGGTCACGTAGATCATGGTGCTGTCAGGCATTGCCTCTTTAAGGCGCGCAATCTCGATCCGTGTTGCAACCCGAAGTGCCGCGTCGAGGTTCGAGAGGGGTTCGTCGAACAAATACACCTTTGGGTCGCGCACAATCGCGCGTCCGATGGCAACCCGTTGACGCTGACCACCGGACAGAGCTTTGGGCAGGCGATCCAGAAAAGGATCCAGCTGAAGAATTTGAGCGGCACGTTCCACGGCAGCGTCAATCTCGGTCGCGGGCATCTTGGCGATTTTCAGGGCGAAGGCCATATTCTCGCGCACGGTCATGTGGGGATATAAGGCGTAGCTTTGGAATACCATTGCAATGCCCCGTTGCGCAGGCGGGACGTCGTTCATGACCTGCCCTTCGATTTCCAGCGTTCCACCGGTGATCTTTTCCAGACCCGCAATCATTCGCAACAGGGTGGATTTGCCACAGCCTGACGGGCCGACAAAAACGATCAGCTCTCCTTGTTCGATATCAAGGTTGATGTTTTTCAGAACATCGACGGGGCCATAGGACTTGGCGACATCCGTGAGATTGAGTTCAGACATGCCTTATCCCCTCTTCCTGGCCAACAGGCAGAACTGCGACGTCTTCAGGATCATGCTACCATGCCCCTCAACACCACCGACGCCCTGGCCAATGACCTGCCAATTACCTCCGGGCAGTTTAATCTCGGTCGCTTCCGTACCCAGATTGAACGCACAGAAGATTTGCTCCCAGGAATCCTCTCGCGTGAAAGAAAGAACCGAACCGGTTTCCGTCATGTTGGTCTGCGTCCCGGAAGCCAAAGCAGGATGGGCATGGCGCAATGCAATGGCGCGGCGGTAGTGATTCAACATCGAATGCGGATCAGCATCCAATCGGTCTACTGAGTGCTCCGCTTGCTGGGCGCTCACGGGCAGCCAGGGTTCAGCGGTACTAAAGCCTGATTGCTTATCTTGTGCAGCCCAAACCATTGGTGTGCGGCAGCCGTCGCGACCTTTGAACTCCGGCCAGAACTCAATGCCATACGGGTCTTGCAGGTTCTCAAACGGTACTTCTGCTTCGTGCAGGCCCAATTCCTCACCCTGATAGAGGCAGGCAGAACCGCGCAGGCACATCATTAGAACGGCGTGCTGTCGGGCTGCGGCATCATCCAAATTCCACCGTGAGGCGTGGCGTTGCACGTCGTGGTTCGAAAACGCCCAACAGGGCCACGCATCGCCTGCTTTGGCTTGCAACTGGTCAAAGACATGTTTTGTGTAACTGGCTGTCAGCGCACGTTTTTCGAGGAACTCGAAGGCATAGCACATGTGCATCCGCTTATCGCCAGATGTGTATTCGCCCATGATCTCGAGCCCGCGCTGCGCGTCGCCGACCTCACCCAGACACGCCCGGCCTTCATATTCGTCCGTCAGCGCCCGTAGCTTTTCCAGGAAGGCGATGTTCTCGGGCTGGCTTTTCGAGAACAGGTGATCCTGATGATTGTAAGGGTTCACCGCGGGTGCGATCGTGGCGTTGCGCTGATCCATCGGCAGGGCTGGGTTGTCGCGCAGCTCCTTGTCGTGGAAGTAGAAGTTGATGGTGTCCAACCGAAAGCCATCCACACCCAGATCCAGCCAGAACCGCGCCACGTCCAGCAACGCACCCTGAACATCCGGGCAGTGGAAATTCAGATCCGGCTGCGATGTCAGGAAGTTGTGCAAATAGTATTGCAGGCGGCGCGCATCCCATTGCCATGCCGAGCCGCCAAAGATCGATAGCCAGTTGTTCGGTGGCGTGCCATCCGGCTTGGGGTCCGCCCACACATACCAGTCGGATTTCGGGTTTTTACGGTTGCGGCGGCTTTCTCTGAACCAAGGATGCTGATCTGATGTATGCGACAGAACCAGATCGATCATGACCTTCAGGCCTTTGGCGTGGGCCTGATCCAGAAGCTCTTGGAAGTCCTCAAGGGAACCAAACATAGGATCGACATCGCGGTAATCGCTGACATCGTAGCCGAAATCTTTCATCGGCGACTTGAAAAAAGGCGAGATCCAGATCGCATCGACGCCCAAAGACGCAATGTAATCCAGTCGCGAAGTTATGCCCTTTAGATCGCCGATCCCGTCCCCATTGCTGTCCTGAAAACTGCGTGGATAAATCTGATAGATCACACCGCCGCGCCACCAATCCGAAGACAGTTCCGTTGCTTTACTTTGTTCAAGTTTGTTCTGCACGTTCATCAGACGCCTCTATTTGACGGACCCGGCCAGCAGGCCCCGGACCAGGTATTTTTGCATTGCGAAGAAGACGACCAGCGGCACAAAGATCGACACAAAAGCGGCAGTCGCGAGGATTTCCCAATTGCCGCCGCGCGTGCCCAAAAGTTCCACAATTCGGTTGGTCATCACGGTTGTCTGGCCGGTTGCGTCGATTAGGAAAACCTTGGCAACAAGCAGATCGTTCCATGTCCACAGGAACTGGAAGATCGCGAAAGATGCCAGTGCCGGGAAGCTGAGCGGCAGGATCAGTTTGGTGAAAATCTGAAACTCGGTGGCACCGTCGACGCGGGCATTCTCGATCAGATCACGCGGCAATCCGGCCATGTAGTTGCGCAGCAGGTAAATCGCCAAAGGCATCCCGAAACCGGTATGCGCCAACCAGACGCCCAGATACCCCTTGCCGATCCCGATATTCAGGTGAAACTTCAGCAAGGGGATCAAAGCCAATTGAAGTGGAACCACCAAGAGGCCAACAACGGCCGCGATCAGCAGAGCGCGGCCGGGGAAATCCATCCAAGCAAGTGCATAGGCAGCAAAGGCGGCCACCAGAATCGGGATAATTGTCGCCGGAATGGTCACGGTCAGAGTGTTGAAGAACGCTTTGGCCATGCTGTCCGTACTGCTCTGGTCCAGCAGAACCTTTTGGTAATTGTCGAATGTGAACTCGGGCGGCAATTCAGCCGTCACGAAGATGCGTGCGCCTCGTTTGCCTGAGAACTCTTCGGTATTTTCCATCCGGTAATTGCCGTCTGCGTCAACTGTAATCGTGCCACCCCGGCGCAGCTCGGCCATTTGGCCGGGTTCAAACGCGTCCACGTCACGCGAACTGATACCCCATCTGGAAATCTTGGCCTGCTGATCTTCTCCAAACAGCTCGCCTTGAATCACGTAGACGCCGTTTTCCAGCATCTGTGTTTCGGGCGCTGCACTACGCAAGGTCAAGTTCTGCTCGGACGGAAACAGCGACCGCCACCAACCGCTGGACGAGATCTGGTCCGCTGTCCGAAAGGACGAGACCAGCAAGCCCAACGTTGGGATGACCCATAGCACCACCAGAAAGATGACCGAAGCATGAACAACCCATCGGAGCGCCGGTTTGGTTCCTGCAATATCGCTCATGGTTTACTCCATCTCCTTGCGCGCGTTGCGCACGTTCCAGACGAGGATCGGAGCCACCAGCAGCATGATCACCATGGCCGAGGCCGACCCGACGCCCCAGTCATTGGCGCGGAACAGCTTGTCGTACATGTAGTTGGCCAGCACCTGTGTCTCCCACTGGCCGTTGGTCATCGCAAAGACGATGTCGAAGACTTTGAGAACAGTGATTGTGATCGTCGTCCAAACAACAAGAATTGTGGTTTTGATCTGGGGCACCTTGATTTTGAAAAAGATTTGGAATGGGTTTGCCCCGTCCAAAATGGCTGCTTCGATGGTTTCTTCGGGAATGCCCCGCAAGGCCGCTGACAGAATGACCATCGCAAAACCTGTTTGAATCCAGATCAGGACGATCATCAGAAAGAAGCTGTTCCAGAAGGGGATTGTTAACCACGTGTTGGGTTCGGTGCCGCCGAAGAAGATGTACAGCGCGTTCAGGATGCCAATCTGGTCTTGTTCAGCAGGTCGCGCGTCATAAACCAATTTCCAGATAACCGAGGCGCCAACAAATGAAATTGCCATCGGCATGAAGATCAGGGACTTTGCGAAGTTGCCCCAACGGATGCGGTCAGTCAGCTGCGCGACCAATAGCCCGAAAGCCGTTGACATCGCTGGGACGACGATCAACCAGAACATGTTGTTGCGCATGGCTTCCCAAAATTTCGGCTCAGCCGCCATTTGGGTGTAATTGTCCAAGCCAACCCATCTGTACCCGCCGCCGGGCACACGCTCCGTAAGTGAAAGGCGCAAGGTTTCAACCACCGGATAGGCCAGATACAGCCCCAGCGCCGCAAGCGCCGGGAACAGGAACAGCCATGGCCGGATCATGTTCGCACGGTTGATATTGCGGCCCGCGTTCGGTCCGCGCGGCGGGAACAGGACTTTGTCCAGAAACTGGTTGGAAAGGTAGAAGTAGCCCACGCAACCCGACACGCCGATGGCGATCGTCAGCAGGCCTTGGAGTGCCGGTGTCATGGTGTGCCCATCCGTTTGGCAAGTGGGGCGATCCTAAGACCGCCCCCTGTGTTGATCACTTGGCCGCGTCCCAGGACGACTGGATTTCACTGGCCACAGTGGCTGCGTCTTTTGCGCCCGACGAGTAGTCGACCATCCCAGTCCAAAAGGTACCTGCCCCAACCGCACCCGGCATCAGGTCAGACCCGTCAAATCGGAAGGTTGTTGCGTTGGTTAGAATTTCGCCCTGGCCGCGCTGTGAATCGTTCGAGTAGTTCTCGGGGTTTGCACCCAGGTGTGGCGTCAGGAAACCATCCTGCGACATCATGATCTCATGCGCAAAAGGGGTCTTGAGGAATTCCATAAAGGCTTCGGCCGCAGGGTTCGGGTTCGTGATTGTGAACAGTGTCCCTGCCCCCAGCACTGGTGTACCCAAGTCCTTTTCGGCAAAAGCCGGGAAGTAGAAGAAATCCGCGTCTACACCTAGTTCAGTCCCTTCAGGGAAATAAGCAGGAATAAACGACGCCTGACGGTGCATCATGCAGGCAGGCGGGCTGTCGAACAAGCCTTTGGGGCTGTCGCGGAAGTCGATCGCGGCAGTGTCATCGGCGTTGCCTACGACATAATCGTCGTTGCGAGTAAAGCTGCCATACTCCTCGATCGCTGCGATGACGCGGGGATCATCGAACTTCATCTCGTTCGACACCCATTGGTCATAAACCTCTGGTGGCTGCGTGCGCAGCATCAGATCTTCAACCCAGTCAGTTGCCGGCCAGCCGGTTGCGCCACCCGAGGCAAGCCCGACGCACAAAGGCGTCTCACCATCCTCGACCATCTGATCCATCAGAGCTTTGAACTCTTCCATGGTTGCAGGTACTTCATAGCCAAAATCTTCGAAGTTCTCTGGTATGTACCAGACCAGCGACTTGACGTTCACGTTGAAGAAGAAGCCGTAGAAGTCGTCAGCCCCATCGGCGTTTGCAAATGTACCCAGGTCAACCCAGGACTGACCGGCGGCAAAGTTATCCTTGATCCAGTCTGCCGAGCCTTCTGCCAGAGGTGTCAAATACCCCTGTTTTGCGAGGTTCGCCGCAAGACCGGGTTGCGGGAAAACGGTCAGGTTCGGAGCGGAACCTGCAGCTGCATCAATCAGGATTTGCTGTTCCAGTGAGTCCGATCCGACATAGCTGGAATTCGCGCCCGTTGCTTCATCGAAGTACGCCACGAGGTTCTCGAAGGATTTGCCCTCACCCGCCAGCCAGGGGCCGAAAATGGTCAGGCTTTCGCCAGACAGATCATTTTCTTCGGCAAAGGCATGAAAGCCATCCCAGTCAAAACTGCCCTCGCCGACAGCGTGGATCAATTCACCTTCCGCCTGAACTGACCCGGCCATCAGGGCGAACACCGCCGCACCTGCGTAAAGCGCGTGTTTCATCAAATCCTCCTCCCAAGTTTTCATGCGCTCAAAGACTCACTTTCAAAGCGCTTTGGATAGTGTTTGTTATCCGCTAACATTAGCTCTCTGTCAACAACTTGCTTCCGGACCATCTATTATTGATAATTGTCATTATCACCTCAAAACAAGTTGACGGATGTCGCATTTGCTCACAAAACAAAAAGAACCACTCAAATTGAAGGCGCTTTGAATAAATGAACCTGAAGCAGCTCTCGGAAATTCTGGGTCTTTCGCAAACAACCGTTAGCCGGGCGCTGAACGGGTACCCGGAAGTGAGCGAGGGCACGCGTGCGCGTGTTCAAGCGGCGGCGCGCAAACACGGATACCGTCCGAACAGCCGCGCCAAAGGGCTGGCGACCGGGCGCTCCATGGTGATCGGCCATGTGATTCCCAGTTCGTCCCAGCATGAAATGGTCAACCCGATCTTCGGAGACTTCGTTGCGGGTGCCGCGAGAAAATATGCCGAACATGGTTATGACATGATGTTCACTAATGCCGACGATACCTCGATTGAAGAAGCGTATCGGAGCCTTTTTCAACGGGGTGCGGTGGACGGAGTTGTGCTGCAAGGGCCAAAAGTGAACGAACCGCGGATCGAAGTTCTGACCCGCATGGGTGTGCCGTTCATCGTGCACGGGCGCTCAACAAGTGTCGAAACCCAGTATGACTGGATCGATGTGAACAACAAAAGTTCGTTCATGCGCGCCACGCGTTTTCTGATCGATCTCGGCCATCGCCGTATCGCTCTGATCAATGGTCTGGAAGATATGGACTTCGCTCAGCGCCGGCGTGATGGTTACCTTGAAGCGCTTGGTCAAGCCAGGCTTGCCGTGGACACGGACCTGATGCGAAGTGCCGAAATGACGGAAGTGTATGGCCATTGCGAAACACAGAATATGCTGCGTCTGGACGAACCCCCGACTGCTATTTTGTGTTCCTCGATGATTTCTGCCATCGGGGTGAGGCGTGCCCTGTCCGAAAACGGGCTTGAGATGGGTGTGGATGTGTCAGTAATTGCCCATGACGACGACCTGTCCTATTTGAAGAACGGGCAGGATGTTCCGATTTTCACAGCAACGCGCTCATCTGTCCGTAAGGCGGGTGAAGCGGCGGCAGACATGTTGATCCAGCGGATCAAGTCTCCGAATGAGCCAGTCAAAACTAGATTGCTGGAGGCCGAACTGGTAGTTGGCAGGTCAACCGGCCCCGCGCCCAGCAGGTTGTGACCATGAAACACTCGCGCGCTGATTTCCCCAAAGATTTTCTCTTTGGTGTCGCAACCTCCGCCTACCAGATTGAAGGCCACGCGCGGGGGGGTGCCGGGCAGACTCACTGGGATACGTTCGCGGCGTCGCCGGGCAATGTCGTGCGCGGAGAAAACGGAGATGTCGCCTGCGACCACCTGAACCGGTTTGAGCAGGATTTCGATCTGGTGCGCGAAGCCGGGTTCGACTGTTACCGCTTTTCGACCAGTTGGGCGCGCGTATTGCCGGAAGGACGTGGTCAGGTCAATCAGGCGGGGTTGGACTATTATGATCGGCTGGCAGACGCCCTGCTGGAACGCGGCATCCGTCCCTGCGTTACGCTTTATCATTGGGAATTGCCGTCAGCGCTTGCAGATCAGGGGGGATGGTGCAATCGCGATGTCGCGGGATGGTTTGCGGATTACACTCAGATCATCATGGGTCGGATCGGTGACAGGATGTACAGTGCCGCGCCGATCAATGAACCGTGGTGCGTCAGTTGGCTGAGCCATTTCGAAGGCCACCATGCGCCCGGTCTGCGCGATATCCGCGCCGCTGCCCGCGCGATGCATCATGTCTTGTTGGCCCATGGAACGGCTATTCAGGTCATGCGCAGCCTCGGCATGAACAATCTGGGCGCGGTATTTAACCTTGAATGGTCTGAGCCAGCCGATGACAGCGCCGAAGCAAGGCATGCAGCGGATCGGTACGATGCAATCTACAACCGGTTCTTCCTGGGCGGTGTTTTCAAAAAAGCATATCCCCGGATCGCGCTGGAGGGGCTGGAGAAGCACTTGCCTTCGGGTTGGCAGGACGACTTTGAAACAATTTCTACGCCCGTCGACTGGTGCGGGTTGAACTACTATACCCGCAAATTGATCGCTCCGGCGACCACCGCCTGGCCCAGCCTTCAGGAAGTTCCCGGGCCTTTACCTAAAACGCAGATGGGATGGGAAATCGAGCCCTCTGCCCTCACCCGCTTTCTTATCAGAACAAGGAAAGACTATACGGGCGCGCTGCCAATCTATATCACCGAAAACGGTATGGCGAGCGCGGAACGTCGGCAGGACGATGATCGTATTGATTATCTCGACCGGCACCTTGCAGCCGTGCAGGACGCTTTGGCACAAGGCGTTTCGGTTAATGGCTATTTTGTCTGGTCGCTGCTGGACAATTACGAATGGGCCTTCGGGTACGAGAAGAGGTTTGGACTGGTGGACGTGGATTTCGAAACACTTGCGAGAACACCCAAAGCGTCTTTCATGGCGCTGAAGTCTGCCCTGTCCGAGGGTCAGAGCGTCTCTCAGCCGTTAGCGCAACCATTCGGCGCGGTGCATGAGCATTGGAACCTGGTCGCGGATATTGGCGGTACGAACACACGTCTGGGCGTCGTCACGAACGGAGAATTGGCAGACCTTCGGAAACATCCGACAGGGACTTTGGAAGAGCTGCTGGAGGCGTTTCATGATCTGAGGGATGAGATCGGAACGAATCCGCAAGCCGTCGTAGCAGCGGGCGCTGGCCCCGTCAGGGATGGAACAATTCGGCTGACAAATGCAAATCTGGATCTGTCAGAGACAGAGTTGGCCAAGGCCACCGGAGCGCGGCACACCTTCGTCATCAATGATTTTACCGCTGCGGCATGGTCCGTGGCCGAGGTGACCCGGTCAGATGTCGCTGTCTTACAGGGTCAGGCAACTCCGCCTGCAGGCACAAGATTGGTTGTTGGCCCCGGAACCGGGCTGGGAGTCGGTGCCTTGCTGCATTCAGAAGGTCGGTATCATACGGTTTCCGGTGAAGGCGGGCATGTTGGCCTTTATCCGCGCCATCGCGATGAAGTTGATATCTTTGAAGCGGCGCGTCGTATCGCACCGGGTTGTTTCTTTGGGGATAGTCTGGCGCTGGAGGCTGAAATGTTCCTGAGCGGAACCGGCCTGCCGGTCCTTTATCAAGCGGTTGAACTGGCAGCCGGCCGAGCCCAGACACAAGTGCGCTCTGCAAGAGATATTTTGAACGATGCCCGCGACGGGGCTGATCTTGCCGCAGTAAAAACAGCCCAGATTTTTACCACACATCTAGGTGCGTTGATGGGCGATCTCGCAGTCACACTGATGCCGACGGGCGGAGTTTTCCTTGTGGGTGGCGTTGCCGAAAAAAACCGCTGGCTTTTTGGTGATGACTTCAAGGATGCATTCAACGGTGGCGGCCGCTTTAGTGAATTGCGCCGTTCGTTGAACCTGTATGTGTCTGAACAAGCAGAGTTCGGGATCGTCGGAGCAAATAACTTTTGCAAGAACATGCTTGCACGGTAAACGAACTGACCGAGATCCCTATGCAGAGAAGGACTAGAATATGATCCTGTGCTGTGGCGAAGCCCTGATAGATATGATCTCAGAAACAACTGTTTCGGGAACACAGGGCTACGTGCCGCATAGTGGTGGTGCGGTTCTGAATACAGCCGTTGCGATGGGACGTCTGGGCGTGCCGGTCGGAATGTTGACGGGATTGTCGTCGGATATGTTCGGCCAGCAACTGATCAATGCCCTGAAAGCCAGTCACGTGGACACATCGCATGTGATTACCTCAGACCGGCCCACCACGCTTGCCTTTGTACAGCTTTTGGACGGGCATGCATCTTACAGCTTTGTCGATGAAAACACAGCGGGCCGGATGTTGCTGCCCGAAGACTTGCCCGAGCAACTTCCTGCAGTTTCTGCACTGTATCTCGGAGGGATCAGTCTTGCGTGTGAGCCCTGCGCAGATGCTTATGCTGCCCTACTGGATCGCCACGGGTCTGACCGGGCGGTGATGCTGGACCCGAATATTCGCCCGGATTTCATAAAGGATGAGACCCGGTTTCGAACGCGCCTGAATCGCATGATTTCACAAGCGGACATCGTCAAGGTTTCGGACGAGGATTTGGATTGGATCATTCCGGGCGCTGAATCCGAAGCCGCGAAGGCGTCTGTGTTGCTGCAAGCAGGTCCGGCCGTTGTCATCGTTACGCGCGGAGGCGACGGGGCCAACGGGTATCTGGCAGATGGTTCAGAGGTCTCGGTTCCGGTGAAGCCTGTCGAAGTTGTTGATACAGTCGGCGCAGGTGACACGTTTAACGCTGGTGTCCTGACCCAGCTTAGCCGCGCGGGGCATCTCACTAAAGCAGGGCTACGAAACATGACCGCGGAAAGCTTGCGAGCGGCCATGGCATTGGGCGCTGACGTTGCCGCTGTGACTGTGTCACGAGCCGGGGCCGAACCACCTTGGGCGCATGAGCTTTGATCGGTAGAATGGCACAATGAAACGATCAGAAATCAACCGCATCAAATCCGAGGCACAGGCGTTCATTCAGTCTTTCGGTGCCGTGTTGCCACCCTTTGCGGATTGGTCGCCGGAGCAAATGCGCAGCCCTGTGGCCGAAACGATCCGTAGTCGCGGATTGGGGTGGGATATTACCGATTACGCTCAAGGCCGGTTCGACAAGCTTGGCTTGTTCCTGTTCACCCTTCGAAACGGTGAAGTGAGTGATCTCACATCCGGTCGTGGGATGCTCTATGCGGAAAAGCTGCTGATTTCGAAAGATCAACAGCTATCGCCGATGCACCGGCATATTGTCAAAGCGGAAGACATCATCAACCGGGGTGGTGGCGATCTGGTTCTGGAAATCTATGCGTCGGATCCAAGCGGCGGAATTGACCGGAACAATCCGGTGACGGTCCCGAGCGATGCCTGCCCTGTTACCTTGCAACCCGGAGAGCATTTGCGACTTAAGCCGGGGCAAAGCGTGACATTGATGCCCGGCGTCTGGCATGCCTTCTGGGCCGAACATGGCGATTGCCTCATAGGTGAGGTTTCGACTGTGAATGATGACCGTACGGATAATGTGTTTGAAGACCCGATCCCTCGGTTCTCTAAAATCGAAGAAGATGCTAAGCCGGATTTTCTTCTTGTGTCAGACTATTAGCCTCATTTTGGATAGAGTCGCGCAAACAGGAAGACAGACCCAACGCTCGCAATGCGATCCAGCCCCCGATCTTTCTGCCGCTTGACAAGTCTTGCGTCGCCAGACTAGCTGATCGGGATGGTTCCGTAAGGGATGAAAATGGGAATACGGTGCGGCGCCGGAATGCGCCAAGTCCGTGACTGCCCCCGCAACTGTAAGCGGAGAGCGACGCCACTGTGCCACTGATCCGAAAGGGTTGGGAAGGTGGGCCGAGCTGTGACCCGCAAGTCAGGAGACCTGCCATCGCATGGTAAACCAACCCGAGGCGGGGCGTCTCGGAAGGAGGCTTGATGGCGCGGTTGCGTGAAATTTCGGTATTTGCCCCCGATCTGACTCTGGCAAAAGACGGAGAGGGCAATGACCTACTATTCTGATCACTACGTTCTGATCTGTTCGACATGTCAGGGGCCGATCCCAGCCGAGGCTGCGCAAAAAGTGCTGGATGCTCAGCTTCCGGACGGTTTTGAAACCCGGATGATTGCATGCATGGCAGGTTGTGAACGGGCCATGACCGTTGGCTTTCAGGCCGCTGGCAAAGCTCAGTACCTATTTGGTGATATTGAAACGGCAGGCGACCTGACGGCGCTGGTCGATTTTGCAACCCAGTTTGGTGACAGCGACGATGGCTGGACCAGTGCGTCGGATCGGCCCCCTGCCCTCTTTACAAAGACCTTATCGCGGATGCCCGCCTTGCCATTGGCGGGCGCGTCATGAGTTTTCTGGTTGCTGAGGATCTGGAGTATTACGCCCTCAACGGCGATGTCTTACTGAAAAATGTGTCATTCAGTCTGGACGAAGGTTCAATTCTGGCAATTGCCGGACCGAACGGTGCCGGGAAGACCACGCTGCTGAAACTGCTGTGCGGGATCGAGCGGATCGCGTTGGGTGATGTTCGGATTCGAGGCCAAAGTCTTCGCAACCTGTCCGCCCGCCAGCGCGCCCAATCCATTGCCGTGGTTGGCCAGCAGGAAATGCCGGACGGACGCATGCGCCTGCAAGACTATGTTGCCTTGGGGCAAATCCCGATTCAGGGTGACCGATCGGCGGCTCAGCACAAGGCTGATCTGGAACGGGTGCTAACGACGACCGAGCTGTCTCACTTCGCGAACAAACCGATGAGCCAATTATCAGGTGGTGAACGTCAGCGTGCTCATATCGCGCGTGCACTGGCGCAAAACCCGTCTTTGCTGTTTTTGGACGAACCTACCAACCATCTGGACCCTGACGCCAAGGGGCACATGCTGTCGCTGGTTGCTGATCTGGGTGTGACGGTCGTCATGATTGTCCACGATCTGGTGATGATCCCGGAATTTGCCACCCATGTGGCGTTGATGAAAGCTACGCGCCTGACAGGGTTTGGGCCTGTTAGCGAAGTTCTGACCCCTGATCGCGTGCGTGACACGTTTGGCGTGGATTACCTGTGCTTTCAACATGAAGGTCGCATGATCCCGGCGCTGGATATCCGAAAACGAAAACTGTCATCATAACAGGAGCTTAAAATGATGCAGAAACTCTGGCCGGTGGCTCTTTTCACTGGCCTCGCTAGCGGTGCGGCGGCGGATGCTGTGACCGTAGATAACTGCGGCGAACCGTTGGTTTTTGAAACGGCGCCCGAGCGTCTGGTCGTGCATGACATGAACATGACGGATATGGCTTTCGCTTTGGGTTTGCAGGACAAAATCGTGGGCCTGACCGGAATTACTGGTTGGTACAAAACAAGCCCTGATTTTGATGCTCAGCGCGGCGAAATCCCAGAGCTTGCCCCTAAATATCCGACCATTGAAAACCTCGTGGCCGTCGAACCCGATCTGTTCTTTGCGGGTTGGTACTATGGCATGAAACCCGGCGGCGATGTCACGCCCGCCACTCTGGAGCCTTTCGGAATCAAAACCATGGTTCTGACCGAAAGCTGCGTTCATCTCGACAAGGACCGCTCCGAGGCCAGCATGGACCTGCTGTTTGATGACGTTCTGCGTCTGGGCAAGGTCATGCAGGTTGAGGATAAGGCTGAGGCACTGATCACCGGCTGGAAAGACCAATTATCCAGCATCGAAGCAAAAACAGCCGATCTGAAAAAACCTCGTGTGTTCCTGCTGGACGGACCCGCCGATGCTCCGTTCACCGCCGGCAAGTTCGCCATTCCCGATGCAATGATTGCAGCTGCCGGGGGTGAGAACGTGACCCATGATCTGGACACAAGCTGGGGCCGCACGTCGTGGGAGGCCGTGGCCGCTTCTAACCCGGAGTTTCTGGTTCTGCTCGACTATCAGTCCGGCAATGGAGCAGCAGACACCTTCCAGTTTCTGAAAGATCATCCTGTGATGTCGCAAACGGACGCGGTCAAGAACGAACGTTGGATCGGCCTGCGGTACGAAGAACTGACGCCCGGACCGGCAAACATCGAAGCGATCGCAAAAATGGCAAGGGCCATGCATCCGGATACCAACTGATATGGTCCATTTGGGCCGTTTGATTATGCTGGGGGCGGTTATTCTGACCGCCCTTTTGCTGCTGTCCATAGTCTATGGGACGACGCAAATCCCGATGCGCGAGGTCTTTTCTGCCATCGGTCTCGGAACAGGTCTGACTGAAGGCGAGATGTCTCCCTTGCATCGGATCGTCTTTGACCTTCGCCTGCCCCGGGCTTTGTTCGCAGCTGTGATTGGTGCAGGTCTGGGTGTGGTTGGTGTCGTCCTTCAAACCACAACGCGCAACGATCTGGCTGATCCGTTCCTGTTCGGTCTGTCCTCTGGCGCTGCTGCCGGGGCGGTTCTTGTGATCACCGTTACAGGTGATGTGTTGGGTATCTGGACATTGCCATTGGCGGCGTTTTGCGGTGGCCTGATCGCCTCTGGCATAGTGTTGGCATTGGTGCAGAGTCTGCGCACAAGTGCGCCGGAAAAACTGATCCTGGCCGGTTTGGCGGTTTCCTTTCTGTTTTCCGCGATCACCAATTACCTGATTTTCTCTGGCGACAACCGCGCGGCCCATTCGGTAATTTTCTGGATGCTTGGCGGTTTGGGTCTTGCCCGGTGGGAGACGTTTCCCCTTGTCCTGATCGGCTTGGGCCTGATCCTGAGCTATTCGCTTTATCGCAGCCGCTGGCTGGATGCGCTGCTGACCGGGGATTTCACCGCCTCATCACTGGGTATTCCCGTTCAGGGCCTGCGGTTCCGCATGTTCTTCGTCGCAGCTCTGGCGACGGCCAGTTTCGTGTCCGTAGCCGGTGTGATCGGGTTCGTCGGGTTGATGGTGCCACATATCGCACGCGGTATCGCCGGAACTCTGCACCGAAACCTGCTGGTCGTCTCTGCCATCGTCGGGGCAATTCTGTTGACGCTTTCAGATATCCTCTCACGACTTCTGCTGGCCCCGCAGGAATTGCCAATTGGGATTGTCACAACGTCAATCGGATCACTTTTTGTCTTTATGTATTTATTCAAGTCGGATCGCGGGAACTAGTTTCAATGACAGGTCCAACATTCTGAATTTCATGGCACAAGAAGCCTCGGGCCAAGACCGATGAAGCTTCCATTGAGTCTGCTCCTACCATAAGTGAGCGCAACACGGTTGTTTTTAAGTATTGATGAGGTCAAGCAGTTCGGCATGCAGTTCAGGAGTTGCGGCAGAAATGACCGCGCCATCTGAATTGAGAGTCAACGCCCGCCCCTGCCAATCGGTCATCACTCCACCGGCGGCTGTGACGAGGGGTGAAATCGCCAGATAGTCGTAGGGTTGCAAATCGTAGTCCACCACAGCATCCACGTGCCCTGAAGCAAGCAAAGCATGAGGGTAACAATCATAGGCGAAACGACGTGTTTGTCCTGTTTGCATCAGCCGATTGAACAGGCCAGAATGGTCGCGATAGATCTTGTCTCCTTCATTCACATACAGAACCGATTGATCCAGACGGGAAGTGCGCGAGGTTAGAATGGGTTGCCCATTCAGGCTGGCCCCGTCACCAACAATGCCCAAATAGGTCTCATTCAAAGCTGGCATGCCAATCAGGCCCAGCTGAGGTTGACCATCTACCAAATGTGCCAGAAGAAATCCGAACAACGGATGGCCGGACAGAAACGAGCGGGTTCCGTCGATCGGATCAATGACCCACATATGGCGCCCGTCGCCAGCCTCTTGCCCGTGCTCTTCGCCAAAGATGCCATGCCCGGGAAAATGCTGTTTCAGGTAGGTTCGCACTTCTGCTTCGACTGTCTTGTCGGCCTGCGTTACCGGGCTTTCGTCTCGCTTGAATTCAACACCCAAAGATCCCCGAAAAAATCGCATGGCGGACTCGCAGGCGATGTCCGCAATCTTCGTTGCGTGTTCGGTCAACGCGTTTGGGGTTGCCATTTCCGGTCCTTTCGGCTGGGGTCATCCAATTTGCAGCGGATGATGGTTTTCATGCCCTGAAAACTGAATGGGCGACCACTCAGTTCAGTCTTCAGAGGGGTGCGAGTTGCAACAATCCTGAGGCTTTATCAACAGTTTATGGGTTGCGAAAAATGAACCGCGCGAACTTTGGGAATCTCCAAGGAGATTTGCTGTGGTCACAGGCTTTTCTAACGAACCCAGATCGCTGGTGCCTTGTGTCGATCAATCGGTTCTTGCGTCCACAGGTCAAATCTTCACCCGGCTCATCTGCGGGTCGTAAAGCGGTTGCAATGTCACTTCGCAAGCGACTCTCTGAGTGGCAACATCCAACTCATATGTACCAGAAGTGACGTATTCGGCGTCAACACCCTTTGGACTTCGGATGTACCCGTAACCGATGGACTTTCCGACGGTGTAGCCATAGCCACCCGAAGTCAACCACCCAACCCTCTCGCCATTCCGATAAATGGTTTCACGCCCCAGAAGTACAACTTCCGGATCAACCGTGAAACACGCCAGCATCTTTTTTACACCTCCGGTCTTTTGTGTTTCAGAGGCAGCGCGCCCTTTGAAATCAATGTTCTTTCGTAGTTTTACAGCCCAGCCCAAGCCACTTTCGAACGGGGTATGATCCGGGCCGATATCCGAACCCCAGGCGCGATAGCCTTTTTCAAGGCGCAAGGATTCGATGGCCCTGTAGCCTGCATTAACCAATCCTTGCGGCTTTCCAGCCTCCTTCAGCGTATCATAGACGGTCTGGGCGTATTCCACGGGCAAGTGCAGTTCCCAACCCAGTTCACCAACATAGGTCACGCGCAGCGCTTTGACCGGACACCCGGCGATACCGATGGTTCGGATGGTGCCGAATTTGAAACCGTCATTCGAGACATCATCGCGCGTCACCGCCGCAAGAATGTCCCGCGCTTTCGGTCCCATCAGAGACAGAACTGCATTGGATGAGGTGATATCAAATAGCTGACAATTCATACCCGCCGGAATGTTCCGGCTTATCCAGTCGAAATCATGAGTTGCAAAGCCGGTGCCGGTAACGATGTAGAATTCGTCATGGGCCACGCGCCCCACGGTCAGGTCACATTCGATCCCGCCCTTGTCGTTCAGCATCTGAGTATAGACCAGCGTGCCCACGGGCTTGTCCACATCATTGGCGCAGATCCAGTTCATCGCGGCCAGCGCATCCGGGCCTTTCAGCGCGAACTTGGCGAAAGAGGTCTGATCAAACAGCACCGCCGCTTCGCGCGCCGCTTTATGCTCACGGCCTACGGCATCGAACCAATTCTGGCGACCAAAACTGTATTCATCCTTGGGTGTCTCGCCCATCGATGCATCGGCATACCAGTTCGGGCGTTCCCAACCCAGTTTCTCGCCAAAGCACGCGCCCTGCTCTTTCAAGGTGTCATAGAGTGGTGACTTGCGGCAGGGACGGCCTGAGTCATGTTCCTCATGTGGCCAACCCATTGTGTAGTGTTTGCCGTATGCTTCGACAGTGCGGGTGCGGACCCAGTCGGTGTCAAAATGCGGGCGGCCAAAGCGACGGATATCGGCAGACCACAAATCGAAGGGCGGCTCGCCCTTATGCACCCATTCCGCCAGCGCCATGCCTGCACCGCCACCAGCGGCAATACCAAAGGCGTTGAAGCCTGCGCCGACGAAGAAGTTGTTCAACTCGGGTGCTTCGCCGATGATAAAATTGCCGTCCGGTGTGAAGCTCTCGGGCCCGTTGGTGAGTGTTTTGACGCCTGCATTTTCCAAAGCGGGCACACGACCCAGCGCCAATTCCATCAGTTGCTCGAAATGGTCGAAGTTGCTGTCGAGCAGTGTGTAGTGGAAGCCCTGTGGAATACCCTTCGTGGCCCAGGGGATCGGGTTGGGCTCATAACCGCCCATAACCAATCCACCGACTTCTTCTTTGTAGTAGGTAAGCCGGTCGGGATCACGCAGAGTGGGCAGGTTGCTGGGCACATCGAAGGGTTCGGTGACCATGTACTGATGTTCCATCGGCACCAGAGGAACGTTGACGCCGTATCGACCTGCAAAAGTTCGGGTCCATTGACCGGCGCAGCAGATCACCTTTTCACACTCGATCCGACCATGTTCGGTGATGACCGCGCGAATTTCGCCGTCCTCAATCTCGATATCGATGACTTTGGTGTCTTCGAAAATCTTCGCGCCAGCCATTCGGGCACCCTTGGCCAATGCCTGCGTGATATCCGAGGGGTTCGCCTGACCATCGGTTGGCAGATAGGCCGCACCGATCACGTCAGAAACATCCATCAAGGGCCACAACTCCTGCGCCTCGGATGGGGTCAGCAGTTGCATATCCAGACCGAAGGAATGTGCGGTTGTGGCCTGACGTTTGACTTCTGTCCAGCGTTCTTCGTTGCAGGCAAGGCGCAAGCCGCCATTCATTTTCCAGCCTGTGCCAAGGCCGGTTTCCTGTTCGATCTTGTTGTACAGATCAACCGAATAGCCCAGTAGCTGCGTGATATTGGCGTTCGAGCGCAGCTGGCCCACCAGCCCTGCCGCGTGAAAGGTGGTGCCCGAAGTCAGTTTCTTGCGTTCCAGCAGCACCGTGTCGGTCCAGCCCAGCTTGGCCAGGTGGTACGCGGTCGAGCAGCCGATGATCCCGCCACCGATAATGACGGCTTTGGCTGTTTTCGGAAGTTCGGTCATGTCTGTCCTCAGGTGTTTTTGAAATCGATCAGGGCCGCGCGGAACCGCGCGAGGTTATCGGCGGTGTAGGCCGCGTAGTCGAAATCGATGTCCGACGTGATCTCGGACACCATGCTCCACATGGTTTCGCGCAGCAGCGAGGCGCATTTCATCGCTGTATAGCGATGGCGCAGGTCGTCGGTGACGGAGGTCTGGAAATAGGTTTCCAACATCCAGTCTTCCTGTTCGAACGAAAGACCATTGTTCGAGGCCAGCCCGCCCAGATCGAACAGCGGTGAATTGAACCCGGCATAGTCGAAGTCGATCAGCCACAGGCGTTGACCATCATCCAGAAAGTTGCCGCACAACAGGTCGTTATGGCCGAAGACCATGTCATAGGGGCCTGCCTCGGCTTCGAGCGTGTTTGCTGTTTGAACCAATTCCGGGATCAGGCCCGCATGGGTGCTGCCGCGTTCGGTCAGAGTGGCGGCATAATCACGGATGACGTGGAATACCCAGAACACCAGTGATGGGCCGCGCAAGTGCTTGGGCACTTCGGTATGGCATGCCTTCGCCAATTCCAGCACGCGAGGCAGCATGTCGGGGTGGCGCACTTCTTCTTCTGTCAGGGTGCGGCTTTCAATGAATTCCAGCACGGTCAGGTCACCTGAGGTATGGACTACCGCAGGAGACAAACCAGCCGCATGGGCCGCCTTGCTGGCAGCTAGTTCGTTGAACCGCATCACCTGATGCAACGGGATGTCGTCGCCGACGCGGACGACGTATGATCCACTGTCATCCGTGACCTTGTAGTTCACATTGGTGATGCCGCCGGTCAGCGGTGTGGCCTCGATTTCTCCCTGCCAAATTGGCAGGGCGCTGATACGGGTCATCAGATCGGATTGGCTCATGTCAACTCTCCAGTCCGAAACGGATGCGGGCCTGTCGGGCACCTGCGTTAATCAACCGGTCGGCGATAATTGCGATGAATGCGATGGACAGGCCTGCGACCAGCCCTCGTCCGGTGTCAGCCTTGGTCAGAGCGATATAGACTTCTTGCCCAAGATCGCGGGTGCCGACAAGCGCGGTGATCACCAGCATCGACAGGGCCAGCATAATGGTTTGGTTGATGCCCAGGAGGATCTCAGGCAGGGCCATAGGCAGTCGAATATGGCGCAATAGCTGCGTGCGGGTACAACCCGACACCAGACCGGCCTCGATCAGCTCTTCGCTGACCGACCGTATGCCGTGGGCGGCATAGCGAACTGCTGGGGCTAACGCATAAAGAACAATGGCTATCAGCGCAGTGAAGTCTCCAACCCGGAAAAGCATCACAACCGGGATCAGGTAAACGAAGCTGGGAAGTGTTTGCAGCGTATCGATCAGCAGGTTGATGGCGGTTCCGGCACGTTTGTTCAGCGCCGCCAGAACGCCCAGAGGAACTCCGATAACAGTGGCGAGAATGACCGATGCACCGCACAAGTACACCGTCACCATCGCCTTGGACCACAGCCCTGAAACGAGGATCAACGAGGCCATGCCACCACACAGCAGCGCCAGCCGCCATCCCCCTGCGTGCCAGCCCAAAAGGGTTAGCATGACAATGGCCCACGGCCACGGAATGCCCAGTAAGACCGTCTTGATCGGGATCATAAACCATGTGAGGAAGAACACCTTGATCGCCTCGAACGTGTCGAAGTAGTTCACGTTCAGATATTCGACGGTGTTATCCCAGAATGCGCCGGTGGTGATGGTCTGGTTTTCGGGATACTCCAACAACAGAGGCGAGAACTGGCCCAGCACCCATGTCAGCACAAGCAGGATCAGCACCAGAACTGTGCGGCGATGGCGAGCGATCCAAGAGCCGGGAACTTCGTGATGCACCTGTCCCATGCGCTCAGCAAAAGCCTGGCTCAGACGGTCCACCGCAATGGCCAGAACCACGATGGCAATCCCGGCCTCGAATCCCGCACCGATATCCAGACGGCGCAGCGCAGCAAGGACATCAAACCCAAGCCCTCCGGCCCCGATCATCGATGCGATGATGACCATGTTCAGCGTCAGCATGATCACCTGATTTACGCCCACCATCAGGCTGTGGCTGGCTGATGGCACCAGTACCCGCCACATTAATTGTCGCTGAGTAGTGCCTGCCATGCGCCCGAAATCGAGGATCTCGGGATCTACGCCTTTCAGGGCCAAGGTTGTGATCCGCACCATCGGTGGAGTCGCGTAGATAATCGTTGCGACCAAAGCCGAGATCGGACCAAAACCGAACATGAACAGGATTGGCACCAGATAGGCAAAGATCGGGATCGTTTGCATCAGGTCCAGAATGGGCGAAATGATCTTTTCGAACAGTGGATGGCGATAGGCGAGAATGCCCAGCAGCAACCCTCCGCCTGCTCCGATTGGCACTGCAATCAGGACCGACGCCAGCGTGACCATGGCGCTGTCCCATTGTCCAAAAACCGCAAGATAGATAAAACAGGCTCCGACCAGAGCGGCCAGCCCCCAGTCGCGGCAGTATTGCCCCAAGGCGATCACGGCTGTAATCACCACGATCCAACTGATTGCCGGTAGGATGACCTGTGCGTCATTGCCCTGCCCGCTGACAAATCCATCCGCCAACAGGGCCAATACCAAATTATAGGGTTGTTCAATCAACCAGGCGATGGCGCGGGTGATGTCGGTGAACGATACCGGCCCGATGGCAGAATCCTCAATCAGCCATGTCATCGCCGACGAGATATAGGTCTTGAACGGGATCACCCAGGCCGAAGGAAACTTGGTCAACCAGCGCGCATCCAGTGCCTTGCTCAGGTCGCGACCATAATATCCAAGTATGATCGTAATCAGAACAAGCGCGAGAATGGTGACCTGACTTCGGCTCAGGCGTGTCATGCCACGTCTCCACCGCCGAACAACACATGCGCTACGGCCTTACGATCAATAGCTCCAATAACTTGCCCTTTGTTGTCGGAAACGGGGATTGGCGCTTCAGCAGCAATGATCCGTTCGGCCACATCGGACACACGTGTCGATTGTGCAATCGGATCCCCTTGGCCCACTGCGCCTGCCGTCATGACCCCGCCAACAGTCAGAACTTTGGACCGTGGGATATGCCTTGTAAATTCAGCGACGTAATCCGTGGCCGGATGCAACACAAGTTCTTCCGGTGTTGCGATCTGGATCACCTCGCCGTCCTTCATGATGGCGATGCGGTCAGCCAGCCGAACCGCCTCTTCAAAATCATGGGTAATGAAGACAATCGTTTTGTGCAGGCGTTCCTGCAGACGCAGGAATTCGTCCTGCATCTCGCGCCGGATCAATGGGTCGAGGGCCGAGAAAGGTTCATCCAGGAACCAAAGGTCTGGTTCAGTTACAAGGGATCGGGCGATCCCTACGCGCTGCTGCTGTCCGCCCGAGAGTTCCCGCGGATAATAGTCTTCACGGCCTTTCAGGCCGACCAGCTCTACCACCTCTCGAGCCTTGGCGTCGGCCTCTGGTTTGGGTGTGGCCTGAATGGTCAGTGGGAACGTCACGTTCTGTAAAACCGTCAGGTGTGGCAGCAATGCGAAATGTTGAAATACCATGCCCATCTTGTGGCGGCGGATTTCGATCAGCTCTTTTTCGCTGGCGCGCAAGAGGTCTGTATCGTCGAACAGAACCTCTCCGCCGGTTGGCTCGATCAATCGCGACAAACACCGTACCAAAGTGGACTTGCCAGACCCCGACAAGCCCATGATGACGAAAATCTCACCTTCGGAGATTTCAATATTGACGTTGCGCACTGCGCCAATCACGCCTGCTTTGCGAATATCATTTGCCGTTGGATTAGGGGACCTCTGCAGTAACCTCTCTGCGTTTGGGCCATAGAGTTTCCACACATTTCGGCACGACAGTTTAGTCTTGGGGGGCATCAGGATAGTCCGGTAAATATGCGAAAAAAGGCCAGAGCGGTCCGAGAGAGCGATAGGTCCGCCCTGGCCCGTGGATTATTTTGAGATCCAGCCAGACCAGCGGTCTTTGTTGGTCTCCATCCACTCAGCAACAACGCTGTCGATTTCTACGCCATCCAGATCGGCCTTGCCGACCATGGCACTCATTTCGTCATTGTTGATGTTGTAGGCTTCAATGATGTCGTAAGCGCCAGGCCATTTTTCCTGCAGACCAGACCAGGCGGCTTTCCAGATCGGACCACGCGGCTTACCGCAATCATAAGCCATGTCCGGGTTCACACCAACCGACGGGTCACTGTAGCACTCTGGCGAAAATGGCGGAAATTCAACAAACTCGCCTTCGTATTTCGCTGGTGCCCAATGCGGGACATAAACCCACAGAACGATCGGATCCTGTCGTTGATAGGCAGATTCCAACTCGGCGAACAAGGCCGCGTCGGTGCCTGCGTGGACGACTTCGAAATCCAGCTCAAGCGCTTCGACGCGCTCGTCGTCGAAGCCACCCCAAGTCACCGGCCCACCGACATAACGCCCGTTTGGCGCAGTTTCAGCCGTCGCGAATTCCTCGGCACAGTCTTTCAATGCTTCCCAGTTCGGCAATCCCGGGCACCGTTCTTTCATATAGCTGGGGTACCACCACTCTTCGATCGCCATCAGGCCGGTCTCGCCAACATTGACGACTTTGCCGGTGCCGGTTGCCTCATCCAGCGCTTCGCGCCCGGTGGTTTCCCAGATTTCCATCGCCAGATGCAGGTCACCCGTTTTCAGACCAGCGAATTGAGCAATGTAATCCGCTTGAACGTATTCAACATTGTACCCGGCTTCTTCCAGAATCGAGCCCATGATCTTGGTATTAATCAGCTGCCCCGACCAGTCGTGCAGCGTCAGTTTTATTGGGTCCGAAGATTCAGCGGCCCAAGCAGTTGTTGCAACTCCGGCAGCCATTAAGGCCAGCGCGGAAAGTCCCATATTGCACTTCATAACACCTTCTCCCTGTCGTGATTTTTTTCGATGAATCGGTGGTATTGTTTGTAGACGATCACATCGTGGGGTTTTGTGTCAATAAAAACCACGTAAAGCCACATATTTTCCCGGCAAATGCGAATTACCGGCGCAATTCTTTTGTCTCGCGTTGCTTTATGTGGGTATTGTGGTATGGCTCAACGTCCCGTATGACGAAGCCATCAGAGCGCGAAACATGAACCTGCAGACTACCAACCAACGAGAAGAAGAAATCTTGCGCGCACTTTTTCGCGCGGGTGGGTCATGCCGCGTAAGCGTTTTGGCAAATGATCTTGGTGTCAGTCTCGAAACCATTCGGCGAAACGTGCGCAATCTGGAAGAACGCGGTATAGTCCGTAAGGTCCATGGCGGGGTTCATCTTCTCGAAGATATTCTGGAGCCATCGCTGCAAAGCCGCCTGGACAGGAAGGTTGACGCGAAAGAGAAGTTGGCAAAAGCGGTTGCCGAGGTCATCAGCGACGGAGACTCTGTTTTCCTCGATATTGGCTCTACAACCGCCTACGTGGCGCAGGCGCTCAGCGACCACAGTGATCTCTTTGTAGTGACCAATTCAGTCTTTGTTGCCCAAGAATTGGCTTCAAGAAACAACAACCGAGTCTTCATGGCTGGTGGTGAGCTACGCTCGCATGACGGTGGCGCATTTGGTGTGGAGGCTCAGGAGCTTATCAAACGCCTGAACGTCCGTTTTGCAGTTCTGTCGGTTGGAGCAGTGAATGCGGATCCGGGCTTCATGTTGCACGACCTGCAAGAAGCAAACCTGGCCCGTGTAGCCATTCAGAATGCGCAGGTCCGTATTGTTGTGGCCGATGGCGAAAAGCTGGGGAAACGAGCCCCGGTGACATTGGAACCTGCCAGCATGATCAATCTGTTCTTTACGGATGCGCACCCACCCGAAGACATCCGCCAGATGCTTACGGCAAATGAAATTGACCTTGTTGTCGCGGAATAAGCGCCTAGCGCTTTTGGGCAATGACCCACACTGGGTGATAGGTCAGAGGTACCCCACCGACCGTTCCGAAATTCTGTACGTAATCAGTTTCGAACCGAGCCAGAGTTGATCGCGTCCATGTACCCTGAGCCCGGCCATTCACGCCTGTTCTGCGCAAATACCTCAGAACATCTCGGGGTGTGTCGAAATAAGACGGTCTAGTGCTTTCACCGGCGGCCAGAATTTTGAACGGCCCGTCAATTGCTGCCGTAAGGGTATCTGGCGTGCAAAGGCCCGGCGCACGTGCTGTCGAGCCGATTTGCGTAAGCTCTTGATACTGTAGGGGACCAAATCCGGATATGGTCAGCCAACCCCCGGGTTCAAGCGCATCGGCCGCCTGTTGCAGCAAACGAGCGGGGTCATCCATCCACTGAATCATCGAAGCCGAGGCGACCAGATCTAATCTGGCAGGCCATTCAACCAGACGAACGTCTCCGGCAATGAATGCAGCTCCTGCTGTATCTGCCGTCGCCTGAGCTTGCGGCGCGATATCGTTCAGCCAGAGATCGCGAAGGTCGAAGTTCTGCCGCAGCAACCGGGTCAGATGGCCTGTGCCGCATCCCAGCTCGAATGTCGTGTTAAACTGGTCCGGTGCTCCTGCCCGGCGCATCTCCGAGACCAGCTTGCGCGCAACCCAGGCCTGCTGGCTGGCCGCGTCGTCGTAGGTTTGGAAGCTTCGACTGAAGCTCCGCTGCACCTTATCCGCCAATTGTGCTGTCATTGCATCCATTCCGCCCAGCTCTGGCCCGGTTGGAAAGGGACATGCGGACCGGCACAGCGTTTGGTCACATCTGGGGCCGCGGCCCAAGCGGTCTCTTGCGCCTTGGCCGGAATGATGCGGTCACGCTTGGGGATCCACACCCGATCAAAGCCGGGATCAGGCGCTGAGCCGCGTTGAATTACCGCGTGCAACTCCTTCCGTGCCTGGTCAACGTTGAGTTCGGGTATATCAGAAGTCAGTCCAGCGCGTCGGCAAAACTTGGTAAAACTGACCGAAGACAACTGATCCGCCGTTGACCGGATCATGTCAGGCGCAATGCCCCGTTCCGCGCAGCAGGGATGCAGAGTGCCGCTGACGGCAGCCAGACGGTCAGGACAAAATTGCGTTTCGGCCAACCAATGGGCGGCGGATGCGACGCCAAAGGAAAACGCCAGCATGTCAACGCGATCAAACCCAGCAAGATCGGGCAAGGGGTTGTCGAGCCGGGTATAGTCATCCACCAGAAGCACGGAACCGCCGCCGGTCAATCCATGAAACGGCGCGGCACCCAGCCCCCAGCCCCCGAACACAAGGGTCAGCGTACCGTCATCCGATTGCGTCAGCCACCGGTATTTCATTCCTGCCCCCCGGCCAGAGCGACCATCGCGCTCGTGATCTGGCTGAGCTCGTCAGGTGAGATAACGTAAGGCGGCATGCAATAGATGTTGCGTGCGAATGGACGCAGCCACACTCCGGTCTTTGGGGCCAGCCGATGGGCGACAGAAGGATCAACCGTATCCTTCATTTCAATAACGCCTATGGCGCCGAGAACCCTGACATCCGCTACTCCGGGCAAAACGCGGGCTGGTTCCAGCTCGGTACGCATCTGGGCCTCAATACCTGCCACCTGCCGTTCCCACTCCCCCTCGGCCAACAGACTGAGGCTGGCCGATCCTGCGACACAGGCCAGCGGGTTGGCCATATAAGTCGGGCCATGCATGAACACGCCGGCTTCGCTATTGCCGATGCCATAAGCCACCCGCTCGCTGGTTACTGTTGCTGCGAAGGAGATATGCCCCCCGGTCAGAGCCTTGCCCAGACATAGGATATCCGGCGTGATGCCCACGTGATCGATGGCGAACAGCTTACCGGTTCGGCCAAAGCTAGTTGCAATTTCATCAAAAATGATCAGCACGTTATGGGCATCGCACAAGGCGCGCGCCGCGCGCAGCCATTGGGGATGATAGAAGTACATTCCTCCGGTGCCCTGAACCACGGGCTCAAGGATCAGGGCCGCAAGCTGGTCGCCCTTCTCGGCAAGTAACCGTTCCAGTGGCTCCAGCCCGTTCTGCGCCGAGTCTGTGGGCCAATCATCCTCCAATCGCACTTGGGGACGCGGCAGGAAGTGTTGGATCGACAACGCCCCGCGGAACAGTCCGTGCATACCGGTGACCGGGTCGCAGACGCTCATCGCCTTCCAGGTATCGCCGTGATAGCCGCCGCGAATGGTGGCGAACTCGAACTTGCCGGTGCGGCCATGGGCCATTTGGTATTGAACTGCCATCTTCATCGATACTTCGACCGAGACCGAACCACTGTCGCAATAGAAGATGCGGTCCAACCCCTCAGGCAGCATATCGACCATCCTGCGCCCCAGGTCTATGGCCGGATGGTGTGTCAACCCGCCGAACATTACATGAGGCATCTTTTCCAGCTGGCTCTGCATCGCGCAGGTGATTTCGGGATGCTTGTGGCCATGGATCGCGCACCACCATGAGGACATGGCGTCGATCATCTTTGCGCCGTCCTCCCGGTACAGGTATACGCCCTCGGCACGGTCAATCAGGTGCATCGCGCCGGGATCGGCCACATTGGTATAAGGGTGCCACAAGTGGCGGGCGTCAAACTCGAGCGGGGTCACAGAAACCTCCGAATGGCGGCAACGTCTATCGCAGAAAAGGCATCCTCCAGGCTTTGCTGCGTCAGGTCGCCAAGATATGGCAAGCGCCCGAGATGACGAACATTGCTCATCTCGACAATGGTCTGCTCAACATCCGGCACTGGATCTCCGACAAAGGCGACGCCCACAACCTCGCATCCTGCGCCACGCAGGGCCATCAGCGACAATGTAGTGTGGTTGATCGTTCCCAGTGCTGTGCGCGCGACCAGAACGACCGGGGCCTGCCATTGGGCGATCAGATCCAGATAATAGGATTTGCGGTTCAGCGGCACCATTAGCCCCCCTGCCGCTTCAACGACCAGAGGCCCGTCAGCCTGCGGCAACGCAAGCCGCGACAAGTCGATCTCGATGCCCATATCTTCGGCGGACAGGTGTGGCGAAGCCGGCATGTTCAGGCGATACGCTTCGGGCAGCACTTCTGAGCCGGACAAGGTGAGGACGGTTTCAGTGTCCGTGGCATCCTCTAATCCTGACTGAACCGGCTTCCAGTAGCGGGCGCTCAACGCCGCCGTCAGGCCAGCTGAAAAAACGGTTTTCCCGACGCCCGTATCGGTTCCGGCAACGATCAGTGCGCTCATGCGGCCTCCGATTGATGGCTGGCAATGGTTGAGAACAGGGCCGAGATGCCCTCGTGGCCGACATTGCCGGTGATCGAAACCCGCAAGCGGGATGTGCCTTTTGGAACGGTGGGCGGGCGAATGCCGCGGATGTCGAAACCCAGCTGTTGCAGAGCTGACGCCATCGCCATTGTACGGGCCTCATCGCCCAGGATAACGGGAATAATCTGGCTTTTTAGGGCCGTTTCAGACAGACCCGCTCTTCGGGCCATTTCATGCGCATGGCACAGGCGTGCATGCGCGGCAGAGACCAATTGGTTATTTTCGGCCAATTCGCGAATGGCCACCCGCACCAATGCCGCATTCAGAGGTGACGGAGCGGTTGCAAAGATAAACGGACGCGCCCGATTGATCAGGGTGTCGATCATCACGCGCGGACCACAGATCAGCCCGCCCGAGACACCCAGCCCTTTGCCGCAGGTGTGCAAAGACAAAATCTCAGAATTCACGTCGTGGGCCAAACCTCGCCCGCTCGCCCCAAAAACGCCTGTCGCATGCGCCTCGTCAACAACCAGAACGGCATCTGTTTCGCGCGCCAAGGACGCAAGATCTTCCAGTGGGGCCAGATCGCCCTCCATGGAATACACGCTTTCTACGGCAAGCCAGACTTGGCCCAAACCACCAGTTGATCGCCACTCGGCCAGAACCCTGCGTGCGTCTTCAACGTCGTTGTGGCGGAAAGCTCGTAGATCCGCGCGACTGGAACGCATCCCCTCGTGGGCGCTTGCATGGACCAACGCGTCATAGAGAACCAGATCATCGGCGGCTGGCAGGGTCGAAAAAATCGCCTGATTGGCTTGGAACCCCCCACCCATGAACAGCGCAGCCTCGGCCCCAAAGAAAACTGCCGCTTCCTGTTCCAGAGCTTCATGCTCTGGGTGGTTTCCCCGCAGCAGGCGCGAGCCGCCCGAACCCACCGGCACGCCGCGCGCCAAAGCCGCTTGCGCAGCCTTCTGAAGCAGGTTCGATCCGGCCAAACCCAGATAGTCGTTCGACGCAAAATCCAGCCCGCGCGCCGGGATCAAAACCCGGCGACGGTGCCGGGCTTCGAGCGCATCGAGCATGGATTCCAGCCGGTCGACTGCCTTCATTCTGCAGCTTCCGTACGCTTTCGCTCTTCGACCGTTTCGGCCTGAAGTCCAAGCTTGGCGAACAGGATCGAGTCGGTGTCTTCTTCGGGGTTTTCCGCTGTCAGAAGTGTTTCACCCACGAAGATCGAATTCGCACCGGCGAAGAAACACATCGCCTGCATCTCGTCGCTCATGTCGCTGCGTCCGGCAGACAGTCGAACATAGGATTTCGGCATCAATATGCGGGCGGTCGCGATGATCCGCACAAAGTCGATCGGATCGATCGGCTCTGCATCGGCCAACGGCGTGTCGGCCTGCGGCATCAGCATGTTGATCGGCACCGAGTCGGGCGGAGGTGTCATGTTGGCGAGGGTCAGCAGCATGTCGATACGGTCGCCGGTGTGTTCGCCCATACCGAGAATACCGCCCGAGCAGACCTTGATCCCGGCTTCCTGCACTCGGTTCATCGTATCGATCCGATCCGAGAATGTCCGGGTGGTGATCACTTCGGAATAATAGCGTTCGGACGTGTCGATGTTGTGGTTGTAATAGTCCAATCCCGCATCGCGCAGCTGAACGACCTGAGTGTCATCCAGCATACCCAGCGTCATGCAGGTTTCCATGCCCATCGATTTAACACCTTCAACCATGGCGACCAGCGCAGGCATATCGCGCGGCTTGGGTTCGCGCCAGGCAGCCCCCATGCAGAATCGGGTCGCGCCGCCGTCGCGGGCCTTTTTGGCCTCGGCCAGAACACGTTGAACCTCGATCAGTTTCGACGCCGGAAGTGTTGATCCGTTGCGGGCTGACTGCGAGCAATAGGCGCAGTCTTCAGCACACCCACCGGTCTTGATCGACAGCAGTTTCGAGGTCTGGATTTTGTTCGGATCAAAGTTCTCGCGGTGCACGGTCTGCGCCCGGAACAGAAGGTCCATCAACGGGAGGTCATGAACAGCTTGCGCAGACTTTCGGGTCCAGCCGGAATGAGGGATGATCATTTTATCTATAAAACTTCCTGCAGCTTGCGTTGCCACAGATTTATTATCGATAAAATGGATATGCGCAACTGTGTTGGCGCAAACGATCCCAAATCAAGCGGAAATGCCGCGTTGTCAGAAATCCAGGCCCAGATCGACCGTGCGTGCAGAATGCGTCAATGCACCGGACGAGATGTAATCGACCCCGGTCGCTGCAATTGACGCAACGCGGTCCAAAGTCACATTTCCGCTGGCCTCAGTCTCCATCCGTCCATCTACCATGGCAACGGCCTCGCGCAGATTGTCGTTGCCCATGTTGTCCAGCAATACGACAGACGCGCCGCCAACCTCCAGTACTTCGGCAAGCTGTTCCAGGCGGTCAACCTCAATCTCAACCGCCATCATGTGGCTGGCATGCGCGTTGGCGGCTTCAAGAACCTGACGCACGCCACCGGCGGCGGCGATGTGGTTGTCTTTGATCAGGATCGCGTCGGACAGGGAATAGCGATGATTGAAGCCACCGCCATGCAGTACGGCCTGCTTTTCCACAATGCGCAGGCCGGGCGTGGTCTTGCGCGTACAAGTCATGCGGGCACTAGTGCCTTTGGTCTGATCAACAAACGCAGCGGTTTTTGTGGCGATGCCAGTCAGGCGCCCGGCAAAATTCAACGCGACCCGTTCGCCCGACAGGATCGAGGCAGCCGATCCCTTGATGGTCATAAGTGTATCGCCACGCCGACAGGTCTCACCGTCCTTGATTAGCACCTCAACTTCAAGCGCCGGATCGACCAGCCGGAACGCAATCGTTGCCACCTGCATGCCCGAAACCACAGCATCTTCACGCGCATTCAGCCGGGCCGAATAGGTCGTGCCTTGCGGTATCACGGCGCGGGTGGTCACGTCACCATATGTTCCCAGATCCTCCATCAATGCCGCACGGATGACGGGTTCGAGGATCAGATCAGGCAGGGTTGCAAAACTCATGAAAATTCCTTGCAAGCTTCGCCCCGAATGTGCAGTGCGTCAGTAAGGTACATCCGGGATCGTTCGCCGGGACCATCGGCGGTTTCGGGGAAATCGGATCGCTCATGTGCGCCACGGCTTTCCTCGCGTTGTAATGCTGCAGCAGTGATCAGGGTTGCTGTAGCACACATGTTTCTGAAGGAAGGGCACTCGCCATGCTGGTCTTCAAGCGCAGCAATCGTGCGCAACGCGCGGCACAACCCAGCGCGATCCCGGACCACGCCAACATCGCGGGACATCGCTGCGCGCAACGCACTGACTGCATTGGACGTATCACAAGTGTCAGCCTGATCAAATCGCAAGGTCACCGGCTGGGAATCGAATGCGCCAGATACTGACTTCGCGATGCCCTCAGCACAGATACGCGCAAAAACCAGCGCTTCGAGCAAACCGTTCGAGGCCAACCGATTGGCACCGTGGAGGCCGGTTGAAGACGCCTCACCGCACACCCACAACCCACCCAGGGTCGCGCGACCATCAGTGTCCGTGGCAATCCCGCCCATGTGGTAATGCGCTGCCGGAGCAACCGGGATTGCTTCCTTGACCGGATCAATTCCGTTGCGCGCACAATACTCGGCAACCGCTGGGAACAGTTCTTTGATTTGCGCCCCCAGAGCCTCGCGTGTGTCCAGCATCGGTCGATTACCGGCTTGTACTTCGGCAAATATCGCGCGGGCGACAACGTCACGCGGAGCAAGCTCGGCATCAGGATGAACGGTCTGCATGAACCGCTCACCTTGTTTGTTTATCAGAATTGCCCCTTCCCCACGCAGCGCCTCAGTCGCCAGCGGGGCTGGGTCTTCACCTACATCCATCGCCGTGGGATGGAATTGCACGAATTCGGCGTCGGCGATCAGTGCCCCGGCCCGTGCGGCCATTCCGATGACCTGCCCCCGAATGCGGGCCGGATTGGTCGTCAAGGCATAAAGGCCGCCGGAGCCGCCTCCTGCCAACAACACAGCAGTTCCACGAAGAGTTATAGGCGCAGATCCGGTTTCCGAGGCGTCCTGGACGACAACCCCCACTACACGCCCATCCGTCACTTCCAGCGCAGTGGCAAGGACACCTTCCAACACCTGTACCGAGGGTGTTTCGTGTACACGTTCGATCAGGGCCGCCATGATTTCGCTGCCTGCCTGATCCCCCTTCACCCGCACGACACGGGCAAAACTGTGCGCGGCTTCGCGCGACAGGACATACCCACCATCTTGGGTGCGATCAAACGGAGTGCCCAATGTGGTCAGGTCGAGAATATAATCCCGCGCCTCACGTGTGACCAAGTCGGCAACGTCGGTTTCGACGGTGCCTGCCCCCGCATTGACGGTATCAACAGCATGGCTTTCCGGGCTGTCGGCCAAATCCATCGCCGCTGCGACTCCACCTTGCGCCCATGCCGAACTTGCACCTTCACCCAGCGGATCAGGCGAGATGACCACCACCGGTCGCGGCGCTAGTTTCAACGCAGCATAAAGCGCGCCAATCCCGGCCCCGACAATAATGACGCGATCCGTGGTGATGTCAGACATTGCTGCTCAGATGCCGAGATTGCGGGACAGATCAATCATCGCCTGAACGGACTTGCGCGCTTTCTCAGCCACGTCTTCAGCGACCTCGACCTGACCTTCCATCGTGTGCAAGGCATAGAGGATCTTCTCAAGCGTGATCTTCTTCATGTACGGGCACATATTGCACGGCCCTACGAAATCGACCTCGGGCAGCTCATCCGCGATGTTCGACGCCATCGAACACTCGGTGATCAGCATTGCCTTTTGAGGCTGTTCATCATGCACATATTTGATGATACCGCTGGTTGAACCGGAGTAATCCGCCTCGGCCACTACATCCGGCGGGCATTCCGGGTGAGCGATTAGGCGCGTACCGGGGTTCCATTCGCGGAAATCGCGCAAGTCCTGCGCGGTGTATTGTTCATGCACAATGCAGGAGCCGGGCCAGTACACCACGTTCTTGTGGCTTTCATTGGCGATATTCTGTGCCAGATACTGATCAGGCGTCATGATGACCGTGTCGCTCTCCATGGCATTCACGATCTGCAAGGCGTTCGACGAAGTGCAGCAGATATCCGAGGCCGCTTTAACCTCGGCGGTGGTATTCACATAGGACACAACTGGGGCGCCGGGGTATTTGGCCCGCATTTCGTCGATTCCCTCTGCGGTAATCGATTCTGCCAAAGAACAGCCCGCATCCATATCTGGCATCAGAACAGTTTTCTCGGGGCTCAGGATTTTTGAAGTCTCGGCCATGAAATGAACACCGGCCTGAACGATTACGTCCTCTTCGACCTCACTGGCCTTGATTGCCAGTTGCAGACTGTCGCCGACGAAATCGGACACACCATGATAGATTTCGGGCGTCATGTAATTATGCCCAAGGATCACGGCGTTACGCTCTTTCTTGAGCGCGTTGATGGCCCGTACATAGGGCGCATAGATCGCCCAATCCGGTGGGCTGACCACTCGATCCATGCGGGCAAATGTGTCTTTCATCTCATTGGCCAGCGTGGCCGATGGGGCGAGGTCATAGACGTCCGAAAGAACTGTGCGGACTTGTGCAATATCGAGCAACGGGCGAGCCACCTTTGTCAGTTGTCGTTAGCCTGGCGGGCTGCTTAACGGCTTAGCCCTAGCCGAAACTACCCCGGTTCGAAACCGGAAAATTCGGCGTTAGCGCTAAGCCAAGTAGACAAATTCAAAGATGAATGAGCAAATTAGCCCAAAATCCCCGGTAGACGCAGCCCGTGTTCACGTGCACAGGACTTGGCATCCTCGTAACCCGCATCTGCGTGACGCCAGACACCTGAGGCGGGGTCGTTCCAGAGAACCCGTTCGAGACGCCTTGCCGCCGCATCGGTCCCGTCGGCACAGATCACCACACCTGCGTGCTGGCTGAAGCCCATGCCAACGCCGCCGCCATGGTGCAGCGAGACCCACGTCGCACCCGAGGCCGTATTGACCAGTGCGTTCAGCAGTGGCCAGTCCGACACAGCGTCCGAGCCGTCTTTCATCGCTTCGGTCTCACGGTTCGGCGAGGCGACCGAGCCGCTGTCGAGGTGGTCTCGACCGATGACAACAGGCGCTTTCAATTCGCCGTTTTTGACCATCTCGTTGAATGCCAGCCCAGCCTTATGGCGGTCGCCAAGCCCGATCCAGCATATGCGCGCTGGCAAGCCCTGGAAGGCGATTCGCTCCTGCGCCATGTCGAGCCAGTTGTGCAAATGGGTGTTGTCGGGGAACAGTTCCTTCATCTTAGCGTCGGTCTTATAGATGTCTTCGGGGTCACCCGACAGCGCGCACCACCGGAATGGACCGATGCCACGGCAGAAAAGCGGACGGATATAGGCGGGCACGAAACCAGGGAAGGCAAAGGCGTTCTCCAAGCCTTCGTCCTGCGCCACCTGCCGGATATTGTTGCCGTAATCCAGGGTCGGCACGCCCGCGTTCCAGAAGTCGACCATGGCGGCCACGTGCTGCTTCATCGACGCGCGCGCAGCCTTTTCGACCGCCTTCGGATCACTTTCCCGCTTGTCCTTCCACTGCCCCATGGACCAGCCCAGGGGAAGATACCCGTTGACCGGATCATGTGCGCTGGTTTGATCGGTAACGATATCGGGACGCATTCCGCCCGCCTTCATTCGCGTGTAGATTTCAGGAAAGACCTCTGCGGCGTTGCCCAGCAAGCCCACGGACTTCGCCTCGCCCGCCTTGGTCCATCGCTCGATCATCTCCAGCGCCTCGTCCAGCGTCTCGGCCTTTTCGTCGAGATACTTGGTCCGCAGTCGGAAATCGATGCTGTCAGGGTTGCACTCAACGGCCAAACAACACGCCCCTGCAAAGACGGCCGCCAGCGGTTGCGCGCCGCCCATGCCGCCCAGACCACCCGTCAAAATCCACTTGCCGGTCAGGTCGCCGCCATAGTGCTGACGCCCGGCCTCGGCGAAAGTTTCGTAGGTGCCTTGAACGATGCCCTGCGTACCGATGTAGATCCACGAGCCAGCCGTCATCTGACCGTACATCATCAGACCCTTCTTATCGAGCTCGTTGAAGTGATCCCAGTTGGCCCAGTGCGGCACAAGGTTCGAGTTCGCGATCAGAACCCTGGGCGCGTCTTCATGCGTCCGCACAATCGCAACAGGCTTCCCTGACTGAACCACCAGTGTCTCATCCTCTTCCAGGTCCTTGAGACTCGCGACGATGGTGTCGAAATCACTCCACGTCCGTGCTGCGCGCCCGATGCCGCCATAGACAACCAGTTCATGCGGGTTTTCGGCCACATCCGGATGCAGATTGTTCATCAGCATCCGCATCGGTGCCTCGGTCATCCAGCTTTTGGCATTCAGTTCGGGCCCTGTCGGGGGATAGATGTCACGGGTGTTTTTGCGAGGATCGGTCATCGGGCAAGCTCCAATGCAGTGTCGTGGATGGCGTCAAGGATGTCTTTGAGCCAACGGCGGAGGCGGTTGGCTTTGTCGGTGTCATAAGTCCAGGGCGGTACTTCATCCCTCAAGTAAGCTGACTGAGCCAGTTCCATCTGGATCGCGTGAACCCCCTCCGAGGGGCGCCCGTAATGACGCGTTGTCCAACCACCCTTAAATCGACCGTTAAGAACGCTACTATAGGGTGAGGAGGCCGCGAACTCATGCGTTATGGCTTGGATCTCCGGTGCACAGGTCACCCCATTGTTGGTGCCGATGTTCATATCGGGCAGGAGTCCTTTGAACAGGAAGGGAATGTGACTGCGGATCGAATGACAATCATACAGCACCGCAACCCCATGGATTGCTTTAACCCGCTCCAACTCAGCCTTCAGGGCGGCATGATACGGTGCATGGAAAGCTTCCCGCCGTTCGGTGATGTCCTTTTCAGAAGGTCGGATGTCCCAGATATCCTCACCGTCGAAATCCGTCAGCGGCACCAAAGTTGTCGTGTTCTGACCGGGATACAGCGATACGCCTGACGGGTCGCGGTTGGCGTCGATCGCATAACGGTGGAAGGTGGCCCGTACAGTGGTCGCACCGGGCAGAAGTTCTTCATACAACGTATGAATGTGCCAATCCGTATCCGTCAATGCCTTGCCCCGCGCATTCAACTTGGCCTCGATCGCGGCGGGTACATAGGTGCCGGTATGTGGCAGGCCCAACACAATGGGGCTTTCACCACGTGTGATCTCGACCGGGCCGCTCATGCGCCAAGTTCCGGCATGGCGATGCCTGTGCCATGGGCAATCTCGCCGCTGGCGATAAGGGCCGAGGCTGCTTCGATCTCTGTCGCCATGTAGCGATCATCACCCAGTGCAGGCACCACCGTACGCAAACGTGCCATCACGGCCTGCAACGTTTCGCTCGTAGGCAGTGGCGCGCGAAACTCGATCCCTTGTGTGGCGCAGAGCAATTCGACCCCCAGAATGCGTTCCAGATTGGTGACCATCTGCCCCAACCGCCGCGCGCCATGGGCGGCCATCGAGACGTGATCTTCCTGATTGGCCGACGTTGGCGTCGAGTCCGTCACGCAGGGATTGGCCAGATGCTTGTTTTCGCTCATCAGAGCGGCGGTAGTCACTTCGGCGATCATATAGCCTGAGTTCAGGCCTGGATTGGGCGTCAGAAAAGGCGGCAGATCAAAGCTCAGCACTGGATCGACGATCAGTGCAATGCGACGTTGCGCAATGGCCCCGATTTCAGCCACGGCGAGCGCAATCATGTCTGCGGCAAACCCAACTGGTTCAGCATGAAAGTTCCCACCCGAGACGATCAGGCCGGTTTCTGAAAGAACCAGAGGATTGTCGGTCGCCGCATTGGCCTCGATTTCCAGCGTTGTTGCGGCCTGTCTCAGCACATCCATTGCAGCCCCCACCACCTGCGGTTGACAGCGGATACAATACGGGTCCTGCACGCGGGTATCGCCATCCCGATGGCTTTCACGAATGACCGACCCGGCAAGTAGCGCACGCATGGTTACTCCGGCCTCAATCTGCCCCCGATGGCCACGCAATGTATGGATTTCCGGCTGCAGTGGCGCAGTCGATCCCATGATTGCATCCGTTGTCAAAGCCGAGGTGACGAGTGCGCTTTGCGCCGCCTGCCATGCGCCAAACAGACCAGCCAGTGCAAAGGCTGTCGAAAACTGCGTACCGTTAATCAGCGCCAGACCTTCTTTTGGTCCCAACTCTATTGGTTGCAGGCCTGCTTTGGACAACGCAGCTGCGCCTGGCATCACGTCGCCACCGAATTCGGCCTCTCCTGCGCCCATCATTACGGCAGCCATGTGGGACAAGGGCGCAAGATCGCCCGACGCCCCGACCGACCCCTGCGCAGGGATCACCGGGGTTACACCTTTGGATAGCATGCCTTCGAGCAGTTCGATCACGTCAGGCCGAACGCCTGAGGCTCCACGACCAAGGCTCAGCAATTTTAGAACCATCATCAAGCGGGCATGGGCGCGTGGGATCGCAGGACCTACGCCACAGCAATGGCTGAGGATCAGGTTGCGTTGCAGGGTTGCTGTATCTTCGGCTGCGATTTTGACGCTGGCCAATTTCCCGAACCCTGTGTTCACACCATATACGGCAACCTCTCCTGCTGCGGCTTCGGCAATCCGTTTGTGCGCTTCTTCGACGGACGGGCGGCAAGCAGGGTCCAGCTGAACTGCTCTTTCCTCGCGAAAGACTTGTTCCAGCTGTGACAGGGTAACTGTACCCGGAGTGAGGGTGAGGGTCGTCAAAGTGAGCCTCCGAATATGCGGGTATGAAGGGGGTTGAAGCCGATGCGATAGGCCAATTCAGCGGGATGTTCGGCATTCCAAACCGCCAGGTCAGCGCGAAGCCCGACTGAAATCTGACCGTACTCGGCCAACCCAAGAGCGCGGGCTGCGTGTGTTGTCACGCCCTGCAGGGCTTCCTCTGGTGTCATGCGAAACAGGGTGCAGGCCATGTTCATTGCCAGCAGCAGCGATGTCATCGGGGCCGAGCCGGGGTTGCAATCTGTGGCAAGCGCCATCGGCACACCATGCTTGCGCAACAGGTCAATCGGTGGCGCCTGTGTTTCGCGCAGAGTATAGAATGCGCCCGGCAGTATAACACCAACGGTTCCGCCCTGGGCCATGGCTTGAACACCCGCTTCATCAAGGTATTCGATATGATCTGCCGATAATGCGCCGTATCCTGCTGCCAGTATTGTTCCGCCCAAATTCGACAATTGTTCGGCGTGGATCTTTATCGGCAAGCCAAGTTCTGATGCAACGTCGAAGAGTGGGATCAGTTCTTCAGGTTGAAAGGCGATGCCTTCGCAGAAGGCGTCCACTGCATCGACCAGACCCTCCGCGTGAGCAGCGCGAAGCGTAGGAATACACACCTCAAGTATGTAATCCGATGCTCTGTCCCTATATTCCTGAGGCACTGTATGTGCTCCTAGAAAACTGGTCAGAACACGGACGGGACGGCGATCCGGCAATGCCCGAGCGGCGCGTAACATGTTCAATTCAGTCTCGCGATCCAACCCATAACCGGACTTCACTTCGATGACTGATACCCCTTCGGCCAGCATCGCATCCACACGCGGCAATGCTTGCGTAATCAAGTCCTCAACGCCGGCCGCTCGCGTGGCCTTGACGGTCGAGATGATCCCACCCCCAGCACGAGCAACGTCTTCATAGCTTGCCCCTTTCAGGCGCATTTCGAACTCTACAGCGCGGTGGCCACCGTGAACCACATGAGTGTGGCAATCAATCAAGGCGGGTGTGACCAGGCGGCCGCCTAAGCTTGTTCTTGGCTGATCGGCGAACTTTGATGGGAGGTCGGCGGCAGGCCCCACCCATGCGATGCACCCGTCCTGCAACGCTATCGCGGCGTCCCGAACCAAACCGTATGGCGTGGCGCTTTCGGTCATCGTTGCGGCGTCCAGATCCGTCAAAATCTGCGCTTGCCTCTGCATGTGACTCGCAACCTCCGTGCATTTCCTTCTTTTCTAGTACATTTCTATCATTTATATGTCTATGCATAAAATGAGGTGAAAAATGGCTATCTTTGCAAATCGCGCTTTATTAAGCACGGGCTGGGCTACGAACCTGCGGATTGAAATCAGGGACGGTCTGATAACGTCGTTGCAGCAGGGCGCGATGGCGCAAGAAGGGGATACACGCGTCGACACATTACTGCCTGCGCTGGCCAACTTGCATAGCCATGCATTCCAGCGCGCGATGGCAGGGATGACCGAATACCGCATGCCAGGTCGCGACAGTTTCTGGACATGGCGTGAACTGATGTATCGATTTACCGCGCACCTGACCCCCGAGCAGGTGCAGCCAATCGCTGCGCTGGTGTTCATGGAGATGCAAGAAGCCGGATATGCCTCGGTGGGAGAGTTCCATTACCTGCATCACCAGCCGGACGGAGCACCTTACGACAATCTTGCAGAACTGTCCCACCGGATCATGGCTGCATCTGCCGAGGCTGGGATTGGGCTGACGCATCTTCCCGTACTCTATTCCTACGCAGGGGTCGGCGAGCAACCTTTGGAAGCGGGTCAACAACGATTTGGCAATGATGTGGACCGCTATCTGGTATTGGTCGAGCAAGCGCAAACGGGGTTGCGCGATCTGCCGAATGACTGTCAGATCGGTATCGCTCCCCATTCTCTGCGAGCCACGTCACCACGAGATCTTGCGCGGGTTCTGGAAGCAAAAACAACCGGACCTGTTCATATTCACATCGCTGAACAACCCCAAGAAGTTGCGCAGGTTCAGGAGGGTCTGGGCGCACGCCCGGTGGAATGGTTGTTGAGCAATGCGGCAGTAAATAATCGATGGTGCATGATTCACGCTACTCATATGACGGAACAAGAGACCCGTGATATGGCTGCGACCGGTGCTGTCGCAGGGCTTTGCCCCATCACCGAGGCCAACCTGGGTGATGGTCCTTTCAATGGAGCTACTTATCTTGGTGCGGGCGGTCGTTTCGGGGTTGGATCCGATTCAAACGTATTGATTTCGATGACAGAAGAACTGCGCACGCTGGAGTACTCACAACGTCTGCGAGACCTGTCGCGCAATGTTCTGGTCGACGGGGAAGGTTCGGTTGGACAAACACTCTATTGCGGTGCTGCCATAGGCGGCGCACAGGCTTTGGGGCGCGCGGCGGGTCAGATTGCAGAAGGTATGCTTGCAGATCTGGTTGCCATCGACAGTCAGGATACCGCGCTATGCGCCCTGCGTCCCGAGCAGTTGCTCGACGGGTTGGTTTTTGCCGCAAAGGATAACGTAGTGACCGATCTATGGTCAGCTGGCCGCCATCAGGTACGCAGCGGCTGTCATATTGCACGGGATCGGATCGTGTCCGACTATCGACGGGCTATGGCTGACCTCTTGCGGAGGTTTTGAGTTTCCCCTGCCCTTTACGGGCTGACTAAAATGACCTCATACTAATAATATGATTATGCATAATTGGATGAACCCCACGTGATCGATCAAAAACATGTCGGCTTTCAGGATATTCGGGACGAAGTCGTCAACCGCATTCAAACCCGTGTCTGGCCGCAGGGCTGCCTGTTGCCGACCGAGCTGGAACTGGCGGCTGAATTTGGCGTTGCACGGGCTACGGTCAACCGCGCCCTACGCGAACTTGCCGAGCAGGGTATTGTCACCCGTAAACGCAAGGGTGGCACGCGAGTTGTGATCACACCGGTAAAGCAGGCGAAGTTGCCGATTACCGTGGTGCGACAAACCATCGAAGAGATGAATGCCGAATACCGCTATGCGCTGGTCAGCCGGACCCTGATTGATTGCCCCGCGTGGCTCCAGGCCAAGTTGAGCATTCCGGAAGGCGCGCAGATCGTCCACCTGCAATGTATGCACCACGCCGACAACCGTCCCTTCCAGTTCGAAGAACGATGGATCAACGTCAGCGCCGTGCCTCGGGTTCTCAACGAAGATTTCCAGACCACCGGACCAAATGAATGGCTGTTATCCGAAGTACCGTTTTCCAACGCTGAAATTGCGTTTTCAGCCGTTCCTGCAACTGGGCAATTACAGGAGTTCTTGTCGGTACCGCCCGGCACACCGTTGTTTCAATTAGAGCGAACGACCTGGTTTCGCAGCGACCCGGTTACATTTGTACGGATGACCTTCCATCAGGGATACCAGATGCGCACCACTTACTGAGGCCAAGGCAGCGAGTATGTTTTGACGTTGGTGAAAAACTTCATCGCTTCGATCACGCCTTCCTTAACGCCGTTGCCGCTGTCTTTGATCCCGCCGAAAGGTGACATCTCGATCCGGTAGCCAGGCTGTTCCCATATATTGCAGGTGCCCACATCCAGGCCGTTGATAAAAGCGATGGCCCGATTCAGATCGTTGGTGCAAACGCCTGAGGACAGCCCAAAGGCGGTGCTGTTCGAAATCTGCATCACGGCCGTATCGTCGTCCGGCACCCGAACGATGGGTATAATCGGGCCGAATGTTTCCTCCATAACCAACTCACAATCATGGGGCACGTTGTCGACAACGATCGGCGGCAACAATGCGCCCTGGCGACCCGGGTGATAGAGGATTTCAGCCCCTTGCTCCGCTGATTGCAAAACACGGTTCTCGAACAGCTCTGCCGCCTCGGCATGAATGACACACCCCAGTTCGGTTTCAGGATCTTGTGGGTCGCCAAATCGGATTGCCTTGGCCTTTTCCAATACCAAAGGAACAAAACGATCCGCCACGCTACGCTGTACCAGAATACGTTTGATGGCCGTGCAGCGCTGGCCGGAGTTTCCCGTGGCACCTGCCACTGCGATAGTTGCGGCGCGCTCCAGATCTGCATCATTCAGATCGTTCAGCACAATCAGGGGATCATTCCCGCCCAGCTCAAGTGCCTGACGTTTATACCCCGCTTTCGAGGCGATCTTCTTGCCGACTGGCACACCACCGGTGAAAGTGATGATGTCGATATTGTCATTGGTGATCATCTCATCCCCAATGTCTTGCGGCCAACCCGTGACAACCTGAAACATCTCTGGCGGCAGGCCTGCCTCATAAAGAATGTCGGCCAGTGTCACCGCGGTCAGAGGTGTCAGTTCGGTCGGTTTGCACACCATGCAATTGTTGGTCGCAATCGAAGGTGCGATCTTGTGGCTAACCATGTTCAGCGGGTGATTGAACGGTGTGATTGCACTGATCGCTTTAACAGGCTCGCGCTTTGTAAAGATCTTCCGTGCCTTGCCATTGTGGGTCAGGTCGCAGGAATAGACTTCCCCATCATCTTTCAGCGCCTCAGCAGCGGCAAACTGAAAGACATCCTGCGCGCGTTGGGTTTCATAAACCGAATGCTGATGACAAATACCCAGTTCCAGCGTCAGCCATCTGGCCAGATAATCGCGTTTCTCTTCAATCAGTTCTCCGGTGCGCCGAAGGATCTGGCTGCGCTCGTACCGGGTCAGTGTTGGGACGTAGTTTGCTGCAGTCTTGAAAGCTTGTCGTGCATGTTGGGCGGTTCCAGCCGGAACGGTACCCACGATGGCATTCGTGTAAGGGTAATGTACAGGAATGGTTTCTTCCGTGAAAACAACCTGCCCCCCTATGCGCATCCCCTCGTGTCGGATTTCGGTATCGTTCATGTCCCTGCCCCAATCATCGGCAACCACAGCAAAGCACGGTCGTGCATCCGGTTTTCAATGGGTTCACCGATAGTGCTCTGCGTTGCCCTGCGTCAATAGAAGGTGTGGACGGACCTGCACCATCACGGGGAAGCCAATTGCGTAGTCCGGTATATCGTTACGCTTTCTCTCGCACGGGTTCCGAGTTGGATTTTGTGTTTTGGCCCTTGGTGTCCGGCTCATAGGTTGGGATTACGCCAACCGGGGGATTCTCCAGAATGTAGGTGCCAATACGCGCCAGCATTGGTTTTCTGGGGCAATTCGGACGGGTGGCTGCCCCAAGATCCCGCAGGTGTCCGGGGGCATCAAACGGGATGAAACACAAAGGCCAGTTATCCCGCTGGAACTGTTCCGCAGCTAAAGCAGAGACAATCGTACAATCGTCGGAATGGCAAATATGGCGACAGATCGTTTCAAACCGCAGCGCAGTCAGGTCGAAACGCTTGCTGATCCGCGTTGATCCATCTTGTTTGGGAAGCCGATCCTCAAGATCGTATCCGAAACTGTGTGGCAGCCGGATAAAATCATACGTCGGAACATCTTCCGGGGCGATGGATGATAGAGTGCAGAGTGGATGCCCTTTACGCAGGGCCAGAAACAACGGTTCTGACCAGATCGAAGTGAAATCCAAAGAAGCGCTGCTGTTTATCTTAGCCACGAGCGCCATGTCCAGAATGTGATCTTCGACCATGCGCAACATGTTTTGCGGCAGGTCTTCGACCAGTGTGACTCGCATCCTGGGAAACAGAATACTGAAGAGCTCAGAAAAATACCCGGTCAGATACGGGGCCAATGTCGGCGTCATGCCGATCGTCAAAGGGACTGCCTCGGGGTCACGGAACTCTGTTGCCGTGTCGCGGATTTTCTGCGCATCGCTCAGAATGCGCCCAGCCATTTCGACGACACGGGCACCGTATAAAGTCGGACGCACCTCATTGTTGAGGCGCAGGAACAGATCAGTTCCCAATTCCTGTTCGAGCTTTTTTATCTGGTTCGACATTGCGGGCTGCGACACGTTGCAAGCCGTCGCAGCCTGACTGAACTGACCGTGTTTTGCGATTGCGACTACGTATTCCAGATCTCTGAGGTTCACCGGACATCCAATCCCGAAGCAATTTTTCTAATTAATCACCTATCAAAATACGATCTGACGACAGAATGCAGAAGGCCACTGGAGCAAAACCCGCCTAATTTACGCTCACATCCACTAACAAATCTGTCAGAATTCGAAATCGAATAGATGGCCAACCGGCTCTGCTTGGACAAAAACGCCGTGATTTTCGCGACTCAGATGTTTCAGCCCTCACGCAAACCGTGAGTATTTGTGCCGGTTATACACCCGATTTGAACCATGAATTTCAGCTCGCGCCGGGGGCGGCCTAGTCCTTTGTTGCGTCGGCTGCCCGGACTGACGGGTCGCCAACACGAACGCAACTTTTTGACGGAGCGATCCATGCTGTCCCAATTTGCAGAAGGCCTGCGCGCCCGTCTCTTGACCACATCGACCCTGGCGCAAGAGACATCCCGCGATGGCCAAACCCTCATCAATAATTTCTTTCAATCTACGGTCGTTGACGACACACCCGCCTTTGTTCTGGCAAATGACTTTTCCCGCCTGCTGAACTTTGGCGAGATTGTCACCAATAATGCCGTTGCTGCCGTTCAGGCACAGGGTCAGGATGTTGATATCTTCAATTTCCGCTCGGGTCTGATCGAGGCGAATAATGGTCCAGACGCTTTTGCAACTGGCGTTCAGGTCACCGGCAGCGCCTCAGTTCGCAACTTTGGCCAGATCGCAGGCGAATTCAACGGCGTGCAGTTTGCGGGCGCTGAAAGCTCTGGCGGTCTGGATAACTTCCGCGGTGCCGTCATCTCATCGGACAGCCGCGGGGTCGATATTCAGGGCCAGGGCATCGATGTACGCAACTTTGGCGATATCATCGGCACCGGTGACCAGCGCAACGGCACCATCTACACCAACTCGACCGCTGAGGATGTTTCGATCTCGAACTTCACCGGGGGCACGATTGATGCGGGCGAAGGCAATCAGGGCGCTGGTATTTCGCTTCAGATTGGGGATGAGATTAACGCTCGCGTTGAGACCGACGTGTTCAATGGGTTTGGAGCGACCATTCAAGGTCGTGGTCAGGCGGCATCGAACACGTCACTGGCCGGTGACGGCATTCGTATTGATGATGGGGCTGATGGTACCGTCCTTGAAACCGAGATCGTCAATAGCGGCCTGATCTCGACCGAAAGCAATCAGGGTACCGCAGCTGGCATTCGCATCGCTGACGGCGCAAATGCGGAAGGCGAAATCCTGAATACCTCGACCGGTGTGATCGAAGGTCTGCGCAATGGCCTGTATATCGGGAATGGCGAACATGATCTGGACGTGCTGAACTTTGGCACCATCCAGTCAGGTAGCCGCGCGGTCAACATTGATGGTTCCGGTGTCGACATCATCAATGGTGGCAACATTCTGGGCAAAGGTGACCAGCGCAATGGTACGATCTATGCCGACGATACTGCGCGTGACTATTCGATCAACAATCTGGCCTCAGGCACGATTGATGCGGGTGAGCACAACAACGGCGCGGGCATCTCGCTATCACTGGCCGAAGATGGCAATGGCGATGTCGCGATTGAAAACGCAGGTACCATCGCGGGTCGCGGCGACGCGGGTGCAGCGCTTGGTACTGCGGGTGACGGCATCCGCCTGGAAGGCGTGCGTCAGGAAGGTGGCTTTGCCTCTGCCTCATTTGCCGGCTCTATCACCAACAGTGGGACTGTGACATCAGAAGGGGCGAACGGCACTGTTGGCGCGTTCCGTGCCGTGAACAACGTCAATTTCCAGGGCCAACTGGTTAACGAAGAAACCGGCGTGTTCGCGGGCGGTCAAAATGGCGTCTATTTCGGCACCGGCGATCACTCTGGCGGTTCGTTCCTGAACCAAGGTACCGTGACCTCGGACAGCCGCGCGCTGAACATTGACGGCGTTGGGCTCGAGGTGGTTAACGAAGGGGAGATTCTTGGCACCGGAAACCAGCGCAACGGGACTGTCTATGCCGACGGAACCGCTGACGACTATACCTTCTCGAATACGGGTCTGGTGGACGCGGGCGAAGGCAACAACGGCTCGGCCGTGTCGCTACAAACCGGTGACGTATCCGGTGATGTGGTTTCGGTCGCAATCCGGAACGAAGGCACCCTGCAAGGCCGCGGTGATGCTGCCGAAGGAAATCAGGTCGGCGACGGTCTGCGTCTGTTCACCAGTCAGGACGAGGCATCCTTTGCCGGTGTTGTGGTCAACGAGGGTCTGATTGCCGGATCCGAGGACTCGGATGCCGCAGCTGGTATCCGCGTGGATGGTGGTCTGAACCTGCTGGGTGCAATCCTCAACGAAGGTGAGATTCGTGGCACGGTCAATGCAATCGACGCCTCGGATGCGGGCACCGTGACCATCGTCAACGACGACGAAGGCGTCATCAACGGCAACGTTCTGCTTGGCGATGGCGATGACATCTTTGTCGATCTGGGCACCACCAATGGCAACATTGACGGGGGTGCAGGTGACGATGTTCTGATCGCGGGCGAAACAGACAACGTTCTGACCGGCGGTCTGGGCAACGACTTCATCGACGGTGGCGACGGCAACGACACGGCCGACTTCTCGGATCTGGATGTCGCAGTCGAGGTTCGTCTGGATGCCAATGGCAACGGAACAGCCACACGAGACACCGGATTCAATGTATCGATCACGGATGCGGTTGTCTCGGCACCAGATCAGTTCGGGGCAGACATCCCCGATGGCGGTTGGTTTGTTGAGGAGGCGGTTCAGGGCAACCTGTACTACAACATCCACACATCTGACTTTCCCGCCGGTGAAATCCGTGGGCAGCTGCTGGTAGACAGCGATGTGACCGAAGGTGGTATTCGCACCGTCACACTGAGCGGCAGTCTGGATGCTGCGCAGGAACCGGGCCCAACCTCGGACAGCGCCGCAAAGGGTGATGCAACCGTTGTCATCACTCAGAACCTGGAAACCGGTGAAGTCACCTATTCCAGCGAGCTGAGCGTTGTCGGTTTGAACGAAGCTGACCTGAACACGCCTATCCCTGGCGTCGTTTCGGCCATCCATCTGCACAATGCGCCTGCCGGTCAAAACGGCCCGGTTGTACAGGACACGCTGGTGGATGCAGGTGCCACTCTGGATGTGGATGCAGCGGGTGGTACCGGTGTCATCGGTCAGGACGTCATCGAAAACCAGATCGAAACCGACATCCTGCGATCCATCGAAAACGTTGTCGGATCTGATGAGGGCGACGTGATTGTCGGCAGCAATCTGACCAATGTGCTGAATGGAGAAGGCGGAGATGACCTGCTGAAGGCCGAAGGCGGCGACGATATCCTCATCGGTGGCGATGGCGCGGATACGTTCCAGTTTGGCGCAAACTTCGGCAACGACGTCATTCAGGACTATGAAATCGGCCGGGATCAGCTGCAATTCAGTGATTTCGGGCCGGATTTCGGCGCTCAGATCAACGTGGCGCAGGATGGCGACGATGCGGTGATCAGCTTCAGCAACGAAGGTTCCGTCCGTCTGGTCGGCGTCAACAGTGCCGATCTGAACGACGACGATTTCGTCGCGTAAGGGTCCCAATCTGCGGGGCGGCCCCCGGTCGCCCCGCATTGCCAACCGGAAAGGATCATCACGATGTTGCAGAAAGCAAATCCTGTAAAAGCCGCCTGGGGGTCACTGCACAAGGGTTTTGTCGCAATCGCCTTCTTTAGTCTGTTTCTGAATCTGCTGATGCTGGCCGGGCCGATCTATATGCTGCAGGTTTATGACCGTGTTTTAACCAGCCAGAATGGCGACACGCTGATTGCGCTGTCGTTGCTGTTGGCGGGGGCTTTCGTGGTTATCGCTTGCCTTGATCTGATACGGATGCGCATCCTTGGGCGTCTTGCGGCCCGGTTCGAGATGAATGTCGGTGCCCCTGTTCTTGGCGCAGCCATGCAACGTCGCGTGCAGGGCGGAGCCGACGCCGGTGAAAACCTGGTTGAGGACGTAAACGGGCTTCGCGAGTTCATCTCCGGCACAACACTGACAGCCTTTTTCGATGCGCCGTGGATACCGATCTATTTGCTGGTGCTCTATATTCTTCAACCTCTGCTCGGCCTGCTGGGATTGGCAGGCGCGTTGATGCTGACGACCATGGCACTGACCAATAACGCCCGTGCGCAACAGCCGATGCAGCAGGCCGCACAGGCCCGCGGGCGTTCAGACGCATTGTTCCGAACCGGCGACACCAATGCCGAGCTGATCCATGCGTTGGGCATGAAGTCCGATCTGGTGCGTCGTTGGACAGCGCTGCAGGTGGATGCCCACCGCCACAAGACCCGAGCCGCCGATCGGATCGCCGGTTTCTCGGTCATGTCCAAGACCGTGCGTATGGGGTTGCAATCCGCTGCTCTTGGATTGGGCGCAGCGCTTGCCATCACCGGCGAAGCCACCGCGGGTGTCATGATCGCAGCGACCATTGTTCTGGCCCGCGCCCTCGCCCCAATCGATCAGCTGATCGGGCAATGGCGTACTTTTCTGGCTGCGCGAGGTTCTTACGCCAAGATCAAGTCCCTGACCGAGGAATTCTCTGAGGCACGACCCAACCTTCACCTGCCCCGCGCCTTCAAGTCCGTGGATGTGAAGATTGCGCAAGCAGGCCCACCCCGAGCTGTCAACGCCACCCTTCGCGGCATCGATTTCAATCTGGCTGCGGGTGATGTACTGGCGATCATCGGCCCAAGCGGATCGGGCAAGACGACGCTGGGCAAAATGCTGGCCGGTATCTGGCACCCACAGCGGGGCGAGGTTCTGCTGGATGGCAGCCCGATGTCAAAATGGAATCACGAGGATCTGGGCAAGCAAATCGGCTATCTGCCGCAGGACGTAGAGTTGTTCGATGGTACGATCCGCGAAAACATCGGTCGCTTCTCCGTTGCTATCGACGATACCGAAGTCCTGCGCGCCGCGCGTGAGGCGGGCGTACATGAACTGATCAGCGGTCTGCCTGATGGGTATGAAACACGCATCGGTCAGGGCTTTTTCCTGTCCGGTGGACAGCGGCAACGCCTTGCACTGGCCCGAGCGCTTTATGGCGATCCCTTCGTATTGGTGTTGGACGAACCGAACTCGGATCTGGATGCCGAGGGTGAGAAAGCCCTGCGCGACGCCTTCCTTGCGGCTCAGACCCGGGGGTCGATTACAGTTGTCATGACCCACCGCCCGGCCACGCTGCAAGCTGCTAACAAGGTTTTGGTCTTGCGCGCCGGGTCACAGGCCCAGTTTGGCGACAAAGAAGACGTGCTTAAAGTCAACAGCCGCAATGTGCTGAACTCGCCGTCGCGTCGCGCAACTGCCAGAAATCCTGCTCTGCGCCTGCAGGAAGACAATCGTATCACAGGAGCTGCCCAATGACCCGGATCGTTCCCCACACCCCGACCACAAATGCTTTGACTCTCAATGACGTGCAGGCCGTTGACGTGACCGAAACCACGCTCGGTATCAGGATGTACGTTCTGCTCGGCCTGTTAACCCTGTTCGCCTTTGTCGGCGGCAGTGCGTACTGGGCTTTCGCCTCGAAACTGGACGGAGCCGTAGTGGCACCCGCCTCGTTCGTTGTGGAAGGAGACCGAAAGACCGTTGAACATCTCGATGGTGGTATCGTCCGGTCCATTCTGGTTTCAGACGGTGAGTTTGTCGAACAGGGTCAACCTCTGATCCGGTTGGACAGCACCGACATTGACGTTGACCTCAGTGTGCTAGGCACTCAACTCGGAGAGCTGTCCGTGCGCCGCGCGCGCCTGTTGGCGCAAATGCAGGGACAGGCGCAATTTGGTGAGGCCGCCGCGTTTCAAAGCTTTGAAAATGGCATGAACCGGTTGCACTGGTATTCCGCCTACTTGACCCAGAAGCAATTGTTCGACGCCGAATTCCGCGCTCGCGCGACTGAGGTCGAAATAAACTCCCAGCGTATTTCTGCCCTGCGAGATCAGATCGAAGGTTTGAATGAGCAACGTGTCAGTGCCCAGAACCAAAAGGACATCACCGAAGAAGAACTGAACAACCTGCAAAGTCTGTTGGAAAAGGGTCTTGTCGCGGCCACCCGCGTGAGTTCCCGTCAGATCGAGGTCGAGCGGCTTTCGGGTATTGATGCTTCGCTTCGAACGCAGATTGCGCAGGCGGAAAACCAGGTCAGCGAGTTGAAACTGACCCTGATCAGCCAGAAAAAACTGCGCGACGAAGTGCTTGCCGGAGAACTGGCGGTTGTCGATGCGCAGCTTGATCTGATCCGTCCGCAATATGCAGGTGCTGCGGAACGCCGCAAACGGATCGAGATCCTGGCACCAACCAGTGGCCGGGTTGTCAATCTGGTCGCTTCGACCACCGGCGGCGTGATCAGGCCCGGTGAGCATATCATGGAAATTGTGCCCGCCGACCAGGAGTTGATCGTCGAAGCCCGCGTTAAACCCGGCGACATCGACAAGCTGAAAATCGGTCAGGCCACACGTATTCGCTTGTCCGCTTTTGCGCAGGCCGATGTGCCCGAGGCCCAAGGTGCAATCTTTGATATCTCGGCTGACGCGTTGGAGGACGAACGTACGGGCGAAGCCTACTACAAGGCGCGGGTCAAACTGTATGAGCTGCAATCCGATGAGGTGGCGGCTTTGGAACTGGTCCCCGGGATGCCAGCAGACCTGTTCGTAAGCACAGGTGAACGTGCTGTGATTGCTTATCTGGCACAGCCGATCAGCGAGCGCCTGGCCCGAACTTTCATCGAGTAAAGGGAATTCACAAGACTTATTACCGTAAACTGATCTGTATCGAGTGTCTTGGTGAGTGAGCGATGGTCTGCGTCCCTGTTCCGGGCGCGGGCCATCACTTTTTAGGGATCAAACCCCGTAACGGGCAAGAAACATGTCAACAGCCTGAGCGGCGACTTGGTCTATTTCGTCCTGGCTGAAAGAGTTCTGAATGCCGAAAGCCGCCCGGGTCCAGATTCGCACTTTGCACAGTTCGGAAAACTGTTCGGCAGCGATATGCACATCTTCGATAGCCAGCTCGCCTTTGGCTACGGCTTTTTCCAAGTATTCGGCCATCTGTCGCTGGCCATTTTGTGGCCCAGCCTCATAGAACGCACGGCCAAGCTCGGGGAACCTGTCGCGTTCGGCCACACAGATTCTAAAAACCTGTTGCGCGAAATCTGACACTAGAAAAGTGGTCAGCTGTGTCGCCGTGATCTGAAGCACTTCACGAGCGGGCTTGGTTTCGTCGATCATCGAGATGACCCGCTCGGCCATCAGGCAACATTCTGTTTGCGCAACTTCCATAAACAAAAGGCGTTTGTCCGGGAAGTAGCTGTATAGCGTTGCTTTTGACACGCCAGCTGCGCGGGCAATGTCGTCCACACTTGCACCTTCAAACCCATCCGCCATGAATACCTCTCGGGCCCCGCGCAATACCTGGTCGAATTTTCGGCCGGTGCGCAGGATGGTGGCGGTCTGGGTCATGTCGTCTCCTCGATCGATAACTGCACCAGTTTATAAACCGTTCAGTTTAGATACAACGATTCTCGGATTTTTCAGCCAGACTGACGGTGCGTTTGCTTTGGTACTGAGTACTTGCGGAGGGTTCAAACCGTGCTAGGACTTGGCCCATGGTCGAAATCTTTCTGCGCACCCTTCCGTTTTTCGCGATTATCGGCCTGGGCTTTTGGGCGGGACGCACGCGGTTTTTCACTGCCGAAGCTACGGCGTATCTGACCAAGTTCGTCTTCTACTTAGCGCTATCGGCGATGTTGTTTCGCTTTGCAGCCACCCTACCCTTTGCCGAGATTTTCAACGCCCGGCTCATCCTTGGATATCTGCTGGGAACCGCGACAGTTTACGCGTTGGCGACGTACGTAGCCTGGCTGCGCGGGCTCGACATTCCGACCGCAGCTGTCGAAGCACAATGCGCGGCCATTGGCAATGTTGGGTTCCTGGGATTGCCCATGCTTGCGCTTTTGTTCTCTGAGGCGGCGATCGGGCCTGTCATGCTGGTCCTGACTGTCGATCTTGTGGTGTTTTCTTCCCTTATCGTGATCCTTATCAATGGTGGCCGTGACGGAAAGTTGACCCCGGCTACGTTCAAGCTGATCGGATTGGGTTTGATGAGAAACCCTATGATCGTATCCATCTCAGCCGGTCTCATCTGGTCGTCGCTACAAATACCAGTTCCCGAACCTCTTAGTGATTTCCTGACCATTCTCGGCGGTGCCGCAACTCCGGGGGCATTATTCGCCATTGGCGCATCATTGGCGGGTAAATCGGCAGAACGTGTGCAGATCGCCGCGTGGCTGAGTTTTTGTAAACTGGTGATCCACCCGGTGTGCGTCGCTGTTGCACTGATATGGCTGATTCCGATCGGAACGTTTCCGGCAACCGTAGCCATCGCAGCGGCCGCTTTGCCGGTTGCCGGCAATGTCTACATGCTGGCCGCGCATTATGGAATCGCTCCGCAACGCGCTTCTGCGGCGATCCTTTTATCCACAATCGTCAGTATTCTGTCCGTGCCAATGGTGATCGCCTGGGTGGGCATTCTCTAGATCCTCATCTTTTCGAAAAATTCTCTCGCCGAAGGCGCTCGGACTTTACGCCGGGACCGCGGATCGTTAGCCATGTTGCGACTCTAAAATAAGGACTGTGCCTAATGGAAACCCTCTCGGAAAATGCCTGTTTCGGCGGAGTGCAGGGCGTTTACCGCCATGCCTCCTCGTCGTGCCAGTGTGACATGACATTTGGCCTGTTTCTTCCAGCCGAGGCCCAAGACGGTCCGGTTCCGGTTCTTTGGTACTTGTCAGGTTTGACCTGTACCCACGAAAACGCGATGACCAAAGCTGGAGCACAGGCGTGGGCAGCGGAACAAGGGATTGCCGTGGTGTTTCCTGATACGTCGCCGCGCGGTGAAGGCGTTGCAGATCATGAGGATTATGATATCGGTCAGGGCGCGGGTTTCTATGTGAACGCGTCCCAGGAACCATGGGCTCCGCATTTCAAGATGTGGGACTACATTGCCGAAGAACTGCCAGCCCTTCTGTTTGAGAATTTCGCGATCGATAGCGAACGTCAGGCCATCACTGGCCATTCCATGGGAGGTCACGGCGCGCTGACACTTGCCATGAACCTGCCCGGGCGATTCCGCTCAGTTTCGGCCTTTGCGCCGATCTCGAACCCTACAGGCGCGGATTGGGGCCGTAAGCAGCTGGGCGCCTATCTCGGTGACGACGAAGCTCTCTGGGCCAAGCACGATGCGTCATTGTTGATGAAGGAAACGGGTTTCGACGGTCCGATCCTGATCGACACCGGCGCAAACGATCAGTTCATGGATCTTCTGCGCCCTGAAGCCTTGGCGCAAGCTATCGCCGAGCGTCGCCAGCAAGCGACTTATCGCTTCCAGCCGGGCTACGATCATTCGTACTACTTTGTGTCGACTTTCATGGAGGATCACATCATTTTCCATGCCGAAGCACTGTACGGAGACTGAACGATGAGCAAGTACGATTATGACCTTATCATCATCGGGTCCGGGCCGTCGGGGCGTTCAGCGGCGATTCAGGCAGGCAAACTGAAACGCCGAGTATTGGTGATCGATCGCAAGGACCGTTTCGGTGGCGTATCCGTTCACACCGGTACCATTCCCTCCAAGACTTTGCGTGAAACGGTTCTGAATTTGTCAGGTTGGCGCGAGCGCAGCTTTTACGGGCGCTCCTACCGTGTGAAGGACCAGATCCGTGCAGAAGATCTGAAGGCCCGCCTTCATATGACTCTCGACCACGAGGTTGATGTGCTGGAACATCAGTTCAACCGTAACCACGTCGAGACACTGGATGGTCTGGCCAAGTTCGTTGGGCCACACGAGGTGGAGGTGGCAACTGACGCCGGAGAGACCACACGTGTAACGGCCGCTAAGTTTCTGATTGCGACTGGCACCAAAACCTATCGCCCGGATTATGTTCCGTTTAACGGTAAGACCGTAGTTGACGGTGACGAGTTTCTGGAAATGGCGGAAATTCCTCGTTCGCTGGTCGTTATCGGCGCAGGGGTTATTGGTGTCGAATACGCGACCATGTTCTCGGCCCTGGATGTGCGGGTAACCTTGATCGAGCCGCGCGATACTTTTCTGGATTTCATCGATAGTCGCCTGATCCATGATTTCACCCATCAGATCCGGGAAAATGGTGTTGACCTGCGGTTGGGTTCAGCCGTCGAGAAAATTGAAGATGCGAGCGGCCATGTCGAAGTGACCCTTGAAAACGGGCGTCACGTCCGCGCCGAAATGCTGCTGTTTGCGGCAGGACGAATGGGCGCCACGTCGAAACTCAATCTGGACTCCGTTGGTCTGGAGACTGATCACCGCAATCGGATCAAGGTCGACCGAAAGACGTATCAGACATCGGTACCGCATATCTATGCAACCGGCGATGTGATCGGGCATCCGTCCTTAGCCTCTACTTCACTTCAACAGGGACGCGTCGCGGCCTGCCATGCGCTTGAAACGCCTACTCTGCCGGAAAGCCCGTGGTACCCTTATGGCATCTATTCAGTTCCCGAGATTTCCACATGCGGAATGTCCGAGGAAGAACTGCAGGAACGGGGCATCCCTTATGAGGTCGGCGTCGCCCGGTTTCGCGAAACGTCGCGCGGGCATATCATGGGGCTGGAACACGGCATGTTGAAAATGCTGTTTTCGTTGAAGACCCGTAGGGTTCTGGGTGTGCAGATCGTTGGTGAAGGCGCAACTGAACTGATCCACATCGCGCAGGCGGTGTTGAACCTGAAAGGCACGGTGGACTACTTCGTGCAGAACACGTTCAACTATCCAACTCTTGCCGAAGCTTATAAAATTGCTGGCCTGGATGCTTTCAACCGCATGCCAATTCCGGACGAATTCAAGGTTCGAAAGAAACCTGCGGAACCAGCGAAGAAAGAGGCCAAAAAGGCGTGACTACGCTTTATGTCGATGGCGATGCCTGCCCTGTAAAGGCCGAGGCCGAACGGGTCGCTACGCGACATAAGGTGCCCATGGTGCTGGTGTCCAATGGCGGGCTTCGACCCTCTGCCAACCCGCTGGTGCAAATCGTCATCGTTTCGGAAGGCGCCGATGAGGCCGACAAGTGGATCGCTGAACGTTGTGGTGCGGGGGATGTCGTCATCACGTCCGACATCCCTCTGGCCGCAAAATGTGTCGAAGCAGGTGCACGCGTTCTGCGCCCCAACGGTGAAGCCTTCACGGCGGCCAATATCGGCCAGCAGCTGGCGATGCGCGATTTAATGGCCGACCTGCGTGCTGCCAATCCGTTGGGAGCAGGAGGCGGTGGTCGCCCATTCAGCAAGGCAGACCGCTCACGGTTTCTGGATGCATTGGAGCGGGAAATTCGCGCAGTCCGGCGGAACTGACTGGGCCGACGTTCTGTCCAAAACACTGACGTGATATCAGAAACGCCGTTTACAACTCCTACGTAAGAACGCACCCTGTCTTGGAATTCTGATCAGGCCATTCGAATACGGAGACTGCGTTATGAAAGTTCGGGGCACACACTACCGGTCGATTTGGTGGGACCAACCCGCAGGTGAGGTTCGGATCATCGATCAACGATGGTTGCCACATGATTTTCGGGTCGTGACTCTAAAAACGCTGGATGAATTCGCAGCCGCGATACGCGATATGTGGGTCAGAGGCGCGCCTCTGATTGGTGCAACCGCAGCGTTTGGAATGGCCGAACAGATGTCTCGTGACAGTTCAGAAGCGTCATTCGACACTGCATATGATGTTCTGCACGCAACACGGCCTACAGCAATCAACCTTCGTTGGGCATTGGACAGATGTCGTGAAGCGCTGATGCCACTTGCTCCGGGTGATCGCGCCGAACGCGCTTGGGCATTGGCGCAAGAGATTGCAGACGAAGATGTCGAGATCAACGCCTCCATTGGCCGACACGGGCTGGAACTGATCAAGGACATCGCGGCCCGAAAACCTGCGGGTGAGCCGGTACGACTATTAACCCATTGCAATGCGGGTTGGCTGGCGACGGTGGATTGGGGCACGGCGACAAGCCCGATGTATCACGCTCACGACGCAGACATTCCGCTGCATGTATGGGTGGATGAAACCAGACCCCGCAACCAGGGGGCGCTAACATCCTGGGAACTGGGTGAGCACGGAATTCCCCATCGTTATATCGTGGACAATGCCGGCGGTCATCTGATGCAGCACGGGCTGGTTGATCTGGTCATTACCGGCACGGACCGCACGACGGCTCAAGGGGATGTTTGCAACAAAATCGGGACTTATCTGAAGGCGTTGGCTGCGCGCGATAACGGCGTTCCATTTTATGTTGCTCTGCCCTCCCCCACGATCGACTGGACGGTTCGCGACGGAGTGGCAGAAATCCCGATCGAGGAACGCGATGCAAAGGAAGTGACCCATGTCATGGGTGTTGATGGGCAGGGGAATATCTCGGATGTTCGTGTGACACCAGATGGTACCGAAGGGAGCAATCCCGCCTTTGATGTCACTCCTAACCGATTGGTGACAGGGCTTATCACCGAACGTGGCGTCTGCGAGGCCTCGGCCGAAGGCCTTGCAGGTCTATTTCCGGATCGGGTTGGTTAACACTTTGTTTAAAACCATCCATGATTGTGTGACCGAACGTTCGGGTCATGAACGCGCTTAAATTGCTGAGAATGAATGATGATTGAAAACTGGTACAAGGCCGATGAGGCACGGAAATGGCGCGATCAGGCCGGGACTGATCCGGCGGATCAGGAGCTGGGCGAGCGTGTCTATACCTCCCGCCTGATCGGCCAAAATCCGGATCTATTGATGCATGGCGGGGGCAACACCTCGGTCAAGCTGGAACGCCCTGATCTGTTCGGCACGCCGCAGCGCGTTCTGCATGTCAAAGGATCGGGGTGGGATCTGGACAGTATCGAGGCACCGGGCCTGCCGGGCGTGTGGCTTGAACCATTGATGAAACTGCGTGCCCTGGATCATCTGTCGGATTTTCAGATGGTCAATGTTCAGCGTGCCAACCTGTTGGATTCAGGTTCGCCGAACCCCTCTGTCGAAACCCTTCTGCACGCGTTTCTGCCGCACAAATATGTAGATCATACGCATGCGACCCCGTTTCTGGTGCTTGCCAACCTGCCCAATGCCGAGGAAATCTGTCGTGAGATTTTTGGCGACCGGCTGGGTATTGTGCCCTATATCATGCCGGGTTTTGGGCTCGCAAAAAAGGCGGCGGAAGTATTCGATGAAAACCCGAATGTCGAAGGCCTTCTGCTGCTTCAGCACGGGCATTTTACATTCGGCGCGACAGCGCAGGAAAGCTATGACCGGATCGTGGCGCATACCAACGAAGTGGCCGCTTATTTTGGTATGACGGACCTGACGACGATTGGCCATCGCGATCCTTCTCAGGATCTTAGTGTATTGCCGATCCTGCGTGGGGTTATTGCCGAAGTTACAGCCCAGCGGGATGATCCGATGCCGGTTTTTGACCTTCGCAACGGGCCGGATGTCATGCGGTTTTTTGATAGATCAGACATTGATGCCTTGTCCCAGCGAGGCATGGCATCGCCTGACCACGTTTTGCGAACAAAAGGATGCCCTCTTGTTTTGCGCGCTTCGGATTTGGTCAGGGGGCGGTCTGGGCTCAAGGCAAAGATAGAGGAATTTGCCGATGACTACCGAGCGTATTTTGAACGGCAGGCCCCGCAGGCTGATGAGCCCAAGAAACTTCTGCCCCAAGACCCTAAGCACGCCTGGATCGAGGGCGTGGGTATCGTTGGAATAGGTCCAAACGCAAAGGCCGCCTCGATAGCGGCGGATCTTGCAGAACAAAACCTGCGGGTTCGATCGGTTGGCGAAGATGCCGGAGGTTTTTACCCGACCGGCGAAAAAGACCGCTTCGATTGCGAGTACTGGTCTCTGGAGCAGGCAAAGCTGGGCAAAAGCTCTCCGCCCCCGCTTCAAGGTAAGATCGTGATGGTCACAGGCGGCGCAGGTGCGATTGGTCTGGCGACCGCCAAGGCCTTTGCGGATGTCGGTGCAAACGTCGTGTTGATTGATCGGGATGAGGCGGCGTTGGCAGACGCAAAGTCGAGCCTTGGCACATGGCATTCGACATTTGCCTGCGACGTGACTGATGGGGGTGCCGCAGACGCCGCGATTGCTGCGGCGATACACCGGTTCGGAGGCCTCGATATACTGGTGTCTAATGCCGGGTCAGCGACCTCCGGTGGATTGCTGGAGCTTGGAGATGAAGAATTCCGCTCTGCTTTCGAATTGAACTTCTTTGCGCATAAGGCGTTTGCGACCCGCGCGGCACAGGTATTGCAGGCACAGGGCCGTGGTGGGCAGATCCTGTTCAACATCTCCAAGCAGGCGATAAACCCCGGTCGCAACATGGGGGCATATGGCACGCCAAAGGCTGCTACCTTGTTCCTGCTGCGCCAACTGACAATGGAACTGGCCGAGTATGGTATTCGCGTGAATGGCGTGAATGCAGACCGAATCCGTTCAGGCCTTTTGACAGACGGGTTCATTCAGGAACGCGCCGCTGCGCGCGGAGTTTCCGAGGAAACATATATGTCAGGCAATCTGTTGGGCCGCGAAGTCGAAGCGACACATGTGGCCGACGCATTTGTTGCGTTAGCGCTGATGGAACGCACCACAGGGCATGTCGTAACCGTGGATGGCGGAAACACCGAAGCTGAACTCCGGTAATTTCATCGCCCTTTTGGTTCACTGTCTGTGGCGTGCCGATACGCCTCAGGCAGGCACTGCTGATCGGTTCTCACGGATTGGCAGGTGAACAATGGCGCTGAAGGCCCCGATTGCGACCCCGATCCACCAGACCATGTTGTAGTCTCCATATTGGTCATACATGCGGCCTCCAAGCCAGACGCCAAGGAAGCTGCCGATCTGATGGCTGAAGAAGATGATACCGTAGAGCGTTCCCATATAGCGTAAACCGTAGAGGTGCGCGACAAGGCCCGAGGTCAACGGTACAGTGGCCAGCCAAAGCGATCCCATTACCAGCGAAAAGACGATGACAGAAAGTGGTGTAATCGGGAATACTATGAACAAGGCCGCAGCAATTGTCCGGCCTGTATAGACTGTGGCCAGAAGGTACTTCTTGGGAAAGTGATTGCCCGCCCAGCCTGCCAGAAGCGTGCCGCCAATGTTGGCTAAACCGATCAGGGAAATCGATACAGCACCAAGCGCTGAAGTTGAGGTGATCCCGATGGAGTGCAGGACACCTCCGGGTTGAATTGGCCCGCACATCTCGGTCACGAAAGCCGGGAAATGCGCGGTTACGAAGCCCAGTTGGTACCCGCAGCTAAAAAACCCCAGAAAAATCAAAGCGTAAGAAGGATCGCGGAACGCCTTGCCCAGTATCTCACTCATGCTTTCTTCCAGCTCAGCTTTGGAGACTGGTTGCGGTGCGCGCATGAAGGGCAAGGTCAGCACAAGTGTCAAAATCGCCACGGCAAATACGATAAAGACTTGCTGCCAGGGCAGGAAAGACAGCAGCCACTCCGCAGTGGGCGCACCCAGAACCTGCCCAAAGCTGCCCGCAGCCGTAACGATGGCAAGCGACATAGACCGGTTTTCGTCGGAAGACGCCCGTCCGACCACTGCCAAAACCACGCCGAACCCGGTCCCAGCGATGCCGAAACCCACCAGCCAAGCATACATCTGATGCTCGAACGGCGTGACCGACCAAGCAGACAACACCATACCTGCGGCATAGGTCAGAGCGCCCAAGATGATTGCCCGTCGGTCACCCACTTTCTCAGCGATAGCGGCAAAGATCGGCTGTCCGATGCCCCAGGCCAGGTTTTGGATTGCGATTGCCAGCGAGAAATCTGTACGCAACCAGCCGAACTCATCCGCAATCGGGATCTGGAACACACCGAACGAGGCGCGCACGGCGAAACTGACCGTGATGATGATGCATCCGACGATCAGGATCGGATTCAACAGGCGGACGGATTGGGGCATTTAGACCTCGGGCGTTTCCTCCGGCAGACCGTATTGTTTTTGCTGTTGGCGTCAATTCAGCAGATTTGCGGTAACGGATAAGCAAATTTGATGCGTCGCCAAAAATGGCTTCTTTTCAATGGGCGAAGCGACAGGTAAGGCTCAGATTCATGACGGATCTTATTTCGCACTACGAGGCCCGCATCGCGGATGGAACCCTGACACGCGACGATGCGCAAGAGGCCGTTCTTCCCCATTTCGAACGTATCCGTGCCGCGTTGTCCGAACCGGTCAAGCGCGGGTTCTTCCGCAAGGCACCTCCGCCTCCCAAAGGATTGTATCTATGGGGTGGCGTTGGGCGTGGAAAATCCATGCTGATGGACATGTTCGTCGATACGCTGGACGATATCCCGGCGAGGCGCGTTCATTTTCATGCTTTTATGCAAGAAATCCATGCCGGAATGCACAAGGCTCGGCAACAGAATGTTGAAGATGCTCTGGCGCCGGTAGCGAAGGATGTGGTCAATTCAGTTCGCCTGCTCGCTTTTGACGAAATGCAAATCACCGACATTACAGATGCGATGATAGTCGGGCGACTGTTTGATCTGCTGCACGAGGGGGGCGTGGTCGTTGTAACAACGTCGAACAGGCATCCTGATGAGCTGTACAAAGATGGGCTGAACCGGCAGCTGTTTTTGCCATTTATCGCGCATATCAAAGAGCAGTTGCAGGTATGGGAACTGGTATCCCCGACGGACTACCGGCAAAACCGGCTGGAAGGCGCACCGGTCTATTTTACACCGATCGGCCCGGAAGCCCGGCAGAAAATCCGCCAGGTCTGGGTCGATCTTGCCGGTGGTCCTGCTGATCCGCTTGTGTTGCAAGTCAAGGGGCGCGCCGTTGAACTGCCTGCCTTTCGCAATGGAGTGGCCCGGGCCTCATTCTATGACCTGTGTGGTCGCATGCTGGGACCGGGGGATTATCTGGCGATTGCGGAAGAGGTGAAGGTGCTGGTGCTTGAGGATATCCCGCGCCTGTCGCGGAACAACTTCAATGAAGCCAAGCGTTTTGTCACCCTGATCGATGCGCTCTACGAAGCCAAGGTGCGATTGATCTGTTCTGCGGCGGCCGAGCCCGAGATGCTGTATGTCGAAGGGGAAGGGACGTTCGAGTTTGAACGCACGGCATCGCGCTTGCGGGAAATGCAGGATCAGGATTGGGGGAAATTAGGGCGCGACCCCTGCCCGTACTGAGGAGCTCCCCCAAGAAATTTTCAGTCAGGTGAGAAGGCTGGGACGCGCTTAGGCGTTCTCTCGCAGGATATTTCCGGCCAGATAGAGCGAGCCGCAGATCAGGACGCGCGCTTGCGGGTCTTTGTCTATGATTTCATTCAGTGCTTCCGAAACGCTGTCTGCGGTGGATGCCGGTAGGTTGACCTTGGCTGCGGCTGCAGCGGTTTCTTCTGCGCTGAGCGTCGCTGATTCACCCGGAATCGAGACGGCGGTCAGACTTGCAGCCCTTGCTGCCAGAGGTGCAAGGTAGCCGGTCACATCCTTGGTGTTGAGCATGCCGCAGATCATGTGGGTGGATTTTTGCGGCAGTTTCGTCAGCACATCCGCCAGCGCGATACCTGCAGCGGCGTTGTGACCGCCGTCCAGCCACAACTCGGCCTGCGGGGCTTGATCGATGAGCGGGCCAGATTTCAGACGCTGCATACGTGCCGGCCATTCGGCTTTAGCCACAGCGGCTTCATAGGCATCGTCGCCCATGTCCAGATGGCGCAGAACTGCCAATGCGGCCCCGGCGTTCTGGAACTGATGTGCGCCCAGAAGGTTTGGCAGAGGCAGATCACGCAAACCAGTTTCGTCCTGATAGATCAGGCGACCATTTTCTTCATGCACATGCCAGTGCTGCCCATGGACGAACAAAGGCGCGCCCAGGCGGGCCGCCGTATACTCGATGACCTCCAGCGCTTCGTCTTGCTGCGGGCCAACAATGCACGGAACACCAGGTTTGATGATACCTGCTTTTTCAGCCGCAATCTTGCCCAGAGTATCTCCCAGAAACTGTTCATGATCGATGGAAACGGGCGTGATAACTGTAGCGGCCGGATTCTGGATTACATTTGTCGCGTCCAGACGCCCTCCAAGCCCGACCTCCAGCAGCGTGTAATCCGCCTCGGCGCGGGCAAAAGCCAACAGGGCGGCACATGTGGTGATCTCAAAATAAGTGATGTTTTCGCCGCCATTGGCGGCGTAGCATTCATCCAGAATCGCTGTCAGGTCCGGTTCTGAGATCAACTCTCCGGCCAATCGGATGCGTTCGTGAAAACGCGCTAAGTGCGGCGAAGTATAGGCGTGTACTGAACGACCCGCCCCTTCAAGCCCAGCTCTGATCATGGCCTGGGTTGAGCCCTTGCCGTTGGTTCCGGCGATATGAATGACCGGCGGCATTTTAAGCTGAGGGTTGTCCAGCGCTGCAAGCAAACGCCAGACACGGTCCAAGGTCAGATCAATGATCTTGGGATGCAGCGCCATCATCCGGTCTAGGATGGCGTCAGACGTCTGTGTCGTCATTTCTGATCTGTCTCTTCGGCGGGAGCCTCTGTTGCGTCGGCTGGTTCCGGTGCTGGCAGATCGCCCATGATCGCCGGAGGTTGGTTCATAAGCATCCGCGTGATTGTGATCAGTTCATCGCGCATTTCGGTGCGTTTGGTGACACGGTCCAACATCCCGTGATCCAGCAAGTACTCGGCGCGCTGAAAACCATCGGGCAGTTTTTCTCGAATCGTCTGCTCGATCACGCGGGGTCCGGCAAAGCAGATCAGCGCGTTAGGCTCCGAGATATGGACATCGCCCAGCATCGCATAAGATGCAGTTACGCCTCCGGTCGTCGGATGGGTAAGAACAACGATATATGGCAGGTTGGCTTCTTTCAGCATTTCAACCGCCACGGTGGTGCGCGGCATTTGCATCAGGCTGAGGATGCCTTCTTGCATGCGGGCCCCACCGGCAGCCGAGAAAAGGATCAATGGACGCTTGAGCCTTACCGCTTCTTGCGCGGCGGCGATAATCGCGTTGCCTACGTACATGCCCATCGAGCCGCCCATGAAGGAAAAGTCCTGCGCGGCGGCGACGATTGGGGTGCGACCAATTTCACCTACTGCGACCAGCATAGCTTCTTTTTCGCCGGTCTTTTTCTGCGCCGCCTTCATGCGGTCGGGGTACTTCTTCTGATCGCGAAACTGCAGCGGGTCGTCTTTGGGTGTGGGCACCTCAACTTCGGTAAAGATGCCGCCGTCAAACAGGTGCTTGAACCGCTCACGAGGAGTGATCGCCATGTGGTGGTCACACTGAGTGCAGACATTCTGGTTTTCCGCTAACTCGCGATGGAAAAGCATCGTTCCGCATTCGTCACACTTGTGCCAGAGGTTTTCCGGTACTTCGCGGCGTGAGAAGATCGAGTTGATCCGGGGGCGGACGTAATTTGTGATCCAGTTCATGTCGGAACCTTGGCTTGTGCGGTGTTGACGTCAAATAAGACGCTACGGAAGGAAATGCAATCAACGCCTGAGCGCAAGCCGCGCGGCCAGCCAGCAAACGAACATCACAGCCAAGTCCACCAAAAGCCAGGGACGCAGTTGTTCGGCGTCAGAAGCGTCGAACGGCAGCGTAAACAGGGCCAGCCCATTGAGGTTGTCAGGCAGCGAGATGAACAACAACGCAATGATGTTGTTGAAAAAATGAAGGGCGATAGCAGGTCCCAGTGTTCCGGCCCGAGCCGTCAGATCCGAGGTTAGCAGGCCGAAAACGCAGGCCCATAGCGCAATCAGCAGTGCATTGTCGCCTGCCATATCCGGCGTGTAATGTCCCACGGCAAACAGGATGGATGGCACGCCTATCCAGATGACGGGAGATTGGAATCTGGCTGCAAGAGTTTGCTGGATGTACCCTCTGAACAACACTTCTTCGGCACCGGTCTGTACCAGAACAACGAATGCCGAGACCGGCAAAAGAAGAAGCCACGTCGACAGTGGCAGGTTTTGAGACAAAGATCCGCCCATACTGTACGGCGGCAGCAGGACCCCAACCGTGCCCAAAATAAGAAGGGCTTTGAACACTTTAAGGAATTGGTTCACGGCCAACCGGTACCCACCGATTATGGACCGCAAAGACCTGTGCTGAACCTGCCGCGCGGCGACGGCCACGCCCAGAATGATGAATCCGAAACTGGCTAACAACAACAACAGTGCCGGCGGTGAACCGCCAATCAGAAGCGTCTGCGCCCAGCTTTCCGGACCCATCCGAGCGACCACGGTGAAGAACACCATGTTCAGAACGCTGACCAGCACGGCAACCAGCAAGAGCCCCAGTAACAGGCGCCAGATTTCCGGTTTGTCGCGTGCGGTTTCGACCAGATGGTTATGAGCGGAATATGCTTTATGCATTCTTACCCGCGCTTTCCGGAGTCACCTGATCCGTTATGGAAGGGAGCAGTTCCTCAGGGTTCTGTGCCGCGTTGATCTTAGTGGACAGCGTAGTCAGATACCCTGCAACAGTCTGCAGCAATTGTGTAGCAACCGACGCATCGCTTTCAACCACGGCTCGCAGCTCTTCTGCACCGATACGCAGGAAGCTACAGTCTTCGGTGGCGACCAGATCCAATTGTCTGGGTTCACCGGTGATGATGGAGAGATCCCCAATCAGGCGCCCGGGCTCGATGATTGAGATTGGACGTTTTTTTCCATCATCGGTGGGCCAGTCCAGTCTGGCCTGCCCTGAGATGCACAGATAAGCCGCGTCCGGTGCCTGACCACGCGAGAAAATGACTTGCCCCGCGGCCGCTTCGTACCATTGCGCGGAAAAGGCAAGCAGTCGCTGATTTCGGCCGTCCACACCAGAGAACAACTCGGTGGCCGATAAAATCTCAAGCTTGCGGCTCAGATCGTCCGATGTGCTGTCTTCTTGTGAGGGTTTGGTGCGCGAAACGCCATCGATACGACCATCCTTGATTTCCACAAACAGATCATAGGCTTCGGGATGGGCAAAATGATCTTCCATGAAGATCATGATGGAATCCGGCAGCAATTCCCGCAGTTTCAGGCGGGTACGCAGCCTGCTTTCAGAATCGTGGCTGGCCAATGCCTTGTCCAGAATCAGCACATCAGGACGTTTGATACCAGCGCGTGAGAAAGCGGCGCGCTCCTGAAAGACGGTCGGCAGATTGTTCCCGCCCAGACCTGATGGCAGATCATAAATGATGGCCGCCGCCCGACGGCGCAGGCCGGCTTCGTTCATGGCTTCGGCTACAATGTTTTCGATGTCGTCCGCATGTGCACCGGCCATCAATGACACCCGGCCATATATTGCATTTTCCATCACCGTCAGACGGGGTACATAGATATCCGGAGCAACTGACATGAACATTCCACCCATCGCATCGCGCAACCGCTTGGCCTGACTTTTGCGGATGGCAAGAATTTTGTCCTTGTATTCTTCGGGGAAGTCCGGGCCGATCTGCTCAGCCGTCAACAGGAACGGCACCGTCAGCAGCAATGCACGCTCTTGGTCGCTCACTGCCATGTCACCTTTGGCTTTGCGCCGGTCTTCTATATCCAGCAGCTGGTGATACATGTCCTTGGACATGCCAAGCTTCAGGAAAAGCGGGTGATCCGCTCCGTCCCGCCCAAAGGTCTTGCTGAGCGTGTCCATAACAGCGTTAGAGATACTGATCGCGTCATCCGCCAGATCGTGGGCGCTGAGCATTTGAACGAACCGTTCGTCACCGGCCAGAATGTCAGGGGAAATGTCCCGGGATGGTGCCGCGAACAAAAGATTGCCGCCCAGCGGAACTGCCGGGTTAAAGCGATCAGGATCGAACCGATAAACATAGCGATCAAGCCCCTTTTCTTTCAGACGCTTGGTTATGGTCTCTCGCAAATTGACAACTTCCTGTGCCAGGACCGGGTGGATTTCGGGGTTGAACTGCGTACGCAATGTGCGGCGGAACATGAATTCATCAATGCCCATCGCTTCCACCAACTGGAACCACCAGTCGCGTATGTCTTCGATACCGTCCAGACCGGCGAGGCCTGGATCGATCCATTCATCGTCCAGAGAGTCCGGTGGATTACCTGCGCGGACAGCTTCGATTTGCCGCCGTGTTGGCGCCTTGAGCGTGTCTGCTTCATGCATCGGGTGGGTGCGCAGAGGCATCATGAGGTTATCGCCCAGCGTCCCGTCAAACAAGTAAGGTCGCGAATAGGCATAACCGATCCGGGCCGCAATGACGGACTGATGCAGGCCACGCAGGTTATGCCCTGCCATGATCACCTCACCCTGCACCGGCAAAACTTCGCGGGTCAGAAGCTGACCCAATGCACTGCGTTCCGACGCGTGTGTGGACTGAATTGCGACGCGCGCGCCCCGAGGGATGGTCAAATCGAGGTCTTCAAGGATCGTTTTACCGTCACTATCGCGGACCGTCACATTGCGCAGCTCGATATCACCAGTCAAACGAGGGATGGATTCGGGTTCACCCTCGAACAGCTCTTGCGGTATCATGTTGTCCGGAGCAAATCGTTCCGTGACAATCTCCCACCGCAAAGACATGTCCTGCACCTGGTTGTAATAGGTCAGCAGATCCTTCCACGGGCCGCTCAGATCCTTGTAGGCACCCAACGCAGCAACCAGAGCACCCACCGTCACCTCACCAGTTATCGCAAGATATCCACCTACCGAGTAAAACAGGAAGGGTGTCATCTGAGTGATCAGATTGTTGAGGAATTTCATGAAGAACTTTTTGTTGTAGATCCTGAAGCGGATCTCGAACAGGTTCCCCAGCCGATGGCTGAATTGCGCCAGACGATAGCGCCAACCGCCATTGGTACGCAGGTCGCTGATGCCAGCCGCACTTTCACCAATTTCCGAGCTCAGACGCCGAACTTCCTGAATGCGGTCTTTGTTGAGTAGGTTGATTTGCCGCTGAAGCTTGGGGATCAGCCAGGCCTGAAGCGGGATCAGTGCGATACTGGCAAGGCCGAACCAAACGCTTTGCATGAACAGAAAAGTTACGATGGTCATCATTTGGCCGAACTGGAACACAGGCTGTGCGATGGCATCACCCATCAGACCCCCCATCGGTTCGGCCTCGGACGTGATCATCGAAACCAGCTCACCCTGGCTGGTGGTCGCGAAATAGGATTTGGGAAATCGCATCGAACGCTGAATCAACGTAAACCGAAGACGTCGCAACATACGTTCGGCAAGAATGCCTTTCATCGTATTGATGCGCATCTTCATCAGGCCACTTGCGATCACTGTGGCCAGGAATGCAAAGCACAGTATCAGCAGGTACTGCACCTGTGTCACGGTGAAGTTCCAGATGGTTACTGTGTCACCCGGCGCGCCGATTGCGTCGTTAATGATCTGTTTGGGCAATTCCAGCGAGGCATAGAGAAACGGGAACGACAAGACCGTCAGCAGAAGAAGAACAAGTTGCTGTTTCTTCGAGTGTTTCCAAATGAAGGCAAATAAAGTGGACTCCATAACCTGGCCTTATCATTAGCTAAACTGTCGTGTGGCTGTTTTTGGGGCGACCCACTTTGCAGGTACCAGACGGTAAGCACTGGCCCGGTGTATTGCAAGAATAGACCGTTTCAGTTTCAGCACCTCGCGCCTATCCAAATTATGTTCCGGCCCCAACAGAAAAACACAGGCCTTCGATAGCAATTTTGTTATTGCGGATTTGTTCATGTTCTTCTCCTTGACTAAAGGCGGGCATTATCGGACGACGAGGCCATGAGCAGGATTCTGGATCGCTATTTTCATCGCAAGATTCTGGGACGTTGGCGTCGGGCCGCGAAACTCGCTCCGAATGCTGCGCAGTCAGAATTGCGACTGCAACGGGACCAAGCACGCAGTCTGCGCGGCCATCTTGATCGATTGATTCAACAGGCGGATATTCGCCTCGTCCGGCCGGAAATCGGGTCCACGCAGTTTTCGAAACCCGTTGGGACGGACTGGAGCTGTCGCCCCGACCTTTGGCGAGGACCCCTGATACAACCGGGCGTGGCTTCGGCCCCGCGAAAGACCGTTCTGGATAGACAGGTCAGCCTGTTCCACGATTGCCCGCTATCCGAAATTGCCGTGCGGCAAGTTCGGAACAGGGGAGGCAGAGATCTGGCTCCGTTCAGTCTCTTGGTCGAAGTTTTCAGCTTTGAGGGGTCGTTTCTTTCGGTTTCGGTCGAATTGCCTGAGGATGCGGCGTTAAACCTCACACGTGAGCACCTTATGCGGGTGGAAACCGCGATTGAGTGCGAAGGGCCAACTGGCGTTTTTGCGCGCCTCAACATTCAGCATGGCCCCAATATGGAGCAAGTATTGCGAAGCCTTGATACCACCGAGGCGTCGAATGCTGTTGATTTTGATCTGGCACACCTCCCCCTGAATGAACGCAGGATCGAAAAAATCTGGCTGGACCTGATTTTTGAAACGCCCGAGATGAACTGCATGGTGGTGCGGGATCTTACATTCTGCCGTTTCCACCGAGCCGATATGTGAGAAGATCAGACATGACACAAACCACTCTGACCTTCCTTCGATTTGAAAACGGTCTCTGGCAAGGCCACCTTCAGGCCAGCGGCGAGCCGCGGCTGGACGTGCGTTATCAGGGCGAAACTCTGAACGGTGTTGACTTGTCGCCAGCAGAAAACGGATGGGATCTAAGCATTCAGGTACCCGTCTGCGCCCTGTCAGAAGGAGTGCACACGTTCGTCATCGCAGACGCAGATACGACTGAGAAACTGGGACATTTCACAGTAATCTCGGGTGAGCCAGCAGCAGACGACCTCAGGGCCGAAGTAGATCTGTTACGTGCAGAGCTGGATATGCTGAAGCGTGCCTTTCGCCGGATCTGCCGGGACGACTCCTAAACCGTTCTTGTTGGTTGTCCTATCTTTCTTAACAGTTTCGTGCATCATAGGCGCATTCAAAACGGATCGCGCCCCGTCATGGATCGCAGCAGTATTGTCAAAGTCATCGCATTGATGGTGACTGGATTTGGCATCGGTATCGATTTTACCGGTGCCCTCATGCTGGTGCCTGCAATCGAAAACAGCTTTGACGCCGATATCACCAGCACCCAATGGGTCCTGAACATCTATGCGTTGTTCTTTGCAATGACCATGGTCGCAGGCGGGCGGCTTGGCGACATGTATGGCCACCGCAGAATGATGATTTTTGGTCTGTCGATCTTTCTGTTTTCCTCGGTCATGTGTTTTGTTTCGCCCAGCCTGGACTTCCTGGTCATTGCGCGCGCGTTGCAAGGGATTGGCGCGGGTTGTGTCTGGCCTTGCACCCTGGCCTTCGGGGCTACGAAAGTGTCGAAGCCCGAACATCGGGCCTTGGTGATGGGGCTTATTCTGGCGGGTGTGACCACGGGTAATGTGTTTGGTCCGATGATCAGCGGGTTGGCAGTGAACCTGGGAGAGTGGCGGTATTTCTTCCTCGCCAATGTCGTCTTTTCCTGCATTTCAATGGCCACCGCGCTGATCCTGATGGAGCGCGAAACCCAGCACAAACAGGATGAGCATCTCGACCTCGCCGGAATGGGCGTTTTGTCCTTTGCTGTTTTATTGCTGCTTTACGGTCTGGATGTAGGCACGGATTGGGGGTGGACGTCGGTTCCGTTGCTGATGCTGTTTTTCATTAGCGCTGCGCTTTTCATTCTGTTCCCCAAAGTCGAGAAACGCGTGACAGAGCCGCTGCTTTTACCACAGATGATGCAAAATCGAGAGTTTCGCATCACTCTTGGATTGAACATGTTCAACGTGTCAGCGGCATTTGTGGGGCTGCTTTATTTTCCCCAATACATGCAAAAGGTGCTGGGCTGGTCGACGTTTGAATCGGCGATGGGTTTGGCGCCGCTAACTGTGTTGCTCGCCGTTGGGTCAGTCGTTTCGGGCACGCTTTACAATGATTTCGGTCCCAAGCGGTTACTGTTTTGGGGCTACCTGATAGCCACGATCGGGGCCGCGACGATTGTCGTGATGCCCAGCGATCTGGGATACTTTCGTATCCTGCCTGGCATGGCGATGATCGGACTGGGCGCAACTCTGACCGTAGGGCCGTCCGGTACCGCCGCAGTGTGTGCTGTGAAGCCTGAGCGGGCCGGTCTGGTCGGCGGCCTGAGCTTTATGACTCATCTGGTCTATGGCGCGATTTCTGTCGCGAGTGCCACAGCCATCATGTATGTCGTGAGCCTGTCCAAACTGCGCGAAGGGCTGAACGCTGCTGGCGTCAGGCTGACGGAAGCAGACCTGCGGGCGATCAATGGCGGAACGCTGGATACCCAGTCTGCAAAAGCGGTTATCAGCCGGTTGTCTTCCAGTGAATTGGAGAAGGTTCAACAGGCGTTGTCGGCGGCGTTCGACAGCGGCATGAGCATGGCATTCGTATTTTCAACCATCTCGGTCTCGGTCGGCGTCGTTCTGGCGCTGCTTCTCGACGAAAAGAAACTGCACAAGATCGAAAGTTGAATCCTAAAAAAAGGGCTGCGGATCACGCAGCCCTTACCGTTTTATTGCGAGGGCCCGTTAGGGTTGAAGGCTGACAGCCCTTTTAGGATATCGATGGCATAAGCCAATTGGTAATCCTCTTCCCTCAACTCTGCTGTGGCCTCAGCCTTGGCGCGATCTTCCTCGATCTGGCGAATCTCATCCTCGCTCAGGCTGTCATTGTTCAGGCTACCGCGCAGATCGGCTTCGGACCGTGTACGGGCGTTGGCTTCTTCCTCTTCCGGTTCCGGCGCCGGACGTGGCTGTTCAACAATGATGTCCGGGCTGACGCCAAGCGCCTGAATCGACCGTCCCGACGGCGTGTAATAACGCGACGTGGTCAGGCGCATGGCTCCGTCGCCGCGCAGCGGCATGACCGTCTGGACTGAGCCTTTACCAAAGCTCTTGGTGCCAACCACGATAGCGCGGCGGTGGTCCTGCAGTGCACCGGCAACGATCTCGGATGCCGAGGCCGAACCACCATTGATCAGCACGACGATCGGCTTGCCTTCAGCCAGATCGCCGGGGGTTGCGTTGAACCGCTCGCCCTCCTCCGGGTCGCGCCCGCGGGTCGAGACGATTTCACCTTCGTTCAGGAACGCATCCGAAACTTTAATGGCTTGTGTCAGCAGACCGCCCGGGTTGTTACGCAGATCCAGCACGACACCATTGACCTTTTCGATGCCACCAGCTTCGTCAATTTGTTCCTGTAACCCTTCCTGCAGATTGGGGAAAGTCTGATCATTGAAGGTGGTCACGCGCAGGACAACGCTTGTGCCTTCGGTGCGCGCGCGAACAGCGGTCAGCTTGATCGTATCGCGGATAATGGTGACATCGAAGGGATCAGATTCGCCCTCACGCACCACGGTAATGATAATTTCAGACCCGACGGGCCCACGCATCAGATCGACCGCTTTGTCCAACGTCAGGCCCAGAATGCTTTCGCCATCTACGTGTGTGATGAAATCCCCGGCTTCGATCCCTGCTTCGTCAGCGGGCGTGTCGTCGATGGGAGAGACGACTTTGACAAAGCCTTCCTCTTGCGTGACCTCAATGCCCAGCCCACCGAACTCACCTCGTGTCTGCACGCGCATTTGTTCGGCATCGTCAGGAGAAAGATAGCTGGAGTGCGGATCAAGTGAGGTCAACATGCCATCAATTGCAGCCTCGATCAGTTCTTCAGGCTCAACCTCTTCGACATATTGTGCACGGATGCGTTCGAAAATGTCACCGAACAGGTCAAGCTGCTCATAGACGCTGGCCTTGTTCACGGCCTCCTGTGCCAGCAGGGGGCCTGCGATCTGAGTTGTCGCAAGAATGCCTGCCACAGTTCCGGCCAGACCGGCCATCACAAATTTCTTCATACTCGTTTATCCATCCTTGTCGGTCCGAAACCACGATTCCGGGTCCACGGGGCTATTATCTTCTCTTACCTCTATATAGAGCGTTTCTGGGCGATCAGTTCCAGTGCCATCACCGCTTGTTGACAATATTGCGCCTATTTCCGGCGATTCACCCGGCATCAGACCAACCGGAGTGCCTTTGGGGATCACCTGCCCCGGTCTGCCATAGACCTCTTGTAAACCGGAAAACACGAACAACAGGCCCGGTTGCGGCTCCAGAATGACCAGATTTCCCAAATCCAGCAATGGCCCGCGATAGCGGATGGTCGCAGCTGTGGGGGATGTTACAAGCGCGCGGGAACGGGTGCCCAAAACCAGACCCGCGCGGGTCACCCCTGCCGCGTCCGGCTCGCCAGCTTTGCGCAGCAAGACACCTTGCACCGGTAAAGCGATCCGCCCTTTCTGATCCGTAACGCTTGCGTCGGTTTCAATAATCTCGCCTTCCGAGATTTCGGACAGACCGCTTGCAAACCCGTCCAGAGTCTCGGTCGAAGAAATCAGAATGGCCGTGCGCACCGGGTCTTCTACAAAGCGACGTGGCAAATCAGTGCGGTCAGCGATCGCTTCGCTCAAACGCGTGCGGGCATGTTGCACCCCGCTCAGCCCTTCTGTCAAAGTTTCTGAGGCGCTTTGCTGCAGAACGCGCAGTGTTTGAACTTCGTTCAGGTCTTGTGCCAACGCTTGCGCTTTGGCGTTGAGACCAGGTGTTACCTCGGACAGTATCATTCCGGTTCGTGCCGCGCCCAACGGGCCTGAAGGGTGCAACATCAGCACCGGTGGGGCGGTTGTTTCGATCGTTTGCAACACGCCAAGCAATTGCCTGACATCCTTTTCGCGTGCCCTTAGTTCAGCGCTCAACTGCGCTTCGCGTGTTGCGGCCTTGCGCAGACCGGATCGCATGGCGCTTAACCCTGCCTCATACGCCTGTATCGTTTCGGTCAGTGCCCGCACCCTATCCCGGGCACTTTCAGCTTCGGTCAGCGAGATGGATGCCTGTTCCAGCATCTCTGCCGCTTCCAGAGCAGCCCGGGCCGAATCAGTTTGGGCCAAGGCCTGCAAAGTTGACAGCAGATATATCGCAAGAGCGGTAAGCCTCATGACAAAAGGCTTTCTCCGGTCATTTCGGTCGGCTTGGACAAGTTCATCAGATCAAGAAGAGTTGGAGCCAAGTCTGACAGCCGCCCTTGACGCAATTGCGCCCCCTCAGGCCCACCAACCAATGCGACGGGCACAGGATTCAGCGTGTGCGCCGTGTGTGGACCTCCGGTTTCAGGATCGACCATCACCTCACAGTTTCCATGATCGGCAGTGATGATCATTGCGCCGCCCACCTTTTCCAAGGCTGCAACGATCTGAGCCAGCCCCGCATCGACAGCTTCACACGCCTTGATCGCAGCCTGCAGATCACCGGTGTGTCCGACCATGTCGGGGTTGGCATAATTTGTGACGATCAGGTCATAACCTTCTTCAATCGCCTCAACAAACTTGGCCGTGACCTCGGCCGAGGACATATCGGGCTGCAAGTCATAGGTCGCAACCTTAGGTGATTTGGGCATAAAGCGATCTTCACCCTGTTCCGGGGCTTCCTTCCCCCCGTTCAAAAAGAAAGTGACATGGGGGTATTTTTCAGTTTCAGCCAGCCGGAATTGACGCAAACCCTGTTTGGCCACCCATTCGCCCAGTGTGTTCACAATCGCCCGTTTCGGGAAAACTGTGGTCATATAAGCGTTGTGACCTTCCGAATACTCCACCATACCCAACAGCGCGGACAACTTCGGCCGTGGCCCGGTTTCGAACTCTGCAAAGCCCGGTTCACCAATCGCGCGCAGAATTTCGCGCGCGCGATCTGCACGGAAGTTGAGGCAAAAGAAGCCGTCTCCATCGGCGACGCCTTCATAACCTTCCAACACGGTTGGCGTGATGAATTCGTCAGATTCAGATTGGTTGTAGGCGTGGTCCACGGCACCATGTGCGGTGCTGGCCGCCCTGCCCTTGCCGTTGATCATCGCGTCATAGGCTTCAGATATCCTTTCCCAGCGATTGTCGCGATCCATGGCAAAATATCGACCGCTCACCGTGACGACGCGGGCACCTTCGGGCAGTCGCTCTTCCAGTTCGGAAAAGTAGGACAACGCAGATCTAGGGGCCACATCGCGCCCGTCCGTAATGGCATGAAGGGCGACCGGAACACCGGCGTCCGTAATGGCCTTGATTGCTGCAATGATGTGGTTCAGGTGCCCGTGGACACCACCGTCCGAGACCAACCCCATAAGGTGAGCCGTTCCTCCGGAGGATTTGACCTTGGAAATGAAAGCCTGCAGCTCCTCATTTGCAAAAAATGAGCCGTCTTCGATGGCCAGGTCAATCTGACCCAGATCCATGGCAACAACGCGGCCTGCGCCGATATTTGTATGACCTACTTCGGAATTACCCATTTGCCCGCTTGGCAAACCCACATCGGGGCCGTGCGTTATCAAGGCGGCGTGGGGGCATTCGGCCATGATCGTGTCAAAGGTCGGAGTATTCGCCTGGTAGGGCGCGTTCGCCTGTGTGTCGCCGGACAGGCCCCACCCATCAAGAATGCACAGGACAACGGGTTTGGGGGTGGCCATTGAAATTCTCCGATTACTGCTCTTGGGTCACCTTCTATCGTCTGGCTGGCAGGGGGTGAACCGTCTTTGCGGCAATTTTGCGCAGAATTAATCAAACGGTCAGGCAGCTAGGGTCTATTGCTGCAAGCCAACAAACCCCTGAACAATTCGAGGCACCGGTGGCTTTGCTTGTTCAGTGAAAATCCCGGAAAAGCTAATCCTTGAGATAGCTCTTGTAAGGGCGTGCCTTGCGGTCACGGTACTTTACTGTCAAGTCCAGCGGAGCGTCGTTTTCATCGTAAACACCCAAAACAACCCCTCGACCCCGGCTCTTGGTACGCATTTCGATCAGTTGCTGCTCAGATCGGGTGGTGCGCTGTGACGCTCGGCGCGTCCACGCGAACAGATGGTCATACATTTCGGCGATCACGTCGCCATGATCTGCGCTGTCACCCAGATCAGTCAGTTCCTCAGGATCGTTTTCCAGATCGAACAGAATCGGTCGATGACCACCTTCACAATGGACTAGTTTCCACTTCTTGTTCGCAGCCATGAACATCACGGCATCCCTTACCGACGCATCCAATATGTCCGCGATTGGCGAGGCGGAATAATCGTACTCACAGATCGCGACGTCACGGGGCAACACCTCTGTCGCTCCGCGCAGGATCGGTAGCAGTGAATGGCCTTCAAGGATATGCGTCGCCACTTCACCTCCGGCGAAGTCCACAAAGGTGGGTGCCAGATCGATGGACTCAACCAGTGCATCACTCACCATGCCGCGTGTCGCATCCGCCTCGGGCGATGGGTCATAGATGATTAACGGCATTTTGGTTGAGGCATCGTGGAAAAAGGTCTTTTCCCCCATCCAGTGGTCGCCCAGAAAGTCACCATGGTCTGACGTCAGAACGATCATCGTGTCGTTCATCCGTCCGGTTTTCTCCATCCACTCGAACAGGCGGCCCATCTGGTCGTCGGCTTGCTTGATCAAACCCATATAAGCCGGGATTACCGCATCCCGAACGTCCTGTCGCGAAAAGGTCTGACCGATTTTTGTGTCCATGAAGGCTTTGAGCACCGGATGCGCAGTCTGGCGTTCAGATTCAGACCGCACTACGGGCAGCACGTGTTCTGGTCCATACATCGAGGCGTAAGGTTCAGGTACGATATAGGGCCAATGTGGCTTGATAAAGCTAAGGTGGCAACACCAGGGACCGTCGTGTGTTTCCATAAATTCGATGCCGCGATTGGTCAGGTATGGCGTTTCGCTGTCTTCCTCGGCAATGTTCGCAGCTTCCGGTGAGTTTTTCAGAAACCAACCGGACAGAACGTTTCCGTCTTCATCCAATCCGGAGTTGGCAAAGTCGTGCCAAGGGTTGTCGCTTTCATATCCTTTGGCTTTCAGAAACTTGTTGTATTCCTTTGCGCCGTCCGGATCGTAATAACCATCCGGCCCTTCGGGCAGCATACCGTCATCCCGTTCGAACACGTCAAAACCGCACTCGGCAACCCGGGCACCAATCAGGCTATCAGGTTCCAATCCCAGCCGTGCCATCCCTTCAGCATCTGCCTGCATGTGCGTTTTGCCGACCAGCCAGCAGTCCATCCCGGCTTTGCGCAAGTGATCACCCATCGTGATCTCGCCGACTTTAAGTGGAATACCGTTCCACGACGCTCCATGAGAGTGCACGTAACGCCCGGTATAGGTTGACATGCGTGAGCTGCCGCAGATTGGCGACTGGATATAGGCGCGGTCAAACCGCACACCGCGCGCGGCCAGACTGTCGATGTTCGGAGTGTGCAGGTGCGGATGCCCGTAGCAGCTCAGGTAGTCCCAGCGCAGCTGGTCGAACATGATAAACAGGATGTTTTTTGCCTTGGCCAACGCGACGCCCCCCAAAAGTCATGGAGACTTAGTTAGCCACTTCCACCCGCGGAGCGAAGCAAAATGTGCTTCAGGTCTGCCGTTCAATCTTTTTCAGCGCCTTCTTGGCACGTTTGCACTGCAACTGGTCACGCAGCGGGCTGTCAGGGTCGACATCCTTTTGGCACACAACGCATTTATCAGCGCCCGAGATCGCGTTCAGGCCACCGCAACTGCCCTTAATGGTTTTACCCATCAGCATGACGCCCAAAGACATGCCGACCATGACGAGTGCCAGAAGAATAAAGGCCAGAATAAAAGTGCTCATCTCGGTTCCTACCTGTCAGTTGGTTCCCAACGCGTTTTTGAACGCGGTGCTGTGCGAAGTAATATAGTCGTCTTCGCCGCCTGTCACATCCCGTGAGATGAAGTACACGGCAAGTTTATGTTCTTCCGCAACGTCCATGCCCTTTTCCTGACCCAAAGCCAGCATGGCCGTCGCCCAGGCATCCGCCATCATCGCGTTTTCGGCCAGAACCGTGACAGAGGTTGTTCGATGCGTGATCGGACGGCCTGTTGTCGGATCGATGATATGCGAATAGCGCACACCGTCCTGTTCGAAGAAATTCTTGTAGTCGCCTGAGCTGGCCATGCCCCGATCATCCAGTGAAACAATCAACTGGATGCTCTGAGCGCCCGTTTCAGGCTTTTCAATGCCAATGCGCCAGGCTTCGCCCTGTTCATTCTGACCCTTGGAGACAAGATCACCGCCGATCTCGACAAGATAATTCCCGATACCAGCATCCAGCAAAGTTCCGGCAACGGCATCGATGCCATAGCCCTTCGCAATAGCGGACAGGTTAATGCCGACCTTGGCGTCGGATTTCGAAAGAGTGCCAGCGTCGGTGTCGAGCGTTAGCAAGCGGGCTTGCCCCACACCGTTTAACGCGGCCTCAATTTCCGCATCCGAAGGCACCGGATCCTCGGGTTTGCGTGGGCCAAAGCCCCAGAGTTCGATCAGGGGCCCCAGAGTTACGTCAAAAGTACCACCGGTTTTTTCGTGCACATCATTCGCTGCCGACAGGACCAGCGCAAACTCGTCCGAGACCGCTACGGGGTCTGTGCTGGTTGAAGCCGAAAAGACAGAAACCTCGGAGTTCGGGTCCCAGTTGGACATCTTGGCGTTAACCTCGGCCAATGTCTCTTCGACGGCCGCGGCCAATGCAGCCTCATCAAGATCTTCACCGATCGCGGTAATATTGAAGGTCGTGCCCATTGTTTCGCCCGACAGACGAACCACCTCGGGTTCCTTGTCGAACAGACAGCCGGATAGAAGAGTAACAACAGCCAGTACAGGCAAAAGACGCATAGGTCGGTCTCCGGGATATTCTGTGCCCGGCATATGCCAGTGGCCCCGGCAAGAGTCAAACTGCGATCACATTTTTAGTGGAAGGAAACCAAGCATCAAAAGGCCGATCCCTGCCGGCACACCGAACAACCACGCGCGTTTTTGCCAACCCGGCGACTGTTGTTTCCACGCCATGCGAAAATTGTGGCCGCATACAACAACTGCAAAGAAGATCAATGCTGCTACGGGCGGAGTTAGATAGAGTTCACTCAATAGCTTAAACATCCTTTCCGGGCCCGCGTTTTCGCTGATCCTCGCAATTGCACCCTATACAGGTCGTTTAGCTGCGCTAAGGTGAAAGGGAAAGACTTTGCAAGAACCATAAGGAGATTGCCCATGGCTCCAACCTCATACCAGTCGCCCTCACGCGGCGACAAGACTGACAAGACGACGTACAGCCAGTCGGCGGAATCAAACCTTTCGCACTCGCAGACAACCGTAGCCAAACTGCTTGAGGGTAAAGGGGACGCGGTATTTTCGGTGCGGCCAAACGACACCATCCATTCGGTAGTCAACACGCTGAAGGAAAAGCGAATTGGCGCTGTACTTGTGACGGACCAGAACGGGGCATTGCAGGGAATTTTGTCAGAACGCGACATCGTTCGGCGAATGGCAGATACACCCGGCCAGACCCTGCCGCAATCGGTCGAAGACCTGATGACCAAGGACGTAAAGACCTGCACACCTGACGATCTGCTGAATGACGTTCTGAAAACAATGACCGAGGGCCGTTTTCGCCATATGCCGGTCCTGCGCGACGGTAATTTGTCCGGTGTCATCACTATTGGTGACGTTGTCCATTTCCGCCTGAAAGAGCTGGAATATGAAGCCCTTCGCATGAAGCAGATGATCGTCGGCTGAGGTCAGGCGGCTGAAAGGAACCGGACGCTTCCGACCTCGATTTCGACTGCCGTAAGTCGCCCCGAGGCGAACGCACCCGTATCAATCGAAACCACCCGGTTTCTGAGCCGGGGGAGGCCTACAATAGTGTGGCCATGTACCACCCATTGGCCATCGCCGCGCGCGTGTCTTGGAAACATGGGGTGCCCCCAAAGGCAAATCTGACGGTCCTGGGCTTCAATGGGTTGTTGAGGGTCCAGGGCCGCATGAACAAATGTGACATTGCCGCTGGTCCAAGTCAGGGGCCTGTCTGCAAGCCAGTCGAGCAGATTTTCTCCCATCTTCCGGCGTAGGTCATTCGCTAGTTTTTGAACTTGTTGGATGTCGTCGGTATCGTCAAACGGTTTCAGCCCGTAGGACGCCAAGGTTTGCGCGCCCCCGTTTTGAAACCAGAGGCGGGCGTTGCGTTCCGGCGCATCCAGGAAGCGCAATAACATCTCTTCGTGGTTTCCAAGAAGACACTGAACGCGACCTCCTGACGTCTCGTTCAGGTGACGCAGATGGTGCAATACCTGCGCGCTATAAGGCCCCCGATCGACGTAGTCGCCGACGAAAACCAGCGTGCATTGATCATCCAGCCTGGGCAACAACGCCTGCAGCAGATCCAGACGTCCGTGAATATCACCCACAGCCGTCACTTTCGCAGCCGGAGCGATGTCGCAAGGCACAATATCGGTTGTTTGCCCCGCAGTGCGGTGGAACCGCCGTCTGATCCAGTTCGTAATCATGCAGGTTGCATCCCTATCCTTCTCACCCGTTGGCGGCAATGAACATCTGATTGAATCGGCAAAGAGTTGACCAATGGCATCGGGATGTCCGATATGACTTTTGAAGCTGTCAAAAGTGTTTGTCCTGCTACCCGGTCGAAGCCTTTTGTTCAGCATTGATTTTGCAGGGCGTTTTGAGGGTTCTATGAAACGGGTTTTGATTACGGGCTCTGCGGGGTTCATCGGGTTCCATCTGGCAAAGGTGCTGTTAGAGGAAGGGTACCGTGTGCATGGCTATGACGGGATGACGGACTACTACGATGTGGTTCTGAAGCAGCGTCGGCATCAAATTCTGCTTCAGACACCCGGATTTACGGCAACGGAGGATCGGTTGGAAAACTTTGACCGGCTGTTGCAGGTTGCCGAAGAATTTCAGCCGGACGTCATCGTTCATCTGGCGGCGCAGGCCGGTGTGAGACACAGCTTGGAACATCCTCGTAGCTATATAGAATCGAATGTCGTTGGAACTTTCAACGTGATGGAAATTGCCCGGCAGCACAAAATTGATCATCTGCTGATGGCGTCAACCTCGTCGATTTACGGTGCCAATGAAGAGATGCCGTTCATTGAGACGGAAAAGGCCGACACACAGCTCACCATTTACTCCGCCACAAAGAAGGCAAATGAGGCGATGGGGCACTCCTACGCGCATCTGTGGGACTTGCCGACGACCATGTTCCGATTCTTTACAGTCTATGGAACGTGGGGAAGGCCCGATCTAGCTTATTTCAAATTTGTTGCTGCCATCTTGGATGGCCGCCCGATCGATATCTACAATCATGGCGACATGTTTCGGGATTTCACCCATGTCGAAGACCTTGTGCGCGGGATCAGATTGCTGATCGACGTGCCTCCGGTGCGGCCAGCCAGCCGTGACGATATCGAAGATGGAGACAGTCTGTCGCCTGTCGCGCCCTTCCGCATAGTAAATATTGGCAATGGGGAAAAAGTGCGCCTGATGGATTTTATCGAAGCCATTGAAGAAGCCGTTGGGCAGAAAGCCGTCAAGAACCTGATGCCAATGCAGATGGGGGATGTTTATGCCACATGGGCGGACAACCGGTTGTTGCAACAACTGACAAATTACCGCCCGCAAACCGACTTGAAAGACGGTATCGCCGAATTTGTCGCCTGGTATCGGGACTACTACGGGAAATAGCCGAGCAGGTCGCCAAATGAAAAAAACCGGCGCAGTCAGCGCCGGCTTTTGGTTTCTTACCCGCCGAAATCGTCGAGCATGATGTCTTCGCGATCCACACCCAGATCCAGCAGCATGTTGATGACCGACTGGTTCATGATCGGCGGGCCACACATGTAGAACTCGCAATCCTCTGGCGCGGGGTGGTTCTTGAGGTATTCTTCGAACAGGACGTTGTGGATGAAGCCAGTATAGCCCTTCCAATCGTCCTCTGGCTGGGCGTCAGACAGGGCGACGTGCCATTCGAAATTGTCGAATTCCTCGGCCAGTGTGTCGAAATCTTCGACAAAGAACATCTCTTTCTTCGACCGCGCACCGTACCAGAAGCTGATTTTGCGGTTGCGGTTCTCTAGGCGCTTGAGCTGGTCAAAAATGTGACTGCGCATAGGTGCCATACCGGCACCGCCGCCAATGAAGACCATCTCTTTTTCTGTCTCGCGTGCAAAGAACTCGCCAAACGGACCTGAGATGGTGACTTTGTCGCCCGGCTTCAGGTTGAAGATGTACGACGACATCTGACCCGGAGGGATACCTTCGGAGCCCGGAGGCGGTGAGGCAACCCGTACATTGAGCATGATCATGCCCTTTTCATCCGGATAGTTGGCCATCGAATAGGCGCGTTCAATCGGTTCGGCCACCACGGATTCATACTGCCAGAGATTGAAGCGATCCCAATCTTCGCGGTATTCTTCCTGCACGTCGAAATCGGTGTATTTCAACTGGTGCGCAGGGGCCTCGATCTGGATGTAGCCACCGGCGCGGAAGTTCACATCCTCGCCCTCGGGCAGATCCAGCGTCAGCGCCTTGATGAAGGTTGCAACGTTGTCGTTCGAGCGAACCGTGCATTCCCATTTCTTGACGCCGAAAACCTCTTCAGGGACTTCGATGTCCATGTCCTGTTTCACAGCGACCTGACAGGACAGACGGTCACCGCATGATGCTTCACGTTTAGTGATATGGCTTTCTTCGGTTGGCAGGATCGACCCACCACCCGAATGCACGCGCACGCGACATTGCGCACAGGTGCCGCCGCCGCCGCAGGCCGAAGGAACAAAGAGCTTCTCGGCCGCCAGCGTCTGCAGCAGCTTGCCGCCCGCAGGAACGGAAATGGTTTTTTCGCCGTTGATCGTGATGTTGACGTTGCCAGTCGAAACCAGCTTGGAGCGTGCGGCCATGATAATAGCCACCAACGCCAGAACGATTACAGTGAAAAGAGCTACGCCTAGGGTAAAGGTTTCCATCGACGCCTCCTTACAGTTTCACGCCCGAGAAGGACATGAAGGCCATAGCCATCAGACCTGCGGTGATGAAAGTAATGCCCAGGCCTTGCAGACCGTCAGGAATATCCGAATATTTCAGCTTTTCCCGTACGCCGGCCATCGCCGTGATTGCCAGTGCCCAGCCAAAGCCGGAGGACAGGCCATAAGTCGCCGCCTCGGCAAAGTTATAGTCACGCTCCACCATGAACAGAGATCCGCCAAGGATGGCGCAGTTCACTGTGATCAGCGGCAGGAAGATCCCCAGCGCGTTGTAGAGTGGAGGGAAGTACTTATCCAGAATCATCTCAAGGATCTGCACCATTGCCGCGATCACGCCGATATAAGAGATCAGGCCAAGGAAGGTCAGATCCACATCCGGGAACCCGGCCCAGGCCAGCGCACCCGGCTTCAGCAAGTAGGTCAGCAAAAGGTTGTTGGTGGGCACGGTGATGGCTTGAACGACCATGACCGAAATCCCCAAACCCAGCGCAGTCGAGATTTTCTTTGAAACGGCGATGAAAGTACACATCCCGAGAAAGAAGCTGAGCGCAAGGTTTTCGACAAAGATGGCCTTTACGGCCAGAGAGATAAGCCCTTCCATCAGTGCGCCTCTACCTGCTGGATTTTGTATTCACGTTCTTCAACCTGGTTCGGCTTCCATGTGCGGAAGGCCCAGATGATCAGACCGATGATGAAGAATGCTGACGGCGGCAGCAGCAACATGCCGTTGGGCACGTACCAGCCACCGTTGTTGACAGTCTCCAGAATGGTGACACCAAATAACGAGCCATTCCCGAACAACTCACGGATGAAACCGACCAGCAGCAGAATCAGACCATAGCCCATACCGTTGCCCAGTCCGTCGATGAAAGACGCGACCGGAGGGTTCTTCATCGCAAACGCCTCGGCGCGGCCCATCACGATACAGTTTGTGATGATCAAGCCAACGAAGACCGAAAGGGTCTTCGAAATCTCGAAGGCGTAAGCCTTGAGGACCTGATCGACCAGAATCACCAGCGAGGCGATGATCACCATCTGGACAATGATCCGGATCGAGCCCGGGATCTGGTTGCGCAGGCACGAGATGAAGAAGGAAGAAAACGATGTTACAAAAGTTACCGCCAGCGCCATCACGAAAGACACCTGCAGCGATGATGTCACCGCCAGTGCCGAACAGATGCCAAGCACCTGCAGGGTGATCGGGTTATTGTCGACAAGCGGGTCGACCAGCATTTCCTTTTTGGTCTGGGACATCAAATCTCTCCTGCTTGCAGTTTGGCCAGGAAGGGACCGTAGCCCGCATCGCCCATCCAGAATTTCACGAGGTTATCGACACCAACGGAAGTCAGTGTGGCTCCGGCCAGCGCATCGACATAGAAGTCTGGTCCCGCAGCAGGCTGCGATTTGGCAACGGTGATTTGCAGATCACCGGCATCGTCACGCAGCTTCTTGCCGTTCCACAAGGCTTTCCAGCGTGGGTTGTCCACCTCGGCGCCAAGGCCCGGAGTTTCACCATGCTGATAGAACTGCAGGCCATAGATATCGTTGCCGTTATTCTCAAGCGCGATAAAACCGTAGAGAGTCGACCACAAACCATAGCCGTGCAGCGGCAGGATCACTTTGTCCAGATCACCCGCCTCGTCGCGCAGCAAATAGATTACGCGGTACTTGGACTTGCGCCCGATACCAGCGGGGTCGTTGTCAAGCGCGACACTCAGCTCAGGGTCGCTGGCGGCGGCGATGTCGTCAAAGGTGGCAGGGTCAAACTGATTGTCGACGAAATTGCCGGTGGACAGTTCCAGCACGTGGGGTTCGAACGCGGCGAAAGCTTCGGTCACGTCGATGCCGGGCTCGAACACGCCCGCCACTTGCAGAACGTTGACTTGTTTGTCCTTCAGGCGGTTGGCCTCTTGCACGGGGCGCAGGCTGACTGCAGCTGCGGAAACAACCATCGAGGCGACCAGACAGACGGCGACGGCGATGAAGATCGTCTTGCCAACTGAATCCGGTGAGGCCGCGAGGAATTTGGCCAGTGCGCCTTTAGGTTCTTGGGATTGCGTATCAGACATGGCGACGCGCCCTCCGTTTGATGTTGGCCTGAACGACAAAGTAATCGATCAGCGGAGCAAAAACGTTCCCGAATAGGATTGCCAGCATCATGCCCTCAGGGAAAGCCGGGTTGATCACGCGGATCATCACAACCATGACACCGATCAATGCGCCGTAAATATAGCGACCGACATTGGTGTGGCTGGCCGAAACCGGTTCCGTCACCATAAAGGCCAGACCAAAGGCATAACCACCCAGCACAATATGCCAGTACCATGGCATTGCGAACATCGGGTTCGTGTCCGAACCAATCAGGTTCAGCAACAGGGTAAAGCCGATGGTTCCGGCCAAACAGCCGACAATCAGCCGGTAATTGGCGATCTTTGTCATCAGCAAGAAGGCCAGACCAATCATGCAGGCGAGTGTTGATGTCTCGCCAAAACTGCCCTGTATTTGACCAAAGAACGCGCTCGACCAAGTGATGCCATCTGCGGCCAAAGCCTGAACGCCGTCCGCCGCCGAGACCGCCAGAGCCGTTGCGCCGGAAAACCCGTCAACCGGAGTCCAGACCGCATCGCCCGACATCTGTGCGGGATATGCGAAGTACAGAAAGGCGCGTCCGACCAATGCTGGGTTGAGGAAATTCTTACCGGTTCCTCCGAACACTTCCTTGCCGATCACGACACCGAAGATAATCCCCAATGCGACCTGCCACAGAGGCGTGGTAGCGGGCATGATCAGCGTATACAGCATTGATGTAACAAGGAAACCTTCGTTCACCTCGTGCCCGCGAACGGTCGCGAAGATAACCTCGAAGATGCCGCCCGCCACCAGCGTGACAATATATATAGGCAGGAAATACATCAGCCCGTGCATGACGTTGGCAAAGATGCTGTCCGGGTTCAGCGCGATGCCGAATGTCTGCAGAATGGCAATCCGCCAACCTGTGGCCGAATCTGGCCCAAGCTCAGCAATGGCAGAATTGGCCTGATAACCGGTGTTCCACATTCCCCATAAGATACAGGGGATCGTGGCGATCACGACGTAAGTCATGATCCGCTTCATATCCACGTAAGACCGCGCATGAGGGGCGACGGTGGTCACGGTTTTCGGAGTGTAGATAAAGCTTTCCACCATCTCATAGATGGGGAAATACTTCTCGTACTTGCCGCCCTTGGTAAAGTTCGGCTCGATCCGATCGAAGAAGCTGCGCAAACCCATTAGGATCAGCCCTCCTTTTCAATCTTGGTCAGGCAGTCGCGGAGCGCCAGCCCGTATTCATATTTTGCCGGACAGGCAAAGCCCACAAGGCCCAGATCCTCTTCATCCAACTCCAGCGCACCCAGAGCCTGGGCCGTGTCAGTATCCATAACCAGCAGTGCCCGCAGCAACTGAGTGGGCAGGTAGTCCTGCGGCATCAGTTCTTCGAAAACGCCTGTCGGCACCATCGCACGACGACCGCCGTTCAGGTTGGATGTGAAGGCATACAGCTTCTTGGCGAATGCCGAACCCAAAACAGGCTGGACCGAATACTTCGACGGCATCGGACGAATCCAGCCCATCGGGATTTGATCGGGATCTTCACGGATAATACTGATCTGACGCGCAAACCGGCCCAGATACGCGGTTGTACCGTCAGCGTGTTGGCCAGACAGGATCGAGCCCGAAATGATACGGGGTGTGCCGTCCAAATTGACTTCGTCGCGGGTCAGATCGTCGGTGGACGCGCCCATCACTGTGCGGATCAAACGCGGTTGACGGGCACCGGGCCCGGCCAAAGCAATCACGACATTCGGGTCCAGATGTCCGGTCTGCATCAGGCGGCCAATTGCGATGACGTCCTGATATCCGATGGTCCAGACTTGCTTGTCACCTGCAAGTGGTTCGAGGAAGTGAATATGCGTTCCGGCCAGTCCAGATGGATGCGGGCCGCCAAACGAAGCTGCTTCGACACCGGCAACGTCTGTGCCAGGGATTGTGTCACCTTCTTTCTGGCAAAGATAGGTTTTGCCCTCGGTCAGCACGCTGACTGTCGCCAGCCCGGCGGCAAAAGCTTCGGGTGCTTCGGCAATGATCGTGGCGGCGTCAGCGGCCAGCGGGTCACTGTCCATAGCTGTGACAAAAATCGCATGCGGTTTAACACCCGGTTCCGGCATTTTCGAATAGGGTCGCGTGCGAAAAGAAGTCCAAAGGCCGGCAGCGCACAGCTTGGTGGTCACGCCGGCAGCGCTATCCGCATCACCCACGCCCGAGAAATCCACTCCAGTGTCGTTGAAGTCGGATACTTCGATCACAACGCTCTGCAGCACCCGGCGGGCACCCCGGTTAATGGCGACGATTTTGCCACTGACCGGTGCGACCATCATCGCGTCAGGAGCATCCTTGTGACAGAATAGCGGTGCGCCACGCTTAACACTGTCGCCTTCCTGTACCAGCATCTTGGGCTTCAGGCCGATGTAATCACCGCCCAGTACGCCAACAGTCGAACATTCCGGACCCGGATGAATGGTCTGGTCAGGAGCGCCTTCCACCGGCAGATCCAGCCCTTTTTTCAGTTTGAAAGTTTGCATGTTGCTACGTTCTTCCAAGCCTCTTTGTCTGCGCCAGCTCTGCCAACGCCCTTTCGGGGTCATGCAATAGCTCGGTTTTTTTTAGCCTCCGTCGCAAAAGCGTCGAAAACGGTCCAAAATCCGCAGGCGTATTTCCGATCATGGACCCTTTACGCGGGGAAGGTCACAAACGCAAACCTGTTACCGCCAAAACTAAAGAATGATCCACAGAATCCTGCGTTTTACCGATCATATCTTCCGAATCCGTCGTGGAAAATTGCGTGTCGCACCCACCGAACTTCCAGTGTAAGCAACCGGAATGGAAAATGACACAGACTTGGAAATCTTTCTGGTGGCGACGCCGGGCCTGGAAACACCTCTTTGCGACGAGGCGCAGTCAAACGGATTCGCACAGGTCAGAACTGTACCGGGTGGCGTGACGTGCCGCGGTTCGTGGTCCGACGTCTGGCGTGCCAACCTGACACTGCGAGGTGCCAACAAAGTTTTGGTGCGATTGGGCAGTTTCCCGGCTGTGCATCTTGCCCAATTGGATAAACGCGCACGCAAGTTCCCTTGGGGTGATGTCTTGCGCCCCGATGTACCGATCAAAGTCGAAGCCACCAGCCGCAAGTCCAGAATTTACCATGCCGGCGCAGCTCGTCAGAGGATCGAGCGGGCAATAAGCGAAACACTGGGCTCTCCGATTTCACCCGACGCGCGCCTTCGGATTTTGCTGCGAATCGAGAAAGACATTTGCACGATCTCTGTCGACAGCTCTGGTGAGCTATTGCACAAGCGCGGCCACAAGGAAGCAATTGCCAAAGCCCCGATGCGCGAGACAATGGCCGCCATGTTCCTGAGAGAGTGCGGTTACTCGGGCGATGAACCTGTACTGGACCCCATGTGCGGGTCAGGCACATTCGTGATCGAGGCCGCCGAGATCGCACTGGGTCTGTGTCCCGGTCGATCCCGCAGGTTTGCATTCGAAGAACTGGCAGGTTTCGATCCTGACAAGTGGCAAGAGATGCGAAGAGAATCAAACACGGCAGAATGCGCTCTCACCTTTTACGGCTCCGATCGCAACAACGGCGCAATTGATGCGGCGACTGCCAATGCCAAAAGGGCGAATGTCGGCACTTTGACTCGGTTTCAACAGCGTTCCGTCAGTGACATCAAACCCTCCGAAGGATCTGCAGGGTTGGTTATTGTGAACCCACCATATGGGGCGCGAATTGGCGATGAAAAACGCTTGCGATCGGTCTATGGCGCCATGGGAAAAACTCTGATGAACCGCTTCCGGGGTTGGCGTGTTGGCGTAATTACCAGTTCTCCCGGGCTAGCTCGGGCCACTCGCCTGCCTTTTCTGACGCCAGGTCCGGTGGTAAACCATGGCGGCACCAAAATTCGCCTGTACAAAACCGATCCGTTGCCGTGATTGAACACCTGGGGTGTTGCCTTAGTTCTTATCTGTTTTGGAGCCAAAAGATTCAGGTTGCCGCTTCACAGAAACCTCTTGCGCATCAGAACCGCCACGTATAGATCACCCGCCACGGTCGGAGTGTAGCTCAGCCTGGTAGAGCACTGTCTTCGGGAGGCAGGGGTCGGAGGTTCGAATCCTCTCACTCCGACCAATAAAACAAGTTGTCAAATGCAGAGAAAATTTGCCTTTTGACCAGTTAACTTACCTTTCCGCCAACTAATGTTACCTCTGGTAGTCTGAAGTGTTGCCAGTTCAAGTCTCAATTTTTGAACGAACGGCCCTGAGCTGCTATTGCCCGACAATTAGCGATGCTGCAGTGAGGCCCGTCGGAGGAGACGTTCGCTGCAAGCGCAAAGCCGGAAGGCCGAAGGAGGACTGGACCGCGGACATTGCTGCAATAGATGCGCTAATCCTGAACGTCCGCTTCAAATAACAGATAAATCCTCTAGTGTGAGCCGCTTTTTTCATGTGCGTCACGATGATACTAGAAGGTATGTGCAATTCAGTCGTTCTTCATGGATACCGCTATAGTGTTTATAATCGCATTGCTCGCTTGGTTTTAAACGAAAAGGGCGTCGACTATGAGATCAAGGAAATCGACCCCTTCGCTTCTGATATTCCGAAGGAATACCTGAAGCTACAACCGTTCGGTCGCGTTCCTGTGCTTAGCCATGGCACGTTCGATGTTTATGAAACGTCGGCAATCGCTCGCTACGTGGACGCCGCCTTTGATGGACCGGAACTCGTTCCTGTCACACCGGAACATTTAGCGCGCGTTGCACAGGTTATTTCGATTGTAGACAGCTATGGTTATCGCCCGATGGTCCGGCAGGTCTTCGCCCACAGAGTTTTTCACCCTATAGCGGGGGAGCAAGTCAACGAAACCGAGATTGTAACGGGGCTCGAAGCCGCTCAGATTGTATTGGACGCATTGAATACAATTGCGGTCGAAGGGCTTGTCCTCGATGGCCGAAACTTCACAATTGCAGACTGCCATCTTGCACCGATGATCGCATACTTTGCTCAGGCGCCAGAAGGCGCGGATGCGTTGAGCCGCCATGCAGCACTTGCCGATTGGTGGGTTAATGTGTCGAAACGGACAAGCATACAGGTGACGGATCCCGGCCTTCCATCCAATTGAAATCTTGACGCTGCACCGGATTCGCGCGCCATCACACCCGAATAATGTGACGGTAGGTCGTTTGTTGCCGCTACATGGAATAGGTCTCGTAAGATACGGCTTTTTGCCTTAGTTCGGTCAACGCGCAAATTGCTGCATCACGGTCCTTTTCGTTGACCAGAATATGATCGTAGATCAACGCGCATTGCGGAACGATAGATATCCCGGCGTCAGCTAAGCAATTCACGGCAGGTTGAAGATAGCCCGCAACTTCAATGTCGAGCGGATCATCAAACGTAAGACAGACGAGCGGCCCGTGGCTATCAAGACAATTGACCGACGCATTCCTGTCATTCCAGATAGTATCGGGTAGGATCACCGCGACTTCATGCTGATCGCAAATAATTGAAACATAGTGGTCGACTAGTGTTACCCTCGCGACCAATTCTAGAGCATTTGCTTGATCTTTCGGATCGAAACTCACCATACGATAGAGATCAGGCCACACGATCAGCCGGGATCTTTTCCATAGGTCTCTGATTGCATCATCCCTGAATAGCTCCAAGCCTTCCTCCAAACATTTCCTCTAAGCTTTGCTTAGGGAACCTGAATCATCAAGATGGCATTCTCAACAGACCCAGACGTCCGCCACGATGCAGAAAACAGTATGTATGGGCTCACCGCTGACCTCAGAGGCGGCGCAGCATCGACCTAACTTGCTCGGCGCATGTTGATGAGGCCGGACCAATCCTGCCGTTGGGCAACGAGTATCGCCGCTGCGGTGCGGCCCGCCGGAGGAGACATTCGCTGCAGTAGCGAAATTTGGTTACTCCCAGCCTCACAGTCTGCGTATCGCTGCCACCGTTCAACACGATTGCGTCAGCAACCGCTTTCGCCAACGCTGGCAGCGATAAAACCTCGCATAAATACGAACCATTTTTTGAAAAATCTAACAGCAACTCGCTCCTGATCTGCCGGGTATCTGATAAGACATGGTTTCTGGCTCAACGAAACCACCAAGGATTAGACATACGTTGGATTAGGCGAACATTGACTAGAGAAAATGAGTACCTTTGCGTCCGGCGGTGAGCCTAGGTAACGTTGGTCACGAGTCCGAAATTGCGAACACTTCCATCGGTTCGCGGATGCCTTTCATTTCAAATGCGCCACGGCTTTCCGCTTCAATGTTATCTTCGACGGCCGCCCAAGCGCGTGGTGAGATCAGGATTTCTCCGTCTTTGGCGATGTCGCAGAGTCGAGCTGCAGTGTTCACGGCGGTTCCAGACGCCGTGTAGTCGAATCGTCCGGCAGAGCCGACCATGCCTACCGTAGCGTAACCCAGTGAAACTCCTACTCCGAACCCGAGCCGGTGGCCAAGCTTCTTCCACTTCGCAGTGAGCTCGCGCATTTTCGCCCGCATTGCTATGGCTAGCCGTACAGCATCTCCGGCGGGGTCGTCGCATGGCAGCGGGTCGTTGAAGATAACCATAATCCCGTCGCCCATTCGCTTATCGACGCCTCCGCCAAATTCCGAGATCAGCACACCCATTTGCTCGTGATATGCTTGCAAAACCTCAATGGTCTCTTCTGGTTCTGCAGTCTCACAAAAGGCCGTAAAACCTCGAATGTCGCAGAACAACGTGGCGATCAGTGCGCGATGGGAGGATAAGCCTTGTTCATCTCCCGAAGATACAAACGTCTCGGCCACGGCCGGAGAAAGGAACTGTTTTAGTCGACCGATCCGCGCGATCTCATCAACCTGTTCCGCAACCTTCGCCTCAAGCGAAGTATTCAAGGATTGAACCTCAGCCGTGCGCGCTTCGAGCGCCTTGTACTGACGTACATTTTCAAGCGCGATGGCGGCCTGTGCGGCGAATGTCTCAACCTGGGATATTTGGCTAGCAGTGAACGGTTCTTTTTCTGTCTTCCAGAGAATAAAGCAGCCGACGCCACCGTCAGGACTCAAAAGAGGAACGAAGAGGTTAGTACGGATGCCCTGTCGTTCAACGAGCATGACATAGCGGTCATGGCCGGAACGATACCCTTCTGTCTCTCGCATGTCGTCAATCAGGATCGTGCGCTGCTCAACTATAGCCTGCGCAACCAGTGAGTCTGCCGGGTCCATTGGAACCGCGCCACTATGATAGTGGGCGAGCGTCTCAGGTGTAGAACCGCGGTTCGCAGCCATAACCTGCGCAGCATCGCCTTCTCGGCCCAGGATCAATGATGCATTCGGAGCCCCGCATAGTCGGGTCGCATTATCGAGTATGGCCTCGAAGATCGGTTGTTCGTCTTCTCGGACACGGCTCATCATTTCCATAATTTCGCGCGTTGCAAAAGAACGTTCCAACCTGTCGCGAAGTTCTCGAAACTGGCGCACATTTTCCAGGGCAATAACCGCCTGTGCGGCAAAAGTTTCTACCAAGGCGATTTGTTCATCCGAATATGGACGGACTTCGTGCCGGAAGATGATAAAGCAACCGATCCCCTCGCCGTCCTTGATCAGAGGCACAAATAGATTTGTGCGAATGCCCTGAAGATCGCAAACCTCTACAATATTTGGCACGCCTGCCCGATATTCATCTGTGTCCTTCATGTTAGGAAGGTGGACCGGGCGTTTTTCAATGATTGCACGGGCTGCGAAAGATTTTTCGGGATCCATTGGAACCCGTTTTTGGGCGTAGATGTCCTCTGTGCTTTGAATAGCTCCATGATGGGCGATCATGGTCTGAAACTCATCCGCTTCGCGACCCAGGATCAGCGCCGCGAACGGTGCTTCGCATAGTTTTCGGGCATTTCTGAGAATTGTGTCAAATACAGGGCTTTCATCATCGCTGGCGTTGCTGATCGCATCAAGGATTTCGCGGGTTGCGGCGGCCTGGGCAAGTCGTGCCTCCATCGCGCTAATCTGGCGCGCGTTTTCAATTGCGACGGCGGCCTGGTCGGCAAAGGCCTGGGCCAGCTCCAGTGCGCGGTCATTGAATGGATGCAAACGGGTTCGATAGACTGTGAAAGCGCCGATCAACTGATCACCCGAGATGATTGGGATAGCCGCGAAGGACCGGGCTTTGCCCAGCTCCCTCGTTGCGACCCTAAGGGGTGTTTTCTGAATGGCCGGGTCTTCTGCCATCACGTCCACAACGTTCACAACTTCGCGGCTGACCGCCATCCGTCCGAGTACAGTGGTGGAGGAAGGAGTGAAAACGCCCTGTTCGGCGAACCAGTCACTGAACCCCTTTGTGATTCCGAGCGAACGCATCTCGCTGAAGGCCAAATCTCCGTGATGCTCAAAGAGGACCCCAAATTCAGCTTCACAAATGTCGAGCGCGTATTCGAGAAGAGCATCAAGCACTTCTTCCAATATGGTGTCTCGGCGGCTGATGAGGTTCAGAACATCCGCCATCATTCGCTCGCGACGCATAGCGTCATCAAGTTCAAGCGCCAGATCGGCTTTCAGCGCGACCTCGTCAGCGTTTTCAACTGGCCCCGCCGGATCGACCAGTAATTTTGCCAGCGCAATTTTCGATGTGACATTCAGCTTGCTGTAAACGGTGCGAAGATGAGATCTTACGGTAGTTGGTGAGATACCAAGATCGCGGGCGATTTCCTTATAGCTTGCACCATTAGCATAGGCAGCGGCGACTTCTTGCTCTCGCTTGGAAAGCGTTTCAACCTCTTCGATCTGTTCGGACATTTTACCCCCGTACAAATGTAGGAAGAGGATACCCTACATCCCTCCTGCATCAAGTGGTTCATCTGAACGATATCGCCGGAGCCTGTCGTTGTTCATGTTTAGTCTACGAAGACGCGGGGATCGTTCTCGGCGTTCAGACAAAGGAGACAACCAGATGAGTATGACCAAAAACGCTAAAGCATTCTTCGAAGCCTGCGAAACAGGCCAGGGCTGGGACAGCTGCGCGCCTTAGGGGATGCTTTGTCGATCAGGTGAACTGGTTAGGGCGGGCGTTAGCCCGCCCTTGCTTTTTTGGGCTCTGGACTCATTGAATTTCAAAGCCAGTAGATGACGGTTGCCGCCAGGGCGATTGCTGAGAGGAAGGCCTTCGGACATCTGTCGTAGCGAGTTGGCACGCGCCTCCAGTCCTTCAGCCTGCCGAACATGATCT
>NZ_JBQGAA010000010.1:0-158329 GCF_056542585.1 Ruegeria sp. AB9 | reverse complement strand
GCTCGATCTCGTCGCGCTGACGACCCAGTTCCGACGTGATCGAGCCAAAAAGCTCAGGATCACGGTCCGACAAAGACTGGGTGAAAAATCCGGTGTCACGAAGATTGGCGTTCATGGGCGCTCCACATGGCTGGGTAAAATTCTTGCGGATTTCCTATCGGAAACGCCACATTTGCAAAAGGCTTAAAGCGACGATTTGGCCCGCTGGGGCGTCAAGACTGGCCTATCGGGGAAAGGTATGTTTGTTTCGGAACCAAATGTGCAGCACCGGAAACCGGAAAACATGAAAAAGAGAATCGCCTTTCTTGCCAGTGAGGTCAAAGTGGCGCAAACGGCCCGTGACATTCTGGTCGCTAAACACGGTAACGCAGCGCCGCGCGACGCAGATGTTGTGGTTGCCCTAGGCGGTGATGGCTTCATGTTGCACACCCTGCACAACATGCAGCATCTCGATACGCCAGTTTACGGAATGAACCGGGGAACGATCGGGTTTCTGATGAACGAGTACCATGAAGACGACCTGATGGCGCGGTTGGAGGATGCCGAGGAAGAGGTCATCAATCCACTTGCGATGCGGGCGATGGATCAATCCGGAAAGCTGCACGAGGCGCTGGCAATCAACGAGGTGTCATTGCTGCGCGCTGGGCCACAGGCTGCTCGTTTGAAAATCAGCGTTGATGGCCGCGAGCGCATGGATGAACTTGTCTGCGACGGCGCCTTGCTGTCCACTGCGGCCGGGTCAACGGCATATAATTACTCGGCGCACGGACCTATTCTGCCGATTGGCTCGGACGTTCTCGCGTTGACACCAATAGCTGCATTTCGCCCCCGCCGATGGCGTGGTGCATTGCTGCCAAAAATCGCGAAGGTACGGTTCGATGTACTGGATGCGGATAAGCGACCTGTCATCGTCGCCGCTGATTCCATAGCATTCCCAGACATTGATTGGGTTGAGATCAGGTCAGAGCCTGCTATTGCTCACCGCATTCTTTTCGACCCCGGACACGGGTTGGAAGAACGGCTGATTTCCGAGCAATTCACATAAATTTGCGTTTCTGCGAGGTTTTTCTGTGTCTGTGTGAAGCAGTTCACAGGGATTCCATTTACAATTGGCTAATGTGAACGTGCCCGGAGAACACGCCAAGGTGGGAGTGAGTGGCCACCTGAACGGCGTATTCGAATGATTGCGCAAATTTCGCGCTGGCGAGGGTGGGTGGTGCTACGCTCGTCATCAGAAATCCGGGCTTATTTTAGCAGTCGGGCCCCGGGTACAATGACCCGGGGTCTATTTTTTTTTTGACTATCGCGCTGCGTCCATCCGTTCCCACAATGGCAGGCACATTTGACCCACGCGCGCTTCGATTGCGGCGGCGGCGTCCACGGCCAGATCTTCGCGCCAGCGCTGTGCGGCAATCTGAACATTGATCGGCTGAGGTCCCTTCGGCAATTCAGCCAACCGGGCCGGGACGCAAGCTGCGGGCAGGCCGAGAAAGTTCATTGCATACGAATACACGGCGCACCCCAGAACCTCATGCACACCCTCTGCGCCTTCTGTGTCGCGGTCGGGTTTGAAGAATGGTTGCGGCAGGAAAGGCGACAGGACCAGTTGATAATCCTGCAGAAACAGGGACCATTCGCGCGCATAATGGCTGCGTTTAGCCAGCATCTGAATCATCTCGGTTTCGACGATCGGTGGGAATTCCTGAAAATAGATCTCAAAGATGTTCTGAATGGTTTTGGAACCAGCCGCTTCGATATCTGATTTCATAAGTGTCAACACTTCGCCCATCAGCGTGCGGTACCCAATCCGCCCGCATTCAAAAACGTCCGGGGGGTCAATCTCCTCCACCACATAACCCGCGTCGATCAGCGCCTCGCGCGCTGTGTCGAGCGCTTTTTCGACCTCGGGGTGCAGGGCATAGCCGAATGTGTTCTTGGTGAAGGCCACTTTGACAGGCGCGTCGAATGCATCACCGCGCCAGGACATCGGCACATGAAACGGATCGCGCGCGTCGGCGGCGATCAGGCTGGGCATGGACAGATGCAGGTCGGCGGCCGATCGGGTGATCAGGCCCTGAACGGACATCGACTGTGCCAGCAAACCACGTTCGGCATTTTGGCTTGGGTTCCAGGCAGGGACACGCCCCAGTCCGGGTTTCACAGTGACTGCGCCATTCGCCGCAGCAGGAAAGCGCAGGCTACCGCCGATATCGTTGCCATGGGCCAGGGCGCCGATTCCGGTCATGACTGCTGCACCGGCCCCGCCCGATGACCCGCCGGGTGAGATATGGCGACCCCAAGGGTTGTGTGTACGCCCATAAAGCGGATTGTCCGTGTCTGCGCGGAAAGAAAACTCAGGCGTGTTGGTCCGGCCAACAACAATTGCCCCGGCCTTTTGCAGATTGCTGACAACTGGCGCGTCATCCGGTGCAATCACATCTTTCAATGCGATTACTCCGTTGGTTGTCGCATGGCCTCTTTGATCAACATTCACTTTGATCGTGACTGGCACACCATGCAGCGGCCCCGTCGGTTGACCACTCGCCCGCGCATTATCCAGAGCATGTGCACGTTCCAATGCCTGGGTGCGCAGATCCTCCACAACTGCGTTCAGGCCGGGGTTAACCGCATCCATTCGCTCGATCGAGGCCTGAACCGCCTCGGTTGCGCTCAGATCACCGCGTCTTGTCAGGGTAGTCAGGTCTGTGGCGCTGAGACGCCAGATGTCGGTTTGTGTCATGGGCCCTCACTGTCTTACTGCGACAGTAGGGAGGCTGCCTCTGGTTGCAAGAGAAGACACGAAAAAGGGCGGCTTTCGCCGCCCTCAGATTACTTGGCGTAACCGATTGTCTGTAAGGCCCCTTTGATCTCATCAAGAATGGCAGGGTCGTCGATTGTCGCAGGCATTTTGTAGTCCTGGCCGTCTGCAATCGACACCATCGTACCACGCAGGATTTTGCCTGAACGGGTTTTGGGCAACCTGTCGACCACGACGGCCAGCTTAAAGGCAGCCACCGGGCCTATCTTTTCGCGTACCATCTTGACGACTTCCTGAGTCACGTCGCCGTGGTCCCGGTCCGCGCCAGTGTTCAGGCACAGGAAACCAACAGGCATCTGGCCCTTCAACTGATCCGAAACACCGATCACCGCGCATTCGGCTACGTCCGGATGAGCGGCAAGCACTTCTTCCATCCCACCGGTGGACAAGCGGTGGCCCGCGACGTTGATGACGTCATCGGTGCGCGCCATGATGTAAAGGTAGCCGTCCTCGTCGATCATTCCGGCGTCGCCGGTTTCATAGTAACCGGGGAAGTGTTCCAGATAAGATTTCTTGAACCGTGCCTCGGCGTTCCAAAGGGTCGGCAATGTACCGGGAGGCAGCGGCAGCTTGACCGCGATGGCCCCCAGTTCGCCGGCTTTCATAGGGTGACCGCCTTCGTCCAGAATTTGCACGTCATAACCCGGCATCGGTTTCGCAGGCGAACCCAGCTTGACCGGAAGCTCTTCGATGCCCAGTGGATTACCGGCAATGGCCCAGCCGGTTTCGGTTTGCCACCAATGGTCGATCACCGGAACCTTCAGCGCATCCTGTGCCCAGACGATGGTGTCCGGGTCAGCGCGTTCGCCCGCCAGATACAGCGCCCGCAGATGAGACAGATCGTACTTGGCGATCAATTCGCCTTTCGGGTCTTCACGTTTGACGGCGCGGATCGCGGTAGGAGCAGTGAAGAAGCTTTTGACCTTATGCTCCGAGATAACTCGCCAGAAGGTGCCCGCATCTGGTGTGCCGACCGGTTTGCCTTCGAACACAATCGTCGTGTTTCCGTGGATCAGGGGCGCATAACAGATATAGGAATGACCCACGACCCAGCCCACATCGGACGCTGCCCAGAACACGTCACCCGGGTCGACATTGTAGATATTCTTCATGGTCCAGTTCAGAGCAACCAGATGTCCGGCGGTGGGGCGCACGACCCCCTTAGGCGCACCGGTGGTGCCGGACGTGTAGAGGATATACGCCGGATCGTTGCCGTCGACAGGTACACAATCCGCAGGCTCAACGCCGTATTGGAACCCGTGCCAGTTGTAGTCGCGGCCTTCGATCAGCTGAGCAACTTCTTGTTCACGCTGGAAGATAACGCAGAAATCAGGTTTGTGCTCGGCCAGGTCTATTGCGCCGTCCAGAAGTGGTTTGTAGTGGACCACGCGCCCCGGCTCCATCCCGCAGGACGCAGCAATGATCGCTTTGGGCTTGGCGTCATCGATACGGACCGCCAGTTCGTTGCTCGCAAATCCGCCGAACACAACGGAATGCACAGCACCCAGACGGGCACAGGCCAACATCGCCTCAAGCGCTTCGGGGATCATCGGCATATAGATAATGACGCGGTCACCTTTCTCGACACCTTTCGCCCGCAGCGCACCGGCAAGATTGGCCACGCGGTTGCGCAGTTCAACATAAGAAATCTCGCGCTTGGTGTGGGTGATGGGGCTGTCATAGATGATGGCAGTTTGTTCACCGCGCCCGTTTTCCACGTGGCGGTCCACTGCGTTCCAGCAGGTATTGACGCGCGCATCGCTGAACCATTCGTACAATGGCGCATTCTCGTCGAACAACGCTTTGCTGGGTTCTTTGACCCAGTCGATCCCTTTTGCAGCGTCCATCCAGAACGCCTCGGGGTCAGTTTTCCAGCTGTCATAAACGTCCTGATACGCCATCTCGTCCTCCTCACAACGACTTGCGCCTTGTGTTAGGACCCAGAAAACTCTGGGGCAAGCGCGTGAAATGACGACGCGTCAGTTTATCGCAAAATATTTGCAGGAAATCGCGCAATGGCTTGCAAATTTTTGCAAACCTCTTTTCCTGCATTGGATTTTATACGTTGAAGTTGGTATTTTGCAAACTTGCAAACTTGGTTGTGCAAAAATATCGATCAGAGACGACTCAGCGTTGGGCAAATGTGCCACTTTGCCGTCTGCGCCATGGTAACCATTGAGATGCGACGAGTTTTGCGGTGTAGGTATGAGCATTATGTTAACCGCACCCCGTTGAGGGATGCGGTGCAAGGTGTCAGGCTACAGGATTACTCGTAATGCGCCACCGGAGTTCCCGCGATGGCAGCCATGTTCAGCAGTCCGCGCGCGGTAATGGACGGGGTGACGATATGCGCTTTGTTGCCCATACCCATCAAAATCGGGCCGACTTCGATCCCGTCCGCTTTCATTTTCAGGATATTGCGTACGCCGCTGGCCGCATCCGCATGGGCAAAGATCAGCACATTTGCCGCACCCTCCAGGCGCGATCCCGGAAAAATACGCGCCCGAAGGTCTGCATCCAGAGCGGCATCCAGATTCATTTCGCCTTCATAAATAAAATCGCGCTGTTTTCGGTCCAGGATTTCCAATGCGGCACGCAACCGTTTTCCGGATCCTTCGGTCTGATTGCCGAATTGCGATTGCGAACAGAACGCGATCTTGGGTTCAATCCCAAACCGACGAACATGCCTTGCTGCACCGATCGTCGCTTCGGCCAGTTCTTCGGGTGTCGGCAATTGCCGAACATGTGTGTCGGCAATGAACAGGGGACCGTCTTCCAGGATCATCAGAGACAAAGCGCCATGCGGGCGCAGATCGCCGTCGTCCAGCACCTGTTCGACATAATTCAGGTGCCAGCGGTATTCGCCAAACGTGCCGCAGATCATGCTGTCTGCTTCACCGCGATGCACCATGATCGCGCCAATGGCGGTTGTATTGGTGCGCATGATCGCCTTGGCCAGATCCGGCGTCACGCCTCGACGCTGCATGATCTGATGATAGGAGTTCCAGTAGTCGAAATAGCGCGGATCGTTTTCCGGGTTCACGATCTGACAATCTGTGCCCGGGCGAATGGTCAGGCCCAGCTTTTCGCATCTGGTTTCGATCACTTCGGGTCGTCCGATTAGGATCGGCGTTTCTGTTGTTTCCTCAAGAATGGCTTGTGCAGCCCGCAGCACCCTTTCATCTTCACCTTCAGCAAAAACTATGCGACGGGATGCGACAGCCGCGGCCTCGAATACAGGGCGCATCAACAGGGCAGACTTGAAGACAGTCTGGTTGAGCTTTTCCTTATAGGCTTCAAGGTCCTCAATGGGGCGTTTGGCGACACCGCTGTCCATAGCTGCTTTGGCAACCGACGATGACACTACGCCCACTAGACGTGGGTCAAATGGCTTCGGGATCAGGTAATCCGGCCCAAAGGTCAACTGCTCGCCCTTATAGGCCGCTGCGGCCTCAGCGCTTGTTGTGGCACGGGCCATTTCTGCGATGCCGTCAACGCAGGCAATCTGCATCTCATCGTTGATCTCGGTCGCGCCCACATCCAAAGCCCCCCGGAAAATAAATGGGAAACACAACACGTTGTTGACCTGATTGGGGAAATCGCTGCGCCCCGTGGCGATGATCGCGTCTGGGGCAACCTCACGCGCGTCCTGAGGCGAAATTTCAGGCGTTGGGTTGGCCAGAGCAAAAATAATTGGTCGGTCGGCCATCTTCTTGACCATTTCAGGTTTCAGGACATTCGGACCGCTAAGACCCAGAAACAGGTCCGCTTCGCCGATCACATCATCCAGAGTCCGCAATTCCGTTTTCTGCGCGAACTGCGACTTATGGGAATTCATATCCTCGGCACGCCCCTCGTAGACAAGCCCGTGAATATCGCACAGCCAGATATTTTCCTGTTTCACACCCAGTTTCACCAGCATGTTCAGGCAGGCAATCCCCGCGGCTCCACCGCCGGTTGATACGACCTTGATGTCAGCAAATGATTTCCCGGCCACATGCAGAGCGTTCTTGGCAGCGGCGCCCACAACAATGGCAGTACCGTGCTGGTCGTCGTGGAAAACGGGAATGTTCATTCGCTCGCGACACAGCTTTTCAACAATGAAACAATCAGGTGCCTTGATGTCCTCCAGGTTGATGGCTCCGAATGTCGGTTCAAGCGCGCAGACGATATCCGCCAGCTTTTCAGGATCGGGCTGATCGACTTCGATGTCAAAACAGTCAATGCCTGCGAACTTCTTGAACAGGACGGCTTTGCCTTCCATGACCGGCTTTGAGGCCAGCGCCCCGATATTGCCAAGCCCCAGAACAGCGGTGCCGTTGGACACCACCGCGACAAGATTGCCGCGTGCGGTGTATTTTTCTGCGTTCGCGGCATCGGCTTTGATTTCAAGGCTGGCCTCGGCCACGCCGGGCGAATAGGCGCGGGCCAGATCGCGACCGTTGGCCATCGGTTTCGTGGCCTTGATCTCAAGTTTTCCAGGTTTCGGATGGGCGTGATAGTCAAGGGCGGCTTGACGCAGGCTGGGGGTGTCAGACATTGGAGATTCAGTTCCCTCTGAGAATTTGATTTAACATTAAACTATTCATCCGAGCTTGGCTACGTAGCGTAACTTTGCCGACTTGTCGCAGCTGCAAAACGAATATAGGTTGAATTTTTTCATATTTTTTTTACATCTAACCAACTTTGCGAAACTGACAAACACTCAGGCAAGACGAAGCAGCTATGACAAACAAGGCAGATGATCAGGTCGATGACCTGTCCTCCGGTCCTGTGGCCGAAACTGGTTTTGCACCGCTAATCTTATGGGGCGCGGTGGTTTTGGGTGCTGTGCTTCTTGGCGCGATTACCATCTGGCCAGAACAGGCGGCGATTTTCAATCAGGAAGGCGGTCTGTTCGAAACAGTTTCCGCCGCTTGCTTGTTTGTTGCTGGGCTGGCAGCCTTGTGGCGATATCCGGGCATCACTCGGTTGTATATCGGACTGACATGCCTTTTGCTGGCTGAGCGCGAACTGGAGGCAAGTGTTTATCCTGAAGGCAGTGTTTCCTTCCTGATCCTCGACAGTCTGGACGTCGCGCTGGACATCACGGCCGTCAGAATTGCATTGGTCTGCGTTGTACTTGGTGGCGTCATTTGGCATGGCATCCCGACAGGATGGCGTGCTTTCAAACAGCGGGCGCCCTTTCTGATTGTGTTCTTTGCCGCTGGCTGTCTTGCCGTCATCGCTCAGCTGCTCGAGGAATTTACCGGGCTGAACAGTGAAACTTTGTCATCTGTAATGAAAACGCGGCTTTTCGTGCTGGAAGAAACGCTCGAGATGTACTTTTCGATTGGCATTTTGGCCTCCGTTCTGATCGGATGGCCGAAATCGAAATCCGACGAGACGCCTCATGACAAAGACATCCGATCCCTCGCAGACCCAAGCTGAATTTCGCTTACCTACCCGGGAAATTCGAAACGACATCCCCTTTTACACCAAAGTGTTGGGGATGCAGATGGACATGATCTATCCAGCGGACGATCCACGTGTCGCAGTATTTTCAGGGCACGGTCTGCGATTGCGGATCGAAAAAGACGCGCCTGAAGGCCCGGGAACATTGCGTATCTTGACGGATGATCCGAACGGCTTCGCCGATGGCCAACGCGTTCTTGTTGCGCCAAATGGTACCCGGATCGAGATTGAGGAACGAAATCCTCCGCTGGTGATGCCTGAAACAGTGCATTCCTTTGTGGTGCGCAGGCTCAAAGACCAGGCGCCTTGGATCATCGGTCGGGCCGGGATGCACTATCGCGATCTGGTGCCGGATCGTTTGGGCGGATCGATCATTGCCAGCCATATCCGCATCCCGGATGGTGGCCCGGTGCCTGACATGGTGCATTTTCACAAAGTCGGGTTTCAACTGATCTTCTGCATCCATGGCTGGGTGGATGTCGTCTATGAAGATCAGGGTGAGAAAATGCGCCTGACGGCGGGGGACTGCTTTATCCAGCCGCCGGAAATTCGGCACCGAGTGCTGGAGGCGTCGGACAATGTTCAGGTCATCGAGATTGGTGTGCCGGCTGAGCATGTCACGGAAATCGATCACGACATGCAGCTTCCTACGCCGCATGTCCGTCCGGACCGCGAATGGCAGGGGCAACGGTTTGTCTATAACCAGGCCAAGGACGCAGAATGGGTACCATTCCGTCTTCCGGGTTACATCTGCCGCGACACGACAATTGCCGGGAACACCAAAGGCGTCGCGGGCGTTCAAGTCGTGCGCAAGGGGCAGGGCGATCCGGAATGGGCCAGCCACGATACCGACATTCACTTTACCTTCGTGATGGACGGCGAGGTGACCCTGGAAGGCGACGGGCGCGAGCCCTACCGGCTGGAGCAAGGGGATGCCTTTGTCATCCCGCCCGGGATGCGCACGCGGCTGTCCTCACCCTCGGACAACGTCGAGTTGCTGGAAGTCACCTTGCCCGGTACCTTCAACACAACGCTGGGCTGACCGAAAAACATGGTTCGGGGGCTTCAAATCCCCCGTCTTTTTACATTACGGTGCAAATTTCTGACCAGATGATCAAAAATGGGGAATCGCCATGTCGCTCAAAGACGCCGCCTTGTCGGTCCGGGAAAACGCCTATGCGCCTTATTCGAACTTCAAGGTTGGTGCCGCGCTTCGGTCCTCGTCGGGTCAGGTCTATTCCGGGTGCAACGTTGAGAACGTGGCATATCCCGAAGGCACCTGTGCCGAGGCGGGTGCAATTGCTGCGATGGTTGCTGCCGGCGAGCAGGAACTGTCAGAGGTCTATGTGGTCGCCTCCAGCCCTCAGCCCGTGCCACCCTGCGGTGGATGCCGTCAGAAATTGGCTGAGTTCGGACAGCGCGATGTGAAAGTCACTTTGGCTACCGTGGATGGCGCCGAATTCGAGACAACCATCGGGGATTTGTTGCCGGGCGCATTCGACGCCTCTCATATGGAGGATGTCTGAACGCATGGACGCTCGTTCGATCATAGCAAAACTGCGCAGGCAGGAAGTGCCGGGTCGCGAGGAACTGATCTGGTTTGCGCAGGGTCTTGCAGACGGAAGCGTCAGCGACGCACAAGCCGGGGCCTTTGCCATGGCCGTCTGTATGGGCGGTTTGGGCGCTCAGGGGCGTGCGGATTTGACAGTTGCCATGCGCGACAGTGGGGACGTTCTCACCTGGGATGTGGACGGCCCGGTGATCGACAAACATTCGACCGGCGGGGTTGGGGACAGTGTCAGCTTGATTCTTGCCCCCGCACTTGCTGAATGCGGGGCGTATGTTCCAATGATCTCGGGCCGTGGTCTGGGGCATACCGGCGGGACGTTGGACAAGCTTGAGGCGATACCGGGTGTCAGCAGTCAGATTGGGCAGGATCGTCTAGCACAGATTTTGCGCGAAACAGGCGCAGCCATCGTCGGTGCGACGGGCCAGATCGCGCCTGCAGACAAGCGCCTTTATGCGGTGCGGGATGTGACCGCGACGGTTGAGAGCCTGGACCTGATCACAGCGTCGATCCTGTCCAAAAAACTGGCGGCGAGCCCGGATGCGCTGGTTCTTGACGTCAAGGTCGGCAGCGGCGCCTTCATGAAAACGACGGAGGATGCTCACAAGCTGGCCACAGCATTGACCGAGACGGCAAACGCAGCGGGGTGTCGGACGTCAGCGGTGATCACGGACATGAACCAGCCATTGGCTCCGGCGTTGGGTAATGCGTTGGAAATCGCGGAAGTGATGAAGGTCCTGACCGGTTCAGATGTTTCGCCTTTGGCAGAGATTTCTGCCGAGTTAGGCGGTGTGTTGCTGGTTGATGCAGGAATGTGCGCTTCGGTTGAAGAAGGGCGTGATCAAATCGCCGAAATCATCCGTGACGGACGCGCCGCAGAACGGTTTGGTCGCATGATGTCTGCTGTAGGTGGTCCTGTTCAGTTCGTCGAAACCTGGGCCCGGTTCCTGCCGGAGGCAAATGTCATTCAGGAAGTTCCGGCCCCGAAGGACGGCTATATCTCTGCCATTGACGGCGAGGCGCTGGGTCTTGCCGTGGTGGCGCTGGGCGGAGGACGTCAGATCGAAAGCGACGAGATCGATCCCGCCGTTGGAATCTCCAACATACTCCGGTTGGGTGATCGTGTGTCAAAGGGTTCACCAATTGCCGTCATTCATGCTGCACGGGAAGATTCAGCGCGACGGGCCGCAGACAGTGTTCTGAATGCGGTTACAATCAGTGAGACAGCGCCAACCCTTCCCGACCTGATACACGAAAGGATCAGCCAATGAGCCGCGCCTTTCTTGTGGTGATGGACTCCGTCGGAATTGGTGGAGCACCTGATGCAGCCCGTTTTTTCAACGGTGACGTCCCGGATACCGGAGCGAATACGCTGGCCCATATCGCACGGGCTTGTGCCGAAGGACGGGCGGAAGGGGGGCGGTCTGGCCCTTTGAGCCTGCCGAACCTCGACGCGCTGGGTTTGGGCGCGGCTGCGCGGCTGGCGTCTGGGGAGGCAACTCCTGGATTGGACGCCGAACCTACAGGGCTGTGGGGCTGCGCGCGCGAGCATTCGCCCGGCAAAGACACGCCTTCGGGCCACTGGGAACTGGCCGGGCTGCCCGTGCCTTGGGACTGGCACTATTTCCCCGATACGGTTCCGGCGTTTCCTGCGGATCTGAGCCGCGCAGCGGCAGAGGCCGCCGGAACCGAAGGTATCCTTGGCGACTGCCACGCCTCGGGTACCGCGATCATCGCCGAATTGGGCGCCGAGCATATGCGCACTGGCTGGCCGATTTGCTACACCTCCGCCGACAGTGTGTTTCAGATCGCCGCTCATGAAGAGAGCTTTGGGCTGGAACGGCTGCTCGACATGTGTCGCGCGCTTGCCCCGCGTTTGCATGAAATGAAAGTTGGACGCGTCATTGCGCGCCCCTTTGTCGGAACGCCAGAGGCTGGATTCGAACGGACAACCAACCGCAAGGATTTCGCCATACTGCCGCCCGCACCAGTGCTGACCAATTGGGTGCAGGATGCGGGGCGGAAGGTGCACGCAGTGGGCAAGATCGGCGACATCTTCTCGATGCAGGGTATCGACACGCTGCGCAAGGGGTCGGATGCCGAACTGATGCAGCACCTGTCTGATCTGGTGGATGAGGCCGAAGAGGGTAGTTTGACCTTCGCCAATTTTGTCGAATTCGATAGCCTTTATGGCCACCGCCGCGACATCAGTGGTTATGCCCGAGCGCTGGAATGGTTCGACCGGGAAATCGGGAAGATCCTGACCAAACTCCGCCCGGGCGACCTGCTGCTGTTGACTGCCGACCATGGCAATGACCCGAGCTGGACCGGAACAGATCATACGCGGGAACAGGTGCCGGTTTTGGTTGCTGAGCAAAGTGTTGGGCAGATAGGCCAAGTGGATTTCGCCGACATTGCCGCCAGTATCGCCCACCACCTGAGCATTCCGGCGCAGGGACCGGGAAGGAACTTTTTATGAGCGTCGCCAACCTGCCCAAATTAGAATTGCACCTGCATCACGAAGGCGCAGCGCCACCTGCATTCATCCGTCAGCTCGCGCATGAAAAGCGCGTGGACCTTAGCGGTATTTTCAAGCCGGATGGATCTTATGATTTCCGTGATTTCGCACATTTCCTGAGTGTGTATGAAGCTGCCTGCGAGGTGCTGAAAACGCCCGAAGATTTCCGCCGGCTTACACTGGCTATTCTCGAGGAAAGCGCTGAGAATGGCGTGGTCTATTCTGAAACTTTCCTCAGCCCGGATTTCTGCGGGGGTGGTGATCTGCACGCGTGGCGTGACTATCTGAATGCGATTCAGGACGCGGCGGATGAAGCCGAACGCAAACTCGACATAACTCTGCGTGGTGTCATCACCTGCGTTCGGCATTTCGGTCCGGAACAAGCCAAACGCAGCGCCCGTTGTGCAGCGGAGACCGCAGGAGATTGGATTACTGGTTTCGGCATGGGCGGAAACGAATCCATCGGTACGCAGGGCGATTTCAAATGGGCCTTCGAGTGCGCCCGCGAGGCCGGTCTGCGTCTGACCACCCATGCAGGCGAGTTTGGCGGCCCTGAAAGCGTGCGGGATGCCGTTCGCGATTTGGGCGTCGAACGTATTGGCCATGGTGTCCGTGCCATCGAAGATCCTGATCTTATCCACGAATTGATAGACCGCGACATCACGCTTGAGGTTTGTCCAGGGTCAAACGTGGTTCTGGGCCTATTCCCCGATTTCAATTCCCACCCGATTGCAAAACTTCGCGATGCAGGCGTCAAGGTTACGGTATCAACCGACGATCCCCCGTTTTTTCACACGACCATGCGGCGGGAATATGAGATGTTGAACGCAGCCTTCGGGTGGGACGCCGAAGATTTTGGAGCCCTGAATGAAACGGCCCTTGAAGCTGCCTTTTGCGATGATGATACCCGTGCGCGGGTCAAGAAAAGACTGGAGAACACATGAGCGAACATCTGACCGTCGTCGATCACCCGCTGGTGCAACACAAGCTGACGCTCATGCGGGACAAGGGCACCTCGACCGCCGGCTTCCGGCAGTTGCTGCGCGAAATTACTCTGCTGCTGGCTTATGAGGTCACGCGCGAGATTCCATTGACCACGCGCCATATCGAAACCCCAATGGAAGAAATGGACGCCCCCATTCTGGCAGGTAAGAAAATGGCGCTGGTGTCGATCCTGCGTGCCGGAAACGGGATGCTGGATGGGGTGCTTGAGTTGGTTCCTTCCGCGCGCGTCGGTTTCGTTGGCCTGTATCGTGACGAAGAAACGCTGAAACCAGTGCAGTATTACTTCAAAGCGCCAGAGAGCCTGAAAGACCGTTTGGTTATCGCGGTGGATCCGATGCTGGCAACCGGCAACAGCTCGGCCGCGGCCATTGACCTGCTGAAAGAGGCTGGCGCGACGGATATCCGTTTCCTCTGTTTGCTTGCCGCGCCGGAAGGCGTCGCGCGCATGAAAGAAGCGCACCCGGATGTGCACATCGTCACCGCCGCACTGGACCGTGAGTTGAACTCGAAAGGCTACATCATGCCGGGTCTGGGGGATGCAGGCGACCGGATGTTCGGAACCAAGTAATCCGGCTTATTCACCGCAGATGTTCTGCAGCCGGACCCAATCGCGGTCCGGCAGCACTTGTTCCAGGGTCCGGCCTGCCATGGGATCTGCCTCGATCAATCCCAGTACGGATTCACCGGTAATGTCCCGAGCGTAGGCGTAAGGCGTAGAGGGCAGGGCGCTTTGCGAGAACATAGCCAGCAAATCTTCGTCCGAAACGGAAGGGCGGGGCCGCGACAGCACCTGTTCGGTATAGGTATCGATGATCTCAGGTGTCAGTCCACCGGTCGTCAACAGCCGAAAGGCTGACGATGCTCCGGTTCGGTCCAGCAAATCTTCCAGCGGGTCCTTGAGCGCAGTACGTGCACGTTCTGCAACAACATAACCTGCTGCAACTGCAGGGTCTTCATGGTCCTCAACCAGTGTGCGGCTTAACAGAACGGTGCCGCCGGGCAGGCTGAGGCTGTCCTGAACGCCTGCTGGCAGAATAATGATCTGACGCACGCCGGTACGACGGGCCATCCGTTCTAGCGATGCCTGCGCATCCTGAGACGTACAGGCCTGGCCCGAGACACGCTCGATCCGGCGCAGAATCGTGTCACCGATTTCCTGCCGTTTGACCTCGGGTACGACAGAAACCACGTGGTTTTGCAACGCACTGGGCAGCCAAAGCAACAATACAGCCAGAACTGCAGCTACGACACCTCCAACGCTCAGCCAGCGCAGCCGACCGGGATGCGGGCGCGAGCGGTCAATCGCGCGTTGCAGCCGGTCGATTGCCTCAAGCATCGTGGTTTCGGATTCTCCCAGTTCCAGCGTCTCGTCCGGGTCGCCGTCAGGGTTGAAGATAGCAGGAAAGTTCCCTGGGTTCTGCCGTTCAAGCGCTGCCAGAGACCAATGGGTCAAAGCCCTGTCGTTGAAATCGGATATGGTCAGGGTCGCTTCGCCAATTGATACGACAACCTCGCGCCGTTGTTCATCGGGCGAGGGGCGCCACAGACCGGTGGCTTCGATCCGCTGGTACTGTTTCAGGGCCGTCATCTGGTTGAGGTCTGCTCGATTTTGTTTTGCTGCAGCTTAGCATGGTGCATTCACAGGGCGCAAACCTGTTGCGCAGCCTTTCTGAAATGTGCTGGATACCCAACAGGACTAAAACCGCTGATCTTTGATCGCAACTGAGGCGCGACTATGCAGGTAAATTCATCATCTTCTCCTGTGTTGGCCTCGGTCCTGATGGTCGGTGCGATGGCGATCATTGGCGTGATCGACAATGTTGTGATCCTGCTGGCCGAAACAGTTGGCCTTTGGCAGTTCCATCTGACACGGGCCTTTATGATGATGCCGCTGCTAATCGGGTTATCCATACTGGGTTTGGGTGGGTTGCGGCCGCAGAAGTGGGGTGTGGTGATCTTGCGCAGTTTGCTGATAACCACGGCGCTGCTGCTGTATTTTGCGTCGCTGGCCTTGATGCCGATTGCTCAGGCCTTGGCGGGTTTGTTCACATCGCCGATTTTTGTGCTGCTGATCTCGTCGCTGTTTCTTAAGCAAACCATTGGGCCTTGGCGTGTTCTTGCTGTCCTGATCGGGTTCACCGGTATCCTTCTGGTGCTGCAATTGAACCCGGTCGAGTTTGACATGCTTTCGTTGTTGCCGCTTTCCGCTGGGTTTTTCTATGCCTTGAGTTCAATCCTGACACGGACCCATTGTTCGCAGGAAAGTACCGTGGCCATGTTGGCGGCAATGGTGGCAACACTTGCGTTGGCCGGGGCTGTGGGTGTCGCTGTGTTTACTTTCATGCCGGTGGCCACGCCGGAAGGACCGGATGGTTTTGTTACACGTGGGTGGGTCTGGGAAATGGGACCAGCTTTACCCTGGATTGTTATTCAGGCGATCGGTTCAACAATTGCGGTCTTCATGCTCATAAAAGCTTATCAGGTGGGGGAGCCGTCCTATGTGGCCGTATTTGAGTACTCAGTCATGATTTTCGGCCCGCTTTTTGCCTTCGTAGCCTTAGGGCAAACCATCGGCGCAATGCAGGTGGCCGGTATCGCGCTGATCGCAGTAGCAGGGGCTTTGCTGGGTTGGCGGACCAGAAAGGTATCCGAGCCGCAGGAGGCCATCTGAAGGGTGTCGGGTTGAGGTCACCCTATTCGTCAGCCCGTCGCACTTGCACGAGAGATCAAACTATTTAGCACGGGCATAATTGCGTGGATTCGAAAGCTTGGCGCATGTCATTCGTTTCAGAATCGGCAAAAAAGACTGATATTTAAGTGCGAGTGTTTACAAAAATCTCCGATATTCACGTAGATTCGACCTAAATTGGGCGCAAATATGTCCGAAATAAGACAGCCTTCCTTTTTAGTGCTAGCTCTTTAGGCATAGTGAGTTTGTGCCAAAGGGGGTTGGGCACGTGTCTGAAGTTACGAGTATTTCTGTTTATCTGGATCGGTCGTCTGAGATTGATAATTCCAGTTTGAACCAGGCGGTAAACGCGCGCCGGGGCGGCTTTTTGCATGGCACCAAGATTGCCACCACCAGTGGCTGGAAACCCGTTGAGCGCATCGTTGTCGGCGATCTGGTTCGAACGCTGGATCACGGGTTCAAAGAGGTCCGGCGCATCTCGACCAGTGTCGTGGTTATTCCCGCGGATGAGCGCCGCTCAGAGTATTTGCCGGTTTTTGTACCTGCACGCGCCGCGTATAACGGGCGGCCGGTTTGGCTGATGCCCGAGCAGGGCATGGCGCTGAACCTGTCCAAGATTAACGCTGAGGACAGCGGATTTTCTGTGGTTTCCGCACGAATGTTGAATGGCACGGGCCGGATGGCGTCGCAGGCGCCGGGTTCGTCTTTTGAGGTGCGTTCCCTGTTCTTCGACAATGATCAGGTGATTTTTGTCGAAGGCGGCTTGCAGGCTTATTGCCCTTCGGGCCGGTTTAACATGCGGGGTAATCCGAACGGGCCAAAATACGAAGTCGCTGACGAAGAGGTTGCGACTAACCTTGTCAACTCAATTACGAGCAAGGGCGATATGTCGGCCCTTGCCAATCCATTGGGTGCCCTGCCTGCACCCATTTCGCAGGATCCGATATTTCCGATCCGTCCGCCCTCTGGGGTCAGGCGGCCGGGTCGACCGGGGCGTCCAAATGCGCCGGTTCTGTTTCTGCGACCCGAATGGCAGATCTAACCAAACACTGACATGAACGATGCAGGCGCGTGAATTCACGCGCCTGCATTACTGATTTAAGCGGCTTTTACTTCGGGGTTGAAACGCCCGTAGAAGCTTTGGCCCTTGTCTGCCATCTCACGCAACAGAGGAGGGCAGGCAAAGCGTTCACCGTATTTCTCGGCCAGTTGATCACAACGTTCAGCGGCGTAAGGCGTGCCGATGATGTCCAGCCAGCTAAGCGGACCACCGGACCACGGCGCAAAGCCCCAGCCCAGAATGGCGCCAACGTCGCCTTCGCGGATGTCTTCCAGAACACCTTCTTCCAACGCGCGGACCGCTTCCAGAACCTGAGCGAACATCAGACGCTGCTGAACCTCGATGAGATCAGGCTGGTCTTCGGCGTGAGGGTATTTCTCCTGCAAGCCTTTCCAGTACTCGGTGCGCTTGCCCTTTTCGTCATAGTCGAAGAAGCCCGCGTTTGCCTTGCGACCCAACCGGCCCTGTTCTTCCATCCAGAAAATCAGATCGTCCGAGGGGCTTTCCGGGTAGGCGTCGCCCATCGCTGCCTTGGTCGCGCGCGCGATCTTGGCGCCCAGATCAATCGAGGTTTCATCCGTCAACTGGATTGGCCCAACCGGGAAGCCCAACTGACGTGCGGCGTTGTCGATCAGCACTGGGTTCACACCCTCGGCGATCATTCGTACACCTTCGTTGATGTAAGGAATGATGCAGCGGTTGGCATAGAAGAACCGCGCATCATTGACCACGATCGGCGTCTTGCGGATCTGACGGACATAGTCCAGCGCCTTGGCCACCGCGCGATCACCGGTTTCCTTGCCCTTGATGATCTCGACCAGGAACATCTTCTCGACCGGCGAGAAGAAGTGGATGCCGATGAACTGGTCCGGGCGCACGGATGCTTTAGCTAGGTCGGTGATCGGCAGGGTCGAGGTGTTCGACGCAAAGATGCAGTCCTCGGGAATGATCGCCTCGACCTTCTTGGTCATCTCGGCCTTGACGCCAACGTCCTCGAAGACGGCTTCGATGATCAGATCGCAGCCTTTGAGGTTGTCCAGATCCGGGGTCGCGGTGATGCGTGCCAGCATGGCTTCTTTCTTCTCAGCCGTGACTTTGCCGCGCTTCATACCTTTGTCCAGGTAGCTCTCGGTATAGGCCTTGCCCTTATCCGCAGCCTCTTGGTCGCGGTCGATCAGCACCACTTCCATACCGGCCTGAGCCGACACTAGCGCGATACCAGCACCCATCATGCCTGCGCCCAGAACACCGATCTTCTTGACCGATTGGTCCGGGACACCGGCGGGACGCACTGCACCTTTCTCCAGTGCTTCCTTGTTCAGGAACAGCGAACGGATCATCGCGCCCGAGGAGGGGTTCATCAGCACAGAAGTGAACCAGCGCGCCTCGATCTTCAGTGCGGTGTCGAAATCTACCAGAGCGCCCTCGTAAACCGCGCTCAGCAGAGCTTTGGCCGCCGGGAAAGCCCCTTGGGTCTTGCCGTTCACCATCGCCGACGCACCGACGAAATTCATGAAGCCTGCAGGATGGTAGGGGGCACCGCCGGGCATCTTATAGCCCTTCGCGTCCCACGGCTTGACCAGATCGGTGTCCTTGGCGTTCAGCACCCATTCCTTGGCGACAGCCATCGGGTCGGCTGCGATCTCATCGATATAGCCCGCGCTCTTGGCTTTCTTGACGTCCAGCATCTTGCCTTCCAGCAGCAGCGGAGCGGCGGCAATCGCACCAACTTTGCGGACCATCCGGGTGGTGCCGCCCGCACCGGGGAAGATGCCGACCATGATCTCGGGCAGGCCGTATTTCGCCTTGGGGTTTTCGGCCGCAAAAATGCGGTGCGTGGACAGGGGCAGTTCCATGCCGATGCCCGCAGCGGTGCCGGGCAGAACGGTGGCAATAGGCTTGCCGCCTTTCTTGGTTTTGGGGTCCATGCCTGCCAGTTCGATCTTGCGCAGCAGGGCATGCATTTGCATCGTGCCTTCGAAAAGACCTTTGGCCGGATCGTCGCCCGCCTGTTCCTTCATCACGGCCAACAGGTTCAGGTCCATGCCGCCCGCGAACGAGCCTTCCTTGCCTGACGTAACAACGATGCCTTTGATCTCGTCATCGGCAAGCGCCTGATCGATACAGTCGTTGAGTTGCTGGAGTCCTTCGAAGGACATCACGTTCATTGTTTTGCCTGGAACGTCCCAGGTGATGATCCCAACGCCATCTTTGTCTTTGCTCAGAGTGAAATCAGTCATTGTCATCTCCAATCTGGTCAGCCGTCAGCGGGCTGCCATCTTTGCGGGTGAAGGAGAAACCGTTTTCATCATCCTTCACCATCATGTCTAAATCGCTGTAATAGCCGGTCTCGGTCGGGGTCCGTGTGCCCACTACCAGAAAGGTCGCGGGCGCATCGGTTTTGTTCACAAGGTGGTGGCCATTGGCCTCACCTGCGGGCCAAGCGGCGCAATCGCCGGGCTGCATCTCATGCTCACCATCGTCATCGATCAGCACGCAGGTGCCGCTGAGCATGATGGCAAATTCGTCCTGCTCCATATGGTAATGACGCAGCGAAGACATGCCCTGCGGTTCCAACCGCACGATGTTGACCCCGTATTGGGAAAGCCCGCCTGCATCGCCCACACGCTGAACGAAGCGACCTGCGGTCACCTCGGCCAGTTTGCCGGGATAGGCCGAGCCGCCCTGAAACGGGATCTGAGAGAGATCCAGCTTGGGCATCAGACCCGCTCGATAATGGTTGCCGCACCCATGCCGGATGCGATGCAGAGCGTGGCCAGACCGGTTTCTTTGTCCTGACGCTCCAGCTCATCCAGCAGTGTGCCGATGATCATCGCACCGGTCGCACCCAGCGGGTGGCCCATCGCGATCGAACCGCCGTTGACGTTTACCAGCGCAGGATCGACGTCGAATGCCTGCTGGAAGCGCAGAACAACCGAGGCGAAGGCTTCGTTCACTTCGAACAGGTCCAGATCGCTGATTTTCATTCCGTTGTCGGCCAGAATCTTCTCGGTCACCGGTACCGGGCCAGTCAGCATGATGGTCGGGTCGGTACCGATCTTGGCGGTTGCCTTGATGCGGGCGCGCGGCTTGAGGCCGTACTTCTCACCGAATTCCTTGTTGCCGATCAGAACAGCCGCCGCTCCGTCCACGATGCCCGAGCTGTTGCCGGCATGGTGGATGTGGTTCACACGCTCAAGGTGCGGGTATTTCAGCATCGCAACCTTGTCGAAACCGGGCATCTGCTCGCCCATCATCGCAAACGACGGGTTCAGCGCACCGAGGCTTTGCATGTCGGTGCCCGGACGCATGTATTCGTCGCGATCCAGAATGGTCAGGCCATTCTGGTCTTTGACTGTGATCACCGACTTTTCGAACCGGTTGTCGGCCCATGCTTCTGCGGCACGTTTCTGCGACTCAACCGCCAGCGCGTCCGCGGCATCACGGGAGAAACCGTATTCGGTCGCGATGATGTCGGCCGAGATACCCTGCGGCACGAAATAGGTCTCCATCGCCAGCGAAGGGTCAACGGCAATAGCCGCACCGTCGCTACCCATGGCCACGCGGCCCATCATTTCAACGCCACCAGCGATGTAGGCATCGCCTGCGCCGCCCTTGACCTGATTTGCCGCCAAGTTGACGGCTTCCATGCCCGAGGCGCAGAAACGGTTGATCGCCAGGCCCGGGATCGATTCATCCAAGTCCGAGGCCAGAACAGCGGAGCGCGCCAGACAGCCGCCTTGTTCCATCACCTGGGTGACGTTGCCCCAGATCACGTCCTCAACGGCGTGGCCTTCGAGGTTGTTGCGCTCTTTCATCGCGTTCAGGGTCAGGGCGGACAGGCGTACCGAGGTTACCTCGTGCAGGCTGCCATCCTTGCGGCCCTTGCCGCGCGGGGTGCGCAGGGCGTCATAGATATATGCTTCGGTCATGGGTCTTCTCCTCAAGCTCGATCCGACGGGTTGCCGGGCATCAGGTCATAGGGGTGTTTCCAGCCGGGCTGTTCGCTGAGGCGCGTCAGCCAGGCGTCGATGTTGGGCCAATCGGCGCGGTCAAAGCCGAAGGGTTCGGGATAGTAGAGATAGCCGCAGCAGCTGATGTCGGCGTTGGTAACACCATCGCCAACGATCCAGTTGCGACCGTCCAGATGATCGTTCAGCACCTGATAGGCCGCCTTCAGTCGCCCCTGATTGAAAGCGATCACATCGGGGTTGCGGTGCCGTTCCGGGAGAAAATTGATCAGGAAACGGGTCAGGCCGGCCATCGAGCTGAGTTTGTGATTGTCCCACAGCACCCAGCGCAGAATGTCGTAATTCTCTTCTTGGTCCTTACCGCCAAACTTGCCCGATTTCTCGGTCACATAGGCCTGAATGGCGCCGGATTGGCTGGTGCGGAAATCACCGTCGATCAGGACAGGTGCTTCACCCATCTCATTCACTTCGGCGCGATACACGGGCGTGCGGGTCACGCCTTTGAAGAAATCGACAAAAACCGGTTTCCACTCCAAACCTGACATTTCCAGCGCCAGCGCTGCCTTGTAGCTGTTACCGCTTTCTCCGAAGCAATGAAGTTTGATGGTCATGCGGTCGCCCCTCCCAAGGCTCATGTGGCTAGGCCGGATTTGAGTATTTTTGAAAAGATGAAGATCACTCAGTAACCTTTGATCAACCATCTTCATTTTCAATGGCCGTGCGGTACAGGCTGGAGAGCCGATGACCGCAAAAGGTGAAGTCGTCCCTGTCCTGATGGCGAGTGCGCCCGGTGGCAGGGACGCGTCGCCGCTTCATCTTTTCACAAATACTCCCGCCGGAGGCGTCCGGCATTCAGGCTAAAATCTCCGCTCAATGTTCACCGCAGCGGCTCATCTTTTCCGCGCTTCAAGCTCAGAATTGAAGATGCGCAGGCGGTGGGTCAGGTTCTCCTCATCAATCACGCTGTTGAAATTCTCGAACAGAAAAGACAGTGCCTCGCCTTCATCCAGCCCTGCCTCGCGCGAGAACGCTTTGAGCTTGCGGTATCCGTCTTCAGTCATCGCAACGGGAAAGCGGCGGGTCAGGCGAAAACGTTTTGGCATGTGGTTCCTCCGGTAAGCTGGGTCCGGGGATTGTTACCCGGACCCAGACTGAGATCAGAAGTTCGCCGCGTCCAGTGCCATCACCGTGTCCGCGCCGGTCTGAATGCGCGAAAGGTGCATCGCAGTCGCGGGCAAGCGGCGCGCCATGTAGAAACGGCCGGTGTTGATCTTGGCCTCGTAGAACTCTTTGTCCGACGCACCACCGTCCAGAGCTTCCTGGGCGGCCTTGGCCATCTGTGCCCACATTAGGCCCAGGCAGACATGGCCGAACATGTGCATGAAGTCATAAGAACCGGACAGAGCGTTGTTCGGGTTCTTCATGCCTTCCTGCATGAAGTACATGCCAGCGGCCTGCAGGTCTTTCGACGCGGCTTTCAGCGGTTCAATGAAGGCTTCGTCGTAAGCTTCGTCCTTGCCGCCGTTCTCCTTGCAGAAGGATTTGACCATCTCAAAGAAGGCCATGACGTGCTTGCCGCCATCCTGAGCCAGTTTCCGACCCACAAGGTCCAGCGCCTGAACGCCGTTTGCCCCCTCGTAAATCATCGCAATGCGAGCATCGCGGGTGTATTGCGACATGCCCCATTCTTCGATGTAGCCATGGCCGCCATACACCTGCTGGGCCTGGACGGTCATGTCGTAGCCTTCATCCGTCAGGAAGCCTTTGATGACCGGTGTCAGCAGTGAGATCAGCCCGTCCGCGTCCTTGTCTCCCGAGCGGTGCGCCTTGTCGATCATGGTCGCGCCCCAGAGGATGAACGCACGCGCGCCTTCGGTGAAGCTTTTCTGGTCCATCAGGTTACGGCGGATGTCGGGGTGAACGATCAGCGGATCGGCGGGGCCGTCCGGATTCTTTACGCCGGTCACGTCGCGGCCCTGCAGGCGGTCCTTGGCATACTCGACAGCATTTTGATACGCAGCCTCGGCCTGCGACAGGCCTTGCATGCCCACACCGAGACGCGCTTCGTTCATCATGGTGAACATGGCGCGCATACCTTTATGCTCTTCGCCCAGCAGCCAGCCGGTAGCTTCGTCATAGTTCATGACGCAGGTTGAGTTGCCGTGGATGCCCATCTTCTCTTCGATCTTGCCAACCGAAACGCCGTTGCGCTCGCCGGGCGTGCCGTCTTCGTTGACGATGAACTTGGGCACGATGAACAGTGACACGCCCTTGATGCCTTCGGGGCCACCGGGGATCTTGGCCAGAACCAGATGAATGATGTTGTCGGCCATGTCGTGATCGCCAGCCGAGATGAAGATCTTTTGACCGGAAATCTTGTAGCTGCCGTCGCCCTGTGGTTCCGCCTTGGTGCGCATCAGGCCCAGATCGGTGCCGCAATGCGGTTCGGTCAGGTTCATGGTGCCGGTCCATTCACAGCTGACCATGTTAGGCAGATATTTGTCTTTCTGCTCGTCCGTTCCGTGTGCCAGAATGGCCGAGGCCGCGCCATGGGTCAGACCCTGGTACATGGTAAATGCCTGGTTGGAGCCCGAGAACATCTCGCCCACTGCGGTACCGATGACATAAGGCATGTTCTGACCGCCATACTCTTCTGGCATGTCGAGTCCAGTCCAACCACCTTCCTTCATCTGCTCGAAGGCGTCTTTGAACCCGGTAGGGGTATACACGATGCCGTTTTCCAACCGACAGCCTTCGGTGTCACCAACGACGTTCAGGGGGTGCAAAACATTGGTTGCAACCTTGCCTGCTTCTTCCAGAACGGCACCGGTGAATTCGGCCTCCAGTTCATTGTAGCCGGGGATATCCGACTGCGAGACTTTCAGAACGTCATGCAGGATGAACTGCGTGTCTTTGGTTGGCGCGTTGTAAACGGGCATGTGAAGCTCCCTTAATTCATATGTCCGGAGGGCAGGGCGAGATTATTCGGCTGCCTTTTTCTCATGTTTCATCGAGGCGATAACTTTCTCGCCCCAGCGCAACTGCTCTTTCAGATCATCAATGGCCTGCGTCAGCTCTTCGCGACGCGCTTCCATGTCAGCCAGACGCTCGCACGCAATTTCAAAAGTGCGGGTCATCTGAGTGACCTGCTGATCGCCCACATGGTACAAATCCAGCAGTTGTCGAATTTCTTCGAGGCTAAACCCAAAGCGCTTGCCGCGCAGGATCAGCTTCAGCCGCGCCCGATCACGTTTGGTGAACAGACGTTTCTGGCCTTCACGGATCGGGAACAGAAGTTCCTTGGCCTCATAGAACCGCAAGGTGCGTGGCGTGACATCATAGGTCTCGCACATTTCGCGGATGGTCATCACATCTTCGGTCATTCGTCATACTCTCGTCACTGGCGTCATGAGATATGAGTTGCGCAGTTGGTAAACGCTTTACAACATGAGAGTGACGTTTACGTAATTCAGACGCTGCGTCACTTCCAAGTTGACGTAACATCCAAACGCGTAAGTGCCTTTGGACGAAATTTTCTTTCCGTCACGTCAATCGAAATCTGGGCCCAAAACAGCCGAGATAGCAAAGAAATTACGCACTTGTACTGACAAATGCGGTCCTGAATGACTTTGAAAGTGAGGGTGGCGGCGTATGCTATTCCAGCGATTTGGCTGTTTGGTCGCGCAGGCTTTTGAGTTCATCCATTGCCTCATCAAGCTGCTGGCGCTGCTGCTGAAGCTCACTCATCTGGCGGTCAGCCATTTCGATAAAGGTGGCCATCTGGGCCTCGTTACCCTGATCTTCGTAGATCAGCAGCCACTGGCGAATCTCTTCAAGAGGAAATCCGAACTTGCGGCCGCGCATGATCAGTTTCATCCGCGCGCATTCCCGTGCGCCGTAAAAACGTGACCGACCTTCCCGGTCCGGTTGCAAAAGCTCGATATATTCGTAATAGCGCAAAGTGCGCGGGGTTACGTCGAACTCGGCGCACATCTCTTTGAATGACAAACGGTTGTTGGACATTCCCGATCTCCTTGTCAGCAACCTAGGCGGTCCCGGTCCCAAGCGCAACAGGTGGGCTTGCCCTTTGCTGAAACAGCGGCTCATAAAGGACGGGCAAAGAACAGGACGCAAACCTATGGTCGAAAAGACAGTTTTGGCCCGCCAATTTATCGAGGCCATACCTCATGCGCGGGCGTTGAACCTCACGCTGACCCAGATCGGTGAAGGCGAGGCAGAGATAACCTTGCCCTACAACGAGGACCTGATTGGCGATCCGCGCACCGGGGTGATTCATGGTGGGGCGATCTCAACGATTCTGGACACGTGCTGCGGTGCCGCAGTGATGAGCCACCCTTCAGCCCCCGGCGGGACAGCAACGATCGATCTGCGAATTGACTACATGCGAGCGGCGACGCCGGGTCAGACTATCAAAGCGCACGCCGTCTGTTATCACATCACGCGGAACGTAGCCTTCGTGCGGGCGACGGCTATGGATGACGACACGGATCTACCGGTGGCAACTGCCTCCGGGTCCTTTACGGTTGAGGGGAAATAAGATGCCACGACCTCGTCCCGAACCAATGCAGGTGGTCAAGCAACGCCGCGATGCAGCGTTGCATGCGCTGGTTGACGGTGTGCCTTACATCCGTTTTCTCAATATCAGCTTCGACCGTCGCGGGGATGAACTGACCGGTGTTTTGAACTTCGATGACAAGCTGATAGGCAACCCGTTCCTGCCTGCGATTCACGGTGGGGTAACGGCAGCATTCCTCGAAGTGACCGCCGTCATCACCCTCAGTTGGGAACATATGTTCGCGCGCATCGAAAGTGGTGAGATCGACGGTGAGGCCATTGTAACCGACCCAAATATCCGCTTTCCTAAGACAATCGACTTTACCGTTGATTATCTGCGCTCGGGACTTCCGCGAGACGCTTATGCGCGTGCCTTTATCAGCCGGTCCGGGCGGCGCTATGCATCGGTTCGGGTTGAAGCCTGGCAGGACAATCACGCGAAATTGTTTGCGCAGGCTTCAGGCCACTTCCTGATACCACAGCCTTCGGGGGAAAAGAGCTGACCATGCAGGCCGCCTCGGCGCCCATTACACATAGGCGGGTGCTGAAGATCGCAGTGCCGATCGTCCTGTCGAACGCCACTGTGCCGATTCTTGGCGCGGTGGATACGGGTGTTGTGGGCCAAATGGGCGAGGCGGCACCAATCGGAGCGGTCGGGATCGGCGCTGTGATTCTTTCCACGATCTATTGGATCTTCGGTTTCTTGCGAATGGGAACCACCGGGATGGCGGCGCAGGCTCGAGGAGCAGGCGATACTGCTGAAACCCGGGCTCTGCTGATGCGCGGTCTGATGCTTGGCGGGGCGGCCGGGCTGTTCTTTATCCTCGCGCAAGTGGCGGTGTTTGCAGGCGCGTTCGCCCTTTCCCCGGCAAGTCCCGAGGTCGAAGCTCTAACCCGGTCCTATCTGGAGATTCGCATCTGGGGAGCACCTGCCACCATTGCACTTTTTGCGGTCACGGGCTGGCTGATTGCCGTCGAGCGCACACGAGGTGTTTTCATTCTGCAGGTCTGGATGAATGGGCTGAATATCGTGCTGGACCTGTGGTTCGTTCTTGGGCTTGGCTGGGGGGTCGAAGGCGTCGCCATCGCCACTTTGATCGCAGAGTGGACCGGATTGGCCTTGGGGGTGTGGTTGTGCCGGGATGGATTCGCCGACGGAATTTGGTGCGATTGGGCTCGTATTTTCGATGCTGCTCGGCTGCGGCGGATGTTGCAGGTCAACGGCGATATCATGCTGCGTTCGGTTCTGTTGACCGGATCGTTCACGACCTTTCTTTTTGTAGGCTCAGATCTGGGTGACGTTAATCTGGCAGCCAATCAGGTCTTGCTTCAATTTCTTGAAATCACGGCCTTTGCGCTTGATGGATTCGCTTTTTCCGCCGAGGCCCTAGTCGGAGGCGCAGTGGGCGCTCGAGACAGGTATCAGGTGCGTCGTGCTTCTGTCATGGCCTCGCAATGGGGCGTGGGCGGCGCGCTTTTGCTGGGAGCTGTTTTCTTTGTTGCCGGTCCCGCGCTGATTGACCTCATGTCTACCTCGCCGCAGGTTCGCGAAGCTGGGCGCGAGTATCTCTTCTGGGCTGCGCTTGCCCCGATGATCGGAGTGGCAAGCTGGATGTTCGACGGTATCTACATCGGTGCCACGTGGACCCGCGCCATGCGCAATGCGATGATTCAGTCGGTATCGATCTATGTGGTAGCGCTGTTCATACTGGTACCGAATTTCGGTAATCACGGCCTGTGGGCCGCGTTGATGGTTCTCAATATTGCACGCGGCGTGACAATGGGCTGGCGCTATCCCAAACTTGAGGCGCAGGTGGCCTAGAGCAGCGTCAGCAGGTTTTCCGGTGGGCGCCCGATAGCGGCTTTTTCTCCGGCAATGGCAAGAGGACGCTCAATCAGGATCGGGTTTTCGGCCATGGCATGGATCAGGTCGTCGTCGGGTGAGGTTTTGGTTAGCCCCAATTCCTTGAACCGCTTTTCGCCAGTCCGCATCATTTCAACGGGCGACAGCCCAAGAGCAGATTGGGCAGCGCGCAACTCGTCGGCTGATGGCGCATCTTCAAGGTATTTTCGCACGGTGATTGACGCGCCATTTTCTTCCAGCAGCGCCAGACCGGCGCGGGATTTGGAGCAGCGGGGATTGTGCCAATACTCGATCACAGCCAATCCCCTCGTTTGCTGCCAACAGCTTGCGATACGGTGTCAAAACCGTCGCGAGCCAGCAGTTCATCCAGTCCTTTCGCAATGTCTGTTGCCAGAGAAATGCCGCCATAGACCATCGCAGTATAGAACTGCACAGCCGACGCTCCGGCGCAGATCTTGGCATAGGCCTGCTCGGCATTGCTGATGCCGCCCACGCCTATCAGAGGGATACCCCCGTCAGTCAGTTTGCTGAGCCGTGCCAGAACGAGGGTGGATTTTTCAAACAGCGGCGTGCCCGACAAACCACCTGTTTCGTCTTTGTGTGCGCTGCGCAAACCGTCGCGGGACAGGGTGGTGTTGGTGGCGATCACGCCATCCACGCGGGTTTCGCGAGCGACCTCGGCGATGTCCTGCAATTCTGTCTCGGTCAAATCCGGAGCAATTTTCAGGAAAATCGGCAGCGGGCGTGGCAACGCATCGCGCGTCTCGATCACACCACTCAAAAGCGCGGTCAACGCGGCTTTGCCCTGCAAATCCCGCAATTTTTCCGTATTGGGGGATGACACGTTTACGGTTGCGAAATCCAGATCTTCGGCGCAATGGGCCAGCACTTTGACAAAATCACCTGCGCGGTCTTCGCTGTCTTTGTTGGCACCAAGATTGAGTCCGATCACCGCGTCTTTGGGGCGCTCCGCCAATCGTTTGGCCATCACCTCCATGCCTTCGTTGTTGAAGCCAAAACGGTTGATGGCAGCCTTGTCCTCGGTCAGGCGAAACAGGCGGGGTTTGGGGTTTCCCGGCTGCGGGCGCGGCGTGACCGCTCCCACTTCGATGAAGCCGAATCCGGCGCGGGACAACGGTGTCAGAACCTCGCCGTTCTTGTCGAACCCGGCGGCCAGCCCAACCGGGTTCGGCAGGTCCAGCCCAGCGACACTGGTTTTCAGGCGCGGGGTTGTCACTGGCCCCGGCGCAGGTGTCAGACCGGTCTTCAATGCCTTGATCGACATTGCGTGCGCGGCTTCAGGGTCCATGCGGTGCAGGGCGGCAAGCCCCAATTTTTCTGTCAGTTTCATCCGAACGCTTTCCCGCTTTCACTTGATCCGCACCGGATCAGGCGCGAGGTTTCCACCGCAGCCTTACGATGGGTTACGGCTGTCTGGTAAACCGGGTCCGTTACCATTTCAAGAAACGCATGCGCAGTCGGGTAGCGCACAATAAAGACGGCATCCCACGCCTCAGCCGTCGGTCCGATCAACGTTGTGTGAAACACCCCGCGCCACAAGATCGTTGCCCCCAAACGCGCAATGATCGGAGCCGTTTCTTCCCCATATTTCTGATAGGCCTGCGCACCAGTCAGCCCAGCCCTCGCCAACTCATGCGAAGCAGGATACTGCGCTTCGGCCCGGAATTTCACCAGATTGAGCATTTCGATCGGCTTGTCCCTGTCCAGGGCCTTGAACGCCTCGAACTGGTCGCGTTCCGGGTCGACATAAGGTGTCATGTCATGTCCTCGGGAAACTGGTGCTCTGCACCGTCAAAGGGCAGGGGGCGTGACCAGACAACATCGTTTATTCGGATCTGACGATAAAGGTGCGGGAACAGGGCATCGCCGCGAGATATTTCCCATTTCAGGTCTTCGCCCATAGCATCCGCGTCACAGGCCAACAGGATCAGCCCATCGACACCGGCAAAGTGCTTGGCCGCAGTTTCAGCGGCTTGTTCAGCGGTAGAAAAGTGGACAAACCCGTCAGCGACGTCAATCGGTGCGCCGTTTGTCGCGCCCTGGTTCTGCAGCGCGGCCCATTCGTCGGCTCGGAAAATCTTGTAAATCAGCATACAGTCCTGATGCCCCGCACGGACATTGGAATCAAGCCGGATTTCTTCTTTGACTCTCGGTCGTCATAGGCGCACGATCCTCGTAAATAATAACTGGGAGTTCCAAGATGCAGACCCGAATATTGACTTCAGTTGCGGTTCTGGGCCTGACCGCTGGCGTTGCTGCTGCAGATTACAAACTGACAATTTTGCACACCAATGATTTTCATTCGCGGTTCGAACCGATCAACAAATACGACAGCGGATGCGATGCAGAAGACAATGCAGAAGGAAAGTGCTTTGGAGGATCGGCGCGCCTTGTCACTGCCGTCAACGAAGCACGCGAGCGTGCCGAGAATTCGATTCTGGTGGACGGCGGGGATCAGTTTCAGGGGTCACTTTTCTACACTTACTACAAGGGCAAAGTTGCTGCCGAGTTTATGAACAAGCTTGGCTATGACGCCATGACCGTTGGTAATCACGAGTTCGATGATGGCCCAGAAGTGCTGCGCGGCTTTATCGACACGGTCGATTTTCCCGTTTTGATGTCCAATGCCGATATTCGCGACGAAGAACTTCTGACCGACCACATCAAGAAATCTACTGTGATTGAGGTGGGTGGCGAACAGATTGGCCTGATCGGCCTGACGCCGATCGATACGCATGAGCTTGCGTCGCCCGGCCCTAATGTGACCTTTTCGGACCCGGTTCCGGCGGTACAGGCCGAAGTCGACAGGTTGACCGGTGAAGGCGTCAACAAGATCGTCGTGCTGAGCCATTCGGGTTATGGTGTCGACCAGCGTGTCGCTCAGGAGACAAGTGGGGTCGATGTGATCGTTGGCGGGCATTCGAACACGTATCTTTCGAATGCGTCGGAAAAAGCTGCAGGTCCCTATCCTACGGTGGTCAACGGTGTGCAGATCGTTCAGGCGTATGCCTACGGCAAATTTCTGGGCGAATTGAACGTCACCTTTGATGACGACGGCAAAGTGATTGAAGCCGTTGGTGAACCTTTGATCATGGACAACACTGTGACAGAGGATCAGGCCGCATTGGACCGGATTGCGGAACTGGCAGTGCCGCTGGACGAAATCCGAAACAAGGTTGTTGCAAGCGCGGCCGAGGCCATCGAGGGCGATCGTTCTGTGTGTCGTGTGCAGGAATGCCAGATGGGTAATCTGGTTGCAGATGCGATGCTGGCGCGGGTCGCCGATCAGGGCGTTCAGATTGCCATCGCAAACTCGGGTGGTTTGCGGGCGTCTATCGATCCCGGTGATGTGACCATGGGTGAGGTGCTGACCGTGCTGCCTTTCCAGAATACACTGTCCACTTTTGAGATCACCGGGCAGACCGTGATCGACGCGCTTGAGAATGGCGTCAGTCAGGTGGAAGAAGTGAAAGGTCGATTCCCGCAGGTCGCGGGCCTGAGCTTTACCTGGGATTCCAGCGTTGCGCCGAACGAAGGACGTATCAGTGACGTGATGGTCGCCGAGGGAGACGGGTTTGTTCCGATTGACCCGAACAAGACCTACCTTGTCGTAACCAACAACTACGTGCGTAATGGTGGTGACGGGTACAAGATGTTCGAAGGTGACGACAAGAACGCCTATGACTTCGGTCCCGATCTTGCGGATGTAACCGCGGAGTACCTGGCGGAAAACGCTCCGTACCAGCCTTATGTCGATGGACGAATTAAACAGAAGTGAATCTGTTCTCGGAAATGACAAAAGCCGCATCGATATGATGCGGCTTTTTCGGTTTCCACGCGGATCAGCTGAAGTCGTATTCCGGCCAAAGTTCCGGGTCGAACCCATCGAGCATCGGTTTGATCTGCTCCGCGACCTCGCGCCAGCCTCCGATTGACTTAGTTGAGATCTTTTTGCGCACCTGATCGATACTGGCCGTACGCACCTGTTTGGTGTTCTTTTCGGGGTGCACCATGGATTGGCGCCATTCGATACCACAGAATTCCGCAACTCGCTGGCTGTGCGTCAGAGGATCCGCCACCAGATCCTCATAAGGCATTGTCAGAATACGGTCTCCGAATACATTGTCCCAATGGGACATGTAACGGCGATATAGATTTGCGGTGTGCGCGATAGCCTCAAGGTTTGAGGCGTAGTTCATGCCGCCTGCAGGGAACCGCCTGATCCACTTCGACAAACCCACGTCACGCGGGTCACGCAACATGTTGATGATCTTGGCATTGGGGAAAGCAGCTAAAATGAAACCAACGCGTTGAAAGTTGTGTGGCAGTTTATCGACGAAAGCAACAGAGTCGGCAGGAACCGTTGGCATCTGTTCTCGGTAGAAACGCGCTATCCCATTCACCGCGTCAGCATTGAGTACTTTGTCCGATGTGTGAAACCTGATCGACAATTCGGGCATCAGTGTCAGCTCACCGCAGCCAGCGATATCAGGTGCAGAGCTCAGCATCATCTCCATCAGGGTCGTGCCGGATCGTGGCTGACCGACGACAAAGATCGGTACTGGTGTATTGCACTGGACTTCCCCGAAGTCTGTCGCTTCTTCAGGGAAAAGGCCCAGAATCTGGTTCAGCTTTTCTTCTTCAGCGGCGAAATTATATGGCAGTACCTCATGCTGAACACCGTTTGCCTTTTCAAACTGGGGCATTGCAGCGGCAAGACCTTGTCCCTTCTGGATCAGGTGTGCCTTTGCAAATTCAAGCTCCAGCAAAGGTTCGTCATGCTCGGCCATGGATTCTTCGACTGTATCCATTAATTGCGGCACCTTGTCTCTTGCCGTCAATATTGCCACTTGCAGGAGTGCGCTAGGGTGATGAGGATTGACCTCAAGAATGTCACCCAAAATCTTGAGCGAGCCCTCTTTGTCGCCTGCCTGATGCAGATTGACCGACTTTTGAAACGCAACGACGATGTTTTCCGGCGCCAGATCGTATGCACGTTGAACGTCACGTGTACTTTCTTCGACAAAGCCAATGTGGTGGTACGCCCGGGCGCGCTTTGCAAGCAATTCCGGGTTGTCGGGGTCAGAAGCCAGTTTATGAGTGGTGAATTCTACGATCGACCGCCAGTTTTTGCCCTCACGCTGAATCTCATCAATGACCCGCATAAGTTCCCGGTTGTTGGGAAACTGTTCGATCTTTTTCTCGGCATAGGCCAAAGCCCGCGCAATTTGCTCTGTTTGCATCAGGGCGTTCGCCAGGTTCTCGGCAAACTGCGGATCATCCGGCTTCATCCGCGAGGCTTCAACGAAATGCGGAATGGATTTCCTGTACTGCTTCATCTCGGTCAGAACAAAACCGGCGATGGCTTGGTAGTCCGAGTCTTTCGGGAATTTCTTGATACCAAGCTGGGCCTTTTTCAATGCTTGTGGAAGCTTGCCCGCATCCAAAAGGGCCATTGCTTTGCTCTTGAGGGATTGCGTTATTTGGTTTTCCATGTGACCCCGTAAGATCCTGTGCCAGTAACAAGAATGTACCGGTGGTTCATTACCCATGTGCGGACGGTTTGCAATAACTCTTCCCAATGACGCAATAGCGCAGCTGTTTTCTGCGCGCCCCGCAAATGCACTTCCAACTGTCCCGAATTTCAACGTATGCCCGACAAATCGGGTGCATGTGGTGCGCAGTGGTGAATCAGGCCGTCATCTGGATGCGCTGCGCTGGGGGTTCCTGCCATATTGGTACAAGAAGGAAACCGCTGGGCCGTTGCTGATAAACGCCCGTGCCGAGACTTTGGCGGAGAAGCCTGCCTTTCGCGAAGCCTGCCGGTCGCGCCGCTGCCTGATCGTGGCCACAGGGTTCTACGAATGGACCAAGACGGACCATGGAACCCGCCTGCCATGGTATATCCACCGCCAGGATGGGGCTCCGATAGCCTTTGCCGGGGTCTGGCAGGACTGGGGAGCAGATGAACACCGTCAGGGCACCTGTGCAATCGTGACAACAGCGGCCAACGAAAACCTCAGCACGATCCACCATCGGATGCCCCTGATTCTCGAACCTGAATATTGGCCATTGTGGTTGGGTGAGGCGGGAAAGGGGGCTGCTCGTCTGATGCAGCCGGGGGCCGAGGATTTGCTGACCTATCATCGTGTCGATCCGGCAGTGAATTCGAACAAGGCCAGCGGGCCTGATCTTATAGAACCTTTCGACGCATGAGGGTACGCGGCCTTTCCTTTGGAAAGGCAGCAAGCTAGACCTTCGGCATGGCTCTGAACTTTCCGGATCTGACACAGCTTTACGCACATGATTATGACACTGTCATCGACGTGCGCAGCCCTGCCGAGTTTGCCGAAGATCATTTGCCGGGTGCGATCAACCTGCCGGTCCTGAACAATGAGGAACGCGCCCGTGTCGGAACCATCTATGTACAGGAAAGCCCATTTCTGGCGCGCAAGCTTGGGGCTGCTTTGGTGTTCCGCAACGCAGCCAATCACATCGAGCGGCATCTCAGCCATCATGAAGGCGGCTGGCGCCCTTTGGTTTATTGTTGGCGCGGGGGCCAGCGTTCGGGGTCGTTTACCTGGATGTTGCAGCAAGTCGGTTGGCGCGCGGATGTAATTGATGGTGGCTATCGCACCTATCGCAGGCTGGTGAATGCGTATTTGTATGACGATCCCTTGCCACATCGGCTGGTGGCGCTGGATGGCTATACCGGAACGGCCAAGACAGAACTGTTGGCGCTGTTGCAAGCACGCGGAGTGCAGGTTCTGGATCTTGAAGCCCTGGCCAATCACCGAGGATCCTTGTTGGGGGAGAGACCGGGCGGACAGCCCAGCCAGAAAGCCTTTGAATCGGCCTTGTCAGGGGCGCTCTGTGCGATGGACACGGCGTGCCCGGTTGTGGTTGAAGCGGAATCTTCCAAGATTGGCAACCTGATATTGCCGCCCAGCCTTTGGAACGCTTTGTGCGCGGCCCCAAGGGTGAACATCACGGCGCCGCTCGAAGCGCGTGCCGCTTATCTGGTTCAGGCCTATGACGATATCCTGTCTGACAGCGACCGTTTGCGAGACCGACTGTCACCGCTGCGCTCTCATCGTGGGCACGAGGTTGTTGATGGTTGGATGCAGCTTATCAATGCAGGACAAAAACGGGCGCTTACCCAAGCATTGATGCAGCAGCATTACGACCCCGCTTACACAAAGTCGCGTCGCTCTCGCGCTGTTGAGGTTCTGGCCGATATTGATATCTCTATTCTGAACGATGCCGGTCTGAGCGAGGCGGCCACCCGGATCGAAAGCCTGCTGGATCAGCCTTGAAGGCACAGACCAGACGTGTCGGTGAGTTCACCAATGATCATGGCCGGATACCCTGCGTTCTTTAAGTCATCCAGAAGGGTATTAGCAGTCTCTGGCGCGACCGCAGCCAGCAAACCACCGGCCGTTTGCGGGTCAAACAGCAAGGCGGCTTTGCCCTCGGTCGGCAGGTTCGGGGCAATTGCCCGGTTGTCGGCAAAGATGGTTGACCGAACACCCTGATCCGCCAGTTCCAGTGCGCCGTCCATCACCTCCACAGCGTCCAGGTATAGTAAGGCGCCGCAATTCGAAGCTTCGCAGATGCCTTGCAGGTGCCCGGCAAGACCAAACCCGGTCACATCGGTCATCGCGTGTGCCTTGGACAATAAATCGGCCGCTGCGCCCTGCGGTTGAGTCATCTGCCGATAGGCCGCCGCGATCCAGGCGCCATCGGCCAAACCGGCCATCTCGGCTGCCATCAGAACACCGCTTCCTATGGGTTTGGTCAGGATCAGACGATCCCCGGGTTGCCCACCCGCGAGTGTGATCGGGGTGTTTTCACACAGACCGGTCAATGTGAAGCCGATGGTCATCTCATCGCCCATGGAACTGTGCCCGCCGACAATCTCGGCACCAGCGTTTCGCATGACGTCTCCTGCGACTGACATGATTTCGAACATGGTTCGGCTTTGCAGTGTAGCAGACATACGGGGCAGGATGATGGTGGCGGTAGCCGCCTGGGGTGCAGCCCCCATAGCCCATATATCTCCCAGGGCGTGAACGGCGGCGATACGCGTCATAAGAGCGGGATCGTTGGTGAAGGCCCGCAGATGATCCGATGTCATGACCTGCTGAGTTCCGCCTGTCTGAAGCAGTGCCGCGTCGTCGCCGGGCAGGGGGGTGATGTCTGGCCGGATGGGGGCGGGTTGCGATTTCAAAGCGACTTGTAACGCATCGCGCCCGACTTTGGCCCCACAGCCCCCGCACATGGGTTTATCCCCCAGCGCCTCACCAAGACCGGCCGCACGTTCACGCGGCAGGGCTGGGGGCTTCATCTGCGGCAAGTCCCGGAATCGGTTCATGAAGGTCTGGTCAATGTGGTTTTTCCAGGTCCACATCAATGGTCCGCTGAACGAGGTCCCGAAACGCTCACCCAGCGCTGATTTGCCGCCCAGCGAAATCAGTTTGAGGTAATCTTTCTGCGGGATGTACTTGCGCATCCGTCCAGCCCCCAGAGCTGCGCGAAGATTGTCGAACAGAACGGGTGCTTCACGCACTGCATAGACACCCGCCTTGGGTCTGGGATTGTCCGTCAGATGGGCGCAATCTCCTGCGGCGAACACCGAGGGATCACTGGATTGCAGGAAACTATTTACCCGGATGAACCCGTCCTGAAGGTCCAACCCGGTGTTTTCGATCCAGTCATACGGGCGCGCTCCGGCTGCGCCGGTCACAAAACCGGCCGGTATCATGCGCCCGTCCAACAGTTCGACATGATCCAGATCGATCCGGGCGATCTCGGCGTTTTCGATCACATCAATACCTAGATCCTGCATCGCGCGCCTAATCGTATCAGCTGCTTTGGGCTTAGTGGCCGTCAGGGCAGACGCATTGTCGATCAGTGTAACCTGCGCTGCCCGACCCCTGACCTTGAGCGCGCGTGCCATCGCCATGACCAACTCGACCCCGGCGACGCCGCCGCCAATCACAACGGCGGCGGTAGGGCCGCTGTTCTCCAGATAAGCGGCCCACTGTGCCGCGAATGGGCCCAATGGTTTGGCAGGGACTGCATGTTCCGCAAAGCCGGGCATTGCGGGCATGTCCGACGTGATCCCAACATTGACCGATGCCACATCGAAACCTACTGATGGGTGCCCGGGAACATGCACTTCCTGACGATTGGTATCGATTCCGTCGACCGAACCCAGAATGACCCGCGCGCCCGCAAAACGCGCCAGTTTAACAAGGTCGATGTCCAGTTCCCACCGGTCATAATGCCCGGCGACATATCCTGGTAGCATTCCGGAATAGGGGGCCGTTGCGCCGGGGTTGATCACGGTTACCCGTGCCCCGGGCAAAGGGTTCATCCCCCATTTGCGCAGCAGCAGCGCGTGGGTGTGACCTCCGCCGACAAGAACCAGATCGCGGGTCAAGGGCAGTGGAGGAGTGTGCATTGGTTTTAATTCGCGCTGTGATCCGGGACGTCTTCGACCTGTTCGACTGCGTGGGTGGCCCAAAGCTCATCCTTGCCGGCATCTGGCAGATCTTCCGGCTTTTCATGGCGATGAATGTGCCATTTGGCAATGAACAGAGCTGTGATCGGAGCGGTCAGAAACAAGAAAAGCGTGATCAGAAGCTCATGCAATGACAGCTTTCCTTCCAGCAGGACGGAATGCGCGATTGAGGCCAGCAGGACGCCACCCACCCCCAGCGTCGTTGCCTTGGTCGGCGCGTGCAGACGGGACATCGGGTCTTTCAGCTTGATCATGCCGAAAGACCCGACAAAGCCGAAGATGCCCGAGACAATCAGGAAAAAGGCAATCAGCAATTCCACGATAAATGTCATGACGCCCTCATTCGATAATGTTGCCGCGCAACATGAAACGCGCATAGGCCACAGTTGAGACAAAACCCAGCATGGCGATGATCATGGCGGCTTCGAAGAAGATCTCGGTGCCCTGGTCCAGACCATAGAGGATCATCAGCGCGATGGTGTTGATCACCATCGTGTCCAGCGCCAGAACGCGGGTGCCAACGCCATCCGCAGTGATAATCCGCCACAAACACAGCATGATCGCAGCGCCGAAACAGGCGAAGGCGAAGTAGATGGCATATTCGATCATTCGAAAATCTCCTTCAGGCGGCGTTCATAGCGCTGCTTGATCTGGTCGCGCACCTCGTCCGGGTTTGGTGCGTCAAGGCAATGTACCAGCAGGTTATGCCCCTGTGCCGACAGATCGCAGCTGACAGTACCGGGCGTCATGGTAATCGTGCCGGCCAGAACCGTGATCGCCTCAGGGGTGCGTAACTCCAGTGGAACGCAGATCCAGTTTGGCTCGCGGTCATCATTGCGTTTGAACAGGATGATCCGGGCCACCGTCACGTTCGCGACAATGATATCCCAGAGCACTACAAGCATGTACTCGACAATCATCGGCCAGTTGCGCAGTTTGGGGCGGTCAGGCCAATAGGGCTGGGTGACGAAGGGAATGATGATCCCAAGGATCAACCCAAAGACCAGAGAATTCAACGAAGGTTTGTTCGCCAGTAGAATCCAGACAATTGTCAGCAAAACGGTCAGGTGAGGGTGTGGGAAAATCCGACGTAGCAGTTTCATCACTCTTCCCTTCCCAATACGGCAGAGATGTAGTTTTCAGGTGTAAACAACTGCTCTGCGGTTTTGCTTGTGTACTCCAGCGCCGGACCTGCAAACAATGTAAGCAGGATCAGTCCTGCCACGGCCCCGAACACTGCCGTAAAGGCAAGACCGGGTTGCGGTTCGGGGGCTGTGGGCGCAGACGTCTCTTCGCCTTCGATGGTTTCTTCGGTTGTGACTGTTTTGGCGTCATAGCTTTTCCAGAAGATCAGCGTCCCGGCGCGGGCCAGGCCGACGATGGTGACGAAGGACCCGATCAGAATCACGGCCCAGACTGCGGTGGCATCAGGTGCATCGCGCGAAGCGTCCAAAACCAACAGCTTGCCAACAAAGCCGGATAACGGGGGCATTCCCGCCATCGCGATAGCACCGACAAAAAACAACGAGGCGATCAACCCACTTTGCGGCATAGGCGGCTTTGGTGTGATGGCTCCTCCCTGCCGTTCCATAACCAGATCAGCAACAAGGAACAGCAACGCAGTCGCAAGTGTCGAATGGAATACGTAGTACAGGGCAGCAGCCGTCGCGTCGGGCGTGAATTGAGCAATCGCGATCAGCAAAGTGCCCATGGACGCTATGGCGCAGAAAGCAACCATGCGGGCGATGTGCTGAGATCCCAGAATGCCTATGGCTCCGACCGCAAGTGTCACCAGCGCAGCAGGTTGCAGCCAATCGCCAACCAGACCCTGTGTCGCCTCTACGTCTGGACCGAAAGCCAGCGTGTACATCCGCAGGATCGAATACGCCCCGACTTTGGTCATGATTGCGAACAGGGCCGCAACGGGCAGAGGTGCATTGGCATAGCTGGCAGGAAGCCAGAAATGCAGCGGCAGAACGGCGGCTTTGATACAGAAGACCAGCAGCAACAGTACGGCGCCAACCCGCAGCAGTGCGGTGTCTTCGGCTGGAATTTCCGCAACGCGAACAGCGATATCTGCCATGTTCAGCGTACCGGTCACACCATAGATCGTACCCAGGGCAAACAGGAACAGGGTCGAGCCCAGCAGGTTGTAGGCCACATATTGCACACCCGCTTTCAGTCGCACTGAGCCGCCGCCATGGGTCATCAGGCCGTAAGAGGCGATCAGCAGAACTTCGAAGAACACGAAAAGGTTAAACGCGTCGCCAGTCAGAAAGGCCCCGCATACACCCATAAGCTGGAAATGGAACAGCGCATGGAAGTGTTTGCCCCGGTCATCCCAGCCCGAGGCTATTGCATAAAGTACAATCGGTAAGGCCAGCAGCGCGGTCAGCAGTACCATCATGGCCGACATACGGTCCAACACCATGACAATGCCAAAAGGGGCGGGCCAGTCACCAAGCTCGTAAACCTGAATGTCCCCGCCCGAGGCCTGAGCGGTGATCGTCAGCGCTATCCCAAGCAAAGCCACAACACCGGCGACCGAGAAGATGCGCTGCAGGTCCAAATGGTATCGCAGGACCATGATGATGAATGGGGCCAGGATCGCGGGCAGGACGATCGGCGCAACGATCCAATGGTTCATGCGTCTTCTCCCGGTGCGTCAACACTGTCCTGGGCAGTCATGTCGATATGGTCATCCTTGGCGGACAGGTATGCGCTGAGCGAGATCATCACGATCACGGCGGTCATCCCGAAGGAGATCACGATGGCGGTTAGTACAAGCGCCTGTGGCAGCGGATCGGTATAGGGCACTTCCTTGTACTTGTTCAACACTGCTGGCGCGTTCAAAGCCAGCCGTCCGGTCGCGAACAGGAATACGTTCACCGCGTAAGTGATCAGGGACAGGCCCAGAATGACCGGGAAAGTACGGCGGCGCAGGATCAGGAAGATCCCGGCAGCGGTCATGATGCCAACGGCAGAGGCTACGAGCGCTTCCATCAGGCCTGCTCCTTCTCTTGTTCTTCTTCCAGAAGGTCATCCCGTAGTGGGTTGATATCCATCGGGTATTCCTGTGCCATGCCAGGCTGCCAGGCAAAGCGCGACAGGCTGTCCAGTGCCAGCATGACAGCCCCCAGAACCGCCAGGAAAACGCCTGTATCAAACAGCATGGCGGTGGCCCATTCAAATTCCTCCAGCGGCGGCCAATGAAGATAGCCGAAATCGCTGGTCAGGAAGGGACGCTCGTTAAACCATGCGCCCAGCCCAGTTGCCGCAGCGATCAGTACGCCCCAGCCGATGGTACCGTGATAATAGAATCTCTGCCGCTCGATGGCCCAGGTATATCCGCTGGCCATGTACTGCATCAGATAAGCGATAGCGACAATCAGTCCGGCGATAAAGCCACCACCGGGCTGGTTGTGCCCGCGGAAGAAGATGTATGCCCCGACCATCAGTGCGATCGGCATCATTACGCGGGTGACCACAACCATCATCAAGGGGTGAGAGTCACCCGATTGTGGCCAATGCGGTTTGCGGTTCAGCAGATAACTGCGGACGTTGGTGCTCAGCACGGATTCCGTCAGCGCAAAGATGATCAGAGCGGCGATGCCCAGAACGATGATCTCGCCAAAAGTATCAAAGCCCCGGAAGTCGACAAGGATCACGTTGACCACATTGGTGCCGCCGCCGCCTTTATAGGAATTGGCCAGATGGAAGTCTGAAATCGTCGGGAAGGCAAAATCGCGCATCATCATCGCATAGATCAGCGCGCCGGTGCCAAGGCCCGCGACGACAGAAATCGCCGCATCCCGCCAGCGTCGGGCAGCCGAACTGTCCCAGGGCGTTTCGGTCGGCAGAAAGTTCAGCGACAGCAGCAACAGGATCATCGTCACGACCTCGACCGAGATCTGTGTCAGCGCAAGGTCAGGGGCCGAGAGATAGTTGAAGGCAACCGAAACGATCAGGCCCACGACGCCGATCAATACCAGCGACAACAGGCGGTTACGGTGGAACCACATAATGCCCAGCGTCGCACCCACCAGACAGATCCAGCCGATAATCGGAATGATCTGCGCAGGCAGCGGTACGCGTGTTTCAATACCGATGGTTCCAGTGGAATAGGCGTAATAACCAAGGCCAACAGTAAAGGCGACAAAGATGATCGCATAGCGGCTGAGAACGCCGTTGTGCATCTCATCCGTGATCCAACGGCTCAACCTTGTCAGCGCGTCTATGATGGCCTCAAAGATCTGCTTGGCTTCGGGGCGGGGCAGGGCGTTCCAGATCTGCTCACCCCGTTTGTGCAGCGCCAGCAGGAACAGACCGCCCAGCGTGGCCACGGCCGACATATAAAGCGCGGGTGTGAAGCCATGCCAGAGTTTCAGTGAGTAGTAGGGCAGTTTTTCGCCACCGATCACCGCGCTAGAGACCACTGCGACCAGTGGGCCGACAATGGCCGCGGAATAAAGGCCGATCAGGATCACAAGTACGACCAGAAACGCGGGTGCGATCCACAAACCAACGGGCGGATCATGCGGATGGCCCGGGTAATCGTCCCGCTGTGGGCCAAGGAACACATGGCTGACGAAACGGAAAGAATAGGCGGCGGAGAACAGCGCCGCCAGCAGGGCCAACCCTGGAACCAGGTAATGCGAGTGCAGCCAAGTGGTGTGGACGGTTTCCTCAAGCATCATCTCTTTCGACAGGAACCCGTTCAGTGGCGGCAGACCGGCCATGGACAGGGCAGCAATCGTTCCGATGGTAAAGGTGATCGGCATCAGATGACGCAAACCGCCCAGTCTTTTGATATCACGCGTGCCCGTCTCGTGATCCACGATCCCGGCGGTCATGAACAACGCGGCTTTGAACGTCGCATGGTTTATGATGTGGAATACGGCCGCAACCGCGGCGATTTTGGTGCCAAAACCCAGCAGCATGGTGATCAGGCCCAGATGCGACACAGTCGAAAAAGCCAGCAGCGCCTTGAGATCATCCTTGAACAACGCGATTGACGCGCCGATCAGCATAGTGACCAGTCCAGTTGTGGCTACGATGTAGAACCAGGCGTCTGTACCTGCCAGAACAGGCCACATACGAGCCATCAGGAACAAGCCGGCTTTCACCATGGTTGCCGAGTGCAGATAGGCCGAAACAGGAGTTGGCGCCGCCATGGCGTGCGGCAGCCAGAAGTGGAATGGAAACTGTGCCGACTTGGTGAAACAGCCCAGCAGGATCAGGATCAGCGCAGGCATGTAGTAGGGCGAGGCCTGTATCAGTTCCTTGTTCTGCAAAATGACGCTGAGGTCATACGATCCCACGATATTGCCCACGATCAGCATCCCGGCAATCATTGCCAATCCACCAGAACCGGTTACAGCCAGCGCCATGCGCGCACCTTGACGGCCTTCAGGCAAGTGTTTCCAATAGCCGATCAACAGAAACGAGCTGAGCGATGTAAGTTCCCAGAAAATAAGCAGAAGCAGGATGTTATCCGACAGAACAATCCCAACCATCGCGCCCTGAAACAGCAAAAGATAGGTATAGAATTGCCCCATCGGATCTTCGCGTGACAGATAGAACCTGGCGTAAAGGATGATCAGCAGTCCGATGGCCAGGATCAGCAACGCGAACAAAAATCCCAGCCCGTCCAGCATGAAATTCGCGTTCAGGCCCAGCCCGGGTATCCAGTCGAACCGCGCTGTCACGACGTCTCCGCGCATGACCGAGGGGATGTGGATCAGCAGGCCCATCAAAGCCAGAAAAGTGGTCAACCCGGCCGCTGATGCGGCTGCGTTTCGGCCTGCGCGGATCAGCAGGGCGGGGAATACAGCGCCAAGGAAAGGAAGGGCCGCGATAAGGAATAGGGACAAGTGCGATACTCCGGTCTGGGCGGTCAAGGTGAAGTCAATTTTGTAAGGATATTTTCTCGACTGTCCAGATATTGTAACTTTTTTACAGAGTTCTAATGGGTCTTTGAGGAAATCGGCAAGGGTGCGAAGAAATGACGCGATCTTGATCTGTGTATGGTGTTTCTACGCGCCTGTTTGAACCCATTTGTGTTAAAACCACCGTCAGCGAACAGGAGGCTCAAATGTGGCCGAGCAAGTGAACCGAACCCGCAGGTGGGTGTTGATCGGCGGCTGTACCGCCATTGCTGCCGGGTTGGCGATCAGGGAATACCGCCTGATCCCCGAAGACCACGGCGGTGGCCGGATCAGCGTAGCCGTCGCACATGAACAGGCAGTAGACGGGCGTATTCTGCTGGTCGATATCCGCACGCCGCGCGAATGGCGGGCATCCGGAATTGGCGAGGGCGCTGTGCCGCTGGATATGCGGCGCGAAGATTTCGTCAATGCACTGACGGAATTGACCAGCGGCAATCAAGCAACCCCAGTGGCGTTGATCTGCGCGCGCGGAGTGCGTTCCGCACGCCTGAGCAACCGCCTGATCGAGGCGGGATTCACCAATATCATCGACGTGCCCGAGGGTATGCTAGGCTCGGCTGCAGGGCCGGGATGGGTTCGGGCCGGATTGCCGGTTCGCAAATTTGATGAGGATGCAGGATGATCCGAGAACTCAGCTTGGCAGCAACCGTTGCAATTACCGGGCAGGCCGCATCGGCAGGCTGTGCTGGTCAGCAGGATGTCTGCGAGACGCAGATGGGTACGTATCACATCGAACTGCCCGATACGAACAATGCGCCGACGATGGTGTTCTTGCATGGGTACGGCGGCAGCGGATCGGGTACGATGCGCAATCGCCGTTTGGTCGAACCGTTATTGGAACGCGGTTACGCGGTGATGGCCCCTGAAGGACTTGAGCGGCCCGACCGGGGTGGCACCAAAAGCTGGAATTTCTATCCAGGCTTTGGTGAGAGGGACGAAACTGCCTTTCTGACCGAAGTAGTGCAAGACGCGGCCGAGAGGTTTGGTATCGACGCTGACCGTGTCATGTTGGGCGGGTTTTCTGCTGGTGCCTTTATGGTCAACTATCTGGCTTGCGAGGCACCTGACACGTTTTCGGCCTATGTTCCGGTGTCCGGCGGGTTCTGGCGTCCGCATCCGGAATCGTGCGAAGGCCCGATCCGTATGTTTCACACTCATGGCTGGACCGACAATGTTGTTCCGCTGGAGGGACGCTTGCTGGGCGGCGGCCGGTTTCAGCAGGGCGATATCTATGCGGGCCTCGAAATCTGGCGCAAGGCGAATGGCTGTGTTGATCACAAACCGGCTGGGTTCAGCACAACAGGTGATTTCATGCGTCGCCGCTGGACCACCTGTGCCGAAGGCAGCGCACTGGAATTTGCGCTTTTCCCCGGGGGCCACACGGTCCCCGCTGGCTGGGTGGACATGATTGTCGATTGGTACGAAGGGCTTCCCGGCAGCTGATTATTCTGCCGGGGTCATGTTGCCTTTGCCTTCGACCAACCGTTTCAACTCGTCACGATAGCGGCGGGCTGATCGGGTGATCGCGGGTTCGCTGAAATCTTCTCGCATTCCAACCATTCTGCGCGCGGCTCCTGCCGATACACCACTGAGCGCAGATAGCGGGATTGCCAGCGCGAGGCTGATGGCAATCGGGGCCAGCCAGACCGAAACCAGACCCGACAGGATACCGACACTCAGCGCCATGCCACTGACGGTTTCAAGCGCATGGCACAGGACCAGCGTGCGCAGCCCATAGGTGCCGCCATCGCGCGCCTGAGGCGACCAACCGCGCTGAATACCGAAGGCGGTACGGAACACAGCGATCATCTGCTGCACCATCAGGATCGGAGCGTACAGGATCGACAGCAGAACCTCGGCCAGGAACGAGGTCAGGAATTTGCGCCCACCGCCGAAATCTCCATACCGCACACCGCTCAGGGGCAAGGCCAGAACGCCCAGTACTTTGGGGGCCAGAAGCATTGCGTACATGACCAGAATAATCAGCACATGCCGTGTTTCGGACATTTCGGGCCATTGCGGATAGAATGGATTGTCCGGGCTGAAATAGTGCAGGACCGAGGCGTCTTCGCCCTGACCGATCAGCGCCCACATCAACAGCAGGGCAAACCAAAGCGGCGACATCAGATATCCGACCGCGCCGTGGAACATGTGAAAACGCGAGACAGCCCGGAAACCGGATGAGCCCAGCAGTTTCAGGTGCTGCAGATTGCCCTGACACCAACGCCGATCACGCATGGCATGGTCGATCAGGGTGGGTGGTGTTTCTTCATAAGACCCGCGAATGCGTGGCAGGAAGCGCACTGCCCAACCGGCTCGGCGCAACAGACCGGCCTCGACGAAATCGTGACTCATGATCAGTTTGTCCTGACCATTGATCGAGCGCAGCTTGGGAAGCCCCGCACTGGTGGCGAAGGCTTTGGTGCGGATGATTGCGTTGTGGCCCCAATAATTACCCTCTTGCCCGCACCAGCGGGCCAGCCCTTCGGCAAAGGCGATGCCGTAGACGCCATTGGCAAATTGCTGCATCCGGGCAAAGACTGATTGAGCACCAATCAGTTGCGGGTAGCTTTGGATCAGACCAGCCCCGGGATCACGGGCCAGCGCATCGGTCAGGCGATAGATTGCGCGCCCGGTCATCAGGCTGTCTGCATCCAGCACCAGCATCGCATCCCAATCTGCACCCCAGCGGCTGACCCAGTCGGCAATGTTGCCCACTTTGCGATCGGTGTTCTGTTCGCGGCGGCGATAGTACAGCTCTAGTCCCGGGGCCAAGGTGGTACGTAAGGCTTCAACGCTGGCCTGTTCCTGAGCGGCAATTTCTGGGTCGCGCGTGTCCGATAGAATGAACATGGCATAATGGTGCTGCCCGCCGCGCGTCTGCAAATCTTCCAGCATGGTGCGTGCGTTGCCAAGCACGTTCCATGGCACCTCGTTATACACAGGGGTCAACAGGGCCACCCGAAGTGGTTGCGATTTGTGCTCCCGCTTGGGCGGTTCCTGTCGAGACAGCGACACCATGCCAAGCAGCACCGTGCAGACTGTGAACGAGATCCAGAAGAAGTTGAAGGATATCAGTGCAAGCAGGATGCCTTCGATCAGATTGATCCCCTCGGCACTGAACCAGTCACTCATGATCCACAGCAATCCCAGGGTTGCCGCCATCGCCGGAGAAAACGCCAGCGCGCGCCAGAACCCGGCCGAAGACATGCGCGCGCGCGATGGCGCATCCGCGTCCCGGAACCGCGCGCCAAAGTTCTGCGCGGGCATCGCCAGAGGGGCCTTGGGCGGCATGATATGCAGATCGCGGTTCATGTGGTCCAGCGGTATAGCCAGACCTCTGAGGCAGGCTGTTTGTCTTTCAACAATTGCGCGCGCAGTTCCACATGGGTACGCTCGCCTGGTTCGAACGAGAAGGCCAGCCGCAAGCCACCGGTATCAGGATTGCGCTGAAGGACACCGTCCGAAGTTTCCGCATGCGGCGAATCCACAAAGATCGAAATTGCGTCGAGTTCTTCGAACAGCTCGCTGTCTTCGAAATCGATGACGGCCAGACGACCTTCGCCAAAAGTGTTTTCGCCCATCGCGGTGTTAATCACACGCGGCATCGGCGTGCGCTGGGGTTCTTCCCCCCAGATCAGGCGATAGGACAGATCAACCTGACTGCCTGCTGCATATGGTTCAGCTGGTCGCCAATAGGCGACGATATTGTCATAGATTTCCTGATCCGCCGGTATCTCAACCAGCGTCACAGTGCCTTTGCCCCAATCCTCATTCGGTTCAACCCAAAGACCGGGGCGCTTGTGATAATTCGCCTCGAGATCGGCATAGTCCGAGAATTCTCGTTTGCGCTGCAACAGCCCGAAACCACGCGGGTTTGTGTCAACGAAGGACGAAATTTGCAGGCGGGTTGGGTTGGCCAGCGGCCGCCACAGAACCTCGCCCGCGCCATTGCGGATCAGCAGCCCATCGCTGTCGTGTACAGCAGGGCGGAAATCGTCGAACCGGCTGTGGTTGGTCTGATCGAACAGGAACATCGAGGTTCCGGGTGCTATGCCCACATGAGGTAGTTCTTCGCGCGGAAACAGCGTTGCCTCGACATCCATGATGCAATCCGCGCCTGCAGTGACATTGAAGCGATAGGCACCGGTCACACTGGGGCTGTCCATCAATGCATGCACGACCATATTGCGCTGACCCGGTTCGGGACGTTCCAGCCAGAAACGGATGAATTCGGGGAACTCCTCGCCATCCGGATCGCCAGTCTTCAGGGCCAGTCCACGCGCTGACAGGCCATAAACTTCGTGCAGGCCGATGGCGCGGAAATAGCTGGCCCCCTGCCAGACGCAGAACTCATCGGTCTTGCCGGGGCGGTGCATCTCTGTGCGCAGGCGCAGACCAGAAAAGCCCAACGTGTCATCGATGGGCAATTGGGGAACGTCTTCGGACTTGTCGAACATCCCTAGGTCAAAGGCGACGGGCGTGGTCATGCCATTCTCAACCGTTTCCACCTGGACGGTTCTTGGGAAATATAGACCCGGCGTGAAGAAATCGACGTTGAACGGCGTCTCGGTCTCGTACCACAGCGCGCGGTCCAACCGGAACCGGATCGAGCGGTATTGCTGATAAGTCAGATCCTGCCATTCCTGAGGCACCATCTCGCGCTCCGCATAGGGACGGCTGGCCAGCTCGCGGGCCATCTCGATCACATAATCGCGATCAAAAGGCACCTCACCGCCGGTCGCATAGGCGGACGGGGCAAAGGCCAAGGCGGTCGTCGAGGCGAGGAATGCGCGACGGGTAAAGTTCATTTCTTCGACTTCCAGGGTTGTGACTTGAACCACGCGGCCAGATAGGCCACGCCGATGATCATCGCAAAGCCAACCATGTTGGCGACGAAAACACTGGCAACATCCCGCCCAGTCTGATCCAGCGCTACGCCGATCAACCGGGCTGCGGCCATGGAAAATACAAAGACAGCAAGGGACTGCTGACCGACCTTGGTAATCACGGTCAGCAGGACCTGCCAGATACGGGCCCCTAAGCTGTGACCAGTGGCGATCAGGCGGTGACCATGTTCACCCGCCGCGACCCAACCCAGATAGGCCAGAGACAGGAAGTGGACGTAACGCAGCAGACCAAATTCGGTTTTGCCGCGTAGTTCCTCGGTCAAAGGCCAACCCGGGCGGATTATTGCACCAAGCTCGGGTACGGCGTTGTTGATCCAGGTAAAGACTTTCCACGACCCGAACGGAGCGGACAGGATCAGAAATAAAGCGGCGGCCCAGATCAGTGTTTTTGATATCGGTGGCGCCGGAATCCAGCCACGCATGAAGGCGAAGCCGGTGAAGAACAGCAATTGCCAACCAAACGGGTTGAAGAACCACTGACGTTCGGACCAGGGTTCGGCCGGAAGGGCCAGCGCGCCAGTCTGGGCGATGCACCAGATGGCCACGCAAACTGTGGCCATCAGCCAGAAACTGACACGGTAGAGTGCCATGTAAAGCGGCATCAGTGCCAGAACCACCAGATACATCGGCAGAATGTCGAAGTAGTTCGGCACATAGGTCAGCGTGAAAATCCCGACCATCTGCGGCGCGGGATCATTGAAGAAATGCTGCAAGTTCAGTGACGAGACATAGGATTTCTCGAACGCGCCGGTCTGATCCAGCGCCGCCATGGTCATGGCAACAAAGAAGAACAGTGCAATATGCGCCCAATAGACCTGCCAGATACGGTACGCCACACGAGCGGTTCCCATCCACCAACCTTTGCGCAGGAACGCCCCGCCAAAGGCGATGGCCGAGGCCATGCCGGAACAGAACACAAAGATCTCGGTCGCGTCGGAATAGCCGAACCGTGCCGGAATCCACTTGGCCCAGGGATCGTTGGGAATATGGGCAATCAGGATGATGAACATCGCAATGCCGCGATAAAAGTCCAGCCGCGGGTCGCGCGTGCTGGCAGGGGCTGCGGCCGGGGCCGCAGCGGGTACAAAATCAGAAGCGGGCGATATGGTCGCCATACGTTCTCTGTCCTTCTTGGTCTTCTTGTTATTCGGCGGGGACGCTTTGTACGTCGCCGCTGTCGCGAGCCGCGTCGATCAGGGCACGGCGCGCGATGGCATAATTGTCTTCGCCCCCGGCGCGCTTGGCGCGACGGTCGTCCAGAATGCGCTCGACCGCATCGAGGCGTCCGGCCCGAAGGCCGGAATCGATGGTAATGCGTTCAAATACATCACGTTGCGCGTGGCTACCGCCGGCCAGTTGCATGGAAGCGCGCGCCGCCAGCAGATGATCAAACGCCGTGCCGTAATGGCCGTCACCAAAGGCTTCAAGACCCATGGCGGCCGCGACACCGGGGTCGGCCATACGGCGGGTGGTGTCGTCATTGGCGCGCGCCGCATCCTTGTTCATGCGGTTCAGCATCTTGGCGGTGGCGTCGGCCCGGTTGTCACCGGTCAGCGCCAGCAGGTAATGCAAGTCAGCAAAGATCAGACAGCCGTCTTCGGTGCGCGCAGCACTCAGATCGGCCAGTTCTTCCCAGCGATTTCCGACGGTTACACCTTCGAGTTCAAGCCGCATCAGCAGCGAAGTGCCGTTCGAGATGTCGCGGTAATCGTCGGTTTTATCCTTCCGGATATGGTTGTCATACAGCTCCATCACCTGATCGACCTGACCCAGATCCAGATGCATCAGTGCCTTGTGCCACCAGACGTGATAGCGGAAGTTGTTGCAGTGTGCCCATGCAGCCTCACGCCCGGCCAGCCAGTCAAGGCCCAGCTGCGCATTGCCTGTCATCTCATGCACATGGGCCACCGCGTGCAGGCCCCACGCATCGTCGGACACCATCCACAGCGCTTGGCGACCTGCGATCTCGGCTTTCTCATAAGCGCCGGTTTCTTCCAGCGCGAAGGAATGGCAGCCCAGCAGATAGCCGCGGCCCGGATGATCCGGCTCGTAAGCTGGCATGACCCGTTCGATCGAGCGGCGCATTCCGTCGGCATCACCAAGTACAAAGCGGGTTGCGTGGCTCAGCTTCATTGCCAGTGTATCCTGCGGGTGATCCCGCAGAATCGCCTCGAATTTCTGAACCGCCTGAGTCTGTTGGCCAGCGAGATAGAGGGCCAGCGAATCCACATACAGGCGCTCGCGGGCAGTTGTAGGCTGACGTTCCATCGCCGCGTTGGCTGCCGCCAGCGCTTCGACGGCAACCGCCATCATCTCGCGCCGCCCAAGCAATGCCATGAACAGACCTTTGACCGCGTGACCCAGCGCAAAGTCAGGCTCCAGCTCGAGCACTTTGCCCAGGTGCTGAGGGGTGACTGCGGCATGAGCCATGAACCCAAGCAGAACACCGTTCCAGGCTTCGACGGCTGCCGGCTGGGTCAGGGTGTTCATCTGTCCAAAAACGTCTTGTTTCATACTTGGGTCCAATCTGATTGCGATATTTGACACTGTTCGATGTAACAGAGTGTGCGAGAGCGGCGTAACAGTATCGACCCTGCTCTCGAATTGGTGAAATGTCGTGTGCGTAAAAGACGAAAAAAACCGCCGATTCAAGGGCATGTTTCAGCAACATGCCGCCTAAATGTGCAAGTATTTCAATCCTCGAACGGGTTTTCGGCGTTCAGAACGGCTTCGGTATCGGCCCCGCAGACCGGTGGAGCGTTACGATATGTTACAGGTGTGCGAGACAGGTTCAGAGGATTCCCAATCAGGTTGACCTGACCCGGCTGGGCCTGCATGGCGATCTGCATATGTCGCGCTGCCACTTGTTCCGTGTTGAAAACCTGATCCAGCATCTGCACCGGACCTACGGGCACTTTGACGGCTTCAAGACCGGAAATAACGGTCTGAGTATCCAGTGCCTTCACGGCAGGGCGAAGAATTGCATTCAGCGCATCACGGTGTTCCAAACGGGCCGGGTTGGTCGCAAATCTCGGGTCGTCAGCCAGTTCGGGAGTATTGATGAAACTGCAAAGCTTTCTGAACTGTCCGTCATTTCCGACGGCGAGAATCACGTGTCCATCGGCGGTTTCATAGACGTCATAGGGCACGATATTGGGGTGCCCGTTGCCACGTCGCTGCGGGACATTGCCTGACGTCAGATAGTTCACGCCTTCATTGATCAGCCAGGCAATCTGGGCATCCACCAATGCCAGATCGATTTGCTGACCTTCTCCGGTCAGGTCACGATGGCGCAGTGCGGCCAGAATCCCAACGCTCGCGTACATTCCGCACATCACATCGGCGATGCCTACGCCCACCTTCATGGGCGCACCGTCAGGATCGCCGGTCAGCGACATGATCCCGCCATAGCCCTGCGCCATCAGGTCATAACCAGGTTTGCTGGCGTTCGGCCCGGTTTGACCGTAACCCGAGATTGAGCAGTAAACGAGGCTAGGAAACTCTTGCGACAAGGTGGCGTAGTCCAGCCCATACTTGGCCAGACCGCCCGGTTTGAAGTTCTCGATCAGGATATCCGCGTGTGATGCCAGCCGCCGGATCTCGGCCTGACCTTCCGCTGTGGCGATATCCAGCGCGACGGATTTCTTGTTGCGATTGGCCGACATGAAATAGGCGCTCAGGTCCGAGCGGTTGCCCTCGGCATCTGCCACATAGGGCGGGCCCCATTGCCGCGTGTCATCGCCCCCGGTTGCCGGGTTTTCGATCTTGATGACGCTTGCACCCAGATCGCCCAGCAGTTGCGTGCAGGTAGGGCCTGCAAGAATCCGGCTTAGATCCAGAATCTTGACGCCCTTCAGCGGACCTTCAGATGCGGCCATCATAACCTCCACGCTCAACTTCAGCAGCAATAACAGTAAATGTTTCAGCTTTTACAGCAGCTTCCAGTGCATCGCGCAGCTCTGCCCGGTTGCGGACCGTGTGGCCATTGCCACCAAAGGCCCGGCCCATGGCCGCGAAGTCATGATGGCCGAAATCGACACCCGTGTTGCCCATCTGTCGCTGGCGTTGTTTCAACTCAATCAACGCAAGGCTGGCATCGACGAATACCAGAAAGATCGGGTTGCCGCCTATTTCAGCCGCAGTCGACAACTCGCCGGCAACCATAAGGAACCCGGCATCGCCCGAGAAGCTGATCACAGGGCGGTCGGGCTCGACCAGTTTCAGGCCAATGGCCATCGGAACAGCGCAACCCATGGTGCATAGCGCCGAGGACTGGATCAACCCGCGTTCTTCGCTGCACTCCCACATCTGGCTCAGCAGAATGCGATGCGCGCCGCTGTCGGCGGTGGCCAGTGTTTCAGGCGGCAAAACCGCGCGGGTTTGTGCGATGACCGCTGCCGGACCCCACTCGTCATCGGTAGGGAAGGCCTGTGCCAGTGCGCTTTTGACCTGCGCAGGCTCGTTTCCTGGCCACGTTTCACGGGCAGGGTTGCCCTTGGCAATTGCCTCCAGTGTCTCGCCCGTGTCGGCCACAAGGTTCAATCCAGCCTGATGCATATAGTGATCATTGACCACGGCAGAGATATCAATGACGCGCTTATCCTCCGGATCCCAGATCTCGCGCCAGCCGGGGCGCATTTCGATAGGATCATATCCCAGGCACAGCACCAGATCCGATTGTTCGACCAAAGGCACCAGATGCTTGTCAGCCAGCGGAGACAGGCCTGCACCGCCCAGGCACAGGGGGTGATCTTCGGGTACCGCTCCTTTGGCTTTGTAGGTGGTGACAAACGGAATGCCGAAGTGTTCCAAAAACGCCTGCACGACACTGCGTGAGTCGTCGTAGAGAACATCCAGCCCGATTATGGCGATAGGGCGTTCGGCCTCGGCCACCCAGCGGCGGGCTTTTTCCAGACATTCGCCGCCGGGGCTGACCGGGGCGATCTTGGCAAGGCGGCGACGTTTCACACCAGTCACAGGCGTGTCGGCAACCGAGATCGGAACATCGATATGGACCGGACCGGGGCGTGGTTGCATAGCCAAAGACACCGCCTTGTCGGCCACAACATCCGCGCCCTTGGCTGTCAGTGTAAACGTGCCCTTTGTGATCGAGCGATAGACCTGGCTGTGATCCATGACCTGATGCGTGTAGGTCAGCGCTTCATCCGCATCGACACACCCTGTCAGCACGATCATCGGCACTCGATCCTGCAGCGCATTGGCCACAACATTGATGCCGTTCATGGCGCCCGGACCCAGGGTGGCCACCAAAATCGCAGGTGCACCGTCGCGATGATGCACGGCCTCGGCCATGAAGCCTGCAGAATTTTCGTGCTTGGTCAGATGAAAGGTGATGCCAACCTTTTCCAGCGCGTCGACCAACGTCAGCACTTCGCCCCCGGGCATTCCAAAGGCGTGGCGGCACCCCGCTTCATACAGGCGTTGGGCCAGAAGATCTGCGGCGCGGGGCGAGGGGTCCTGCATCAGTTATGCTCCGAAAAATCCGTTTCGAAGCAGATTGCGGAGGACGCCTCCGGACGCAAGACGGTTCACGCCAGTGTGACTATTTGACTGCCTCTTCAGCAATCGATTGAAACTTTGTGTCAAGTTCTGCGGCAATATCCAGCAGATCTTGCCCACCTTCCGAAGCATAAGGCGCAAACACAAAACTTGGGGTCTTGTAGGACAGAGTAGCAGTCCCGTCTTCGTTTTCGGTAACGTAAAACCGGATCGGAGCTTCGATCATCGCATGGGTCGAAGTGTCCAGAACCCGTACTGCGTAGTCATTGTTGAAGGCCCCGATCACACGGTTGCCCGGAATGGTGATCCCACGCGCTGCTGCTGCTTTGGTAGGGCCCGCATGCGTCACGACAATCAGTCCGTTTTCCTTGATCGCTGCTTTGGTGGCGTCGACCAACTCATCATAGGGCTTCTCAGTCGGGAATACGGCCCAGCCCTCAGGGGCGTTTTGTGCCCAGAGGGGCAAAGCGATCAGGCAGAGCAGGGGAACGAAGGTTTTCATCATCATCGTGTCTCCGATTTCTTGCTGAGACCTGTGTGACAGACTTGTTCGTTTCGCGCACTCACAAACCCGTGTTCGGCGCGCGGGGCTATCCCTCGCGCTTGTGCAGCAGGTAAATGTCCATGATCCATCCATGATCCGCACGAGCCCGGGTGCGGGTGTCCAGGATCTGCTGTGCGACCTGATCCAGAGGGCCGCTGATCAGCAGTTGTTCTTTCATACCCACATAGGCGCCCCACCAGATGTCATAGTCTGTCATGTCAAGGGATCGGAACGAGCATTCCCCGTCCAGCATAACCGCGACTTTCGAGGCAGCGTCAGGCCACCCCCCATCCCGGATACGGCGTCCGGTGGTCACAACATAGGGTGCACCCAGATCATTGATCGGAATCGCATGAGCCGCAGTTAGCGCCTGCAAGGCGGTGATGCCGGGGATTACCTTAGTGTTGGGCTGTGGGTCCAGCCGTGCCGCGATGCGCAGTGAACTGTCATAAAGAGACGGGTCCCCCCAGATCAGTAATGCAATATGCCGCGCCTCAGGGTGAGCGTCCATCGCCTCCTGCCAGCGCAAGGCAATGGCGTCATGCCATTCGTCGACGCCCCGCAGATATCCGTCATCCGCGCGGCGCTTGGGGATGTCGAAATAGGCGATCAGCGGCGGGGTTTCTGCGACCTGCGCAATGATCTGTTCGCGCAATCCGGTCAGATCGGCTTTGTTTTCCCCTTTGCGAGGGATCAGGATCAGGTCCGCGGCCCGGATTGTCTGTGCGCCCTGAAAGGTCACATGATCCGGGTTGCCGGTGCCGATGCCAATCAGGCTCAATTCAATCATCTTCGAACTCCGCCAGCGGCCCATAAAGGATCAGCGCCGGGGCTTGACCGATTTCGGATTTCAGCTGTTCGGCCAAAGCTCCGATAGTGGCGCGTTGCAGCTTTTGATCTGGGGTCGAAACGGATTCAGCCATCAGAGCAGGTGTATCCAGCGGCAGGCCGTGTGATTGCAATGCATCAACCAGCAGAGGGAAGGTGCGTTTACCCATGAACACGACGGTGGTGGCCTGAGAATCGGCCAGTGCAGTTAGGTTCAGATCGTCCGGCAATGCGCCACTGACGTCATGTCCGGTGACAAACTGCACCCGTCGTGCGGTCAGACGTCGCGTCAGCGGAATGCCTGCGGCCGCTGCAGCCGCTACGGCAGAGGGGATGCCGGGGATAATCTCATATTCAATGCCTGCTTCACGCAGGGCGGTAAGCTCTTCTTCCAGACGCCCGAACATGCCGCCATCGCCGGACTTCAGCCGCACGACATGTTGGCCAGTCTGAGCGTAGTCCACAAGCAACCGGCTGACATGGTCCTGTTTCGGTGAGGGGCGACCGGCACGTTTGCCGACACCCACAAGATCCGCGTCTTCGCGCGCGTGGCTCAGTATTGGCCCGCTGCTTAGGTCATCGAACAGCACGGCGTCGGCTTTCTGCATCCGGTTGACGGCCTTCAGCGTCAGCAATTCCGGATCACCGGGGCCGGAACCGACGAAAGAGACAAACCCGCTCATTCAGATGCCTCCGCGATTAGATGAAAGAACGTACCGGTGACGTGGCTACGCGAGGACCCTGTCTGAGGTCCTTCTGCACCTTCGGCATCAAACACGCGTGCGAGCGGCGCGTCAGGTTGATCCACGATCGAGGAATAGTGGAACTCATGCCCGCGGAGCGCTGTACCTTCGGCAAACCCTGGCAAGGGGGCCAGGAGTTCGGCTTTGCGGTAGCCAAGATTGAATTTGCGTTTTTGATAAGACGTCACCAGCCCCAGCAAGCCTGCCATTTCATGCCGGACGCCATCCTTATCGATCAGGGCCTGACCAAGCGCCATGTACCCACCGCATTCCCCATGCACTGGCTTTTTCTCTGCATGTTTCCGCAGACCACTGAGGAACGTGTGCGCAGCAGCCAAAGTTCCAGCGTGCAGTTCCGGATAACCGCCGGGGAGCCAGACCAGATCGGCATCCGCCGCCGGAGCTTCATCAGCCAAGGGTGAGAAGGGCAGGATTTCGGCCCCAGCCGCGCGCCAGCCTTCCAGCAAATGCGGATAGGTAAAGGAAAAAGCTGCATCCCGTGCCAATGCAATGCGCTGAGCCGGGGGACGCGGCAGCGCGGCTGACGATGGCCCAACCGGGCCTGAGGAAGCCGCCCGTTTAATCGCCTCGAGATCCACGTGTTCGCGTAAAAATGCCGCATACCCGACAATAGCGCTTTCCAGATCCGGATGTTCGACAGCTTGAATCAACCCCAAATGCCGCTCAGGCAGCGTCAGATCGCCCCGGCGCGGCAGCACACCCAGAACCGGCAAGCCTGCGCGCTCCATCCCTAATCGGGTCAGGCGTTCATGGCGCGGGCTTGCGCAGCGGTTCAGGATTACACCGGCAAAGGATAGATCGGGGTTGTACATCTTGAACCCCAGAGCCGTGGCCGCAGCAGATTGCGCCTGACCACCCACATCCAGAACCAGAACGACCGGCCACCCCATCCGTTCAGCGGTCTCGGCGCTCGACCCATGGCCCAGCTCTCCGGGTTTGGCCACGCCGTCGAACAGTCCCATCGAGCCTTCGGCCACCACGATATCCGCTCCTTCGGCCTGAGCCGAGATTGCGTTGAGCAACGGATCACCCATGGCCCAATTGTCCAGATTGAACGAAGCCCGCCCTGCCGCCGCACGGTGAAAGGCGGGGTCGATGTAATCCGGCCCGCTCTTGAATGGCTGCACGGTCAGACCATCCTCGGCCAGCGCGCGTAAAAGGCCCAGCATGACCGTTGTTTTGCCGGTGCCCGACGAAGGGGCCGAAATCAGTATTCCGGGGGGGTTAATCATCGCCGTGGCTCCAGCTTGACCAGGGGCTGTCCGCGCTTTGTGGGCGGTAACGCCGGTCGTAGGTTTTGGAGTAGAGGCAGCTTTCGTCAAAACCCTCACCGGCCAGCGCAGGGCCGACCATGATCAAAGCGGTGCGCGAGATGCTTTCGTCCAGCGAGTCTTTCAACGTTTTCAGCGTTGCGCGTATGATCCGTTCATCCGGCCAGCTTGCGCGATAGACCACGGCGACCGGACAATCGGCACCATAGGCTGGTGTCAGATCGGCAATGACACTGTCCAGATTCCCGATGGAAAGGTGTATGGCCAGTGTCGCCCCAGTGCGGGCGAAGTTCTCAAGTGTCTCGCCCTCGGGCATTGAGGATGCACGCCCAGGTGTCCGCGTTAGCACCACGGATTGCGCCAGCCCGGGCAAAGTCAGTTCGGTGCCCAAAGCCGCAGCGGCTGCGGCAAAGGACGGCACACCTGGGGTCACACTGACCGGGATGCCCATTTCTTTCAGGCGACGGATTTGTTCACCCATCGCCGACCAGACCGACAGGTCGCCTGAATGCAAGCGTGCCACGTCCTGACCTGCTTTATGTGCCGCATCAATCTCGGCCATGATCTGATCCAGATCCATTGGTGCTGTGTTCACGATCTTTGCACCTAGGGGGCAGTGGCTCAGGATCTCTTCCGGAACCAGCGAGCCTGCATAGAGGCAAACGGGGCAGGATGCGATGATATCGCGTCCGCGCAGCGTCAACAGGTCGGCAGCGCCCGGTCCGGCGCCGATGAAATGAACGGTCATGTCTGTCCTCCGATGGCTATGGCGCAGGTCGCCAGCCGGTCGTGTGAAATCTGTCTGGGTGAGAACAGCCGCGCGCCGGGTCCGGCAGCGGCCAATGCGGATGCTTCGGCTACGCTTCCGGTGCCATAGGTGGCGCGGCTACGGGTCGAGCAGGTGAGTGTGCGTAGCCCGGCCAGTTCGGCTGCGGCAACGAAATGCAGGGGAAGGGATAACTCTTCGGCGAAGGTTGTCAGGGCGGAATGGCCTTCCTTGTCGGCGACGGTTGCCAGGGCGGTCACATCATGGCTCGCGGCTGCGGCGTCATACGCGGCGCGCAAGCTGCCTGGGGTGGCGGCAGACGAGAAACCCAATCCGGCAACGATCATAGCGTCACGCTCCACTGCACCACCGGATAAGCGGATTTCCAGCCGCGGCGTGGACCCAGCGGGGAAGATTGTGCGAGCTCGATTCGCAACAGGTCGCCGCCCAAGTCTTCGTGCCATCGTGCAAGTAGCGCTTCGCTTTCCAATGTGACTGCATTGGCGACAAGGCGTGTGCCTTTTGGAAGTGCATCTCTCAGCCAGGCAAGCAGGTTGGCACTCAAACCTCCACCGATGAAAACGACATCCGGCATGTCGATACCGAACAGCGCGTCTGGTGCGGTGCCGTGGATGACATTCAACCGATCCTGCCCCAATGCATCGGCGTTTCGACGAATGCGCTCGGCTCTTTCAGCACGCGGCTCGATGCTGGTAGCAGTCAGGGTGGGATCACACATCAGCCATTCGATGCTGATCGAACCCGTGCCTCCGCCGATATCCCACAGATGCTCGCCCCGCTGTGGGGCAAGCGCAGAAAGAGTCAGCGCGCGGATCGGTCGTTTGGTGATCTGTCCGTCAGTCTCGAAAATGTCGTCTGGTTTGCCAGAGGCTTTGGAAAGGGCAGGACCTGTGCCAGTAACTTCCAGCCCGACGCAGACGGGATGGTCGAACGTGCCCAGCAAGGCTTCGGTCAGGGTGACGGTTCGAGAGCTTTCGCGCGGACCGCCGAGGGCTTGCATTACGTGCAGGGCAGAGTCGGCAAAGCCGGTCTCAGTTAGATATGTTGCCAGTTCCGCCACGGCTTTTCCGTCGCGCAGCAACAGGATCGCATTGAGGCCCGGAGCCAGATGAGGCCGCAAACGGGTCAGAGGAGCAGCGTGCAGACCGAAGGTCAGGGTGCTTTCCAGGGGCCAGCCGAGTCGCGCTGCGGCCAGCGAAAAAGTGGATTGGCCGGGCAGAGCGGTCCACTCTCCGGCATCGAAATTGCGTGCGATGACTGAGCCTGCGCCAAACCAGAACGGATCACCCGAGGCCAGAACAACGGTCTGTTTTCCGCGCAACCCTTGCAGGATCGGTAATCCATCCGAGAATGGCACCGGCCATTCGATGCGTTCTGCCCCGGTTTCGGGCAGTAACGACAGGTGACGCGGCGGCCCCATGATCACTTCGGCCCGGTCCAGCACTTGACGGCTTGCAGCCGACAGGCCATCAAGCCCATCTTCACCCAAGCCTATGACCGTCAGCCACGGAGTTTCAGACATGACCAACCTCCTGATCCTTGGCGGTACGACTGAGGCCAATGCATTGGCCAAAGCCGTTGCGGAACGAGAGATTGCTGCTGTGTATTCCTACGCCGGACGGGTAGAAAACCCGCGCCCGCAGCCCTTGCCTGTGCGGGTTGGCGGCTTCGGCGGTCCGGAAGGTCTGACTGCCTATATCCGTGAGAACGCCATCACCCATGTTGTGGATGCGACCCACCCGTTTGCCGCCCAAATGAGCCGGAACGCAATAGAAGCTTGCGGTACGATGCAGGCGCGTTTGACGGCGTTGACCCGAGCTGCGTGGACGCCGCAGACCGGCGACAACTGGCGTCATGTCCCTGACATCGCGGCAGCCGTAGACGCACTGTCCGGTGACACACGGCGCGTGTTTCTCGCCGTTGGTCGGATGCATCTTGAAGAGTTTACGGCCCAGCCTCAGCACAGATACCTGCTGCGTCTTGTGGATGAACCTGACACTTTGCCTTTGCCGAACGCAGAGGTGGTCGTCGCCCGAGGGCCATTTACTGAAGCTGACGACCGAGCGCTGATGCAGTGCCATCAGACGCAGCTGGTCGTGTCCAAGAACGCTGGCGGCTCTGGTGCACGCGCCAAGCTGGACGCGGCGCGGGCGCTGGGGCTGCCGGTACTGATGATCGACCGCCCGGTTCTGCCACAGCGGACAGAGCTTTCGAGTGTTGCACAGGTTCTGGACTGGCTGTCTCATCCCTGATCCTCACCAGGAGTGAAGCGAGGGGTGTAAACGATGGGTGCGCCATCGCGCTCGATGACGCGCGTTCGGGATGACCCCACGATCACCACGGTCTGCATATCCGCCATGTCGGGCGTGGCTTCGGCCAGTGTCGAAATGCGCATCTCTTCATCGGCCCGCGATACGGCGCGGGCGAACAGGATCAGACGTTCGGGCTCACACTCTTCACGCAAGATTTCCAGCGTTTTTACAAAGCCTTCCGGGCGGGACTTCGAGCGCGGATTGTAAAAGGCCATCGAGAAATCCGCCTGTGCGGCAAGGCGCAGGCGTTTTTCGATCAATGACCATGGTTTGAGGTTGTCGCTGAGGTTGATGGCGCAGAAATCATGCCCCATCGGGGCGCCCGCGCGCGCGGATGCAGCCAACATCGCCGTGATCCCCGGCAGAACATCGATCCGAAGGTCGCGCCATTCCGCGGGGCCGTGCTCCAGCGCTTCGAAGACGGCTGCCGCCATGGCAAACACGCCGGGATCGCCCGAGGATACAACGACCACCCGTTTGCCATCGGCAGCCATTTGCAGCGCGTGTTGCGAGCGGTCGATTTCGACCCGGTTGTCACTGGCATGCAGTGTAAGGCCTGGGCGCTCGGCAATACGCGCCACATATGGGATATAGCCCACAACATCGGTGGCTTCGGCCAGCGCGGCTGTTACTTCTGGTGTAACAAGCGCCTCGTCACCCGGCCCCAGACCGGCAATTTTGACCCAGCCGCTCATGGTCGCCGTCCCTGACCGTGCACGACGATGATCGAGAAATACGGGGTGATCTTCTCGCAGGCTTCGGACAGCTTTGTCACGGTCTGGTTCGGCATCTGCGCATATTCGACGATCCATGCCCGATCATACAGGCCCGCAGTCTTCAAAGCCCGTTTCACCTTGTCGATGTTCCGCCCGATTTTCATCACAACCAAAGCATCGGTTTGAGCCATGCGTTCGGCCAGAGTGTCTTCGGGTAGGGTGCCAACCAGCACGGTCAGCACATCATCACCCCATGTGATCGGATCACCTGTCGCAGTCCAGGCTCCGGACATGCCGGTGATGGCTGGCACAACTTCAACCGGAGCATCTTCCCGCAAACGATTGTAAAGATGCATGAACGAGCCGTAGAAGAACGGATCGCCCTCGCACAGAACGACGACATCCTCACCCTGTTCCGACAGGGTTTTCAGATGCTTGGTACAGTCTTCGTAAAACGCAGCCAGCAATTCGTTATAGCGCGGATCTGTCACCGGGATCTCTGTAGTTACAGGGTATTCCATCGGGAACTCGACTGCACCTTCGGGGATCATACCGTTCACGATCTTGCGCGCCTGACCACTGCGACCGGGTTTTCGAAAAAACGCCACATGCTTTGCATTGCGCAGCAGGCGATCCGCCCGGACGCTCATCAGGTCCGGGTCGCCGGGGCCAAGGCCCACACCGTATATGGTACCCATGGTCATTCTGCCCGGCTAGCGATGGCGTTGATGGCCGCCACGGTGATGGCGCTGCCGCCAAGACGCCCTTTGACAATGCAGGACGGCACCGGTTGTGCCTCCCACAACGCGTCCTTGGATTCCACAGCGCCGACAAAGCCAACCGGGCAGCCGATGATCGCAGCGGGGCGCGGGCACTCGGGGTCTTCCAGCATGTTCAGCAAATGGAACAGTGCGGTGGGCGCGTTGCCGATGGCGACAAGCGCGCCCTCCAGATGCGGACGCCACAACTCCAGCGCGGCGGCGGATCGGGTGTTGCTCATCTCGGCAGCCAGCGGGCGTACGCGCTCGTCGTGTAGGGTGCAGATCACCTCGTTATCGGCGGGCAGGCGAAAGCGGGTGACGCCTTCGCTGACCATGCGCGCGTCACACAGGATCGGCGCGCCATCCTCCAACGCAGTGCGGGCGGCCGACACAAATCCGGGCGAGAAATGAACGAACTCTTCCAGCCCGACCATTCCGGCGGCGTGGATCATCCGAACGGCAACCTGCTCTTCATCGGCATCAAAACGGGCCAGATCAGCCTCTGACCGGATGGTGGCAAAGCTTTCCTTGTAGATCGCCGCGCCATCGGTTTCGTATGTATAGGGCATCAGGTGAAGTCCATGGTCATGAGTGTTTCCGGGGCCAGCCCGCGCTGGCAGGGCTCATCCCCCGCGCGGCCCTGTTTTACAAGATCAAATCGTCCGTTTGCGCCCACCAATGTGATGTCGGCAGGACCCATGCGAGCGCACCCCTTGCGGCAACCTGAAACATGGAGGCGTCCGGAAACCCGCGAAGCCAACGCCCGGGCGACGTCGCGCGTCTCTGCCTGAGCCTGCGGGCAGAACGGTGCGCCGGGGCAGGCGTCGGTGGTCATCAACGGATCGGTTCCATCTTCGACAAACGCCGGGGCAGGTATCGCCGCCCCGCCTTCTAGCAGGATCAGCCGCCACGGCGTGACGCGCAGGGCGCAAGCACCACTGTTCTCGATCAGGTCATACAGCTTGCGCGCAGGCAGCGACCCAAAAGCCGCGCCGTAAAGAGCACCCAGTTCACAGCGGCCGGGTTGAAGCTTCGCGCCAACTGAACCGGGCGCACATCCTTGCCATTCCTGCGGCAAGGCGTCCATGACTCGCGCCATGCGGCGTGTCTCGGGTGTGTAGGTCTCAGCAAACCAACGTGCCAACGCGATCACGTGGTCAATGGCGTCGGCCTCGGTCAAACTTCGGCCTGTTTCGCATCCATCGGCGCGCAGGATCAGACCGTCGGCACCTGTTTCCAGACGAATGTCAGCCGAATCCGACGCCAGCAGTCGTTCGGGGCCCGTGTCGATTGCAAAGCCGAATTTTGCGGGTAGGGCCGGCAGGTCCGCAAGCCGGTCAATCAGTTCACGGGTCAACCGAGCGGTCAAATCGCCCGCCTGATAGAGCGGAGTAACCAGAATATTGCGGCGTATTTCGATACCGGGCTCCGCATCCAGCAGGTTCAGCGCAGCAAGCTCTTTGAGCAGAGGCCGGTGGTCGTCTTCTTCCACGCCCCGCAATTGCAGATTGGCGCGATTGGTCAAATCGATCGAGCCGTTGCCAAAGCGGTCCGCCAGATCGCACAGTCCCAGTGCCTGATCGGCATCCAGGCGCGCCAACCGGGGTCTGACCCTGACGACCAGACCGTCACCGGACATCATCGGACGATGGGCGCCGGGGCACCAGCCCTGAACAATCGGTGCACTCATCTCAATTCCTCCAAATCAGCCCGGATAGAGTTCCGGCGCGTATTCCAAAGCCTGGCCTCCAGCAGCGCGCGGAACCGGTCCTGCATGGCCTGATGAGCTTTGGGATTGGCCTCTTGCAAGAACGCGTCCACCTCTTCGTTGCCCAACGTGGCATCGTGATAGAGGTCAAAAAGATGCGGTGCGACAGTGCCCGACAAATGCGCGAACGATGCCATGTGATCCAGCGTCGCCGCGATTTCAGCCGCTCCACGGAACCCGTGGCGTTGCATTCCGGCGATCCAGCCTGGGTTGGCGGCACGGGCGTGGACGACACGGCTGATCTCTTCGGGCAAGGTGCGGGCACGCGGGTTTTCGGGATTGGTGTTGTCCAGGTGGTATAGCTGTGCGGTTCCACCAGCGATCTTCTTGGCAGCGGCAAAGCCGGCCTCATGCGTGGCATAGTCGTTGGCCAGAAGAAGATCGGTTTCGGTCAGGTCCTGCAAGTGGACAAAGCTGTCTGCGTTTGCAACGCGTTGGGCGATACCGTCTTTGTCCTGTGAGATGTGTTCACCTTCCAATGCAAACGAGCTGGCCTCAAGCCACGCCTCACCGGCTTCAACGCGGGCTTCGTCGGTATACACCTCGGACAGTTGGGTCATGTTGACACCGTAGCTTCCCGGGGCAGGTCCATAGACCCGCACCGCCGGTTCCTGACCAGCGTAGGGATTCCAGTCTGATGCTTCATCGCGCGCTGCCAATGCGCGAACCGCTTGGCCATAGAGAGCCGACAGTGTCGGGAAAACATCCCTGAACAGGCCCGAGACTCGCAAGGTCACGTCCAGACGAGGGCGGCTCAGGTCGGTAATCGGTAGCACCTCTACGCCGGAAACCCGCTCGGAACCTTTGTCCCACACGGGTTTGACGCCCAGCAGGTGCAGCGCCATGGCGAACTCTTCTCCGGCGGTGCGCATGGTGGCCGACCCCCATAGATCGACGATCAGCCCCTTTGGGTAATCGCCTTCTTCCTGAAGATGGCGGCGCACCAGTTCCTCGGCCAGTTTGACACCTTGGGTATAAGCTGCACGGGTCGGGACTGAACGCGGGTCGGTGGTGTAGAGGTTTCGCCCGGTGGGCAGAACATCTGACCGACCGCGATAGGGCGAACCCGATGGCCCGGCCTCGATCCGTTTGCCCGCGAGCGCTTTGATCAGCGCGTCGCGTTCGGCGTGCGCCGAAGGGGCTGGATCGAAATTGCCCGTCACCTCGGGCACGCGCCCGAAGATATGCAGCCCGTCGCCAAACTGGCTTTCCTTGATATCGCAGACAAAGCGGTCGATGCGTGTGATAGCCTCGGCGGTGCAAGTCGCCTGATTGAGGCCAAGATCACTTTCCAAACCAATGGCCTGCGCCTCGTCCCTGATATCTTCTTGCAGGCGGTCGCGGCGTTTGGGGTCCAGCCCGTCAGCGTTCGAGAATTCATCCAACAGGGACTCCAGCCTCACCATCCGATCCGGCGTGCCGCTTTCCTTCATCGGGGGCGGTATGTGGCCCAACGTGACAGCTCCGATCCGGCGCTTGGCTTGGGCGGCCTCGCCGGGGTCGTTGACGATAAAGGGATAGATCACCGGCAGATCGCCGATCAACGCCTCGGGCCAGCAATCTGCTGACAAGGCGACCGATTTGCCTGGCAGCCATTCCAGAGTGCCATGCGCGCCGATATGGATCAGTGCATCCGCGCCCAGCCCTTTGCGCAACCACAGGTAAAACGCCACATAGCTATGGCGCGGGGTGCGCGAGAGGTCATGATACTCGTCATCACGCAACTCGGGCGTGCCGCGTTCAGGTTGCAGTGCGACCAACGCTTTGCCCCGGCGCAGGGCGGTGAAGTTAAATGCGCCATGTGCGAAGATTGGGTCGTTATCGGGACTGCCCCATACGGTGCGTAGATCGGCGCGCAGGGTCTCGGACAACTCAGCGAGTGCGGTTAGGTAGTCCTCAAGCGACCACGATATCCGGGTGTCCAGAAGCGTGTCGGCAATCGGCTCGGCAGTCGCGGTGTCATAGCCTTCGCTATTTAGGTCGGCCAGCATCGCTTCGGCCGACGCCAGCGCGTCGAGGCCAACCGCATGGGCCATTTGCCAGTCTTTGCCGGGATAGGTGGACAGCACCAGCGCAGGAATCTGGTCTGCCTTGGGTTTGTCGTTCAGAGCAAGCCAGCCGGAAACACGGTCGATGATCGCTTCGATCCGGTCCGGTTCGGCCCGGTGCGCAAAGCGCGCGTATTCCAGATGCGGATCACGCTTGCCGGGTTCTTTGAAAGACGCAATGCCCGCCGAGATCCGTCCGTCCACTTCGGGCAGTACCACATGCATGGCAAGATCCGCGGGGGAAAGCCCGCGTTCCGCCTCGGCCCACGCCTTGCGGCGCGAGGTGGCGAGGGCGACCTGAAACACAGGTACATTTGCCGCGTCCAACGGCGACGTTCCCGACGCACCTTTGCCCGAGAATGAAGTGGCGTTGATAATTGCGGATGGGTTCAGCGCAACAACCTGTTCCCGCAGCCAGTCGGCGGCTGCAGGGGCCTTGAGCGACGGAGCAAACAGGCCCACTGCATCGAACCCGCGGGCGCGCAGGCTTCGGATCAAGGCCGCTACCGGAGCGGTGTCCGCCGAAGTCAGATAAGCACGATAAAAGGTGACGAGAATGCGTTTCCGATCGCCTTCGAACGCTTTTTCCGCCGGGATTACGCCTTGATCAGGACACCAGACACCGCATTCAGGCAGCGTTTTGGCCCCCATAACAGGTCCTGCATAGAGCCCCGCTGCCAGAGCCATTTGCGCCAGTGCAGCCTGGGCCGCGACCTCGCCACCCGTGTCGCAAAGATGCGACAGGCGTCGCAGGGTCGAGACGGGCAGGGTGGAATAGTCATCCAGCCGGTTATCCTCGCGCCCGTCCGCTGGTAAAACGGCCAGGGCGATGCCCTTAGATTGGGCCAACGCCAGAACCTGTTGAAGGCCGTAAGACCAATAGGGCACGCCGCCGATCAGTCGTATCAGGATGCCTTTGGCACCTTCGAGCGTCTGTTCGACATAGGTATCGACCGACAGCGGGTGTTTCAGCGCCGTCAAATTTGCCAGCCGCAAGGTCGGCATACGTCCCTCAGGCCCGCCACCACGATGCCAACCTGCCGCGAAAGCGCCAAGGTCACTATCGGAGAACGACAGCACCACCAGATCCGCCGGGCTTTGGCCCAGATCGGTCGGGGTCTCGGTTTCCTCGAGCCCGTGGCTTTCGCGGAAGACGACGTGCATGGGTTTTACTCGGCTGCCTCGGTCACGCCCACGAGGATATCGCGGATTGCGGCTTCTTTGATGTCATCATGCTCGGCGATCACGACCAGACGCGAGCGGCGTTCCTCGCCGGGCGCCCAAGGGCGGTCATACTGATGACGGACGCGGGCACCGACAGCCTGAACCAGCAGGCGCATGGGTTTGCCCTGAACGGCGGCATACCCTTTGACGCGCAGGATGTTCAGCTCATTGGCCAGACGTTCGATATTGGCAACAAGTTGGGCCGGGTCGGTCTGTTCAGGCAGTTCGACAATGATGCTTTCGAAATCGTCATGCTCGTGGTCGTGGTGACCGTCGTGGTGGCTCGGCCGGGCGTCCATGTCATCTTCGGCGGCAGCCTCAAGGCCCAGCACGACGCGTACGTCTACGGCACCTTCGGCGACTTCAACCACCGGCAGCGGGCGCGGGGCTTCGGCTGCGATGACCTCTTTGGCCTTTGCGACACCTTCCGGGCCGGCCAGATCCGGCTTGGTCAGCAAGATGATGTCGGCACACGAGATCTGATCCTCGAACACTTCGGAGAGGGGCGTTTCATGGTCGATCGAGTCATCGGCCAGGCGCTGGGCGTCCACAGCCTCGACATTCGGAGCAAACCGACCGGCAGCGACGGCCTCGGCATCCGCCAGCGCGATCACGCCATCAACGGTGATTTTCGAGCGGATATCGGGCCAGTCAAACGCTTTCAACAGTGGCTTTGGAAGCGCCAGTCCCGAGGTTTCGATCAGGATGTGATCGGGGCGCGGCTCCAGCGCCATCAGTGCCTCGATGGTTGGGATGAAATCATCGGCCACCGTGCAGCAGATGCAGCCGTTCGCCAGCTCCATGATATTTTCTGCTGGGCAATCAGGGATGGCGCAGGATTTCAGGATGTCGCCATCGACGCCCACATCGCCAAACTCGTTGACCACAACGGCAAGGCGCTTGCCTTGCGGGTTCTGCATCAGGTGCTTGACCAGCGTGGTCTTGCCGGAGCCCAGAAAGCCGGTGATCACAGTGACGGGGAGTTTTTCAAGAGTGCTCATTTCGGGGCTCCAATCGGGGGAATGCGGGCTGCGCAGTTTTTGCGGAAATGTTCGGGGCGTTCACGCCATTTGACCAGGCCATCCTCGGTCGCGAGGTACTTCGTGGCACCCTCCACGATGGTCTCGACATGGTCGGTTTCGTTGAGGTGCTCGTACACGAAAGTCCAGCGATCCGGACCTCCGCGCAATACGATGGAGCAGCCTTCGTCACAGTTCGACAGGCACTCTACGGCTTTCAGGGTGATGCCCTCGGGCAGGTCAGCTTGCTCAAGCGCCTTGTGCAGCAACGTGCCAGGCCGCTGCGCGTCATCTTCAACAGGCGACCCGCGCCGGCAGGTGGTACAGACCAGCAACTCGACTGGTGTAGTTTCGGTCATGTCTCTCATCCCCCCAAATCCTCTTCGCGGGGGACGGGGTTTCATGCGGGCCACGATTGGTCACGGACCCGACACCGGAACACCCCGCCCGGTTTCAACTTCGGTTGTTGGCAGGTCTCCCGGCTTGCAGATACCAGAGGCGGGCCTCTGTCGGATGTCCCGCCTTCCCGGCCTGTGGCCAGTGGCATTGGGCACCCTCTCCGTTCACGGTCGCGGGGGCGGCTGCGTTTGGCGGTAAACCCGTTGACGCATTCCCTTTTCATCGGCTGTCGCCGACACCAACGAAAGGGACATGCGGCACCGCTGGCCTGCTTGTCAAGCGAGTCGCGCGTAACATTTATGCCGAGGGAGAAAAAGCGACCTCTGGACGGCGATGGGCGGCATCGTGTGCAGGGGATTAGTCTGGGATGAGCCCGGCGATTATCAACATCTTATGGAGGGTAGCCCACCGTGATGACGGGTTGCCTTAGCTGAGCCTTTTTGAACGAGGGAAAAGGCCATCGAATACAACCGATCTTTTCGCCTTAATATATGAGGTTGATCATAACCAGCGAGACGACCAAAAACAGAGCCGTCATAACTCCGCCCGAGCGCACGAAATCCATCACTTTGTAACCTGCCGGCCCCATGATCAGCGCGTTCACCTGATGGGTTGGAATGATGAAGCTGTTCGAGGTGGAGATGGCGACTGTCAGAGCAAAGACGGATGGGTTCCCTCCTGCCGCCACCGCAATCGACACTGCAAGCGGCACGAGCAGGACCGTAGCCCCGACATTCGACATGACCAGCGAAAAGGCTGTAGCCAGAATGGCGATACCGGTTTGCAGTGACCAGAGCGGCCAGCCGTCCAGAATTACCATGATCTGCTGCGCAATCCATGCAGCGGTGCCAGTGTTCTGCACGGCTTGCCCCAATGGTATGAGGCAGGCAAGCAGGAAAACGGTGTTCCATCCAACAGCCCGGTATGCCTCATCCACGCTCAGCACCCGTGTCAGCATCATGCCTGCCGCTCCGGTCAGCAGGCACAGCGAAAGCCGGACATCTGTGAATAGAATCAAGGACAGTGAAATGGCAAAAAATGCCAGCGCCCAGCCGACCTTCTGCGGCCTCAGCTCGTCTTGTGGAAAGTCAGTCGTCACAACAACAAAATCCGGATCACGCTTGATCCGCATCAGGTTGTCCCATCTGGTATGCGCCACAAGCATATCACCCGCCTGGAATTTCTCGAGTCCGATCTGAGTGGATTTGTGGTCGTCCGTCTCGACATGGCTGAGCGTCTCTTCGCCCCGGTGAATGGCCAGCAGCGACATGCCATAGGTCTTGCGGAACAAAAGCTCGCGGGGGCATTTGCCGATCAGCTTGCTGTCTGGCGTGACGACCACCTCGGCAACCCCCGCATTGGTGGGGGCGAACTCTTCGACGAAAATGTCCAGGTCTGGCAGAACGGTCAGTCCGAACTTCTTAGCGAATACCTCCACTTCCCAACGTCGCCCGACGATGGCCAACCGACAGGGTGCCGCAATTTCGGCCGTCAACACCTGAACCATCGAAGTCTTGCCGCGATAGAAGGTCGAAATGATATACAGGTGGTTTTCATGGTTGATATCGGCCAGGATCTCACCAACCAAAGGGCTGTCCTCAGGCACCACGACCTCAAACACATCCGCTTTGAGCCCATAGACCCGCTGCAGGTATTCCTGTGTCCCTTGTCCGGTGCCTGTATTGTCCGGCCCTTCAGCTGCAGGCAAAACCCAGCGACCCAAAAGCAGAAAATAGCCTATTCCTGTCAGGATCAGAACTGCCCCGATCGGTGTGACCGAGAAAAGGCCGAAGGGCTCCATTTTCTGCGAGTCCGGTAAACCGTCGTTAGCCGTCAGGACAAGATCGTTGAGCAGGATAAGAGGCGAAGAACCGACCATCGTCATGGTGCCACCCAAAATGGCGCAGAATCCCATCGGCATCAGCAGACGCGATAGGGGGATACCTGACCGTGAAGAAATGCGGCTGACAACCGGCAGGAACAGAGCGGCGGCGCCGACATTCTGCATGAATGAGGAAATAACGCCAACAGTTCCGGAAATGATTGGCACAACTCTGCCTTCGGATTTACCACCATATTTGAGGATGACGGCAGCTACCTTGTTCATGATACCCGTCTTGTCCAAACCCGCACCGACGATCATCACCGCAATGATCGAGATGACAGCATTGGATGCAAACCCATCAAACAGACGGGGGACATCCGCAAGATTTTGAAGACCCGGCGCGTAGCTGAGCAAGCCGATGAGAACCAGAACCAATATGGCGGAAAGGTCGATTCTGACGATTTCGGATACGAACAGAAAAACGGTGAAAGCCAGAAGGGCGCAAACGACTCCCATCTCGAAGGTAAAGGTTATGTGTTCCACAATACGTCCAGAACTTACTTTCTTTCTTAAACTCCTAATTCATCCTGCCCGCCTTGTCATGAAATTTCGTTTTTGATTGATTTTAGGACATAATATTTCCCATATGGTGGCGGGGCGAGAAAGGTAAAAAAACACGGCGCTGCATAGCAGCAGTTGCAAAGACGCGTGGAGACACCACATGTCTTATGTATACACGGTGCTGTTTTGATGCGGTCGAAGCAAGATCGGCGAAGGCACTTTAATCCGAGATCCGAACGTCTCCGGGTAAACTGTATCTTAATTCTGCATGAAATTTGGAGGCGAGTACCGGAATCGAACCGGTGTACACGGATTTGCAATCCGCTGCGTCACCACTCCGCCAACTCGCCTTTTCAAGCAAAATCAAATACTTGCTGTGGTGTGCTTGGGGTTTTAACAGCTTTCCTAAAGGGCGTCCAGTGGATTGCGCGCAATTTCGACGACTAGATTGAAATTTACCAAAGCCTGCGACCGCAAACGCAAAGACGTAAGCGGGTTGCGTCAACAGGGCCGTTGCTGGGCGGTTCAGGATGTGGCACAAGCCGGATAACTTTGGGAATAAGACGAGAGATCCTATGACAGATTTCGCAGCCCGGCGCCGCACCATGGTCGATACACAGATTCGACCTTCAGATGTTACCAAGTTCCCGATCATAGAGGCGATGCTGAATGTCCCGCGCGAAAATTTCGTACCTGACGCGCAGCGAGAAGCTGCTTATGTCGACGGCGTAGTCGATCTGGGTGACGGGCGCAGTATGCTCGAGCCGAGAACACTGGCGAAAATGCTGGATGCGCTCAACATTTCGAACGACGAGATGGTTCTCGATATCGCTCCTGCGACGGGGTATTCCACTGCCGTGACCGCGCGAATGGCGCAATTGGTTGTTGGTGTGGAAAGCGACGACTCGCTGGCAGCAGAGGCACAAAACCTTCTGGCCGAGGCAGACGTGGACAATGCCATTATCCATGTAGGTCCGTTGGAGCAGGGCGTGGCTGAGCATGGTCCTTACGATGCAATTATGGTGCAGGGCGGCGTCGAACGGGTTCCCGAAGCTCTGTTGGATCAGCTCAAGGAACACGGCCGGATCGCTTGCCTGTTTGTCGAAGGCAATCTTGGGACCGTACGGATCGGTCGAAAGACCGGTGGCCGCGTCAGCTGGCGGGATGCGTTCAACGCCAGTGCACCGATACTAGAGAGCTTTTCGGCAGAGTGTGCATTTTCGCTATAGTCCGCCGATAGATTTTTCTGCCGCCTTGATTAGTTGAAAAGAAGACCGCAAACTGCCTGCAGGGCAGTGTAATTTCGATTTGAGAGGATTTCGGTATGCGTGGTTCAGCGACAGGCAAGCTGGTCAGGGCATTCGCAGTGACCGCAGGACTTGCCATGAGCGTAATGCCAGGGCGCGCGGTGTGGGCTGATAATATAACAGACGCCTTCATTGGTGCATATAACACGAGCGGCTTGCTGGAGCAGAACCGGGCGCTGTTGCGAGCAGCTGATGAAGACGTGGCGATCGCGCTTTCCGCGTTGCGCCCAATCATCAACTGGACTGTGCAGGTCAGTCAGGACTACACCCGGTCACGGACCAACAACGTAGTCACGACGAGCGAGCCGTCCCGTTTTTTCACCGGTCTGACACTTGGGCAGCTTCTGTATGATGGCGGCGCTTCGGTTCTGGGCAAGCAATCGGCGCAGGAAACCGTGCTGTCGACCCGGCAAACCCTTATCGATATCGAGCAACAGGTCCTTATCCGTGCTACGAACGCGTATCTGGGTGTGCTGCTTCAGGAAGAGACTGTTACAATTCGCCAGAACAACGTGGATGTTTCGGCGGAAGAGCTTCGCGCATCGAATGACCGCTTTGAGGTCGGTGAGGTTACACGTACTGACGTCGCTCTGTCCGAGGCGCAGCTGGCAAGCTCGCAGGCGGATCTTGCGGTCGCACGCGGTGAATTGAGCATTGCGCAGGCTGAATATGTAAATGCGGTTGGTAAGGCGCCTGGGCGGACAGCTGGTCAACCGAGCCTGCCTAATTTGCCACGGAGTGAGGCAGAGGCGGTTAGCCTCGCGCAGCGCAACCATCCGGCGATCCTGTCGGCGCAGCATCAGGTCCGTGCGTTTGATCTGATTGTACAGCAACAACGGGCCAACCTTGGGCCGAATGTCAGCCTGAACGCGGATGCGGGCGTGAGGGAAAGCTATGACAACGACGATTACGTGAATGACGCAACCGTTTCGCTGAATTTCAACCAACCCATTTATGCCGGTGGCCGCTTGGCCGCGAATGTGCGGCGCGCTATGGCCAACCGGGACGCGTCGCGCGCGAACCTTCTGAATGTACAGAAGGACATTACGCAGGGCGTAACAGACCGGTATGCCGCGTTTCAGGCGGCCAGCGCCAGCCTCAGGGCATCAACGGAACGGGTTCGCGCCTCGCAAGTCGCTTTTGATGGCATCCGGGAAGAAGCGACCTTGGGTGCCCGGACAACGTTGGATGTTCTGAATGCCCAGCAGGATTTGCTGGACGCGCAGCTGGCCGAAGTGGCATCGCGAACGGAACGGTCCCGCGCGGCGTATCAGCTTTTGCAGGCGCAAGGCCTTTTGACGGCAGAACGTCTGGGTCTGGCAGTTCAGATCTACGACCCGACTTTGTACTACAACCTGGTCAAGAAAGCCCCCGCGCGTGTCAGCAAACAGAGCAAGGATCTGGATCGAGTTCTCAAAGCGTTGCGTCGGGATTAACCGGTAATACTATTTGTTGTAGGGCTCGGATTGTTTGGCTACACTCGATCCAACGATAGAGCGGTAGAGAACAATGTCTGATAATGTCGTGAAAGCAGGGATCGAAGACGTTCTGTCTTCGGTCAAACGTCTGGTCAGTGAAGACAGTCGCGGTAAATCCGCCTCGGATCAACAGGGTGCAGCGCGCAAGCCGGGGCGGTTGGTGCTGACAGACGCGCTACGCATCAGCAAACCAGCACAGCCCGAAGCGATTCCTGCCAAGCCGAAACCTGGTGTTGCCGACTCGGCCAAGCCGATGCTGCTGCGCGCCTGCGACATTGTTCGGGCGGGCGATCCGGCCAACGCTGCGGCTGACGAGACGGAGACAAGTGTCGCAAAGTCCAGCTCTTCAGATGACCCTGCGATCAGCCTGAGCGCCAAGATCGAGGCGTTGGAAGCGGCAATAGCGCAAACCGAGGATCAGTGGGAACCGGATGGCGACAGCGCAGATGCCTATTCGGGCACACCGACACAGGCTCTGCCATGGAATGTCGAAGAGGAGTTCGCCGCTGGAAGGACTGCCGTTCTGACTGCGGTGGAAGGACCGAGCGATCCGCAGCCGGAGGCCGACACAGCCCAACACGTGGAGTTCATTCGATCGACCCAACAGGCCGAAAATGGGCCTGCCGCTGACAGGGCGGAAGAGGTCGCGACGATCGACATGGATGAAGAAACTTTGCGCGACCTGATCGCAGAAGTTGTGCGGCAGGAGCTGCAGGGTGCCATGGGCGAACGGATCACGCGAAACGTGCGCAAGATGGTGCGGCGGGAAATCGCACGCGCCCTGGCCGCGAAAGAGATGGAATAAGTTTCAGCCGCGCTGCGGCGACTGTGCGAGGCTCAGTAGCAACTCAAGATCCATATGGCGTTCCAGATGATCGGCAAGATCGTCCAGCGCCTGTTCCACACCGTCTTCGTAGGCAGTATCCGAAGTCGCACCCAGCGTTGCCAAATAGCGCGCGCGGAATGCGTCGGATGAAAAAATACCGTGTAAATAGCTGCCCATGATCCGCCCGTTTTTGCTGGCAGCACCCTCTGGTCGCCCTTCGACCTCCAACCATGCGCGGGCACAGTCTGGACCGTCGGTGTGACCCATGTGGATTTCGTACCCGCTGACTGGTTCGCGTTCGGGCAGGGCGTGGGCCGTACGCAGGATGACCTGTTTCTGGCCACCCATGACCGTATCGACATCCAGCAATCCCAACCCGTCAGTTTTGCCGGGTCTGCCGTCAACTCCACCGGGATCGGAAATGGTTTTACCCAGCATCTGATAACCCCCGCACAGGCCCAGAACATGTCCGCCCCGGCGGACATGGGCATAAAGGTCGATATCCCAGCCTTGTGCCCGGAAATAGGTCAGATCTCCGATGGTGGATTTACTTCCCGGCAACAGAACCAGATCAGCGTCGCCGGGCAGGGGGCGTCCGCCGGGGATGATCTCGACACTCACGCCGGGTTCAGCCGAAAGCGGATCGAGGTCGTCGAAATTCGCCATACGCTCCAGCTGAGGCACTACGACCTTGCACGCGCCGCCGGCATGAGAACGGATGTCCATCATGTCTTCGGCCGGCAGCTTCCAGGCGTCGTGAAACCATGGCACGACCCCGAGACAGGGCCAGCCTGTACGAGCGGAGATGTCATCGCGCCCTTCGTCAAACAGGGACACATCTCCTTTGAACCGATTGACGGCAAACCCCCTGATCTGCGCCAGATCGCCCTCGTCCAGCACTGCCTGGGTGCCAACAATCTGCGCGATCACGCCGCCGCGGTGAATATCCCCGACCAGAACAACCGGAATACTCGCGGCGCAGGCAAATCCCATATTTGCGATGTCGCCCTTGCGCAGGTTGGTCTCAGCCGGGCTGCCCGCGCCCTCGATCAGAACCAGATCAGCATCGGCGCAGAGCCGATCAAAGCTTTCCAGAGCAGCTCCTAGTAATTTGGACTTGTCCTTGCGATAGTCCCCGGCCTTCATTGTGCCCGCCCGTTGCCCCTGAACGATGATCTGCGCGCCGGTATCGGTTTCAGGCTTCAACAGAATAGGGTTCATATCCGTGTGAGTTGCCCGTTTGGCCGCTCGGGCCTGAAGGGCTTGCGCGCGGCCAATCTCGCCCCCGTTTTCGGTGACGGCTGCATTGTTCGACATGTTTTGCGGTTTGAATGGCGCCACCCGAAACCCACGGCGCGTGTAGGCGCGCGCCAGACCGGCCACCAGAACCGATTTTCCGACATTGCTGCCGGTGCCTTGAATCATGATGGCGCGAACCATGTCTTGTCTCCTATACGTCGAGGCGCAGATGATATGATTTGAGCCAAAAGGGAAAGCCCCGGATGAACACGCCAGCGCATCTTTTGATCGGGGCCGCCGCGTTTGCCCGGCCTCCGCAAGGGCGTATCCTGTGGGCTGCGTTGGTCGGAGCGTTGCTGCCGGATATGTCCCTGTACCTCATGGCGGGCGTGTCCCTGTTTGTTTTGGGCATTCCGGAACAGGTGGTTTTTGAGCAGCTTTACTTTTCCCCGACCTGGCAGACCGTATTCGCCATAGACAATTCCTTCCTGATTTGGGGGGCAGTATTGTTATTGGCAGTTTGGAAAGGTTGGCGTGTCCTGGCTGTCGGGGCAGCGGCAGGTCTGTTGCATCTTGCGACAGATTTTCTGCTTCATGCTGGCGACGGACGACCACAATTCTGGCCCTTCAGCGACTGGGTGTTTCACAGCCCTGTCAGTTACTGGGACAGTGACCATCATGCCCTGTGGGTGGCGCCAGTGTCAGCCGCGGTCTGTCTGGCTGCATATGTATTGCTGTGGCAGCGCGGATTGCCGGTTTGGGGAAAAACGCTGTTTGCGACCATGCTGGCGGCTGAAATCTGGGTGGTGCGGCAATGGCTGTTGTTCTTTTGATCTAACATACTGAATGCTAGGGAACCCAAAATAGAAAAACGCGCTCTGATAGGCAGAGCGCGTTTTTTCACTACGAAAACGCCTTGGATCAGGCGGCTTCGGCCTGTTGTGCAGCATTGCGGCGTTCGCTTTCTTCACGCGACAGCGCAACCGAGGTGCGCACACCACGTCCAACGAATTCCATCAACCCGTCCACAACCCGCTCATTCGGGTCAATACCCGCGCAGGACAAAACCTCGCGGCCATCGCGCGACCGGGCCCAACGGGCAATCTGTTCCGGACCGTTGCCATACTTCTTGTCATCGGCAATTGCATCGTCCAGCGCAGCCAACACAACGGCCGCGAAAAGTTTACGGGCACGATTGCCTTGCTCATTGTTAAAGGCAGTGCCGTCAACGAAATCTCTCATCTCGTTTCCCTTGTTGTTCTTGCTCTTGCATTTTCGGCGTGAGGGTCCTTATGACCTATTAAGCGTGATTCGGATACACTTGAAATGCATAGTTGCGTTGCGTCATTTGCATATCTCGCTGCACCTGCAGCACTAGGTTTCGTTGTCTTGTCAGGTGTGATCCCGCCAGATATAGGGAGCGCAACTGACGCATCAACCGTTTGTGAAGGATTTATGCAATGCCCAAGATAAATGGGAACGAAATTCGCCCCGGCAATGTGCTTGAGCATAACGATGGCCTGTGGGCAGCGGTCAAGGTTGACCATGTAAAGCCCGGCAAAGGCGGGGCTTTTGCACAAGTCGAACTGCGCAACCTGCGCAACGGCTCGAAGCTGAACGAACGCTTCCGGTCTGCGGACAAAGTCGAACGTGTGCGTCTTGAGCAAAAGGACCAGCAATTCCTGTACGAATCCGACGGGATGCTTGTGTTCATGGACGCCGAGACCTACGAACAGATTGAATTGCCTGCAGAATTGCTGGGTGAACGCCGCCCGTTTCTGCAGGACGGAATGACCATCGTTGTCGAATTTTACGAAAGCGAGGCGTTGAACGCGACGCTGCCGCAGAAAGTGACCTGTAAAATCGTCGAGACCGAGCCGGTGGTAAAAGGTCAAACTGCGGCGAACTCATTCAAGCCTGCGGTGCTGGACAACGGCGTGAAAGTCATGGTTCCGCCGTTCATCGGTCAGGATGAAATGATCATCGTGAACACGGAAACGATGGAATACTCCGAACGCGCGTGACGTTTTGTCACTTTTCACATCAGACCGCGCAGGCACCCGCCGTGCGGTCTTTTTTATGCGGAAGGGCGGTAACGATAGCGTGTTGGATCCGGGCCGAAAAGCTCCAGCATCAACTCGTATTTGATGCGATTGGCGCTGACCTGGCGATAGAATGCAATCAAAAACGCTGTGGGTCCCTGAATGCGGCTGAGCCCGCTAGTGGCAGCCACCACGGTGCCGACATCCGTTTTCCCTTGCAGGACCAAATAGCCACCCAGCATCAGGATGCCGACGGTGCCGGCCCCATTAATCACACTCAGCAGGAATTTTGCTGACAGTTTCCAAAGGAACATCCGACGTCGCGTGTCGTATATGTCATCGAACATGGCATTGATATCCCGCTCGACGGCTTCAATGTCCTCGGTCGTCAGCCGGTCCGTGGCACCGCGTAGAATACGGACACGTTCCGCCACGAAAGTGTTCACTTTGCGCTGCGAGACCAGAACGATGATGATTTGCGGAACGATCATAGAAAACGCGATCAGACCCAGACCCGGCTGAGTGGAAGAGATATAGCCAATGACGCTGATCAGCGTTCCAATCTGAACAACCGGGTCCGAGAATGCGCCGCCCGCGAATTTACCCAGTTCTTCAGCCTCAGCCGAAATGGCTGTGGTCATGGTGCCTTTGCGCAGGCTTTCGCCGGTTTCCTTCAGGTCAGTCGATCGCCACAGTAAGCGCTGGCGGATCAGCCGGATCATGTCTTCGCCCAGGGTGCCGGCTCGAAACCCCAATATCCATTTCAACACGAGGCTCAGCAGGATGACCGCCATCATGCCTATGCCCAGCTGGATCAGCTTTTCGATGCCGACATCGTCGGACGTCAGGTGGTTGATGATGTCGCGCTGAAACTCCAGCGGTACGGCGGCAAGGCCGGCAATGGCAATGGAAAGCAGGATTAAGATTATTTGCCGCCCAGCACTGGCACGCCAGATCGCGGAATAAAGTCGAAACATGCAGAAATCCGGTTTGCCCTGTTTACCCGCACTGTGGCAGCGCACGACGATAGGTTCAAACTTTACGATACAAGCTGCTGTGTTGGACGTGCCGATTTCGCAACAAGATCAGCTCAGTTTTCCAGACGCACCGTGGCGTTGTCCGCCCGCATCTCACCCCTTGCGCGATCAAATCGCAGGTATGCAATCCCTTGCCCGCCGGCTTGCGTGTACAAAGTTCCGACGGGTTTGCCGTTTGCCGTGATCTCGGTTCCCACCGGGGCCGCGCCCTGCACAACGACGCGCCGCAGACCTTTGCGCAGTTCGGTTTTGTGCTTCATGCGCGCGGTCACTTCCTGACCGACATAGCAGCCCTTTTTGAAATCAACGCCATTCAGCGCTTCGAACCCGGATTCAAGGATATAGCTGTCCGGGGTCAGCTCTGTGCCTGCCTCGGGAATGCAGTGCCGGACGCGTAGTGCATCCCAATCGGATCCGTCATCGCCTTCAGGGGCGGCGGAATAGTTGCGCCAGCCCATGTCTGTGTGACGGGGATCGGGCAGGGCAGTATCCGGCGCCGCTCCGATGCCGCGTTGCAGGTTCAGATCTGTGCCCTCGATCGCTACATCTGCACGCAATTTGTACATCGCCAGACGTTTGACCAGATCGTCCGCAAGGTGCTCGGCCACATCCAGAAGGATACCATCGGCATCTCGTTTCAGGAAGAAATCCGCCAGGTATTTTCCCTGCGGAGTAAGCAAAGCAGCGTAGACCAGCCCGTTGTTCAACCCCTTAATGTCGTTGGTAATCAGGTCCTGCAAAAAGCTTTCGGTGTCCGAGCCGGTCAGGCGCAGTATGCGGCGGGTGGGCATGGCTTGGTCCTCGTCATTTCCTCAGGCCTCGTGATATAGGAAGATCCGATGCCAAGACCAGAGGTTATCAGACGTGCCTGCCCCTATCTCCGTTGTGATACCGACCCTTAATGCCGCCGATGCATTGCCCGCGTGTCTGGAAGCTTTGATGGAAGGTCTGCACACCGGGTTGATCCGGGAACTGATCGTCAGTGACGCTGGATCAACTGACCACACGCTGGATATTGCGGAAGAGGCTGGTGCCGAGATTGTGTCAGGCACGCCATCACGAGGTGGACAGCTACGCCGTGGGTGCACGCAGGCCAAAGGTGATTGGCTGCTGATCCTTCATGCGGACACTGTATTGCAGAAAGGGTGGAGCGAGACCGTAAGCGCCCATCTACCTTCAAACAAACCGGCCGCTTTCCGGTTGGCGTTCCGCGCGCGCGGGCTCGCTCCGGCATGGGTGGCTGGCTGGGCCAATCTGCGCAGCCGGGTGTTTGGGTTGCCATACGGAGATCAGGGCCTGCTGGTGCCACGTTATATATATCAAGCGGCAGGAGGGTTTCCGGACCAACCGCTGATGGAGGATGTGGCGCTGGTGCGTGCGTTACCTCGCATCACGATTCTGGACGCGCGCGCCTTTACGAGTGCGGAGCGCTATGAGCGGGTGGGGTGGTTTCGGCGGGGCGCGCGGAATCTATGGACACTTCTGCGCTATTTTCTGGGGACCGATCCGCAGGTGCTGGCGCAATCTTACCGGCGTTAAGGGTCGCACGCAATTCAACCAGAGATTTTCCCAGCCGGAACGGGGCTGCAAAACTGACAAGGCACAGGGCCACAATCTGTAAGACCAGAATATGGGCATTGTCCTGCAGGTATTCCCATTCTTCTTTCAGTTTGCTGACCTGCTCGATCAGATCGTCATAGCTCTGAGCAAGGATCAGGTAGTCTCCGGCGATCGCCGGAACCTTGCGGCGCATGTTATCGATGGCCGCCTGAGTTTTCTCGTCCATAGAGGTGAAGACCAGAAACTGATCGATGTCGAAGGCATCAGCCTTTGCTGCCATGCCGCGAATTTCCTCCATTTCATCCTTGGACTGGCGTCCAAACAGGAAATGCAGGCCTTGCAGTGGGGCAACCTCGTTTGTGACGGCGATGAATAAGGGTAATTCCGAGTTGCTGGCGGTTGAGGCCGACAGGAATTCGACCTTGTCGCACAGAACCGCTGTGTCCGGGTCGTAGGCGGGGTCGCAGAACCGCAGTCGGAACCGTGCGGCGTCGCGGTCGAAAGCCAGCGTTGCTGCGTAGGCCACGTCGATCTGACGATCCAACCGTGAGCTGTCAGAGGTATAAAGCCCCGCCAAAACGGCCACCAATGCGCCGAAGCCACCCAGCACGACCCAGACCAGATCGGCCAGTTTCCATGCTCGATGCCCCGCAGGTTTACGAAACAGAAATGCGGTGCCGATGGATCCCATGAGGAAAAACAGGATTAGCAGCGGCAGTTGGTTATCGGCTATGAAACTCATATGCCCGATTTTAGGACCTACTGTGTGTCCTGCAACAGGGATCACGAGCAGTTGTAACATCTTACCACATCCCCATACTGGAAACAGCGCAGAGGGAGGTTTCAATGACCAAAGAGATTGTTCTGATCCACGGAGCTTTTGCCGGACCCTGGTGCATGCAGGATTACGCAGCTTTTTTTCGCGACCGGGGTTGGACGGTACACGTTCCTGCCTTGCGTTACCACGGCGGCGATCCCAAAGCGGACCCTGACCCGGGTCTGACCGATACCAGCGTCATGGACTACACAAACGACATAGCGGAATTTGTTCAGGGTCTGAACAGCAAACCTGTCATTCTGGGGCATGCCATTGCCGGGGTCGTGGCGCAACAAGTGGCGTCCCGGGGTTTGGCCAGCGCCATCGTTCTGATCAATCCGAATGCGCCCTGGGGAACATTACCTGAAACCGACGATGAGCGGGCGGTGCCGCGCGCTTTGATGGAGGGCGGGGCCTTCTGGAAACAGCCCATGCGGGTCGAGTTCGAACTGATGGCACCGTTCGCGCTCAATAAGATGGGTGAGGCGCAACAGCATGAGGTGTACGATCAGCTGGGGGCTGAAAGCGGGCGTGTGATGTTTGAGATGTTCTTTTGGATGTTCGATGACCACCACGCAATCAAGGTTGATTTCGACAAGGTTGACTGCCCCGTTTTGGTGGTCTCAGGTGCCGAAGACAGGGCTGTTAATCCCCATACCTGCCGCGCACTGGCAGAGCGCTATGAGGATCGCGGAACCTTTTTGCTGGTCCAGGGTCATGCCCATTTCCTGTTCATGGAACCGGGTTGGGAAGGGCCAGTCACGAAAATCGAGACTTGGCTGACAAGCCAGCCGAATTGAAACGGGCTTGACACGAATCTGCGACTTGGTCGACATCGCGCCATGTGAATAGGGCAACCGACCCTTGATGCGCACAATCTCTGCGGGAAAGGTCCGGGCATGACCCTGTTCGTCGTCCTCATTATTCTTTCGGCTGCTTTGTTGCATGCGGTTTGGAATGCGATCGTGAAAACGGCCGCTGATCGAACCACCATGTTGGGTTTGGTCGCTTTAGGTCACGTGCTGCCTGCGACGGTCATGGTGATGGTGCTGCCGCTGCCAAGCGCAGAGAGCTTTACCTATATCCTGCTCTCGACTATCGTGCATTTCGGCTATTATTTCATGCTGGGTAAGGCCTATCAGCATGGTGATCTGAGTGTGGTCTATCCCATTGCCCGCGGAATTGTTCCGGCGCTGGTTTCGCTTTGGGCAATGGTCCTGGTCGGAGAAGTGCTGCCTTTTCAGGCCTGGATCGGTATCGCCTTGATCGCCGTTGGCATTCAGCTGAGCAGCTGGAAAGCGCTACGCTCGGGCGTAGGGCGCAGCGCGCTGGTGTTCGCGCTGGGCACCGGGTTCTGCATCTCGATCTATTCGGTCGTTGACGGGATCGGGGTTCGGCTATCGGGCAATACGCTCAGCTATTGGGCGTGGGGGGCGTTTCTGCATCTGTTCATAGCCGGTTTTGTCGGGGTTCGGAAACTTGCGACCTTAAAAGACCTGCCAGTCAAAATATGGATGACAGGTATTCTTGGCGGGCTGGTTTCAATGACAGCTTATGGTCTGGTGCTGTATGCCAAGAACTTCGCACCATTGGGCGCAGTTTCGGCGCTGCGCGAAACTTCGGTCATCTTCGCAGCACTGATCGGGTTCATATTCCTCAAGGAAGGCAACTGGATACGACGGCTGGGTGCCGCCGTACTCATGGCCGCCGGAGTCGCGCTGATTGGAATGGCGGTCTGATCCGACCGTTAAGCCTTCGATGATGGTGGCGCGTCTGTCTTATCGGCCTACCTGAAACGTGCTCTGTGGTTTCCAGTGCATGTTACCTTTGTCATTGCTCACACAACGCAGCAACCGCTCCTCTCGTGTGCTGATCGTGTCCGTGACGGTATTGTCGCCGAAGATCACGATGAAGGAATCCGGGGAATAAGCCAGCCCCTTGTAATAGCAAAACCGCGTTTCCGCCCCGTCCGGGATCGGTGACGCCAGGCTGAGCGTCTGTTGTGCTAATGTTTGGGTCGCGAGCATGGCTAAGGTCAGCCCAAAGGTCAGTGTTTTCATGTCGTCCTCCCGTCCTGCAAATCTGTTTTCGATCGAAAAGGTTTTGGACGCCCGAACCTCAAGTACCCGTTGTTGTGATTGGGTAAGTGTGAACGGGATCAACGGTTTAGGCAACGAAAATCCTCAAGGCGAAACTGCAGCCGCTATGAGCCGGAGTTTGCAGACGGATCGTCGATCACTACCGTGAATGGTGTTTCATCGCAAAAGGTGGCCAGTGCGATGCCTGATGATGCAAAATGGGGCCTACTGCGGCACAGGGGCCATTTACTCACCCGCCCGAAACCATCCACAACACCTCGCGTCCCTCTTCCCCCGGACCACATCACCTGCCATAATGGGGGAAACTCAAAAACAAGAGCAGCACCCATGCCCGACGATCTGTTGACGCCAGAAGCGACCACTACCTATGACGCCTCCTCGATTGAGGTTCTCGAAGGTCTGGAACCGGTCCGCAAACGCCCCGGCATGTATATTGGCGGCACCGATGAACGCGCGCTGCACCATATGGTGGCCGAGATTCTCGACAACTCGATGGACGAAGCGGTCGCGGGCCATGCCAACCGGATCGAGGTTGAGCTGCATGCGGACTATGCCCTGACCGTGCGGGATAACGGGCGCGGCATTCCGATCGACCCGCATCCCAAGTTCCTGGACAAATCCGCGCTTGAGGTGATCTTGTGCACCCTGCACGCAGGTGGCAAATTCTCGGGCAAGGCTTACCAGACTTCGGGTGGTTTGCACGGCGTGGGTGCGTCTGTGGTCAACGCGCTGTCGGATTCGATGGTCGTACAGGTGGCGCGTGACAAGACGCTGTTCGAACAGCGGTTTTCGCGCGGAATCCCGTTGGGCCCTGTGGAAAAGATCGGCGCAGCCCCGAACCGGCGCGGCACGACTGTCACGTTCCACGCGGATGCGGAAATCTTTGGTCACCACAAATTCAAACCGGCGCGCCTGTTCAAATCTATCCGCTCTAAGGCCTACCTGTTCTCGGGCGTCGAAATCCGCTGGAAATCCGCCATCGACGACGGCGAAACGCCTACTGAGGCCACTTTCCACTTCCCCGGCGGGCTCTCCGATTATCTGAAAGAGACGATGAACGGTTCGTCCACCTATGCCGAGCAGCCCTTTGCAGGCACCGTGGATTTTCAGGAGAAATTTGGCACCCCCGGCAAGGTCGAATGGGCGATCAACTGGACGCCCTCGCGTGATGGCTTCATCCAGTCATACTGTAACACCGTCCCAACACCCGAAGGCGGCACCCATGTTGCAGGGTTCTGGGCCGCAGTGCTCAAGGGCATCAAGGCCTATGGCGAGCTGATCAACAACAAGAAGGCTGCGCAGATCACCCGCGATGACCTGATGGCCGGTGGCTGTGCTCTGGTGTCGTGCTTCATCTCTGAACCGGAATTCGTCGGCCAGACCAAGGACCGCCTTGCGACGGTCGAGGCGCAGCGGCTGGTCGAAAACTCGGTCCGCGACCATTTCGACAACTGGCTGGCCGCCGACACGAAATCCGCCGGCGCTATCTTAGACTTCCTCATCCTGCGGGCTGAGGAACGCCTGCGCCGACGGGCCGAGAAGGAAACACAACGCAAGTCCGCCACTAAGAAACTTCGTCTCCCCGGCAAGTTGGTGGACTGTAGTAGTTCAACACGGGACGGCACCGAATTATTCATCGTCGAGGGCGACTCGGCGGGCGGGTCCGCCAAGATGGGCCGGAACCGCAAAACGCAGGCCCTGCTGCCCCTGCGTGGTAAAATCCTGAACGTATTGGGCGCGGCCAGTTCGAAATTGGGCACCAATGCCGAAATCAGCGATCTGACGCAGGCGCTGGGTGTCGGGCTTGGCACCAAGTTCAACGTCGACGACCTGCGTTATGACAAAATCATCATCATGACCGACGCGGATGTGGACGGGGCGCATATCGCGGCGCTGCTGATGACGTTCTTCTTTACCCAGATGCGTCCCATGATCGACGCGGGCCATCTGTATCTGGCCTGCCCGCCTCTGTACCGCCTGACGCAGGGCGCAAAGCGCGTCTATTGCCTGGACGAGGCCGAGCGGGACGAGTGGCTTGAGAAAGGTCTGGGCGGCAAGGGCAAGATCGACGTCTCGCGCTTCAAGGGTTTGGGCGAGATGGACGCCAAGGACCTGAAAGAGACCACGATGGACCCGGCGTCCCGGAAATTGATCCGGGTCACCATCGACGAGGACGAACCCGGCGAGACCGGCGATCTGGTTGAGCGCCTGATGGGCAAGAAACCCGAACTGCGGTTCCAGTATATTCAGGAGAACGCGCGGTTTGTGGAGGAGTTAGACGTATAATTTAATGAATTTATTGACTTTTTTGGCACTTCGATTGGGAGTGCGTCTAGCAACTTGTCGAGAAGTTCCCGAAAGGTACTCGCCATCTGAGCAAAACAACAATTTTACTTATTTTTGGATTAATCTTGATTGCGACAAAAACATAAGGTTCCTGCCAACTTCGCCACCCCTCGCGAATGGGATGGTAGGGGCTTACTCGCCAACCGAAGAAGCTCTGTGGCCAGATGGCAGAATGGCAGACGCTTGCCTTCCGTATTCGCTGGTTGGACGAGCGTCCTACCGTATCCAAAGAGTTTATGGGAGAACCGAGTTTTCCTTTAACAACCCAGTGTTTTTTGTTGTTAGCGAAGTTCTTCAACGACACGTATTGGTGAATTGGTTTAATGAATCTCAAGAGGCTCGAGCACAAAGAAAGTTCAAGAGGGACTTTCAATTTTCAGCTAAACGTATGGAGATTCTTGGAAAAGCCATCAACTGGCGTCGAGGCATTTCTAAGAAGAGTGGTGTTAACGCCCTCGCGAAAGAGTTTTCTCATATAGACTTGGGCGACCACATCTTCACTAGTCGGTTTTGGGGTCTTGATGACCACGACTACTATTTAACAGAGCTGGAATTTGTGCTGGATTCGCTAGTTTCTTCGAACGATTTGGAAAAGGTTGCGGGCCGTTATCGTTTGACCGGAAAGGCTCTTGTAAGTGTGTCTCACTTTGAAGAAGCACAGCACAAAGCCGCAGAAGCGCGGGGCCATGATACTGCAATCAGGCGATTGACTTGGGTGATTGCTATCGCTGCGGCCATTCAAGCCATAATTCTATTCTTTAAGTAGTTAGATTCGGACAGTGTTTAATGAGTTTGCGGGCCATCTCGTTCAAGCCAAGGCAAGTTCAGGGTGGATACTCGCTCCCATCCCATCATTAGCTTTTAGATTGGTTTGAACACCCTTCCTAAATAGTCACACTCATCGCGCCAAACCAAGGAAGCGGAGCGGGCGCGTGCAAGATGCCTAGCAGCATGCACTGGACGGATAGGAAGACACACCCACACCACACGCGCCCTCAAAAAACCAAAATCTACTGCAATTCAAATCCCTTCGGTTTACTAATCAGACCAAGACCCGGCTTCCCCGTGACAAGCTGGCTTGGATTTAACGATTAAGGATTTGCAATGGCCCGCCTTTATAACAGTCGAAAACGTGTTCTCGTAACCGGTGGGGCCGGGTTTCTGGGCTCGCATCTGTGCGACCGGCTTCTGGATCAGGGGCATGAGGTTTTGTGCGTCGACAACCTGTTCACCGGCACCAAGCGCAATATCGACCATCTGCACAGCAACCCGCGGTTCGAGTTCATGCGCCACGATGTGACCTTTCCGTTGTTTGTGGAAGTGGACGAGATTTATAACCTCGCCTGTCCTGCTTCGCCCGTGCATTACCAGCACGATCCGGTGCAGACGACCAAGACCAGCGTGCACGGCGCGATCAATATGCTGGGTCTGGCGAAACGGCTGAAATGCAAGATCTTCCAAGCCTCGACCTCTGAGGTGTACGGCGACCCGACCATCCATCCGCAGACCGAAGATTATTGGGGCAACGTCAACCCGGTTGGTCCGCGATCCTGCTATGACGAGGGCAAACGCTGCGCCGAGACGCTGTTCTTCGACTATCACCGGCAGATGGGGCTGGAGATCAAGGTGGCCCGCATCTTCAACACGTACGGTCCCAGAATGCACCCCGCCGATGGGCGCGTTGTGTCGAATTTCATCATGCAGGCCCTGACCGGCGAACCGATCACAATCTTTGGCGACGGCACGCAAACCCGGTCTTTCTGTTACGTGGATGACCTGATCGAAGGCTTCATCCGCCTGATGGAGACCGACAAGGACGTCACCGGCCCGGTCAATCTGGGCAATCCCAATGAGTTCTCGATGAACGAACTGGCCAGCGAAGTGCAGACGCTTGCGGGGGCGGAAACCCCCGTCAACTTTAGGGAGCTGCCGGAAGATGACCCGAAACAGCGTCAGCCCGATATAACTCTGGCGCGGACCCTGCTGGGCTGGGAGCCCAAAGTTCAGCTGAAAGAAGGTCTGGTCGCAACCATAGGGTATTTCCGCGAGCTTCAGGCGGAAGTTAGCAACTAAGCTCAGGACCTCGATAACGCGGCCTTCGCTGTCGCGCGGCTTTGTGCGGGAGGATTGATCCGCCAAAGCCGCGTAGTTGTATCTGTTCCTGGTCAAAAGAGATCAGACTGTTCGCCGCTCGTTTTTCGAATAATGGAACATGTGACCACCGGGAAACCAATGGGTCCTGACCTTGGCTGCATTTGGTCGCCCGTATCGAGCGTCAGAGTTCCACCTGCGGGACTGCACCGGACGTGATTTAGCTCTGATGACGCGGGTTCCGGTTTGGGCTGACTTCAATCCCATGCTCTTTTGCCGTGGGTTTGTAAAAGGATGACCTGTCAGAGCTTTGGTGCAAGAGTCTCGTCCGGTTTTCCTCGCCAATTTCTCAACACGCACATAGTCTCAGGACATCAAACAAAAAACCGCAACGGAAACTCACATGAGCTGGATCAACACCATCCCTTTCGAACAGGCCACGGGCAGGCTGAAGAAACTCTACGACCGCGTCACCGGTCCCGAAAACAATGTGGACAACATCATGATGGCGCATTCGTTGCGGCCGCATTCGATGGAAGGCCATATGGCGATCTACAAGGCGGTGCTGCATCATTCGGGCAACAAGATACCGAAATGGTTTCTCGAGGTGCTGGGCGTGTGGGTCAGCTCTCTGAACCGATGCGGATATTGCGTCGAACATCATTTCGCCGGTTTGCAGCGGTTGCTTGGCGACAAAGCGAGAGGAAATGCGATCCGCGCGGCAATTGAGGCGCGCGATCCGGCAGCCGCCCCACTGGATGCAGCGCAGGTGGCGGCGATGACCTATGCACTAAAACTTACTGAGGCTCCGGGCGATCTGGTCGAGGCGGATGTGGCTGCTTTGCGCGAGGCGGGGTGGGATGATGGGGAAATCCTCGAAATCAATCAGGTCTGTTCTTACTTCTCTTATGCGAACCGGACGGTTCTGGGCCTGGGATGTTCGACGGATGGGGACGAACTGGGTTTGTCGCCGAACAACTCTGACAACCCTGACGATTGGGGCCACCGATAAAGTCAGAGGTAAGAGGTGAATGGCCACTGCGGCAAACCATTGGGGCACCAACTTTGGCCACGGCCCCATTGGCCGTGGGACATGAAAAAAGCGATCCGCAAGATGTGGAGCAAGATCAGGCGATGCACGGATGCAGATGGAACTGCCGTTCAATCCGACAAGAACAGGTGTGTATTGGAAACCCCGATTGGAACCGCTGAACCGGTGTAGAATTTATGGGTTTTTGAGGTATCAATTTGACCCCAATCAATGCGCATCCACGGCCTTTCTGCTAGCCCTCTCTCAGGACAGTAGAAAAAGGAAAAGATGTATGGAAGCCATTGCTCCGGTCGAAGTGAAAACCCCTCAGATCAAGGCCGTACCGGCCAATACTACAGAGCCCGCAACGCCCAGCCCCGAAAAAATCAGGCAGGCGTTTGAAAGCGGAAAGTACCCCTACGGCCGCAAGATGGCGCGATCCGCCTATGAAGCGCAAAAAGCCAAGCTTCAGGCAGAGCTGCTGAAGGTTCAGTTGTGGGCGCAGGAGACAGGGCAGCGGTTCGTTCTGTTGTTTGAGGGGCGCGATGCCGCTGGCAAGGGCGGTACCATCAAACGGTTCATGGAGCATCTGAACCCGCGTCAGGCTAGGGTGGTCGCTTTGAACAAACCCACCTGGGAAGAGAAGGGGCAGTGGTATTATCAGCGCTATATTCAGGAACTACCTACAGTTGGCGAAATGGTGTTCTACGACCGGTCCTGGTACAACCGAGCGGGTGTTGAACGGGTGATGGGCTTCTGCTCGCCCAACGAATACCTGGAGTTCATGCGTCAGACACCGGAAATGGAGCGGATGCTGGTACGCTCAGGCATCCAGCTGTACAAATACTGGTTCTCGGTTACTCAGGAAGAGCAGCAGCGCCGTTTCAAAAGCCGCGAAACTGATCCTCTGAAACAGTGGAAGCTGTCGCCCATCGACAAGGCCAGCCTTAGCAAATGGGATGACTATACCGAAGCCAAAGAGGCGATGTTCTTCTACACTGACACAGCGGACGCGCCGTGGACGATCATCAAATCGAATGACAAGAAACGTGCGCGCCTGAACTGCATGCGGCATTTCCTGTCGACATTGGACTACCCGGGTAAGGATCACGACATCGTAGATGAGCCCGATCCATTGATCGTAGGGCAGGCGCATCACGTCATTCACCGGTCTGAGCATATATTGGGCACAACATTGCATCCGGACGCCCGTTAATCGCCAGGGTGCCCGCTCTTATCATGCGAGTGGGCATCAGAGTCTCATATTGAAATATTGCTGATCTACTCTTGTCCCGCGCCAAGCCCGCGCATAAGGCTGGTGCAATGACAAAAGTGATGACATATCCGGCCCATTTCCGGGCGATTGCAGTGCTTGGCCTGCCGCTGGTCGGGGGCCATCTGGCGCAGTTTGCCATCGGTTTGACCGATACCATCATGCTGGGCTGGTACGGGGTCGAGGCGCTGGCGGCGGTCACCTTGGCCAGCAGCTATTATTTCGTGCTGTTTTTGTTTGGTGCGGGGTTTGGCTGGGCAGTCATGCCAATGGTTGCCACCGCAGCGGCGGAAGGGGACGAAACCAGCATTCGCCGCTCGACCCGTATGGGTTTGTGGCTGTCACTTTTGTACGCTGTGGCAGTAATGCCTTTGCTGTGGTGGTCCTATCCGATCCTGATCGCCATGAAACAGGAGCCGCAAGTCGCTGAAACGGCGTCTGAATATTTGCGTGTCGCTGGTTGGGGATTGTTTCCGGCCCTGCTTGTGATGGTGCTGAAGTCCTACCTTGCGGCATTGGAACGGACGCAGATTGTTCTGTGGATCACGGTCGCGGCGGCATTTGTGAACGCGGTGACCAACTATGCGCTTATCTTCGGCAATTGGGGCGCACCGGAACTGGGCGTGATGGGGGCGGCGATCGCGTCGATCGCGACGCAGGTTGTTTCACTGGTGGCGGTTGTTTTCTACGTGGTTCGGACACTGCCCGAGCACAGCCTCTTCCAACGCTTCTGGCGGCCGGATTGGGAAATGTTCGCCAGCGTGTGGAAGTTGGGCGTACCTATCGGCCTGACCACCCTGGCCGAGGTGTCGCTGTTTGCAACATCAGCCGTAATGATGGGTTGGCTGGGTCAGGTCCCTCTGGCCGCGCATGGGATCGCGCTGAACCTGGCTTCGGCGACCTTTATGGTGCATCTGGGGTTGTCAAACGCCGCCACGATCAGAGCAGGCAATGCGCTGGGCCGACGGGACAGGGCGCATCTTGAAAAAGGTGCAATTGCCGTAACGGGCATGTCTCTGGTCATGTCCATTCTGACGATTATTCTGTTTCTGACCTGTGCCGAACCGCTGATTTCATTGTTCATGGAGGCGGATGACCCGCAGCGCGGGCAAATCCTGGCAATCGGGACCGGTTTGCTTGCCATGGCGGCTTTGTTTCAACTGGTCGATGGCGCTCAGGTGATTGCGCTGGGTCTGCTGCGTGGATTGCAAGATGCAAAGATTCCCATGGTCATGGCTGCACTCAGCTATTGGGTCATTGGCATCCCGGCATCGTACTATTTCGGATTTGTCCGACAGATGGACGGAATCGGCATATGGTTGGGGCTGGTTCTCGGTCTGGCCTTTGCAGCTGTTTTGCTGATGGCCCGGTTCTGGATGCACTCGGTGCGGCAGATGCAGGCACCGGCTGAGCCCGCTTAATTTTTGCTAAGTCGGTCAGCCTTTTTACGGACCAGAACTGTGCGTAGATCGTGCATCGCCATCAATAAGCGGTCGGTCACATCCTCAAGCTGTTCGTCGCTTGCCTTAGATTGTGCCCATTGCGTGGTCAGGTTCAGGTGGTCGATAGCGCGATGTATGTCGTCGATGTCGCGCTGGGCCAGTAAGGCCCGGCGCTCTTCCATCCAGCGGTCGATTTCGGCGTGATCCCGATCTGAAAGCGTCCGCTGTCCTTGCGGTTTGACCTCGCCGTTTCGGATGTTGACGACCGCAATCTGGTCCATCTCAATCCGACGCTGTCGGTTTTCCGTATCGATCCGAAATACGGCTGCCCCGTTTTCACGAATGCGAAAGTAGTATTCGGGAAGATCGGCGGACATGTTTACCTCAGAGACGCGCAAAAACGCTGGATGCGACTGCAGGCCTCGGTCAGTGCCGCATCGGATGTAGCGTAGCTGACCCGGAAATTTGGCGAAAGGCCAAAGGCCGCGCCAAACACAACAGCAACATCCGCCTCTTCCAGCAGGGCATTGGCAAAAACCTCATCGTTTTCGATGACCGTTCCGGCAGGCGTCGTTTTGCCAATCAGTCCTGCGATCGAAGGGTAAACATAAAACGCGCCTTCAGGTGTACGGCAGGTGATACCATCAATCTCACTCAACATCCGAACCACCAGATCACGCCGACGTTTGAACGTCTCGTTGTTCGGGGCCAGAAACGCCTGCGTCCCATTCAGCGCTTCAACCGCCGCCCACTGGCTGACCGAGCAGGGGTTCGAGGTTGATTGCGACTGGATCTTGCGCATCGCCGCAATTATTTCGACAGGGCCGGCCGCGTAGCCGATGCGCCAACCGGTCATGGCATAGGCTTTGGATACCCCGTTGCAGGTGAGCGTCCGGTCATACAGACCGGGTTCAACCTCGGCAGGGGTGCAGAATTCAAACCCGTCATATGCCAGGTGTTCGTACATGTCGTCCGACATGATCCAGACATGCGGATGGCGCATCAGGACATCGGTCAAAGCCTTAAGCTCATCCCGGCTATACCCTGCGCCCGTCGGGTTCGAAGGCGAATTGAAGATGAACCACTTTGTCTTTGGGGTGATTGCGGCCTCCAGTTGCTCCGCAGTCAGCTTGAAGCTGTTCCCCAGTGTCGTTTCAACAACAACCGGCGTTCCACCTGCCAGCAAAACCATGTCGGGGTAACTTACCCAATAGGGCGCGGGGATAATAACCTCGTCGCCGTCATTCATGGTTGCCATTAAGGCGTTGTACAGCGTTTGCTTTCCACCGGTTCCGATCGAGATCTGAGCAGGCGTATAATCTAGCCCATGATCGCGCTTCATCTTTGCGCAGGCCGCTTGTTTCAGCTCGGGAATGCCGTCTGGTGCGGTGTATTTGGTCTTGCCCGCGGCAATTGCCGCAACAGCGGCGTCTTTGATGTTCCGAGGCGTGTCGAAATCCGGCTCACCCGCGCTCAGCCCGATGACATTGCGCCCGGCGGCCTTAAGTTCGGCTGCCTTGGCTGTCATAGCGATGGTGGGCGAAGGTTTAACGCGTGACAGTGTCGCAGACAGGAAACTCATGGGTGGCCTCGGTTTGTATGTTCAACCTGACTGTCATAGGGTGCGCCGGAATGACGATCAAGCCGTATAGATAATGTGAATTGGAGACCCGAATGAATGATGAAAACGACTGGTATGGTCCGGAGTCAGCAACATTTGGGGACCGTTTGGCGGGCGCTCGCGAAGCTGCCGGAATGACGCAAGCTGAATTGGCACGCCGGCTTGGTGTCAAGAAAGGGACAATAGCCGATTGGGAAAACGATCTGTCCGAGCCGCGTGCGAACCGATTGTCGATGATGGCAGGAATGGTCAACGTCTCGATTATGTGGCTGTTGACCGGTGAGGGCGAAGGCATGGACGCACCCGTGGAAGAGGGTGAAGGCGGTATGGAACTGTCAACCGCCGTGGCCGAACTGCGCGCCATTCGCGGTGAGATGCGCGCGAGTGCCGAACGTGCGGCACGGCTGGAAAAGAAAATGCGCCTGATGCTGGAGCAGAAGAATTGAGCGAACCCCGGGATGTGCGCATCAAGCGTATGAAAATGCGGTCCATGCGACGCGGGATCAAAGAGATGGACATTATCCTGTCCGCCTATGCAGATCGCAATCTGGCCGAGATGGACGTGGCCGGGCTGGATGTTTATGACGCGCTGCTGCAAGAGAATGATCAGGACCTGTATCAATGGGTCACAGGTCAGGTGCAGCCGCCGGACCAGTTTGCCAGCTTGATTTCGGATATCGCACAAACCTTTCAGAAATAAATAAAAACCCAGCTTAACCGATTTTTCGGATTTTCGGTTCATCGTGTCTCAAACAGCACGACTGAATCGGAGGGTCGGATGAGTTTGGAAATGCAGGTCTCCGGGCTGGGGGTCAAAGGGTTCATAACCAGCTATCTTGAGGCGCTGGCCCTTGTTGAGCGGCTGCACCGGTTGCTGCTGGACGTCATCAAGGATGAATTCGAGCGCGTCGGCGTGCTGGAAATCAACGCGGTTCAGGCGTTGCTGCTGTTTAATATTGGCGATCATGAAGTGACGGCCGGTGAGCTGAAAAGCCGTGGTTACTATCAGGGCAGCAATGTCAGCTACAACCTGAAGAAATTGGTCGAGATGGGGTATATGCATCACCAGAGATGTGAGATTGATCGCCGTTCGGTACGTGTGCGTCTGACGCCGAGGGGCAGGGAAATTCGTGATATCGTTTCCGATCTGTTTGCACGTCACGCCGAAGGGTTGCAAAGCAGAGGGGTGTTGGAGCTTGAAGGTATCGACGATATCACCACGTCGTTGCGACGCGTTGAACGGTATTGGACGGATCAGATCAGGTATATCTACTGATTAGGTCCACGCATCGGACGGAACTAAGCCGTCCAAAACAGGTGCGCGAGCACGGCGGCCTTGCCCAAATTAGGGTCCCGAGAACACACCCACAGAAAAAGGCGATCGAACGCTCAATTATGGCGGTCTTCATCGAATCCACCAATCTGCAAACCACTCAATTCCCGTTTCAGCTTTTTTCGCATGGCGCGTTCGAAGTCTTCAAAACCTTGGGCCACCTCCAAGAAAGCACCGGGACCGTGCAGTACATTGTTCTCGAAGAAAGGGATTAGGAACAATTCTCCTTCGAAATCCGCTGCGTTGATGACCAGCCCGTTGACCACGATCTCTTGGAAAAAGAACCGATTATAAGCGATTTGCGGACCATAACCGTCGTTGTTGGACCCATCACCGGACAGATCAATGGTGTGGAACAGGCAATCCGGCGCGCTGCGCAGCAACTCGGCCCCAAATCTCAGCGCGTGCCCCATGGCAGTGGCTGAGCTTTCGTTGGACCGGGTTGACTGGCTGATCCGGGCGGCGGCAGCCAGCAAGTCGCCCTGATTTTCAATCAGACGCCAGTTCACAATGACATGCTGAGTAGTTTGCCCACTCCATTCGTAAACAGCCAATGCGACGGGTAAAGAAGATGAAAAGAAGGCTTCCTGAACCTCTGGTGCCAGCAGGGCAGCGGCCAGCCCCTGCCGTTGAAGCGCGTCTTCGGCATCGTCGACCGAGACGGAAATGTCCATCGCCAGTGCCAGGGCCAGACGACATTGTTCGGCCTTGATCGGGCTGGCCAGTACGACCAGCCCCAACGCTATGATCCACCGGATTACCAGTGGCCGGAGCTCTCCATACTGGCCCAGGGCTCGGCCGGTTCGAGCGCGTCACCGTTCTGCAGAAGCTCAACCGAGATATTGTCTGGTGAACGCACAAAGGCCATACGACCGTCACGCGGAGGGCGATTGATCGTAACGCCATTGTCCTGAAGGTGCTGGCAGACCTCGTAGATGTTGTCTACGCCATAAGCGAGGTGGCCAAAGTGGCGACTGTCACTTGGGAGGTTGTCGTCGCCATCCCAGTTATAAGTCAGTTCGATCGGCGCGTCTTCTTGTCCTGGAGGGGCCAAGAAGACCAGTGAAAAGCGCCCGGCTTCGCTGTCATATCGGCGCGTTTCCTTCAGGCCCAGAAGTTCATAAAACGCCATGGATTTTTCCAGATCCTTCACGCGGATCATGGTGTGGAGATATGTCAGCGCCATTTTGGCCATCCTTTTCCGACTCAATTTGCCATGAGCTTAGCGCGCCGACCAAATGTGTCGAGAGTGCAGGGCATTGCAAATCGAAAATTGCGCAGGTTACGGCATATATCGCGGTTCCGGTGTTGCGATTGGCGAGATATAGTAGGGGGCGACTCATTGCCAGGAAGAAAAAGTTTGATGCCGCTGTCCACTGACCAACAGGCCGAGATCGAAGCGCAACGCGCGCAATCGCATCCGACACGTCGCGTCGTTTCAGCGGGAATGGTAGATCACCTGTATACCGCGCATCAGGTTCTGGATCACGGTTTTGTCCGCGTGATCGACGACATGGGTAATGATGCTGCCATCTGTCAGGCCGCACGTATGTTTTACGGCAAAGGAACCCGATCGGTTCAGAATGACGAAGGCCTCATCCGGTATCTGGTACGGCACTGGCATTCGACCCCTTTTGAGATGTGCGAAGTCAAACTGCACGTAAAACTGCCTGTCTTTGTGGCGCGACAGTGGATCCGGCACCGGACGGCAGTTGTAAATGAATATTCGGCACGTTGTTCAGTTCTGGACCGTGAGTTCTTTGTTCCCGCACCGGAACATGTGGCGGCCCAGTCAGAAGTGAATAATCAGGGCCGTGGCTCGGCTCAGGAAGGTCAAGAGGCTGCGTGGGTTCTGGACATCCTCAAGGCCGACAGCACCCGGTGCTATGACAATTACGAGTCGATGATCAGCCAGGACGGGCAGCAGGGTCTGGCGCGGATGAACCTGCCTGCAAACATCTATACGCAGTGGTATTGGAAGGTGTTAGGTGATGTTCGAATTCCCTATTTTGTAAAAAATAGTTTTAAGTCATCTATTTGTGATAAAGTGGGAAGCTTACTCCCCATTTTTGAGATGTCAGGCTTTTTCAAACGAGGATGGTTGGGGCGGCTAAGTTTTGTTTAATTTATCGTGCCGCATAGACAGATCTCGTTCCGAGATTAGGTCCGTGAGAACCTCGATGCAATTGCACCATGGTATAAGCTTTGGGGCGATGGCGTCCAAGCTGCGGAAAGAAAGACGAGGACAAAGTTGAAGCAGTATCTAGATGCATTGAACACCATTCTAGAATGTGGTGAAGAATCAACCGACCGCACGGGTACGGGAACAATCTCGTTGTTCGGCTTGCAGTCGCGCTATCGATTGGCGGATGGTTTTCCTTTGGTAACTACCAAGAAGCTACACCTGCGCTCAATTATTCACGAACTTTTGTGGTTCCTGGCCGGCGACACCAACATCAAATATTTGAACGATAATGGTGTCACGATTTGGGACGAATGGGCTGACGAAAATGGTGATCTGGGTCCTGTATATGGCCGTCAATGGCGAGCTTTCCCCACCCTTCAACCGACCGGGCAGGTGAAGGATGGTGAACCCCTGTACTTAGGAAGGGGAGTTGACCAGATCACACAGCTAATCGAAACGATAAAGTCCACACCCGATAGCCGCCGTCTCATTGTTTCTGCATGGAATCCCGGAGATGTTCCGCGCATGGCACTCCCTCCTTGCCATACAATCTGGCAAGTTCGGGTCTTGAACGGTCGCATGCACCTTCAGCTCTACCAACGGTCAGCCGACATGTTCCTTGGCGTTCCATTCAACATTGCATCCTATGCGTTACTTCTTGTGATGCTCGCTCATGTTACTGGCTACAAAGTGGGTGATTTTGTGCACACAATTGGAGATGCCCACATCTACTCCAACCACATGGATCAGGTGAAATTGCAGCTTAGCCGCAAGCCAAAAAGGCTGCCAACCATCCGCATCAAGCGCGATGTGTCATCCATATTTGATTTTCGCTACGAGGACTTTGAGATCGTCGACTATGATCCCGAACCCGCGATCCCAGCGCCAGTGGCGGTCTAAGAAATGATTACATTGATCGTGGCGCGTGCCGAAAATGGAGCAATCGGACGAAATGGCGATATCCCCTGGCATCTTCCCGAGGACTTGAAGTCCTTTCAGCGGGAAACGCTTGGCGGTGCCCTCATCATGGGACGTAACACGTGGGAAAGCCTTCCGGTAAAGCCGCTGCCAAAGCGCCTAAATATCGTTGTTTCCTCACAGTCTGATGCTGCGGACCTTGTGGCTCCCTCGGTGACCGCGGCCGTTCAGATCGCCTCCGATGCGGGTTTTGATCGAATTTATGGCATCGGCGGAGCACGAGTTTACGAAGAAATGATCCCAATGGCGAATAGGCTGATGATTTCCGAGGTCGAAATTCAGGTCCTAGATGCCGATACATTTTTTCCCAGTTTCGATCTGGATTCCTGGCGTTTGATCAATAGGCGATTGTTGCGGTCAGTCGGGCCGAAATGTTGCTTACACGAGTATTTAAGGCGTGGGGCTCCGCAAATTCAGTTGGATACCCAGGAACCAAACGTTCTGAGCTGATTTATCAGGGGTAACGAAAAATGTTCTTACCTTTATCCGTAAATATCGAAGACCCGTCGCAGGTGAGTGAAGAATTTTCCGTATTGAAGGTTATTGGCACGAGCGGTCTTTTTTGAACCAGACCCCGTCTTCTTCCAAGATCGACAAATGTAGCTGTCCAGTGTACTGGGATTCCCCGGACCTGATTGGGTTGACCACCACACTACGGAGTGGCGTTCCCCGTAGTCACCAACTGACCCGGCGAAGCGTCGGGTCTTTTTCGAGTTTCGGACATTCAGCGAGGGCAACCGGTTAGCAGCAAAGCCCCGCATTGCCGAGTTTGTAGAGCTTGATTGTGAAGGTCCGCTTCGGGCTGCCACCAGCCGCTGATTGCAAGGATTAGAACGGTCGTCTAGAGCCAAAGGGTGAGCTTACGAACGCTGAAACGTCAACTAAAGCATCAGTTATTTGGAATCCAATTGGCTTGTTTCATAGCGTCACCAAGTTCTTGCCCATACTTCGGGTCTGCAAAGAGTTTCTCGAACAACTTGTCCACTCGACTGTTAGGCCAGTCACGTGAGAATTGTTCTGACAGGGTCTGAGCTTCACTATCGTTTCCCAACATCTGATGTGATGCCATGAGATAAGCAACAGATACAGGTCCGACGGGGCCGCCTTTCTGGGTCACCTGTTCAAAAGCGGATATTGCACCTTCGAAATCTTTTAGGTGGAACTTCGCAGACCCCATCGCGTTCTGAAACACGTAACCTCTCTCCAGAGCGATTTTCGAAAGCGCTTCTTCACTGATCGCTACAACTTGTTCAAACGAACCTGAGTAGAGTAGGATCAGTGATACAAATTCCAACACATGCACGTCGTTTGGCGCCAATCGCTGCGCTCTTTGTGCAAATTGCAAGGCCTCAGTCCAATCACCTTTGGCAAACTCGACCCATGCCTTTGCGGACTGACTCCAACCTGTTTCGGGGGCTAATTCTAAGGCCCTGTTGGCCTGCGCGTCCGCATAGCCGAGCATTTCCCGCGCCAGATCGGGTTCCGGTGACACTAAAGCAATTGTTGCTGCAACCTGCGCGGCTCCTGCATGGCCTCCGAAATAGCTGTCATCATTTTCGATTGCCCCTTTAAACACGGTCAAAGCCGCGTTAAGTCGCGCGGGCTCTAAGGCGGGAAAGATCAGATCCCTGCCCGAGTTCGCTAAGTTTACAGCCTGAAGCCGCATCGGGGATGCGTCAAAAATAGCGCCTCGCTCGTCACTACTCAAGTCATCGGCTGGAAAGCTCGGCGGAACTTCTCGCATTGTCCACATCAAGGCAAATGCAGAGGCACAACCAACTAGAATGACAATTCCAGCTTTGCCAATGACCGTGCGAGACCATGCACGCACTTTGGTGTCCGGCTTTGGGTTTTCGGGCTGAGCGGCCTCGGTTTCCCTTATCGATATCACCGGAGCATATCCACCCTTTGGCAGGTCAAACATCGTGCACTCGTCACGGCCATCTTTAGCGTAGTATTCGACAAGTTTCCGCCTCAGGCGGCCAGCGTCTACCCGCACCACGTTTTCACGGCGCGCCATCTCTGATATGGAACCGCCATAGACATCCATTGCTATTGTCTTGGCGCGAATGTCATCAGCCCTGCCGTTAAGCGACTCTTCGACTACATATGCAAGAAAGTCCTGCAATCGCTGTGAGCCATCGAAAGTCGAGGACCTGACCAATCGCTGAAGTGCGGCCCGCACATCCTTAGCGTCAGGTGTTCTGCCATCATTTATTGAAGTTGATGTGTTTCCCGATAAGTTCATTTTTTCAGTAATTTACATCTCCTATTATACCGTATTATGCCCCGATATACCTTTTGGGAGAAGTGAATTCGGCGTTCAATTAGGGAAACCTGCTGAATCTACAAACGCGCTTTCCAAATGAAATCTGATGTCTTTGACGCCAAGTTTCCTGACCACCAATCCGCAATAGCGGACTTGCGGAGTGTGGACACGGAGTTCGACGAAATCTGCCGGGACTACCAACTTCTCAGTGACGAGTACCTTGCCTTGAACACTGAGCCCGGAAGCCAATCGTTCAATTTTGCCTGCGATATCCGTGAAACGCTGAAAGGTCTTCAGGATGAAATTGCTCAATCGCTGCGACGTGCAGGGAAGATGTAATTCAAATAGGGAAGGGGATACCGATGAGACCAATACTGAAACAAGCCTCAGCCATGGTGCTGATGGCAAGCGCAAGCTTTGCGCAGGATGCGCCCATAATTCATGATGGAGAGTTTGAGTTTCTACGCGCACAGTTTGGCGAGCAATGGGACGCTCAAGACACAAAAGTTGAACAGAAGCTTTCCGAGATTCGGGATGCAAATGGCGGCAAACCACCCAATATCCTCTACATTTTGATCGACGATGTTAGCTTTGGTCAGATGGGCAACCGGACAATGAACTACGTCACCGGTTTCGATACGCCAAACATCAACGATTTCGCTGCGGAAGGCATGTCTTTGATGCGAATGTACACTGAGCCATCCTGTACGCCGACACGAACGGCGATGTTAACCGGTCGTCACCCCGTGCGAGCGGGCGTTGAAGAGGTCAAGGTTGCTCTGGTTGGCGAAGGTCTTGCGGCAGAAGAAGTCACGATTGCTGAAATTCTGAAGGAAGAAGGGTACAATACTGCGCATGTCGGCAAATGGCATCAGGGCGATATTGAACAGGCCTACCCACACAATCAGGGATTCGATTGGGCAGCCTTTCCCTTACATCAACAGGTTCAGCTTAGCCTGATGACGCGGGATGCAATGGTCGCCAACAACATGCTTGGTTACCATCCGTCGGGGCAGTCCAACCAGTTTCAATTGGACGAGCGGTTCAAACCCTATGGCCTTGTGACCGGCGTTGAAGGTGAAGCGGGCGGCCTGGCTCGCGAGGTCGACATGGCACCTGGCGAAGAATGGACCCAGGCAAAATACGAAGAAATGAACCTGCGCTACCAGCGACAGGCATTGGAACAGCTGGATCACCTCGCCTCGCAGGACGATCCGTTCTTTATGCAATATTGGCCGCTCTATCCGCTGAACTTTGCTTATCCTGATCAAGCCGTGTCTCGCAACGGTGGTTTTCATGCAGACAAATTGCAGGTTCTGGACGGCTGGATCGGCGAGGTTCTGGCCAAACTGGATGAAACCGGCAAGGCAGATAATACCGTCGTTATGATCATGGCTGACAATGGTTTGATGTACCATTACGAAGGAACGTCAGGCCTTAATCAACTGATTTATCGCGGTGGCAAGACACAGCACCTCGAAGGCGGCGTGAGAACCGATGCCTTCATCCGGTGGCCCGGCGCCATCGAGGCGGGCAGCGCGGCAGGCGACATCGTGCATGTATCGGACCTTTTCACTACCTTCGCCCGTATAGCAGGTGCGACAGACCATATTCCACGCGACCGTGTCATTGATGGCATCGACCAGACCGCACTATTGCTTGAGGGAGAAGGTAATTCGCGCCGTGACTACGTCTATGTGTACGAAGGGCCGGTTTTGCGCTCGGTCGTAAAGCAAGAGTTCAAGATGCATCTGCCAGCCCCCGGTCAGCCCGGCGCGGCCGCCCCTGTCTTCAATGTCTATCGCGATCCACGTGAAGAACATCCGCTTGTCGGGTATTCGCTGTGGTCCGGGGCGTCATTCCAGGACATGTTGAAGCGCCACCAGAAGTCCATCGAAAAGCACCCTCACAAACCGCTCGGCAAGGGTGTCCCCTATGAGGGAATTGAAAACCTCAGGCCCGAAAGCGAATTGGCCCGAGAAGTCTTTTCTAGCTGGCAATGACGAACTTGAGACGGCGGTGCCGAGACGCCGCCGTCTAACTGGTCGCATGAATTTTTCCAAGGTGTGCTATGACCCGCATCTCCCTTCATCTGGCAGTCTTAACCTCGGCGTTACTCGTGACGGCTTCTACCACCAAAGCCGAGGAAAACGCGTCAAATCCACTGGCGGCGGTTAACAACACGGACATTCGCTATCAATATTTCGAACTGGAAGGGGGGGCAGACCGTCAGGATATGTTCATCGATGGCGCATACATGCTGCGCCCCGATCTGAAGCTAAAATACGAGCTACATTACAATTCAACGAATGTGACGGGAGTGAGGTTCGATGGGTTCGAAAAGACCAGCTTTAAGCTGATCTACTTCCCTTCCCAAAGTCCCTTGAATGACACATGGACCGTCAAATCCGCGCTCGGTTTGGAATGGATACTTGATTTCGGCGACCCCGATGAGGGCATTGGCACCGGGTCTGATCAAATCGCTCCGTTCGGAGGGTTCGCCTTTGCAAACACAAACAGTGGGCTGACACTGATCCCTCTGGTCCAGCATTTCGCATCTTACAATGGACCGACCGATGTCAGCCAAACCGCGATGCGCCTAATTGCACTTCAGCCATTTGGTGAGGGGTATTGGATCAAAGCAGATTTGAAAGCGCCCTATGATTGGGAGAATGACGCCTGGCCCGCGACCGCAGAATTCCAGATCGGTAAGAACCTGAGCCCCGGAGTAGCCCTTTATGCAGATGTGCTGATCGGGATCGGTGCTGATCGCCCCTATGACCAAGGCGCCGGGATCGGACTTAGGTTCAATTACTAAGTCGCATTTTCCTAAAGGACGCAGTCATGTCTCATACCGCATCACTCAGCGCCATGGTACTTTAGATAAGGCTTATGGCTCTGCCAGCGTATGTGTCTGCTCAACCATTACCAGCGCCTGGTCAAGACGAAACCGGTTGGCGTCATGGAGGTTCTTTCTATCTTTTTTCCCCCTAGGAACCTCAGGTACATCAACCGTGGCAAGGCAATCCACTGAGCTGGATCTGGACCTCCTCGGCGTTCTGGATGCACTCGATTTCGCGGCAGCAGGTCGGTATGAGGCGTGGAGGGGTATTTGGGGATCGTTTTGGATGCCAAACACGTAGGGATCGAACAAGATACCGCTTTGCCCGGACCTTTGGGTGCCGCGGGTAACGTCGAAGTTCGTCATAAATGGTTTGGTGTTCTGGCAGCTTACTGGATCGCAGATGGTACATATGGTGCGAACAACTTGCGCCACGCAGGCGATACCCAAGGTGGCCTGAGATACAACTCCATCCGTCAGGAAATCGACAAGACAAATACAGATCCGGGAAATCCACCCGCACTAGGCGGTGATCGGGAACGGATTCTACACCTTAACGGCCCAAGTTGGGGGCTGGGTCACCATAAACCAAGAGTGTGACGCAATAAGTCCCGACCCGTTCAAGATCGAGGAACTTTGGTACGTCCGAAAGGCGCAAGCACAACAAGTCTCCCACGCGCAAGCCACCAAACAACATTAGTCCGGTTGCGATCCTGTTGCGTGGTGTGCTTTGGTCACGCACGAAATCGGCAAATACCTCGATTTCAGGAATTTTTATGTTTTTTCCAACCGTTTACGTAGTTCGTCGCGGTCGAACTAGGAATTGTTGTCAGTAGCTTGATATGGTGCAAGAGTACTTCTTTCGTATTCCCCGTGCCACGCAAAACGCAAGAAATGCGTTCGGAAGCCAAATTCTAGTTTTGATTATGCGCGGGTTGACGCAGCGAAGATCGGGCTTCCGTTTGTCCATCATGTCGGATTCATGTTCTTCCAGAGACCCGTAGAGGTTTTCAGATGCGTCACGATATTGTCGTATGTTCGAATAGCTGAAGCGCTCTGGGTTTTGCTCTTCGTTTCCTCGCATTTTGACCAAGCGATTAAGTGCAAAAGTGCAGTGTGATATACTTCCAGTGTCTTAACGCTGTGAGCTTTGTAGCCTATTATTATTGCTCCATCTATTTGCTGCCGACAGTGAGTTGGCGCGTTTTGTCCGATGCCCTGAGGACATTTGGAAGAAAACCTTCGGCCAGCGCCACTATGACATCTTTGGACGCGAGCATGATTTCATCAGATATCTTGCAGGCATATGTTGGTGCAACAAACGATCTTTCAGATGTCGGTGGGGGAGACGCTCGCACATATTTGTGCGGAGCAAAATCTCGAGGGTGAAAACCGAGGACATGATCGGTTTCTGAATCTGATTTCACGAGTGTAGGTGACAGAAACTACGGGTCAATAATTGGAAAAAATCGAAGAGTACCTAAAAGGTGGATCTGCACAACCTGTTCCACTTCCTGCGACCGCGCGCTGACCCTCATACGCAGTACGAAATCCGCGTCTACGCTGATGCGATGTGCAAGATCTTCGCCGATTGGGTGCCGTTTGCTTACAAAGCTTACGAAGACGACCGGCTGGGTGCGGTCAACTTATCCGCTCAGATGGTCGAAAGCCTTCGAAACATGCTGGCGGGTGAAGCAGTTACGCAAGAAAGCTCGGGAATGACGGCCCGGGAATGGCGCGCTTTCGAAGAGATTATCCGGAAGTAGGAGTTGGAATCGCATAGCTTTTGTCTATACACATTATCGTGGAGCCGTTACATTGGTTCCATGGCTGATCTTTCGAAGCTTGCGATACTATATTTAATTTCTGGGCTTGCATCCCCTGCGCAGGCTAAGTCGCCCATTGCGGAGATTTTGTGTGAGCCAACGCCTCGATTGCATCAGAAACTTGAACGGCAATTCGGGGCAGAACGTGTGGCGACGGGCGTGCGTGGGCCAGAGCAGATCATGGAAGTCTGGACAAACCAGCACGGCGATTGGACCATGGTTGTGAGCTATGCGACCGGCACATCCTGCATCGTGGCAATGGGCGAACATTGGCACAATCACGCAGACGCAAAACCCGCGCGAGGATAATGGAACAAGACCGGTGGGGGGTGGGTGACGGCCGGAAATTGGCCGTCCTCCTTAATTCATCATCCCGCGTTTGGCGGGCGTGTCGTTACAACGGCTTCAAATCAGCAGCCATTTGGCGACCGTCGCGTCCGTCCTGCAACTCGTATGAGACCTTTTGATTGTCTGCGAGTCCGGTCAGGCCGGACCGTTCTACGGCCGAGATATGTACAAACACATCTTTGCCCCCTTCGTCAGGGGCAATAAATCCATAGCCTTTGGTGGTATTGAACCATTTCACGGTGCCGGTTGGCATGTCCCGTGTCTCCTTCTACTTACGCATTGTCCCACAAATTGGTGGGGGCTGTGGTGAGCGACATCGCAAACCCGACTGTTTCGCTCTTATTGAACAGTCCAATTTACATGTTTCACCTTTTTCAACATTGCACGGTGAAGTAAAAAATCAAGAATAACCGCCGGAAACTGGCAAGTTTGCCTAAAAAGCAATCAAATGCAGGAGCAGAAATGACATGTACCTTTATGGGTTAAAGAACTGTGACACTTGTCGCAAGGCATTGAAATTGTTGCCAGACGCAAAGTTTGTCGATGTCCGCAGTGATGGCGTGCCGGAATCTGTGCTATCGCAGGCTTTTGCCGAGTTCGGCGATGCTTTGCTCAATACAAGGTCGACAACATGGCGCGGATTGGATGACAACCAGCGCGCGACGGCACCCCTGGAGCTTCTGAAAGTGCATCCGACTCTTATGAAGCGGCCGTTGATCGAGAAAGATGGGAACCTGCTTCTCGGCTGGTCGGCTGAAACAAAAGCGCGGCTTGGTATTTCCTGAGCGGATGCTTATGTGCCTGCATGTAAAAGCGAGGTTGTTCAATGCGTAATGCCGCCATGATTTTGGGCGTTATTGCCGGGCTGATCGGTATGATCGTCGGGTTTTTCGGATATGCGAAGGTGGTCGTGATAGATCACGTCGGTGAGATAGACGGAGTTCTAAGTCAGGTCGACAACCCTGATCTGATTCAAGCCGTTTCAATCATTGCGCCTTTGTTGGCCATTGCCGGGGGGGCTATGGCGCCTGCGCGGGCTTTTATCGCCGGTGTCTTGCTGCTGATTTCGGCGGGGGCAATGTATTATGCATTTGGATTTGGTGTGTTCACCATGTTCCCGATTGCGTTTGCCGCAGTTGCCGGGGTGCTTGGGCTGGCGGCAGGTAAACCGGACCAGCCCAAAGCGCATTTCTAGGTTATTTCAGGCGCAGGATCCGATCGAGTGAGATCGGGCCTGCACCGTTGATCACGATCACCAGCATCAGGAATGTCCACATTGTGCGCTGATCCATAATGGATGGCGCTGCGTCGAACAGGCTGCCCAGTTTCACGCCGTGGCCAGTAACATCGACCAGAGTCTGTACCCAGATGAAGCCGATCATGGCCAGAGCGGCCAGACGTGTGAACAAGCCAACCAGCAGCAATGCAGGCAGGACGAATTCGGCGACCGTTCCGAAGAAGATGACGATGCGCTGGAAGAATGTCATCTGCGAGACATCCCACAGCACTGCTTCAGCCGCTTTAGGGAAAATCTGACCGAAGGCTCCGCTGGACGGTGAAAAGATCGAGCCGTCGATCTTCAGCATGGCTGAGTTCCAGTAATAGACCAGAAGGACCGCGATAAAGACCAGCCGCGCCAGCGTGGGGGTCAGCCAGTTGGACGCAAGGTCCACCTTTCCCAGAACGTTGTTGTGAAGTGAGATCAGGGCAGTCATGTCTCCAGCCTTTCGATAGTCACAGAAGTTATTGCACCGCCCTGCAGAAGCAGTGCCAGAGTGGTTCCAAGGTCGAATTCCGGCAGTTCCGCCGCGGTTTTCTCAAACGCTTCGCCGATCATGTCGCCACTTTGCATATGGGCGATCCAGTCGGCTCCGCCAGCGGGCAGCAGTTGGGGAATGGGATCGAATTCCGGGCGCGTGATCAGCACATCCTCGGCGCGCGCATCCGGTTTTGGCGCACCTGCTTCGGTGTTAAAGCGCCAAATCGCGTGAACGGGCCAGTCCGACCGGATCACCTGCATAGCCGGGGCGAAGCGTAGCCTGGCCTGCATGACTTGCTCGGGGTCTACTGCCAAGGCGTCCGCCGGAGCAGGCTGACTGTCGGCCGCGTGGTAAGAGTTGCGCAGGGCAAGTTCCAGCCGCGCCACATCCGGCAGGTAACCAAGATGCGAAAGCTGCTGCATTCCAGCCAGAAATTCGGGAAACGCTTCACCGTAGTACATCATCAATGGTGAGGATGGCGGGTGCTGACGCAAAAATATCCCGGCCAGCCCGTCCATATTCTGTGCCCCCAGCAACTTGGTGATGACCGGAAATGCCTGATGCATGGCCTCGGTCAAAGAAACCGCGACATTGTTGCGATAAACGCTGAAACGACGACCGGCTGGTTGCGCCTCAGCGTCCAGCAAACCCTCGGGGACAGGTGCCGAGGCATCCATCATGGCCGCGCGAAATTCGGATTGCGATACACTCATGCCGGAATCCGTTCCAGTGCCGCCTGCGCACGAACGGCCTCTTCTCGCAAAACGGGCCAGTCGGGGACGTCCGTGTCCCATTCGATCAGGACGGGCTTCGGCCCCGAACGTTCCAGCACGTAATCCAACAGGGCCCAGACCGGATCGACGACTTCGCGCCCGTGGCTGTCGATCAGCAGAGGACAGCCGTGGTCGTCTTCGTCTTCATCATGGCCGCCAAGATGAATTTCGCCCACTTTCTCCAACGGGTAGGCATCGATATAGCCCTGAGGTGAAAAGTCCAGATTGGTGGCCGAAACAAACACGTTGTTCACATCCAGCAAGAGACCACAACCGGTACGGCGCGCAATTTCACGCAGAAAATCGGGCTCGGACCACGTGCTTTCTTCAAATGCCAAGTAGCTTGAAGGGTTTTCCAGAAGCATCTGCCGCCCGACAGTGTCCTGTACCTGATCGATATGCTCGCATACACGCGTCAGGGTTGCGTCGGTATAGGGCAGGGGCAGCAGGTCGTTGTAGAAATGGGTGTCATGGGTGGACCAGGCCAGATGCTCGGAAAAGCTGGCGGGCTCCAGCCAGCCGACCAGACGTTTCAACCGGGCCAAATGATCGGGGTCCAGCGCGCCTTCGCCACCAATGGACAAGCCAACGCCGTGGACCGAGATCGGGAATTGTTCGGAAAGGTGGCGCAACTGCGCCAAAGGCCGGCCGCCGTCGCCCATATAGTTCTCGGCATGGATTTCCAGCCATGCAACAGGCTGTGCGTGTTCAAGTATCTGAGCAAAGTGTTGCGGTTTGTATCCAACACCTGGCGCTGCGGGCAGGCGATTTGACCGGTGGGCATCATCCAACATGGGCCAGTTCCTTGATCACGAAAGGGAAGGGGCGGGCGATGGTGCCCGCCCCCTTGAACTCGTTAGGCCGTTCTTATGCCGGCAGGTCGCGATCCTGAGCTTCCAGCGAGCCTTTGCGTGGAGTGCCGTCTGCCTGTGCGGGCAGTTCGATATCCGCGCAGGTACCTGCGTCAACCAGGGTCCATGCGTTGCCCTGATAATCGACGGTCGAGGTGCCCGCGCAAGTGGTGCCGGGGCCTGCGGCGCAGTCATTCTGACCGGCCAGCGATACGCCATAGCACTTTTCTTTTGCCTGAGCGGTTGCTGTGGTTGCGGCACCCGATACGGCGGCTGCGACTGCGGTTGCGATAACCAGGGACTTGGCTGTGTTCGACATCTCGGTAATCCTCTTGATGACTGGGTATGTCTGCTTGTGACAATGACAAAGGTAGTAGCTTGGTGGACAGAGTTGAATTCACGAGCCCGTGTCTCACAAGCACGTCAGGGGGCGGCGTGCCCTCTTGCAGCGTAATATACTGTTTTTGATGAATAAAGGATGAAATGTTTCAATCTGGCCCCATTCCGGGGGCCAGATTTCCAGCGATATACTGCCGAATGTTACAGCAGATCCGGTGGGGTGGCCGCCTGCGACAGCTCATTTGTTACAACGTCAAGCGGTTGAACCTGCGTCTGTTTTTCACCCAGACGCCTGACACTGACAGTGCGCTCGTCGACTTCGCGATGTCCGACGGCCAGAATCACCGGGACTTTGCCGACCGAATGTTCGCGAACCTTGTAGTTGATCTTTTCGTTGCGAATGTCGGCTTCGGCCCGCACACCGGCAGCGCGCAGGGTTTCGACCACCTCGGCAACATAGTCATCCGCCTCGGACGTAATGGACGCGACCACGACCTGACGCGGGGCCAGCCAGAAAGGCAGCTTGCCTGCGTGTTCTTCGATCAGAATACCGATAAAGCGTTCGAAAGATCCCAGTGTGGCGCGATGCAGCATCACAGGGCGGTGCTTACCGCCGTCGGCACCGATATAGGTGGCGTCCAGACGTTCAGGCAGGACGAAGTCCACCTGATGCGTACCACATTGCCAGTCACGTCCGATGGCGTCGGTCAGGACGAATTCCAGTTTGGGTCCATAAAATGCACCCTCACCGGGGTTCAGTTCGGGCTCAATTCCTGCGGCGCGCGTGGCGCTGAGAAGCGCGGTCTCTGCCTTATCCCAAACCTCATCCGAACCGGAGCGTTTCTCGGGGCGGTCGGAGAATTTGACCGAGAACTTCTCGAAACCCAGATCCTTGTAGATTTCTGACAGGAAGCGGATGAACTCGGCAGTCTCGGATTCGATCTGCTCTTCGGTGCAGAAAATGTGCCCGTCATCCTGCGTGAAACCGCGCACCCGCATGATTCCATGCAATGCGCCTGAGGGTTCGTATCGATTGCACGAGCCGAACTCGGCCATACGCAGAGGCAAGTCACGATAGGATTTGAGGCCCTGATTGAAGATCTGCACGTGGCACGGGCAGTTCATCGGCTTGAGCGCGTTGATCGCTTTCTCGCGGGCATGTTCTTCGTCCACTTCGACGATAAACATGTTTTCCTGATACTTGTCCCAGTGGCCCGAAGCCTCCCACAGTTTGCGGTCGACGACCTGCGGCGTGTTTACCTCGACATAACCACCCTTGCGCTGCTGCCTGCGCATGTAGTCCTGCAGCTGAGTGTAGATGGTCCAGCCGTTAGGGTGCCAGAAGATCTGACCCGGGGCTTCCTCCTGCATGTGGAACAGGTTCATCTCGCGGCCCAGCTTGCGGTGGTCGCGTTTGGCCGCCTCTTCCAGCATGTGCAGGTGGGCTTTCAGCTTTTCCTTGCCGGTGAAGGCCACGCCATAGATACGCTGCAGCATGGCGCGGTCACTGTCGCCGCGCCAATAGGCACCTGCGATGGACATCAGTTTGAACGCATCTCCGGGTACCTGACCGGTGTGCTGCAAGTGCGGGCCTCGGCACAGGTCCTGCCAGTCGCCATGCCAGTACATCCGCAACGGTTCGTCGCCGGGAATGGCCTCGATCAGCTCGACCTTATAGGGCTCGTCATTGGCGGTATAGAAATCGATCGCACGCTGGCGATCCCAGACTTCGGTGGTCACGGCGTCGCGCTTGTTGATGATTTCCTTCATCTTTTTCTCGATCAGCCCGAGGTCTTCGGGCGTGAACGGCTCGGCGCGGTCGAAGTCATAGTACCAGCCGTTATCAATGACGGGGCCGATTGTGACTTTGGTGTCGGGCCAGATTTCCTGAACTGCACGGGCCATGATGTGGGCCAGATCGTGACGGATCAGCTCATTGGCCTGCTCTTCGTCCTTCATGGTGTGGATGGCAATCTGAGCGTCGGAATCGATGGGCCATTGAAGGTCCCAATGCTGTCCGTTCACAGTGGCCGAGATGGCCTTTTTGGCCAGTGAGGTTGAGATATCGGCAGCGACCTGAGCGGGCGTAATACCTGCGTCAAAGGATCGGGAATTGCCATCGGGAAAAGTAAGGGAGACTGACTGTGAGTCCAGGGCCATATCGGCTCTCCTCGTCGGTTTGGCGCCCACTGAACGCCCGGTTGCGGGTTATGTGTGTTCGGCTGATGTGGCAGGTGCAGCAATTTCTGTCAAGTGTCGAGAGGGGCTTTCGCTGACGTTGCGAGAACTCGAATTCAGGAATTGCGACCGAACTGCTACCGTGCATGATGTTGCCCAAAGAGAAAGAGGATTTCATGGCGGCGACGGATTTTTTGGAAACGGCGCAGGGGCGGCGACTGGCGTATCACAAAAGCGAAGGGTCAGGACCGACCATAGTTTTTCTGGGTGGGCTCAAATCGGACATGGAAGGTACCAAGGCCGTGCGTCTGGAAGCCTGGGCGCAGGCGCGAGCTCAATCGTTTCTGCGGTTCGATTATTCTGGCCACGGTGAGAGCTCGGGCGCGTTCACAGATGGCTGCATTGGAGATTGGCATCAGGACACATTGGCCGCGGTAAGTGCATTGACGGAAGGCCCCTTGATTGTTGTCGGGTCCTCAATGGGAGGTTGGCAAGCCTTATTGTTGGCCCGGTCCATGCCGGAACGGATTGCGGGCATGGTCACGATCGCTGCCGCTCCGGATTTTACGGAAGACGGTTATTGGGCGTCATTCAGCGACGATCAAAAAACTGCGCTGGACACCGTCGGCCATGTCGAGCTGCCGTCTGACTATATGGAGCCCTACGTAATTACCAAGCGTATGATCGAAGACGGACGTCAGAATTTGGTTCTGCGAGAGGCGTTGAATCTGCCTTTCCCCGTTCGTTTCCTGCAAGGCACGGCAGACACGGCCGTTTCGACCGAAACAGCTGTGCGTCTGCTGGAACATGCTACAGGTTCAGATATGCGGCTGCTTTTGGTCAAGAATGCCGACCATAGGTTCTCGGACGAGACGTGCCTGGGCTTGATCGAGACGGCGGTTCTGGACGTGTTGGGAGAAGCCTGATGCAGCGGTTTGGATGGATTCTGGGGCGGATTCTTCTGGCGTTGATCGTCCTCGGCGGCCTTGTCTACTGGTTTGGCCCACGTGAAGACGTGAATCTGCACCCGAGTTTTGACTCGCGCAAATTTGGCGAAGGTGTTCAGGTTTATTTTGAAAGTACCGAGTCTGCCTTTGACGACATCGTTCCGGACGTCGAAAAGCGTGTGATCTGGCAAGATGGGTTCAAAGAACAGCGCACGCCGTATTCTGTTCTTTATATCCACGGCTTTTCAGCAAGTTCCGAGGAAATCCGGCCAGTGCCGGATCTGGTGGCGGACGCGTTGGGGGCTAATCTGGTTTACACGCGGTTGCAGGGCCATGGTCGGGGTGGACCGGCAATGGCGGAAGGTACAGCTTCGGGTTGGATGGACGACACCGCCGAAGGGTTAGCGGCGGCGCGCGCGGTTGGGGACAAGGTGATCGTGATTTCCACCTCGACTGGGGGGACCTTGGCTGCCGCTGCCGCGTTGGATGCCGATCTCAGCGAGGATGTGTTCGGTATGGTCTTTGTTTCTCCGAATTTCGGCGTAAACACCGTCGCGGCATGGGTGCCTTCTCTGCCTTGGGCGAGGAATTGGTTGCCGATCCTAATGGGGTCAGAGCGTGATGTGTCAGGACCGGATCCGGAGAAAAACAAGTATTGGTCCGCAATCTATCCGTGGGAAGCGGTCGTGCCGATGTCCGTTTTGGTTGATGCCGTCTATGCGCTGGACTTCTCTGATGCACGTGTACCTGCACTGTTCTGGTTCTCGGATGACGATCAGGTTGTGCGCCCGGACCGGACCCACAAGGTCGCTGAGGCTTGGGGCGCTCCGGCAACTGTTGAGTTGGTCACGATGGGTCCTGAGGATGATCCCGCATCGCATGTTATTGCAGGGCGGCTGATGTCACCGGGGCAGACCGACGCTGCCGTTGCAGGCATATTGGATTGGCTGAAAAGTTTGGGGGTAGAATGAATCCCAACCAATGGCGAGGATGAAAAATGCGTAAGCCGGGCAGCATGTGGAGCCTTGAGACCTTGGGTCGTGTCCGCCTGTCCCGGCACTTCTTCATGCGCGATTTTCTGTACTCGGAAATCGGTAACTTTCATGAAAAACAGAATATTCCGGACAACCCGGATCTGGCGATCGAAACAGGTCGTGCGTTTTGCGAAACGCTTCTTGATCCTTTGGAGGAGACATTTGGCCGGATTGCAGTGCGATCGGGCTATCGCTCACCGTCCTTGAACCAGTTTGGGAATGAAAACAAACTGAACTGCGCCCGAAACGACAACCCATTAGAGTGCCATATCTGGGACCGTGGGGAAGGCGACGCACGGATTGCCGGGGCATCCATTGTTATCCCGTGGTTCGCGGATCAATATGCGCAAGGCAGGGATTGGCGGGATCTGGCGTGGTGGATGCACGATCATCTGGATTACTCCGAGATCTGGTTTTTCCCAAAACTCTGTGCGTTCAATCTGGTGTGGCGGCCCAGGCCGCATCGCCGGATCGACAGCTACATTGCTCCGCGTGGATGTCTGTTGAAGCCCGGCTCTGAACCGGGTGAAGATCTTACGGCCCGGCAAGCTCGCTACGCCGATTTCCCGGCATTTCGATCAATCGCCTACCCATGAAGTTTTCCTTGCCCGGCTGCGGCATAACTTTCATCCTGAAAACAACTGAAAGGACTCGGAAAGCCGAGCAGATGGAGGCCCCCGCGTGATCGAGCCGCTGGTGTTGTTGCCGGGATTGATGTGTGATGCCCGACTGTTTCGACCTCAAATCGAGGTGCTGTCACGGGCCCGGCCTGTCACCGTTGCGCCTGTATCCGGAGGTGAACGTATCGAGGAAATCGCCTCGGGGCTGTTGGATCACCTTCCACATCGGTTTGCGCTGGCCGGGTTGAGCATGGGTGGTGTTGTGGCGTTGGAGTTGATCCGGCGGGCGCCGGAACGGGTGTCGCGACTGTGCCTAATGTCGACAGACGCACAGGCCGATACACCTCAGATCGCCGCCAGTCGCGAGGATATGATCATTGGTGCCAAGGGTGGTCGGCTGGAAGAGGTCGTCCGCCAAATGGTTGGGACCGACACGTTGGCGCCGGGACCAAAGCGAATCCCTATCCTGAATGACCTTTTTACAATGGCGAATGATCTGGGCGCTGAGACATTCGTACGTCAAATGCGCGCCCTGCAACGCCGCCCTGACCAACAGGGAACGTTGCGCCGCATTAAAGCCCCCACTTTGGTCATGTGCGGTGTGCATGACACGCTTACCCCCGTCAAACGGCATGCCTTCATATCTGACCTGATACCGGGGGCAGAGCTGGAGGTCGTTGAAAATGCCGGGCATCTACTAACACTTGAAGCGCCCGATACCGTGAACAAATCCCTGGAAACCTGGCTGAATGTCCCGCAACGGTTCGGTTAAGGGTAAAGTGTCGCGCGTTCGTGTTTCGTAATCACATTCGGTGTCACCGAAGGCTCGCCGGTCTCATGGTCAAAAAACGGTGTGTTCTTCCACCGTCCTGACAGGCGTGATCCCAAGGCGCGGCGCAAAAGGCCGAATGCCGCAAACCTGACCTTTTCGTGTTTTTGTTTGCCATTGGGTCGAGGGACAAACCCACGTGTTGTGACCGGCCCCAATGCCGAAACATCGCCGGTAATCCTACCGACAATAAAACCGGCAAACGGAAGGTTCGCTGTTGGAGGTGTGGTCGCCAGCGGGGCGTCGCAGCAGCTTGCGTACCATCGCAGCATGCCCTTTGGGCTGAGCTTCATAGCCGAAAGAAACTGGCCGCCGGAATTGATTTCAATTTCATCCGGCGCCATCTGAAAAACGTCAACGGGCCCGGGGGCCGGATCTGGTTGCCCGAAATACAGCTGAGCAGCACGGCAATCATGACAAAAGCACTCGACATGCGTTCCAAGCCGAACACTCCGTTCCGAGATATGTCCCGTCAATTGCCCGCAATTGCAGGAAAAAGCGAGGCCATCACGTACGGGCCCGCCCTTGCTCATCAGGCGACTTTGTTTGTGTTTGCAGCGCGGCGGCGTTTCTTGCGGCTGTTTTCGTTCATGAAATCAATCACAAGCGGGCGAATGTTGTCGCGCCAGCTACGGCCCGCGAAGATGCCATAATGGCCTGCGCCAGGTTCCACGTGGCTGGCTTTCTTACTATCCGGCAAGCCGGTACACAGGTCCAATGCGGCTATGCACTGCCCGGGGGCCGAGATGTCGTCATTCGCACCTTCGACCGATTTCACCGCAACATCCGTGATCTTGCCGATATCCACCTTGTGGCCCGCGACAACAAATTCGTTGCGCGCGATCTCGCGATTCTTAAAGACGCGTTCGACCGTCGACAAATAGAATTCGGCCGTCATGTCCATGACAGCAAGGTATTCATCGTAGAAACGGTTGTGCGCATCCAGATCCGAGGCTTCGTCGCGGATAACGCGCTGAATCTGATCCGAAAACGCCTTGGAATGGCGATCCGCATTCATCGACATGAACGAGGCCAGTTGCAGCAGGCCGGGGTAAACCATACGCCCGACGCCTTTGTACTTGAAGCCGACCCGTTGAATCATGGTCTCTTCCAACTGACCCATCGTGACACGTCGCCCAAAGTCGGTGACGTCAGTTGGCGTTGCGTCCGGGTCAACCGGTCCGCCAATCAGGGTCAGAGTGCTGGGTTGGGCTTTGGGTTCCACTTCGGCCAGATAGGCGGTGGCGGCCAATGTCAGCGGGGCAGGCTGGCAAACTGCAACGACATGTGTGTCCGGCCCCAGTTCTTTCATAAAATCTACAAGGTAGAGTGTGTAATCTTCGACATCGAACTTGCCTGCAGACACAGGAATATCGCGCGCGTTATGCCAATCGGTGATGTAAACTTCGCAATTGACCAGCAGACTTTTGACGGTCGAGCGCAGCAGAGTGGCATAGTGCCCGGACATGGGCGCAACCAGCAGGACCTTGCGCGGTTGCTCTTCCCGACCATTGACGCGGAAATGAACAAGATCGCCAAAGGGGCGCTCCAGAACCGTCGTGATCTCGACCAGATGGTCTTTTCCGTCTTCGCAGGTAAAGGTTCGAATGCCCCAGTCCGGTTTGACAACCATTCGCTGGAAGGTCCGCTCGGTGACTTCACCCCAGGCAGCCATCCAGTTGAACGCAGGGTTGGGCACCATGGAAAACATCGGATAAGATGCCATCGCGCTGGCGGTTGCACCAAGCCATTGGTTGGTATTGCGCATGGTTTCCATAAGGTCGTAGGTCATCATGTAGCGCATAAATGGGGCCTCCTGAGTGTCATCCTGAGAGTTCGGACCATTCGTCGCTTTGCCCCCCAGCACCCACGACGTTATTCTGCATGGCAGCGAGGTTAGGGGGGAATTGTTAAAATGACAACAAGTGAAGACCAAATGCCGGACGTGTCCGAAGAACATATTGAACGCATTAAAGAAAATATGGAAAAGGTCGAACAGCTCTCGAAGCGTCTGATCGAAATTATGGCGTCAAAAAAGTCGCATACCCCCGCGCTGGATGGCCCGAATCAAGAGCTTTTCGCACGAGCAGCAACGGCGTATTGGGCCGAGGCTTGGCAAAATCCTGCCAAACTATTGGAGCAACAAATAGAATTCTGGGGAAAGTCGGTTCTGAACTTTGCCGAAGCGCAGCAAGCGCTGACAACGGGCGAAGCGGAGGACGAAGAGCCCAAGTCGAGTGACAAGCGGTTTTCCAACCCTCTTTGGGAAACAAACCCGTATTTTCGCCTGATCCGCCAGCAATACCAGACAAATGCAGAAGCGATTGCGCAGGCTGTCTCGTCGGTGGATGATCTGGATGCCAAGGACAAACGACGCCTGCAGTATTTCTCGCAGCAGATCATCGACATGATGGCACCGACGAATTTTCTGGCAACCAACCCGGACGCCCTGCAAAAAGCGGTTGAGACCGAAGGTCAATCCCTGATCAAGGGGCTGGAGAATCTGGTTTCAGATCTTGAGGCTAATGATGGTGAGTTGGTCGTCAAACTGGCCGATGAAAGTGCGTTCAAAGTTGGCGGAAATCTGGCGACCTCGCCGGGTGAGGTTGTGTATCGCAACCGAATGATGGAGTTGATTCAATACAAACCGGCGACTGAAACGGTTTATGAAACACCCATCGTTCTGTTCCCGCCCTGGATCAACAAGTTCTATATTTTAGATCTGAAAGCTCAGAACAGCATGATCAAATGGATCACCGAGCAGGGCTATACCCTGTTCGTTGTGAGCTGGGTGAACCCGGATGAAAGCTATGCCGAAACTGGCATGGAAGATTACATTCAGGACGGGTTCCTGACCGCAATCGAGACGGCGAAGAAGATCTGCAAGGTCAAACAGGTCAACGCAGTGGGCTATTGCATCGCTGGCACGACCCTGAGCCTGACCTTGTCATTGCTGAAACAACGTGGCGACAAGTCGGTCAAATCGGCGACGCTGTTCACGGCACTGACGGACTTTTCCGATCAGGGTGAGTTCACGCCATTCTTGCAAAACGACTTCATCGACGGGATCGAAGAAGAAGTGAACAAGGAAGGTGTTCTGCGATCCTGGATCATGGCGCGCACGATGTCGTTCCTGCGATCGCGCGACCTGATATATGGTCCGGCCATTCGCAGCTACATGATGGGGGAAGTGCCTCCGGCCTTTGATTTGCTCTATTGGAACGGCGATGGCGCAAACCTGCCTGCGAAAATGGCGGTGGAGTATTTGCGTGGTCTCTGCCAGCGCAACGAATTCGCCACCGATGGCTTCGAGTTGATGGGGCATAAGCTGACACTCGACGATGTGGATGTGCCACTGATGGCCATCACCTGCGAAACCGACCATATTGCGGCATGGAAAGACTGTTACCGTGGCGTGCAGAAAATGGGCTCGCGGTCAAAAACTTTCGTGGTTTCGGAGTCGGGGCATATTGCGGGGATCGTGAACCCACCCAGCAAGAAAAAGTATGGCCATTACACCAACCCGGATCTGAAACCGGACGCCAGCACCTGGCTGAAAGAAGCCGATTTTCACGAGGGGTCGTGGTGGCCCATGTGGGACGCTTGGTTGAAAAAACGGTCTGGTAAGCAAGTCCCGGCTCGCGAACCGGGCGATTCGAAGCATCCGAGCCTGGCACACGCACCCGGGACTTATGTTGTGGCCGAGCCAAACGGCTGATTTCATTTTGAAACTTAAAATATTCTGCATCGCAGCAAGAAAAAACTTGTAATGCTGCGATGCAGCAATCATATTGTCCTCAAGCTGATGAAACCCGGGGTGGGCCCGGACAGGCTAAAAGGATTAGGACAATGGCAAAGACCCAAGACTTTACCGCGATCATGAAAGACATGATGGGTGCGTTCCCGGTGGACACCACCGCAATGGAAGGCGCATTCAAATCGACCGCTTCGCTGAACGAGAAACTGTCGGGCGTTGCTCTGGAAGCTGCTGAGAAATCGGCCGAGATCTCGAACAAATGGACCAAGGACACTCTGGCCAAGCTGAGCGAGATGTCGAAAGCCAAGGCAGAGCCTGCTGACTACGCAAAAGCCGCAACCGACTTCGCAAGCGCGTCTGCTGAAGTTGCTGCTGAAAACATGGCTGCTTTCGCTGAGATCGCGAAAAAAGTTCAGACCGAAACCGTTGAGCTGCTGATGGCTGCTGGCAAAGACGCTGCAGAAGAAGCAACTGCTGCCGTCAAAAAAGCGACCAACGAGGTCACTACTGCGGCTAAGAAAGCTGCAACTGCAAAGTAAGAAACGTCCGCGAAGCGCACCCAACCCTCCCATTAGGTGCAATCGCGTTGGGCAGGTCCATTGACCTGCCCTTTCTTTTTGTGCTGCACTCGCATAACCTGTGCTGCAACGCATCATCCTTGGGGAGGGAACCCGGTGTCGGACCAAGAAAAACCGCTGCTGATCAAGCGCTATGCCAGCCGTCGGCTGTATAACACCGAGACCAGCGATTACGTGACGCTCGAAGATATCGCGGGGTTCATCCGTGACGGGCGCGAAGTGCAGATTATCGATCTGAAAACCGGCGACGACCTGACGCGCCAATATCTTCTGCAAATCATTGCTGAACATGAAAGCCGCGGCGAGAACGTGCTGCCGGTGAATGTATTGAACGATCTGGTGCGCAGTTACATGCTGCCGGGCGGGGGTATGATGCCTCAATTCCTGCAAAGCTCGTTCGAAATGCTGCGCGAAAGCCAAAGCAAGATGATGGAAAACATGAACGCCATGAATCCGATGTCCCAGATGCCGGGCTTCGACGCATTGCAGGCGCAGCAACAGGCTTTCCTGAAAGCGATGACAGGAGGGCTGTCCAGCGGCTGGTCCGGTCCGGACAAGGAAGAGGAAAAGTCTGAACCTAAAGAAGATCTGGACGACATCAAAAAGCAGCTGGCGGAGCTGCAGAAAAAACTGTCCAAGCTGAACTGATCTGATCCGGACAAAGAAAAAAGGCCCGCTCTGCGCGGGCCTTTCTTGTTTAAGGAGCTGTTGTTCTAAGTGCCATAAACCGGCATCGGGCCGGTTACTTCGCCAACCGAAGCCAGCAGGATGTCTGCAATCACGTCCAGCTCTTCGCGGGTCAGGCGCACGGGCAGGCGAACATCACATGCCTTCATCAGCATATCGCGCGTCAGAGGCAGGTCGAAAATCTCCGGCAGGAACTGCCAGTTCCAGAAGGCGCGGGCGTTGTCTTCGCTTAGACCAAAAACCTGAACTTTGACACCGCGTGCCTCGGATGCTTCGGCAAAGGCGCGGATTTCGTTTTCCTGCATTCCGACCAGATTAAATTGGATGGAATCCGGCGCACGCTGCTCGGGTGCCAGCGGGGCAGGAACGTCGATATACGGTGAAGTGTTCAGGCGACCGGCCACATAATCGTGGTTCGCCAGACCATCGCGGACGCGGCGCGCCAGTTCCGGAATTTGCGGACGGATCACGGCGGCGCTGAGGTTGCTCAGACGCAGATTGTACAGCGGCATCTTGTTCTGCCAGCGGGCAAAGGCCTCTTCCAGCTCGGGCGAGTTGTCGCCTTGCGGACCTTTGTGTTTTTTCCAGTTATGTTCATACGCGCCCGACATGATGACGGCGCGCGCGACCAGATCGGCATCGTTCGTGATCAGGATGCCGCCTTCGCCCGCGTTGATCATCTTGTAGGATTGGAACGAGAAACAGCCGACCTTGCCGATCGTGCCGATGTTGCGGCCATGCCATGTGGTGCCCAGCGAATGCGCGGCGTCTTCGATCACCGGAATGTCACGTGCGTCGCACAACGCCATGATCGCGTCCATATCCGAGGTATGCCCACGCATGTGGCTGATGATCACCGCCTGAACGTCGTCCAGCTTGGCCTCGAAATCGGCCATGTCAATGCGATAGTTTTCGCCCACTTCGCACAGAACCGGAATGCAATCGGCGTGGACGATTGACGATGGCACGGCAGCGAAGGTGAAACCCGGGATCAGGATACGCGCGTCGCGGGGCAGGCCCAGAGCTTTGAGCGACAAAAACAGCGCGGCCGAACAGGACGATACTGCAAGAGCATATTTCGTACCCAGCAATTCTGCGAACTCGGCTTCCAGCAAGGCCACGGGGGCGTCTTGTGGCGCAGTATAGCGGAACAGGTCGCCCGACAGCATCAGGGCGTCGATGGCTTCTTTTGCGGCTGTAGGGATGGGTTCGGCGGCATGAACGTTTGGTGGAAGCGTCATATTTGGATTTCCCGAATTCTATCTTTGGGAAAGATAAAGGTAATTGGCAGCCATTCCAAGCCCTCAATCGCCGGGGTGGCGAAAATTCACCAATCTGCCGAAGATTAAGTGGATCAAATCCCAAGCCGGTCCCGCAGCGCGAACCACGTCATGGCCAGCACCAGCAGCGGATTGCGGAGGGCAGGGCCACCGGGGAAAGGCATGGCGGGGACACGCGCCATTGTGTCGAACCCTTCGGCCTGACCCTGAATGGCCATGGCCATAAGCTGCCCGGCATGAGTCGCGGTGCCGACACCGTGGCCGGAATAGCCCGAAGCCGACAGGATATTGGGTGCAACGCGGGCCAGATAGGGCATCCGTCGCATGGTGATGGCCAAAGTTCCACCCCATGCATGATCGATTTTCACATCGCGCAGATGCGGAAAAATCTCGGTCATGGGTTTGCGGACCTTTGCGGCGATATCCGACGGAAAGCGGTAGCCGTAGCTTTCTCCGCCCCCGAACAAGAGGCGACCATCGGCACTGAGGCGAAAGTAGTTCACTACGAATTTCGTATCCGCAACTGCCACATCCCTTGTCAAAACCCGCGCTGCGTCCGCGCCAAGGGGTTCGGTGGCCGCGATGAAATTGTTGATAGGCATAACCCTGGCCGCGACAGAACGGTTGAGATTGCCCAGATAACCGTTGCAGGCCAGAATGACATGCTCGGCCCGAACGTTGCCTTTGGCGGTTTGGATCACGGCAGGCTGGGCTTCATCAATCCCTGTGACTTCGGTGCTTTCATAGATACGGACGCCCGCTTTGATCGCTGTTTGCGCCAATCCCAACGCAAAATTCAGGGGGTGCAGATGTGCCGCACCCATGTCGAGATATCCCCCCTTATAAGCGGGCGATGGGCAAAGCGCGTGACCCGCGTTTTCGTCCAACAAATCGATCTGGTCATAGCCATACCGCTCGGATAGATGGCCCGCGTGGTCGTGCAACTCTTTCTGCTCTGATTTGCTGAGGCCCAGAACCGCGACGCCGGGTTTCAGATCACACGCGATCTGATGTTTCGAGATCAGGGATTTGACCAGATCCTTGGCGTCTTCGGCCAAATTCCACAGCTTGGCAGCGTCCGCATCGCCAACAAGACGTTCGAGATCTTCCTGATCCATCCGTTGTGCGCTGCCCAATTGGCCGCCGTTGCGACCCGACGCACCAAAGCCCACTCTGTGGGCTTCAAGCAGCACGACATCGAACCCCGCTTCGGCCAGATGCAATGCCGCAGACAGCCCGGTATAGCCGCCGCCTACAACACACACATCCGTCTTAATGTCTTCTGACAGAGCAGGAAAACGATCCATCGGGATTGCCGTTTCGGCATACCAGCTGGCAGGGTATTCGCCTTTGCGATCATTGGAGTGTAGCAGGTTCACGGTGTGTCTCAGACGTTGATCAGAAGATGCTCGCGTTCCCACGGAGAGATAACCTGCAGGAACTCTTCGTACTCGGCCCGCTTCACGATGCCATAAACGCGGGCAAATTCGGGGCCCAGAATCTCATGCAGGGCAGTGGCCCCGTCGAACAGATCCAGCGCCTCTCCCATTACCTGTGGGATATCACCTTCGCCCTCATAAGCGTCGCCATAGAATTGACGTCGCGGACGCTCTTGCTGAATCAATCCCAGATAGCCGCAGGCCAGTGACAATGCGATGCCCAGATACGGGTTGCAGTCCATCCCGGCGATGCGGTTTTCGATACGCCGTGCTTCGGGGCCGGACAATGGTACACGGATACCGGTTGTGCGGTTGTCGCGCGCCCATTCCAGATTGATCGGCGCGGCATGGTCTTTCACATACCGGCGGTACGAGTTCACGTAAGGCGCCATCACCGCCAGACCGGCGGGCAGATGGTTCTGCAAGCCGGCGATGAAGTGATAAAACGCATCTGTCTCACCGCCTTGTGGGCCAGAGAAGATATTCTGACCGGTTTCCATGTCGATAATCGAGTGATGGATGTGCATGGCCGAACCGGGTTCTTCCTCGATCGGTTTGGCCATAAAGGTGGCAAAGCAGTTGTGCCGTAACGCAGCTTCGCGGATCAGGCGTTTGAAATAGAATACTTCATCTGCCAGTTTCACCGGGTTGCCGTGGCGCAGGTTGATTTCCAACTGCCCCGCGCCGCCTTCCTGTGTGATGCCGTCGATCTCGAACCCCTGATGTTCGGCGAAATCATAGATGTCGTCGATCACCGGACCAAACTCGTCCACTGCCGTCATCGAATAGGCTTGCCGCGCGGCCGCCGGGCGACCCGAACGACCCATCATAGGCTTAATGCCCTGAGCGGGGTCTACGTTGGGCGCGACCAGAAAGAACTCCATCTCTGGCGCAACAACCGGCTTCCAACCTTTGTCGTGATAAAGCTGCACAACGCGCTTCAGGACGTTGCGCGGGCTGTACGGGATCGGATTGTCATCCCGGTCGTAAGCATCGTGGATCACCTGCAGCGTCCAGTCTCCGGTCCACGGCGCGGCGGAGGTGGTCGAAAAGTCGGGCTTCAGGATCATGTCTTTTTCGATGAAACCGTCATCACCTGCTGCTTCACCCCAGCCCCCTGTGATGGTCTGGTAGAAGATGCTGTCGGGCAGGTGGAAATAGGATTGCTTTGCGAATTTCGTGGCGGGAACCGCCTTACCGCGCGCAATGCCCGGCAGGTCTGAAATGATGCATTCAACTTCGTCCAGTCGCTGCCCATGGAAGTATGCTTTGGCGGCTTCCGGTAGCTTGTCAGTCCAATCAGCCATCAGGCTCTCTCTTTCTTTAAAAACTCGGCCATGTGGCGCGCGATCTTGGCATTGTCGTCAGGCGCGGTTTCGCGATTTGCGGCCGCGTTCATCAGGTCTTCGGGCACGACGCCTTTGCCCCGCGTGCGCATCAGGCCCGAGACAAAGCCATTGGAAAACTCGGGATGCGCCTGAACCGTCCAGATCGTGTCTCCATAGGACAGCATCGCGTTTTCGCAGAATGCACTCTGACCCAGAACCCGCGCCTCTTTTGGTAGTTCAACAACCTGATCCTGATGCCAGGCATTCAGCCAGATCTTGTTTCCGTCATAGTCGTATTCAGTGCGACCGACGGCCCATCCCTTCGAGAACTTCTCGACCTTGCCACCCAGTGCCTGCGCAATGATCTGATGGCCAAAGCAAACGCCGATCATTGGTTTTCTGCTTTGCTGGATCTCTCGCACCAGCGCTTCCAAAGGCGCGATCCAGGGGAGGTCTTCGTAAACCCCGTGGCGCGAGCCGGTAATGACCCATCCGTCCGCATCATCTGCACCATTGGGGAAAGCGCCATCCACGACGGCGAAGGTCACGAAGTCGAACCCGTTGCCACCTAATAGTGCAGGAAACAGTTCGTCATAATCCCCGAATTCGTCCTGCAGCACATCCGGGGTGTGGCCGGTTTGTAGAATACCGATTTTCATGTGTCACCAAATTTGATCAAATTAATCCTAGCCGAGAGTGATTGAAGCGGCAAGGGGGGTCAAACCGACTCGAGATAGCTCAGCCAATGATCCTCAGGTGGGATGCCCCCAAATCGGGTGACCTCTTGTCGCTTGGTCATGGTCAGATAGCGGATCAGGTCGGCGGGGAACAACCGTGCCACCACAGGGTCGGATTCGAATCTGTCAATTGCAGACGACCAATCCGGCACCAACTGGGGCAGGTCAACGATGTCATAGGCATTCCCCGTGATCGGGGCAGGGGGCTCCAGACCGTCTTCGATACCAGCAAACGCCGCGCCCAGCACCGCGGTCAGCATCAGATAAGGGTTGATATCTCCACCCGCGGCGCGATGTTCGATGCGTCGTGCCGCCGATGCACCGCCCGGGATGCGAATGGCGGCGGTTCTGTTCTCATAGGCCCAGCAAGCCCCTGTGGGTGCGTGCGCGCCCGGTATAAGCCGTGTGTATGAATTGCCATGAGGCGCAAAGATCAGCGTGCTGCCCGGCATGGCAGCGACGCAGCCCGCAACGGCAGACCGCAGAAAATCTGTGCCTTCAGGCCCGCCGTTGTCGAACACATTTCGTCCGTCCCGATCTAGTACGGAGAAATGCACGTGCATTCCGTTGCCTGCATCATCGGCGTAGGGCTTGGACATGAAGGTGGCCGCAAATCCGTGTTTACGCGCCAACCCGCGTGTCAACGCCTTGAAAAGCCACGTGTCGTCGGCACAGCGCATGGCGTCCTGATGGTTCAGATTGATCTCGAACTGGCCGATGCCGCTTTCCGATATGGCCGTCTGAGCAGGGATACCCATATCGGCGCAACCGTCGTACAGGTCGGTAAAGAATGCCTCGAATGCGTCCATCTCAGCCACCGACAGAACGGCCTCATCCGAAAGGCGCCGCCCGGTTATCGGATTCACTGGCGGTTGCGGTTGCGGGCCGGAAGCATCAACAAGTGTAAACTCCAGCTCGGTTGCGGCAACAACAGACCAGCCGTGCTGCGCATAGCGTTCGAGAATGGCGGCCAGAGCATGTCGCGGATCACCCGCGAATGGTACGCCTTCATCACTATAGAGGCTCATCGGTACCAACGCGGTTTCTGACTCCAGCCAGGGCACGGGTACTGGACCACGCTCGGTTGGACGCAAGACGCCATCTGCGTCGCCGGTTTCAAAGACCAGCGGGCTTCCGTCGATATCTGCGCCCCACAGATCAACGTTCAGTGCTGAAAAAGGCATCCGTACCGCGCCTTTTTCCAGTTTGTTGGCATAACCGGGGGGCACGCGTTTGCCGCGCATCTGTCCATTCAGATCACATGCTGCAACGCGAAAGTTGTGCAGGGCGCTCAGGTCCATTGGGGGCTCCGTCGGTGCTACTCCCCAGTGACTTACTTCAATGGATCTGCTTTGTCACCAAATTTGATCAAATTTTGACAGCGGTGATTTTAAAAACTCCCCGCGCCAGTTTGACCCGGCGCGGGGCACTGTTTTTAGGCAAAGCTCACGCCATGCTCTTCCATGGGCAGTTGCGCCACGTGCACACCTGACAGGGCATTGATCGCGTTAGCCAGTGCAGGTGCCGACGGAGGTGTGCCGGGCTCGCCAACGCCGGTCGGTGCTTCGGCCGAAGGTACGATATGCACGTCAATTGCGGCAATATCACCGATCCGCAGCGGTTCGTAATCAGGGAAGTTGTATTGATCCACGGCGCCGCTGGTCAGCGTGATCTGATCTCGCATGACGTGACCAATGCCATAGCCAATGCCACCTTCCATCTGGGCGCGCACAACATCGGGGTTTACGGCAATACCGCAGTCTACGGCACAGGTGACCTTTTCGATCTTGATGCCGCTTTCCGGGTCGCCAGAGACCTCGACCACTTCGGCCGCGTAAGATCCAAAGGATTTGTGAACCGCGATCCCCTGCGACCGACCTTCCGGCGCTTTACCCCAGTTTGCCTTTTCAGCCGCCAACTTCAAGACGGCTGCCTTGCGCTTCTGGTCAGGGTTGCTGGCGTCGGTCAGATGTGCCAAGCGGAACTCAACTGGATCACGGCCTGCAGCCTCCGCTACCAGATCCATCATGGTTTCCATTGTATAGGCCGTGTGGGTATGACCAACAGAACGCCACCACAGAACCGTGGTCGCCTTGGGTGTATCGGTCAGTCCCACAGCCATGCCAGGGATGGCGTACGGGCTGTCTGAAACACCTTCGACCGAGCTGTGGTCGACGCCATCGTGAACCAGAACAGCTTCGAACGCCGTCCCTTTGATGACAGACTGTCCTGCAATCTGGTGCTGCCACCCAATGATATTGCCCTCGGCATCCAAACCAACGCGAACCTTGTGACCGAAAGCAGGCCGATAATAGCCGCTGCGAATATCGTCTTCGCGGGTCCACACCAGTTTCACCGGGCGCGAGCGATCTGTGGCCACAAAGGCCAGAGCAGCCTCGACCTGATAGTCTGCATCGGGGGTCGCCCGGCGTCCGAACGAACCGCCTGCCAGCATCGTTTTGATGTGAATCTTCTCAGCGGGAAGCTGGAAGATCTGCTGATAGGCCATATGCGGGCCGGTTGGCATCTGTGCGCCATCATGCAGGATGATGTCTCCCTCTGCTGTCTGCTCGATGGTGCAGTTCAGGGGCTCCATCGGCGCATGGGCAAGCAGCGGGAAGTAGAAGGTCTTCTCAATGACCTTATCCGCCCCGTCGATGGCCGCCGACACCGCCGCCACGTCTGCCTTGTTCACATTGTATGTGGGGGCTGCGTCCAGTGCGGTCATGATCTCGGCCTTGATCTGATCCGAGTTGCGAGTTTCAGCGCCGGACATATCCCACTCGACCTCAAGTGCATCGCGCGCCTGAATGGCCGCCCAGGTGTTTTCGGCATAGACCGCGACACCCGCCTGATTGGGCAGGACAGCTGAGTTGATGTAGCCCTTCACCTCTTTTGATGCGCTGTCATCAAAGCCAAGGGCGATACCACCCTTCGACTCCGGACGTTTGATCATAGCGACCATCTGATTGGGCAGATGAACGTCCATGGCATACATCGCCTGACCGTTGCCCTTGATTGTCGAGTCCTTGCGGCGCACAGCTTCGTTGCCGATCAGGCGGAACTCGGACGGGTCTTTCAGGCGCGGCTCGGCCGGGGCGTCCAACTGAGACGCAGCGGCCACGAATTCAGCGATCGGAGCAGATCTGTCACCTGACTTGACGATACCTTCCTCGATAGTGATGCCCGAGGCATCCACGCCCCAGCTTTGCGCGGCGGCGTTGATCAGCATTTCGCGGGCGGCTGCACCGGCCTGACGGTATTGCAGCCACGAATTCGCCATTGCGGTCGAACCGCCGGTGCCCTGGAAGGGGCCAAACAGAAGGTTGTTGTAAACACTCGGATCAGATGGTGCGAATTCATACTCGATCTGGTCCATGGAAAGGCCGATTTCTTCGGCAATCAGCGTCGGCAAACCGGTCGCGGGACCTTGACCCTTTTCAAAGTGTTTGACGATGGCGGTCACGGTGCCATTGGCATCAATCTTCACAAACGGGTTGAGCTGAGTGGTCTCGGACGAAGCCGCCGCCAGCACACCGTCTGGACGGGCGCCGACCAGCAGGACGGCACCGGCAGCAGCGGCAGTTTTCAGAAATCCACGGCGAGAGGTGTTGATGGTCATGGATCAGGCCTCCAGAATTTCAGACGCGCGCTGGATGCCGGCACGAATGCGTTGATAGGTGGCGCAACGGCAGGCGTTGCCGGACATGTAGTCATCAATCTCTTCGACTGAGGGTTTGGAGTTCCCGGACAGCAGCCCGACCGCCGACATCACCTGACCCGACTGGCAATAGCCGCATTGGACCACATCCAGTTCGACCCAGGCCTGTTGAACGGCGGCACCGATCCTGTCATCTCCGACGGCCTCGATTGTGGTGATCTCGGCGTCTTCGACATCTTCGATAAAGGTCTGGCACGAGCGCACAGGCTCACCGTTCAGATGCACAGTGCAGGCCCCACAGGACGCTACGCCGCAGCCGAATTTGGTGCCGGTCAGTTTCAGTTCGTCTCGGATCACCCAGAGCAGGGGCGTTCCGGGTTCGGCCTCAACCTCGTGGGTTTTGCCGTTCAGGTTCAATGTAAGAGCCATGATGGGGGATCTCCTGTTGGCGCTGGTTTCCGCAATTGGTAAACTGGCGGGTTTACTCATGGCATATTATTTTGCCGTTGTAAACTCCTGCGTTTACCTAGGGTTTGACCAAGGCCTGTCAATAGGTCTATAGCTCTGACATGAACGAATGCAGCGCACAGAATGCGTCCAAGCGCGCACAGATCATCGAAGCTGCCGTGGCCGAGTTCCAGGAGAAGGGCTTTGCTTCGGCTAGCATGGATCGAATTTCATCGCAGGCCGAAGTGTCCAAGCGCACGCTGTACAAGTATTTCGAAAGTAAGGAAAATCTGTTCCGCTCCATCGTGGTCGAGCTGTCCAGTCGTTTTGCTGAAGTGCTGGAAATCCGGTATGAGAAAGGCCGTGATATTCGCGCACAATTGACCGAATTGGCCTGGGCGGAAGGGCGTATTCTGATGCTGCCCGATGTCATTGCGATGGCTCGGATGGTAATCAGCGAAACCTTGCGCAACCCCGCGCTCGCAGCTGCAGCTCAGGGCAAGCTGGACAAGACCGCCACATTCATAGCCATGCTCAAAGACGCGGCAGAGGATGGGCAACTGCAGATTGATGATCCCGAACAGGCCGGGCGTGAGTTTATTGGCCTGATCAAAGCGCGCGCCTTCTGGCCGTTGCTTTTTACCGGTGAGGTTCTGAGCGAACCGGAGATGACGGAAACGATCGAAAGTAGTGTTCAGATGATGATGAGCCGATACGGCATCAGGCCCTGAGCTGCAGAAACCTGATGATCGCTGCCTGGACACCGCCAGAAGAAATACCAGGGGGCGCAAAGGTTGGCTAGATTTTGACCGCTGGATTTCACGCTAATCTACAATTGGGATCAGTGCTCAACCTGCCACCGGTATTGATATCTGGTTGGAGTTGTTCAAATTCCAACGACTGTGATGCCCTTGGTCGTGAACGGCCATTGCTGCCATTGAACATAAACTGGAGAAGCTGTGGCGCTGCCTCCCGAATCCGCCATTCGTGGTGAGTACTCCCCCTCCATCAATGACGCAGATCAGATAGGCGCAGCCGCAGAGGTTCGTCGCGCGGCACCAACAAACATAAGCCTCTGTGAAATGTCACCATACGATATCCAAGACCATTCTGGCAATGACGACCAGCAGGACCACGCCAAAGGTGATCTCCAGTTTTCGTGGCGGCAGGCTGTGGGCGAACATTGCGCCGTATGGGGCCGCCAGTATTGAGAGCGGGACCACCAGCGCCGCGCCCAGAAGGCTGACATAGCCCAGCGCACCCAGGATCGCGATCAGAACTCCAAGGCCTGCCGAGGTGGCAGCGGCCTGACGAATGGATTGTCCAACGCTGGTCACGAACAGGTTATACAGATTGCCGCCACCAATGCCCATAAAGGTAGACAGATGGCTGATCCCGAAACCTGCACCGTTTGTTATCGGATTCGACGGAAGTTGATTGGGTATGGTCCAGCCGTTGCGGTGGAACAACATCTTGATCGCAATGATCAACGCGATCCCTGCAAAGATGGCGCGCAGAACGTCACCCGTAACGCCGCCGACGATCAGCGAGGCGACAACGACGCCGAACGGAACCCGGAACACCCATCGCTTTGGCAATTTAAACACCGTCGGTGCAGCGATTGGCATCCACGGACTAAGGCCCGTGCACCAGTCCATTCGGCCAGTCGCGTGGCATCCCCGGTAGAACCCATGGCCAGCGTCAGAAACGCGGAACCTGCCACCAACAGCATGATCATGGCCAAGACGTTGGTGACCCCATCAGCCCGTCAATGAAATTGTGCCAGTTCAGTGAACCATCGATCCCGGATAACAACAGTGCACCCAATGCGCCCAGAACCGCAGCCTCAGCGGGTCAGGCGACGCCAGCCCCCATGGCTCGGAATGGCTCCAGTCCGTTGTCGCCAGCGCATCCCCGACGTGCGTATGTCTGGGCACACGACTGCAAATGATGAGCCTGGCCGCCAACGCGCCCGGTGCATTGGCACCGGGCAAGCGCCCCGGCAGCGCTCTGACGCCAACACTGTTGCTGAACCGCGATGGATCGTCCTATTTGCCGCTCGGCACACCCGGCGGGGACAAACAGGACCAGTGGTAGTTGGTCTTCCTGATCCGTCATTTCCTGTGCAGTTTGTCGCAGCAAACGACCAATGGCGCACCCGGCCGTATGAAGATCGAAGAAAAGGCCGGCCTGAATTGGTCGCCGCCCTCGCCGCGCGGAATGCATTTCGTCACCTCCGCGCGACCTTAATCCGAGGGTTGGGTTTGCAACAGCATGATCACACCAGAAGGGATGTTGGTCGGGGCCACCAGTGCCCGGGGCTTGCAAGACTACGCGGAGGGGCGATGAACGAGGCCACTTGGGGATGCCAAAGATCGTAATCTTTTGAAAGCTATTCTGCTGCGCCAGCATTCTGGTATCGTGCAGCGTTGCCCATTTTCGTTCTGAGCAGGTGCCTCTGTTAGCCACAAAACTGCGGACATTCCCTTGCAGTCATGCCGGACTGGATCAGTATTGAGAAGCCGGGTGGCAAAAGCAGAGGGCGTCTGATTTCGCCCGAGTCTGTGGAAAAACAACGTGTTGCTGGGGCGGAATATAGGAGTGTGACTGCGACTCAATACGTTTCGCGGCGCGAAATTAGTTTAGCATAGATCCTCGACCGACATAATTAGCTATCGCTTCCCGGCAGCCACGTTGCCAGATCGCGGTCAGCCAATAGGCAAAGGTTTTCGCAAAGTGTGTGTCGCGACCCAATTCACCAAAATACTGGCTTTGTTCGATCCACAAAACTGGTTCAGCTTTGGATGCCACCGCGGTATTTCTCAAGTCGTCCCATTGAGGGTCGTTCGGGGTGATTTCGGAGCCGTCTTCACGAACGCCCGCACACATCCGGCACCAGAATGCTTCGGCCAGTGCGAGCCCGCTCATTGACGCGCCAGATGCAAATGCATCGCGCAGCGACGGCAGCAGGAACCCCGGATGCCGCGCGGATCCGTCAAACGCGACCCGCCGCGTTGTGTCGAGAATGGCGGTATTCGCAAAACGCCTTTCAACTAGCGCAAGGTATTCCGTTGGTGTTGTCCCGGGGACAGCCTTGACATGCGGTAAAATCTCCTCGGCCTGAACCTTTGCAAAAAACGCAACGATATCAGGGTCCTGCATGCAATCAGAGATCGTCGGAATATTCAGAATTTCCCCAACATTTGCAAGCAGTTGGTGGCCACCGTTCAAAATGCGCAGCTTCATCGTTTCATAACTGTGCACGTCGTCAGTCAGCGTTACACCAACCTGTTCAAGAGGCGGTCGTCCAGCGCAGAATTCGTCTTCAACCACCCATTGCCGAAAGTTCTCATGCGAGACCGGTGCGCGGTCGTCGACACCAAGCGCGCGGCATTTTGAAATCACCTTCTCCGTCGTGGCGGGCACGATGCAATCCACCATCGAACTGGGAAACGCGCCGTTTTGGTCGATCCAGTCGGCCAGTTCGGGGTCGGACATACGAGCCAGGCTGACGATGCAGTGGCGTAAGATCTCGCCGTTGCGCTGAAGGTTGTCGCAGCTTAGTGCAGTAAATGGTTTCAGACCGTCATTCCGACGCTGCCCGAGCGCCGCAACGATGGCTCCAAATGCTGTGCGGGGCAGGTCGGGGTTTTCTGCATCGTGGCGAATATCTTCGTGATTCGTGTTGAACGCACCGGTGTTGGCGTCCAGAAAATACCCGCCTTCGGTCACAGTCAAAGATACAATCCGAATTGACGGGTCCGTCATCTTTCGGATCAGCGCTGCATTGCTGTCCTCAATGGGCAGATAGTCGATCATCGGACCAATTACTTCGGCGGATAACCCCTTTGGGTCCAGCTCGATCAACGTTGTCAAACAATCTTGTTTCAACAGTTTTTCACGCATCTCGGCGTCATATCTGCGCAAACCGGCCCCAATGATCGCCCAATCATGGGCCAGACCCTGTTGCATCAGCTTATGGATAAACCAGGCCTGATGTGCGCGATGAAAATTGCCCAGCCCAATGTGGACGATCCCCGGTTTCAGGTCCGAGATCTCATAGTTCATCTTTCTGACAGTCGCAGGCAGGTCGACAATGCTGTCACGCAGTAGCCGCATCGGAGGTTTTGCGTTCGCCAAAGGGTTCATCAGCTCATCCAGTTTCCGCCGTCGACATTGTACGTTTGCGCGACGATGTATTTGGCCTCGTCAGACGCCAGGAATACCGCCAATCCAGTCAGATCTTCGGCGCGCGCCATGCGGCCGAATGGGACGGCTGCCGCGACTTCGCGTTTCTTCTGTCCGCGCGGTTTGCCTTCGTATTTCGCGAAGAACGCATCGACGCCGTCCCAATGATCGCCTTCGACTACGCCCGGGGCGATGGCGTTCACATTGATTCCGCTGGAAATCAAGTTCAGCCCCGCTGACTGCGTCAAAGAAATGATCGCCGCCTTGCTGGCGCAGTAGACAGCGACCAGAGGCTCACCTCTTCGCCCGGCCTGCGACGCCATATTGATGATCCTGCCTTTGACCCCGTGTTCGATCATGTGTCGCGCGACGGCCTGCATCGTGAACAGAACGCCAGCAACATTGGTATCAAAGACCCGGTTGTAATCGGCACGCTCGATTCCGACGATGGGGGCGGCGGTGAAAATGGCCGCGTTATTGATCAGAATATCGATGGGCCCGAAATGTGCAGCTGTCTGCGCGACCGCCTCATCGATACTTTGTTGGTTGGTCACATCCATCCTGATGGCCAGCGCCGCCTCACCAATTTCAGCCGCTGCGTCCCGTGCCCTTTGGCTGTCTATGTCGGCGATGGCGACACGCGCGCCTTCCTCAACATAGGCTTTGGCAAAGGCCAGTCCGATGCCTCGCGCGGCCCCGGTGATCAGGGCGGTTTTGCCTGCCAGACGTGTCATTCGATCCGCAGGCCTTTCGCGTCAAACCGGTGGATCACGTCGGCGCGGGGTGTCAGATGGATGTGATCGCCGTGACGAAAGTCGACCTCGCCATCTGCGCGTACCGTGATGGTTTCGGCCAGACCGGTATCGTGGACATGGAAGAAGGTGTCAGATCCAAGGTGTTCGGATACGCTCACTTTACCCGACCAAGTGCCTTCGCTGTCTGACACAGCAATATGTTCCGGGCGGATTCCGATAGTATGGGCACCGTGTTTTGCAGCCTCTTTGCCCTCGATAAAGTTCATCTTCGGGGAACCGATGAAGCCCGCGACAAATAGATTTCGGGGAGTGCGGTAGAGTTCCAACGGACTGCCAACCTGTTCGATAACACCTGCCTGCAGTACGACGATCTTGTCGGCCATGGTCATCGCTTCGACCTGATCGTGCGTGACGTAAATCATCGTGGTCGCCAGACGCTCATGCAGTTCGCTGATTTCCAGCCGCATGCCGACGCGCAGCGCAGCATCCAGATTGGAGAGCGGTTCATCAAACAGGAAAGCCGCAGGTTCTCTAACGATGGCACGCCCGATAGCGACCCGCTGGCGCTGGCCACCGGACAATTGACCGGGGCGGCGGTCAAGGTAATCAGTCAGGTTCAGGACACTTGCCGCGCCTTCAACACGTTTGTCAATTTCGGCCTGATCCAGTTTAGCCATACGAAGTGGGAAGGCTATGTTCTTCCGCACTGTCATATGCGGATAGAGAGCATAAGACTGGAACACCATGGCCAGACCGCGCTTGGCAGGGGGGACGTCGGTCGCGTCCGCCCCATCGATGTCGATAGAGCCGGATGTAATATCTTCCAGCCCCGCGATCAGGCGCAGCAGTGTAGATTTGCCACAACCCGACGGGCCGACGAAGACAGTGAATTCTCCATCCTGAATGGTCAGGTCCAACGGAGGAATGACCTGTACGTCGCCGAAGCTTTTGGTCACGGACTTGAGTTGAATACGTCCCATGAGAAATCTTCCTTATTTGACAGCGCCGAAGGTCAGGCCACGGACAAGTTGTTTCTGGCTGAACCAGCCAAGGATCAGAATTGGAGCAATCGCCATGGTCGAGGCCGCGCTGAGCTTGGCAAAGAACAGGCCTTCAGGGCTGGAATAGCTGGCGATAAAGGCCGTCAGCGGAGCCGCGTCGACCGCGGTCAGGTTGAGCGTCCAGAATGCCTCGTTCCACGCCAGGATGAAGTTCAGCAGGACGGTCGAGGCAATACCGGGCACAGCCATGGGCGTCAGAACATAGAAGATTTCCTCTTTCAGCGTGGCACCGTCCATCCGCGCGGCTTCCAGAATCTCGCCTGGAATTTCGCGGAAGTAGGTGTAAAGCATCCAGACGATGATCGGCAGATTGATCAGCATCAGCACAACAACCAACCCCCCGCGGGTATCGAGCAGCCCCAGACGGATAAACAGCAGGTAGATCGGATAGAGTACGCCGACCGCAGGCAACATCTTGGTGGACAGCATCCACAGCAGAATGTCCTTGGTTCGTTTAGACGGAACAAAGGCCATCGCCCAAGCGGCGGGCACCGCGATGATCACACCCAGAACGGTCGAACCGCCTGCGATGATGACCGAATTCCACAGGAACCGCATATAGTCCGAGCGTTCCTGCACGATGGCATAGTTTTCCAGAGTCCAATCAAAATTCAGGAACAAAGGCGGGCTGGCGATCGCCTGCGCTTCGGTTTTGAAGCTGGTCAGGATGGTCCAGAGGATCGGGAAGAATATCAGCAGACCAACGGCCCAGGCGAGGGCGGTGTTCAGCGACTTGCGGCGGGTTGTGACTGTACGGGCCATTGCTCTTACCTCCTCACGCGTCCAGGTTTTTGCCGACAATGCGCATCAGGAAGATGGCAACGATATTGGCGAGGATGATGGCGTAGACACCGCCGGCTGATCCAAGCCCGACATTCTGGCTTTCCAGCACGCGCTGGAAGATCAGGTAGGTGAGTGTACGGGTGCCGAATGCGCCGCCGGTGGTTACAAATATCTCAGCGAAGATCGACAGAAGAAAGATTGTCTGGATCAAAATGACAATCGTGATCGCGCGGCTCAGATGCGGCAGGACGATGTGGTAGAAGCGTTTCAGAACCGGCGCACCATCCATTTCGGCCGCTTCCAGTTGCTCGCTGTCCAGCGATTGAATTGCGGTCAACAGGATCAGCGTCGCGAAGGGCAACCACTGCCACGAGACGATCATGATTATCGACGTCATCGACGCCTCGGACAGCCATGAGATCGGCTCCGCCCCGAAAAAACGCCACAGATGAGCCAGCAATCCATTGACCGGGTCCATGAACATGTTCTTCCAGACCAGCGCGGATACGGTTGGCATGACAAAGAACGGGGCGATCACAAGGATACGAACAACGCCTTGTCCCCACATTGGCTGGTCAAGCAGCATCGCCAGCAGGATGCCCAGCAAAACAGTGATGAACAACACGCCACCCACGATCGTAAGTGTTGCCTGAACCGCAGGCCAGAACGAACTTGAGGAAACAAATCGGACGTAGTTATCGAATCCGACCCAGCCCAGATCACCTCCGCGCAACGGCAGGTATTTTTTGAAAGAAAAATACAGTGTCATCGTCAGCGGCACGAGCATCCAGCCAAGAAGCAGGACCACTGCTGGTGCCATCATCATGCGTGCAACGGATCGGGAATGCTGGGTAGCCATGACGCAAGACCTCTCTGTTCAGGCGTAACTCAGCCTGCGAGAAAAATGTGGGTTGTGGAAGGGTGTGGCGGGGGGCAGTGGTCTGCCCGCCCGCGGGGAGGATGCCTCAGTACCCTGCGGCTTCCATTTCCTCAACAGTGAAGGCCTGTGCTTTTTCCAATGCCTCTTCTACTGTTTGCTGTCCGGCATAAACTGCCGAGAATTCCTGGCTCACCTGCGTGGCGATGCCTGCGAATTCGGGGATCGCGGCGAACTGGATGCCGACGTACGGCACCGGCTTAACCGTCGGATTGTTCGGATCGGCCGATAGAATCGAGTCCAGCGTCATCTGCGCGAACGGCACCTTTTGATACTCGGGGTTCTCATATAGCGAGGTGCGTGCGCCGGGAGGGACATTGGCCCAACCTTCGTTTTCGGCGACCAGTTCAATGTAGTCCTTGGACGTTGCCCATTCGATGAACTGCTTGGCTGCATCTTCTTGCTGGGTACCTGCCGGAATGGCCAACGCCCAAGCCCAGAGCCAGTTTGATCGCTTATCAACGCCTTCCGAATTCGGGGCCAGAGCGAAACCGACCTTGTCGGCCACGGTTGAATCGTCAGGATTGGTCACGAAGGATGCCGCAACAGTAGCGTCGATCCACATTCCGCACTTGCCTTGCTGGAACAACGACAGATTTTCGTTGAATCCGTTCGTAGCATAACCCGCAGGCCCGGATTCGGCCATCATGTCCACGAAGAACGTCAGTGCTTCGTTCCATTCAGGTTGGTCAAACTGGGGCTTCCAGTCTTCGTCAAACCAACGTGCGCCGAACGAGTTCCCGGTCACGGTAATGAAGGCGCCCCCTTCACCCCAACCGGCCTTGCCGCGCAGACAAATACCATTGATGTCATTGTCGCGGTCCGTCATCGCTGCTGCCGCTTCGCGGATGAACTGCCAGGTAGGAGCTTCGGGCATTTCCAGGCCGGCTTTTTCCATCAGATCTGTGCGATACATGATCATCGAGCTTTCGCCGTAGAACGGTGCCGCATACAGGGTGCCGTCATTGCTCAGCCCGTTGCGCATCGCAGGCAGGATGTCATCCACATCATATTCGGCGGATAGCCCTTCCAGCGGCACCAACCAGCCATTCGCGCCCCAGATTGGGGTCTCGTACATGCCGATGGTCATGATATCGAATTGACCGCCCTTGGTAGTGATGTCCGTGGTCACACGCTGGCGCAGAACGTTCTCCTCCAGCGTCACCCACTCAACGTCGATGCCGGTCGCTTCAGTGAATTTGTCAGTATAGCCCTGCATCCGGATCATATCGCCGTTGTTCACAGTGGCGATTGTGATGGATTGCGCGTGGGCTGCTGCCGTGGCGACGAAAGTCAGCGCAGTCGCCGCACGAAGTGCATGCTTCAGATACATCCCTGTCCTCCCTGAGCTTGGATGTCGTGCAGAGAGAGTAGGTCAAAAGTTTTCGCGGCGTCAATAAAAACTTTACGCGCGTTAAATAATGAGGCTCATGCAGAATCCCTTAAGACAAGCCTTGCGGGGAAAAGCGTCTCCGTTCGCGTTTCAAATTCCCCTCCACTTTCAATAAGTTCGAACAGGGTTTCGACGCTGCGCCCGGCAACGTTGTCATAGTCATGCGCAGCGGTTGTCAGGGATGGGCATGTGAACTTTGCGAAAGGATGATCGTCATTCGAGGCCACTCGCAACGTGCAGTCGTCTTTACGACCGACCCGAATCCCCTGTTCGTAACAGGCCGCAAGAAAGCCGATCGCCAATCGGTCATTGCTGCACAACACCGAGTCCGTTCGCAGTTTGCTTTCTTTCAGGGCTTTCAGCGCACCCTTGTGGCCGATTTCTTCAAATGCCCAACCTTCGCCGTCGACCTTGATGATATGAGGTTCGAACCCGAGGCGCTCCATTACGTCAACATAGGCCTTTCTTCGTTTGTTTGCGTTCGGGTTTGCCGGCGTGCGCATCTCAAAGAACGAAGGAGGCTCGCCTGTACGGGTCATGTATTCGACCGTTTGTGAGACAAAGCTGAAATTATCCGATCCAACAAAAGCTGCACCCAAGCCATCTAGATTGCTGTCAAACAAAACAGTCGGAACACTGGCGCAGAACTTCTCGATCGCCGATCTGTCTGAGACACGCCCCAAAGGTGCCAACAGAACGCCAGCGGGCTTGATGGATTGCAGGCCGTCCAGAATTTCGTTTTCCAATTTTTGTTCGCCATGCGAGCTGAACAGGGATGGGCGATAGCCTGCTGCGATACAGCTTTGCTCCAGATATCGCGCGATTTCGGCAAAGAACGGATCGGCAAGATAAGGTACCACGATGCCGATATTCTTGGTCAATTTCCGGTTCTGGTTCACGGCATAGATATTCGGTCGATAGTCGAACCGCTCAAGCGCCTCTTCAATGCGGGCCCGTGTTGTGGGCCGAACACTGTCCGGATCCTGAAAATACTTGGAAACCGTGGGTCGGGAAATCCCACTGAGGGCCGCAAATTCTTCCATATTCCTTATTTTGGTCATGTCAGCCTGCCTGCGGATCTTCGCCGCCTTGATCTTATCATAGTTTTACATATTCTTTGCGCGCGCCAAAAAATCAATAGTGAGACAGGTGCGGTGTGGGGCAATGAGCTCGAGTATATCTCGAGACCGATGTCGGAACGTCGGCGATCAAACTTGTCTGCTCGAATACTGATCGATTAATTGCGACGGCTTCAGCGGGGCTCGAAGCAACCTGATCATGGCCAGTTGGTCAGATCAGCACTCGGGTCATTGGTGGCACGCTACACGCGCTGCATTGCTACAACTTAAGGGACGGAGATTGCTGCGAGAAAGTGCCGTGCCTGTCGTTGGGTTTGGTCACGGAATACATCTCATCTCGGTTTCAGTGATAGGGAAGTCGGTTCGAACATCCAAAAAAAATCTGGGTTTGAAAGCCGACATCCCTGGGGGCAACGGAATGAAGGAAAAGGGCGATGCCAGCACAGGAACCAGAAGCATTCGGGCGCTGTTTGTGTTCTCCGGATGTGCTACACCGTAGCACGCTCGAATCAAAAACCCCCGGAAATCCACGGATAAACTACGTAGTCCACGGAAATCGTACTACATGACATTTAGAGACCCATGGAGTTAACGCTTTGAAAAATAACGCACAAAAAGCAGCGCGTTTAAGCGTGGCGCCCATGATGGACTGGACGGATCGACACTGTCGCTATTTTCATCGGCTGCTCAGTGCGGAAACGTTGCTGTACACCGAGATGGTGACTGCACCAGCGCTTGTGCGAGGCGGAGCGTTGCATCTGCTGGACTATACCCCTGAAGAACACCCGGTTGCTTTGCAATTGGGTGGCTCTGATCCGAAGGAACTGGCGGAGGCAGCGCGTTTGGGTGCTGAGGCCGGGTATGATGAGATCAATCTGAACTGCGGTTGTCCGTCGGACAGGGTGCAATCCGGCACTTTCGGTGCGGTCCTTATGAAAGACTCCGGCCGGGTTGCCGATTGCGTGGCGGGTATGCGCGAGGCGGTGAATGTGGAAGTCACCGTGAAATGTCGCATCGGTGTGGACGAGCAGCAACCCGAAGACGTCCTGCCAGCGTTTCTTGAAAAAATCCGAGCGGCGGGATGTCAAAGGGTAACGATTCACGCCCGCAAGGCGTGGTTGCAGGGGCTCAGCCCCAAGGAAAACCGGGATATTCCGCCCTTGGATTATGACCTCGTCCACAGGATGAAGACTGAATTCCCGGATCTGCACGTTTCGATCAATGGAGGTATCAACTCACTGGACGAGGCGGTCACTCATCTGGATGCAGGTCTTGACGGTATAATGATCGGTCGGGCAGCGTATCACCAGCCTGGCGATGTCCTGTCAGATGCTGACCGGCGTATCTTTGGCACCGGAACAACGCGCGATCCGATTGCGATCGTTCACCAAATGGTGCCCTATGTGGATCGGCATCTTGCCAACGGTGGGCGCCTGCACCAGATCACACGTCATATGCTGGGTCTTTTTGCAGGGCGACCCGGAGCCCGCGCCTGGCGGCGCGCCCTGTCCGAAGGGGCGGTGCAGGATGGGGCGGGGCCCGAGGTGATGCTGCGGGCGCTGGACCGTGTGGCGCCGATGGCAGAAGTTTAAGCGGCAGGGGGAACAATGCCCGAGACGATGTTGCTGGCCCAGATGCTGGGCCTTTTGCTTGGGATCGGAGCGCTGGCCGGCGTTCTTGCCGGATTGCTGGGCGTCGGTGGTGGTATTGTTTTAGTGCCCGCCTTTTTCTATGCATTTCAAACCCTTGGCTATGGCGGCCCACAGTTGATGCAGCTGTGTCTGGCCACATCTCTGGCGACGATCATCGTGACTTCGGTGCGATCCGTTCTGGCGCACAACAAGAAGGGCGCGGTTGATTGGAATATCCTGCGAGGTTGGGGGCCGGGTATCGTCGTCGGTGCGATTGTCGGAGTTCTGGTTGCGTCTGCGCTGCGGACCGAGGCTTTGCAGGCGCTGTTCGGCCTTCTTGGAATGGTGATCGGTGCCTACCTTGGGCTGGGTCGCTCGGAATGGCGACTGGGTGATGTCATGCCCGGCGGGATCAAGCGGGCCGTCCTGTCCCCTGCGGTCGGGTTCCTTTCGGTTCTGATGGGGATTGGCGGTGGTAGTTTTGGTGTGCCACTGATGAGCCTCTATAACACCGCGATTCACCGCGCCGTCGCAACTGCGGCCGGGTTTGGTGTGATCATCGCTGTACCGTCTGTCATCGGTTTTTTGTTCCTGGATATTGCACCGGAACATAGGCCGCCGCTGACTATTGGGGCGGTCAATCTAGTGGCCTTCGGCATTGTCGTGGCGATGACATTGATCACCGCGCCATGGGGCGTAAAGCTGGCTCATGCGATGGATCCGAAACCCCTGAAACGGGTGTTTGCCGTGTTTCTTACCCTGGTGGCGCTCAACATGCTGCGCAAGGCGGTTGGGCTATGACGGAATTCCATGCCAAGGGCTGGGTGAAATTTCCATATGATCCGACGCTGGCAGAGTGGGTGACGCACGTATTGCCTGCCGCGCGGGCCGCGACGGCGGACCCGGCCCATGCGGAATGGATGGATTGTGACGGAACGTGGTTCATTGGTGTAGATGCGCTGCCCAATGATGCGCGGGGCAGGGTTGGCTGTTCGGGTCCTCTGGCCGGAGCGGCCATGTCATTCATCGTCGAGCTTTATGGTTCCTTGCCGCTTCACAATGGACAAGTCTCGGTGATGTATCCGGGATATCCGCGCCCGCGTCGGGGGGAATACGAGGCCGCCGCGCGATACCGCCGAAACCGGGACGCGGCCCACGTGGACGGTTTGCGCCCGATGGGTCCGGATCGCCGCCGCCGGGTGGATGAACCGCACGCCTGGATTTTGGGTATACCGTTGACCGACGCCAGCCCGGATGCGTCACCCATGGTGTTGTGGGAAGGCAGCCATCATATTTTGGGTGCTGCATTCAGGCATGTCCTCGTAGGGAAGCCACGTGAACACCTGCATGAAGTTGATATAACAGACATCTATCAATCCGCCCGTCGGGAGGTTTTTGATACCTGCCCGCGAATCGAGCTGCCAGCCAAGCCTGGCGAGGCTTACCTGCTACACCGCCACTGTTTGCACGGGGTTGCCCCGTGGGCAGGCACGGCAAGCGCAGGGTCGGATGGACGGATGATCGCCTATTTCCGCCCTGAATGTGCCGGGGGTGTAGCCGAATGGATCGAATCCTCCTAACCTCCTGTCATTGTTTGGCTTTGGAGGTTTTGACCGATGATTACGGTCCATGTGAATTCTGATGGTGCGTTGATTGAGATCGAGTTGTCGGGGCAGGTCACCAGCGCCGACTACGCGGATACCTTGGTTCCCGCGATCGAGGCGGCACTCACTGAACACGATTCAGTGCGGCTGCTGGCCATCGTACAGCCGGAATTTAAGGGGTATGACATAGGCGCGGCCTGGTCTGATACCAAGCTGGGTCTTAGCCACTGGCGTGGGTTTGATCGGATCGCAGTTGTTGCCGATCAGGGCTGGGTGCAAACCAGTATCCGACTGGCTGCCCCAATCCTGCCGTGTCCTGTTCAGGTCTTCGAATTGGCCGAGCTTGAAGCCGCGCGTCGCTGGATGCGCGAGTCGCTGGGATCCATTCACGTGACCGACCTGAACGGCCCATGTGTGCAGATCAGCCTGTTGGGTAAGTTGGACCCCGAAGAATACAAGCAAGCTGAGCGTGATCTGGATACTCTGCTGCAGGACCGGTCAGGTTTTCGCCTGCTGATCGACCTGCGAGAATTCGATGGCTGGCAGGGACTGTCCGCGCTTGCAGCACATTTTCGTCTGGCCAGCCGACACATCGGGCAATTGGACCGCGCGGCCATCGTTGGTGACAAAAGCTGGCAGCATATGGCGCAGCGCGTGGCCAGTCATGTGTTGGGCACCCGGACACAGTTTTTCCCGTCCGAGGATATCGAAAACGCCAAAACCTGGCTGGCCGCCGGGTAAGGACCTTCACCGCAACCTCACGCGCTGTGAGTGGATCTGCTGCCATCAGGCGGCCCCAATGCCCCGTTTGCTGGTCAGAACTCAGTAAGCTGAACGCGAATCGATCAAAGGCGATTAGCCGCTCCCGCAGCCTCGTGCTCTGCGCATGTATTGATTGATACCGTGCCGGATCAAATTTGTGACGTAAGGGAATTGTGGGATTTTCCGTGGGTTTTTCGGCCGAAACGTCAGAATGGACCAAAAAGCGTGCGTTTTCCCCCTAAATTTGACGGGAAATGCCCTTACCTACGCCATGTCGCTGCGGGCCTCCACTCACGTTGAACAGATGCGTTCATGAGCTGCCCCCCCTCGGAGCTCGAACTCGGCCCGCGGTGACACAGTTATTGGAAGCGGGAAGTTTGCGATGACACTTAAGTTCTTGATAGAAAGATTGACCACACGTAAGACGCCTGGATTCGAGGCGGGCCAGACTGGCAAGAAACGTGCCCAACGTGCCCAGGACATCTCCTGTGACGCAAAAATGAGCAGGTCTGAAATTGCAGCTCTGTTCCAGACGGAATTGCGGGGGCATGAGTCAAACCGGCCGGATCGCGATAGGTCCGAAAACCATAGGGGCACGTCCCCAAAGCAAACCAGTTGATGTTACGAGCCGTTCATACGCGCTGCGCGTCCGCCGCGGCGCTTGCTGAGCCGTGGTTTCCGGCCTGGCAGGTCTTCCATGATCTCGGCGCGTTCGCCGCTGTCCATCTTGGACCAGCGCGTGATTTCATCAATCGTGCGGTAACAGCCGGTGCAGATACGTTCGCTTGGGTGAACGACGCAGATCTGGACGCAAGGGCTTTCGACCTCATTCCGTTTCCAAACCATATTCGTCATCACTGGTCTCCGACCCGTTACAGAAAGCGCAGCCTGTCCAGCGCCCCTTGCAAGATATAACCGGCGGCAACGTGATCAATAACCTGTCCGCGACGTTTTCGTGTCGTATCCGCCTCAAGCAGTGCTTTTTCTGCCGCAACTGTGCTAAGACGTTCGTCCCAAAACCCGATGGGCAGATCAGTCAGGCGGGACAAATTGCGCGCAAATGCCCGCGTTGACTGGCATCTTGGCCCTTCGGTTCCATCCATATTCTTGGGCAACCCCAACAGGATGCCGCCAATTTCACGATCGGTCACAATCTCGATCAGGCGGGCGGAATCGAGCGTGAACTTCTTGCGCCGCACGGTTTCCAGCGGGCTGGCCACCCCGCGCATCCGGTCGGAAACCGCGACACCGATTGTCTTTTCTCCAAGGTCGAGCCCCATCAGGGCGGTCATTGGTCGTAGTGCCGCCGCGAAATCTTCAAAAGCGTCGTGAATCATTGAGCGATCCCGGCTTGAAGGGCCGCCGCGTCGATGATCTGCAGCGCCTCTGAGTTGCCGGCAAACACTTCCATGGCCTCGTCCCGAATGTCGATAGCGCGCTGGCCCTCGCCGAGAACACCCAACGCCGCGATCAGACGAGCCCATTCCTCGGGGGACCCTCCTTCTGTCGCCAGACGGTCAGACAGTTGGTCCACCATACCCTGGATCATTTGCTGCCGCTCTTCGGGGCTCAGGTCGGCTGCGGCGGCCATGTCTTCCTGACTGGGGCCGGGTTCTGTGCTCAGGTCCGGCGCATTGAAAACGCCGGCTCGAAACGCCAGTTCGTCGATCTGAGCCCGTATTGCTCCGGCCCATGGCGCACCTGTCGGGGCATCCTGCAACGTTTCAACCCACATGCGATAGGCAAGGTCCGGTCGCCCGATCTGGGCCAGCATTTGCCCCCAATAATAGCGCGCCGGTCCGTGACGAGGGTCACGGTCCAATGCTTCGATCAGGGCCTGTTCCGCTTCGGGTGAGACATATCCTCCCGCCGCCAGAATCATCATTTCAGCAAAATCCGCGTAAGTATCGGCCGTGGCCGTGTCGCCGGACAGTTCAATCACCCTTTGTTGCGCGGTGTACCCATCCTTGAAATTGCCTGCATTCGTCTCGTGCTGCGCCAGCAACATCTGACCCTGCAGATCGTCCGGCCGGTTCGTAACCGTTTCACGCAATTGCTTCAAAAGCGATGCATAGCTTTCGTCCAGCTGCGCAGGTTGGGGAGGGGTCGCCAGTTCTTCCGCGGCGTTTTGGGATGGCCGGTTGGCGCGCACTTCCTTTGCCAGTTCCAGCCGGGCCGTCAGAGGCATATCGGGCAGTCCGACGGCCCCGGTGCGATGGTACATCGCCAACGCGCCGCCGATCATGATGAGCGAGATTAGCAGGATCGACAACACTGAAACGGCACGAGATGGCCCTGCGCCCGAGCCATCTTTTTTGATTTGGTCATCTGCGGCCAGAATGCGGCGGGAGATTTCATTGCGAACCCGTTCGGCATCTGCCTCGCCAATGACTCCGCGCGCCAGATCCCGGTCCACACCGGCCAGCTGTTCACGATAAACCCGCAGATCGTACGCTGCCGCAGGTTCATCCCCGCGGCGTTTGCGCAGCAGTGTAAAGCTCAGGAAAGCTGCAATCAGCAGCGCGACAAGAAAAATCAGAACCCAGAACGTCATGGTCCCTCCGAAGATGTTGCCCTGACTTAGACCTGTGAGGCGTCCGACAAAAGGGACAAATGGCCGCGAATGAGCGACATGTCGCAATAGTGCGATATTGCGGCGTTGCACGGCAGGGTTAAAATGCAGTCACACGGCATATCTGCGCCCAATCACCGAACCGGATGGATTCGCACATGAAACACTATTCAGCCTTTGCTGTGGCGCGGGAAGCTCTGCGCTATCACACCGGATGGGAGCGCGCCTGGCGCTCGCCCGAACCCAAGAAACGGTATGACGTCATCATCATTGGTGCTGGCGGGCACGGTCTGGCGACCGCGTATTACCTTGGCAAGAACTACGGCATTCAGAATGTCGCGGTTATCGAAAAAGGCTGGCTGGGCGGCGGCAACACCGGGCGGAACACAACCATCATCCGGTCGAACTACCTGCAGGATCCCTCGGCGGCGATCTACGAAAAGGCGCGCGGTCTTTACGAGGATCTGAGCCAGGACCTGAACTACAACATCATGTTCAGCCCACGCGGCGTGATGATGCTGGCGCAGACACAGCACGAGATTCGCGGATATCAGCGCACGGCCCATGCCAACGCGCTACAGGGCGTGAAGACCGAATGGATTACCCCTGAGCGTGTCAAAGAACTGGTGCCGATCATCAATCTGGACGGCCCTCGCTACCCAGTACTGGGTGCGCTGTGGCAAGAACGCGGCGGTACCGCGCGTCACGATGCTGTGGCGTGGGGCTATGCGCGGGCGTGTTCAGCCATGGGCATGGACATCATTCAGCAATGCGAAGTCACAGGCGTCCGGTCCCGGGACGGCCGCGTTGTCGGTGTCGACACCACCAAAGGCGCAATCGACTGTGACAAGCTGGGCATCGTGGTGGCAGGGCACTCAGGACAACTGGCCGAGATGGCTGGCTTCCGTCTGCCTCTCGAAGCGATTGCACTGCAGGCTCTTGTGTCCGAGCCAATCAAGCCCTGTATGGACGTCGTCGTGATGGCCAACACCGTACACGGCTATATGTCGCAATCCGACAAGGGCGAGATGGTGATCGGTGGCGGCACCGACGGGTTCAACAACTTCACTCAGCGCGGGTCTTTCCACCATATCGAGGAAACAGTCCGCGCACTGGTCGAAACCTTCCCGATGATCTCGCGTCTGAAGATGCTGCGTCAGTGGGGCGGGATCGTGGACATGACCGGTGACCGCTCTCCCATCTTGTCGAAGACACCGCTGCAAGGCTGCTTCATCAATGGTGGCTGGGGTACCGGTGGCTTCAAAGCCATTCCGGGATCGGGCTGGGGCATGGCGCAGTTGATGGCCACGGGTCACTCACCGCTGACTGAAGCCTTCTCGCTGGACCGCTTCAAAGAAGGTCGCTTCATCGACGAAAGCGTCGCCGCCGGGGTGGCACACTAAGGGCGCTGCCCGAAGTTGCCAGATAACAGAATTCAGGTCGGCCCCCGCGCCGACCTACCGCCAAAAGGATGACAACATGCTAATCCTGAATTGCCCCTATTGCGGCGTAGATGCCGAAGAAACTGAATTGGCTGCGGGTGGTGAAGCGCATCTGAAGCGTTTCGGTCCGGGCTCGTCTGATGACGAATTCCACGACTACCTGTTCACGCGTGAAAACCCGAAAGGTGTTCACTTTGAACGCTGGCGGCACGCCAATGGCTGCGGCAAGTGGTTCCACGCCGCACGCTGTACGCAAACGCTCGAGGTTTTTGGAACCTATTCCGCCCAGACCACCGAGCCACCGCAAGAAATCAAGGACGCCATCACGACAAAACGTCCGGGATGGGCCTGGAGAGGTCTCTCCTGATGCTTCATCTTTTCCGAAATACTCCCGCCGGAAGCTCGAATGCTTCCAACTGCGAAAGGTCCGCACCATGAGCACCCGTCTCGCAAAACAAGGCCGGCTGATTGACCGGTCGAAAAAGGTTACCTTTACCTTTAATGGCACTGCAATGCAGGGTTACGAAGGCGATACGCTTGCCTCGGCGCTGCTGGCCAACGATCAGATGATGATGGGCCGGTCGTTCAAGTACCACCGGCCCCGCGGCGTTGTCGCCAGCGGTGCGGAAGAGCCGAACGCTCTGGTCGGTCTGGGACAGGGCAACCGGTTCGAGCCGAACCAGCGTGCCACCACGACCGAGGTCTTCAACGGTCTGACCGCGATCTCGCAAAACCATTGGCCGAACCTCGAATTCGACATCGGTGCGGTGAACACGGCCTTTGCCCGGTTTCTGCCTGCCGGTTTCTACTACAAGACGTTTATCCATCCCAAACCATTCTGGAAACACGTCTACGAACCGATCATCCGCCAATCTGCCGGTCTGGGCAAAGCGCCCGACAAGGACGACCGCGATGCGGATACCTATGAACACTTTTATGCCTTCACCGATGTACTGGTAATCGGCGGCGGTGTGGCCGGTCTGCAGGCGGCCAAGGCGGCGGCGCAATCGGGCGCCAAAGTACTGCTAATCGAGCAGACCGCACATTGGGGCGGTCGCGCTCCGGTTGACGGTGGCACTGTTGATGATGAGCCTGTGGATAAGTTCGTGGAACAATTGGTTTCCGAACTCGAAACAATGGACAACGTTACCATGCGCTCGCGCTGTATGGGTGCAGGGGTTTACGACCACGGTTATGTGCTGGGATATGAACGTCTGACCGACCACACGCCGGGCGTGCAAGGCCCACGTCACCGTTTGTGGCGTATTCGTGCCAAGCAAGTTGTAACTGCAACAGGCGCAATTGAAAGGCCTTTGTCCTTTGCTGGCAACGATGTTCCGGGTGTGATGCTTGCTTCGGCCATGCGCGACTATGTTGTCAACTGGGGGGTGACTCCGGGGGATCGGGTCATCGTCGCCACCAACAATGATGACGCTTATCGCACCGCGATTACGCTGAAACAGGCGGGTGTGGATGTTTTGCGTATTGTTGACGCCCGGGCAACGGCAGGACCTTTGGCGGAAGAAGCCCGTCAAATGGGTATCCGCGTCGATCCGGGAAAGGCGATTGCCAAAGTCAAAGGCGGCAAGCGCGTCAAAAAGGTTGCCATCTGCAATCAGGAAGGCGTCGGCGGTGCGCGTGAAGAGGTTGAGGCGGATGCGGTCGCCATGTCGGGCGGCTGGTCTCCGGTGGTGCACATGTGGTCCCATTGCGGCGGCAAGCTGATCTGGGACGACGCGAATGCTCATTTCCGTCCCGACCCGTCTCGCCCGCCTTTGGGTGCGAACGGAGAGGGGTTTGTCGTTGCCGCAGGCGCGTCTAACGGCCCTCTGGCGTTGGAAGACGTCCTGACTGACGCCCACGCTGCCGGTAAGGCTGCCGCAAAGGCGGCTGGCTTCAAGCCGAAGAACACCAAGGCACCAGTTGGTGAAACAACTGCCGAAGCGCCGATGGAAGCAGTTTGGCTAATGCCCGCCAATGCCGAGGTGCAACTGCGTATGAAATCCTGGCTGGACTTCCAAAACGACGTCAAAGTCTCGGACGTCCAACTGGCTGCACGTGAGGGTTACGAGAGCGTTGAACATACCAAACGCTATACCACGCTTGGTATGGCAACGGATCAGGGTAAGTTGAGCAACATCAACGGCTTGGCGATCCTTGCTGACGCACTTGAATCTGAAATTCCGAAGGTCGGTACAACCACGTTCCGCCCACCTTATACGCCTATCTCGATGGGTGCGATCGGTGGCGAAGCGCGCGGTGATGTATTCCAGCCGATCCGTCAGACCCCGATGCACGATTGGCACGACAAGAACGGTGCCGATTGGGAACCGGTCGGTCACTGGCGCCGGACATATGCCTATGTCCGTCCTGGTGAATCCGTTCATGACGCGGTAAATCGCGAGGTGAAGAACACCCGCGAGAACCTTGGCCTGCTGGATGCCTCGACGCTGGGCAAACTGATCGTCAAAGGCCCGGATGCCGGCAAGTTCCTCGACATGATGTACACCAACATGATGTCGACGCTTAAGGTCGGCAAATGCCGCTATGGCCTGATGTGTTCGGAAAACGGCTTCCTGATCGACGACGGTGTTGTTGCCCGCATTGATGAGGATACGTGGCTGTGCCACACCACCACTGGTGGGGCCGAGCGCATCCATGGTCACATGGAAGAATGGCTGCAGACTGAATGGTGGGACTGGAAAGTCTACGTCGCCAACGTGACCGAGCAATACGCACAAGTCGCCGTGGTCGGTCCTAACGCCCGCAAGGTGCTGGAGAAGCTGAACGCGCAGACAGGCGGCGGCATGGATCTGTCAAAAGAGGCGCTGCCCTTCATGGAATGGCGTGACGGCAAGATCGGTGAGTTCGACGCACGTGCTTATCGCATCTCGTTCTCAGGTGAGCTGTCCTACGAAATCGCCGTTCCAGCGTCGCAGGGTCAGGCCTTCTGGGACGCACTGATTGACGCAGGAAAAGAGTTTGGTGTTATGCCTTACGGCACCGAATGCCTGCACATCCTGCGGGCCGAGAAGGGCTTTATCATGATCGGCGATGAGACCGACGGCACCGTGATCCCGCAGGATCTGGGGCTGAACTGGGCGCTCTCGAAGAAGAAAGAAGACTACCTGGGTAAGCGCGCCCATTCGCGCAGCCATATGGCCGATCCCGAGCGCTGGAAACTGGTTGGGCTTGAGACTGTGGATGGTTCGGTTATTCCCGACGGCGCTTACGCAGTGGGCGAGGGCGTCAACGCCAACGGTCAGCGCAATATGATCGGTCGCGTGACTTCAACTTACTATTCGGCCAACCTGGGCAAGGGCATAGCCATGGGTCTGATCAAACACGGTCCCGACCGCATGGGCGAGATCGTCGAGTTCCCGGGCACTGACGGCAAAATTTATAAAGCCAAGATCGTGGATCCGATCTTCTTCGACAAGGACGGGGAGAAGCAGAATGTCTGAACCCATCAGCGCACTGAACCACGTAAGCTATGACGGCATCGCCAAGGTCGAGGAATGCGGCCTGCAGGGTATGATCACCCTGCGCGGTGATCTGTCGGATAAGGTGCTGGCCAAAGCCGTCAAGGATGCAACCGGGCAGAAAGTGCCCGGTCAGCGCGAGGCGTTGGTCAAGGGCGATACTGGCGTCTGCTGGATGTCGACCGACGAGTTGTTGGTGCTGGTGCCTTACTCCGATGTCGAAGCCAAACTGGCCGACATGGCCGGTGCGCTCAGCGGCACCCACGCTTTGGCGGTCAATGTCTCGGATGCCCGCGCGGTCTTTAGCATCTCTGGGGGCAGTGCGCGAGAGGTGCTGGGCAAGGTTGCTCCGGTCGATCTGTCGGCAGATGCCCTCCAGCCCGGCCAAATCCGTCGCTCGCGCCTGGCGCAGGTGGCAGGTGCGTTCTGGATGGACGATGAACAGACCTTCCGCGTGGTTTGCTTCCGTTCGGCTGCGGACTACGTCTTCAAACTGCTCAAGGTTGCAGCGCAACCGGGCAGTGAGGTTGGAGTTTACTGAATAGTAGGAGAAGCCCCGGTATTATCGGGGCTTTCGCTCATTTTTCCACGGAACAGGTTCCGACTCCAAAAGGCTTGTTCGCAAAATTCCCTTGCACAAATGCCATGCGAACGGCGACTGTGTTGTCGGAGGTTTTCAGGTTCGCTTGATATCGAACACGGACATTGCCTCCGGCGACCATTTTTTGATCGATGTTCCAGATTATTCGATACCCCTTGGCGCCGCGGTCTTTAAATTTTGCCTTGGCCCAATCTTGATGCGAGCTTGCCGCCATCGCCGAAGCCTTTGCGGAGTCCACTTGGAAACCATACTCTGGCGCAATCCAGCCATGGGCGTCTTGTTTGGTCATCTTGCAATGATAGGTAACTGTTTCTGCAGTAGCTGTTTGTGCAAACACTACGGCGGCGGCAATCAAAAATAGTCTTTTCATTTTATCCAGTTGGTTGTGATTTTGATGTGCACAATCAATCTGATACATTTAAATGATACAAGCATGACTTCGCGTGCACGAAGAACAAAGTGCCCATCGCTCTACCCTTGCAAGAGGATCGTGTGGAAACGGTTTACGCCGTCTTCCGTCAGCAAGTCCGAAACTTTAAGAGGCTGCGCTTTGTCATCCGACAGCCTCGAGTAAAAACTCAGCTCATCCATTAACGCGCTAATACGTTCGCGTCGCTCGTGTTCCGGCAGAAGAGGGGCATGAAGCGATAGAAGCAGGGCGGGGCGTTGTTCGTTTAGCCAAGCGGCCAGAGTAGGTGCCACAAAAAATTCCGCCCCCTCGATATCTATTTTGACCAGTGAAACGCATGACAGATCATTTGTCTTTTCGAATTGATCCCACTCGATTGTCAACGCATCCGATCCATGTGCGCCGTCATGCAGAAGTGAGCTGGTCGAATCCCCTGGCTCGCCGCGCACAGAAGCCATGCGGGCTACACCAAACTGATCGGACAAAGCTACTCCAAAGGCCGAAACGTTCTGAATGTCATTCAGATCAAGGTTCCATGCCAAGTGTCGGAACGCGGTGGGGTCCGGCTCAAAACACCAGACGCGGCGGGCTTTGCGTGCGCCGTAGAGGACCGTGGGGCCGATCCACGCCCCGACATCCAGATAGTCGCTTTCTGGGGATAGGAACTGATCCAAAACGGCAAAAGTTTCCGGCTCCCAAGCGCCCGCCGAGGCTTTGCGCCAAAACTTTGAATGATAGGGGTCAAGACGAAATGGCTCGCCGTTCAGGTTGCCCGCATAGTATCCGCGGGCGCGGTAGAACATCTTGCGCGCCTGTGTCAGCATCGCCTGCCTCCGGGTTTTATCGTCTCGCCCCTTGACCTGCGGCGGTTGCCAAAGCATTTAACCGTTGGGAACCGCAACTTACATTTAAACAGGGGGCCGACATGGCTTTTGAACTTCCTGATCTTCCTTATGCACATGACGCGCTGGCAGCCAAGGGCATGTCTGCGGAAACACTGGAATATCACCACGACTTGCACCACAAGGCATATGTCGACAACGGCAACAAGCTGATCGCCGGCACCGAGTGGGACGGCAAGTCACTGGAAGAGATCATCGTCGGCACCTACGACGCAAACGCAGTCGCGCAGAACGGTATCTTCAACAACATCAGCCAGCTGTGGAACCACAACCAGTTCTGGGAAATGATGGGCCCCGGCGGTAATGCCATGCCCGGTGAGCTGGAGAAGGCCCTGACCGAGAGCTTTGGTTCGGTTGACGAATTCAAATCGCAGTTCAGCGCCGCTGGTGCTGGTCAGTTCGGTTCGGGCTGGGCGTGGCTGGTCAAGAATGCCGATGGCTCGCTGGCCGTGACCAAGACTGAAAACGGAGTGAACCCGCTGTGCTTCGGTCAGACCGCGCTGCTGGGTTGTGATGTGTGGGAGCACAGCTATTACATCGACTTCCGCAACAAGCGTCCAGCTTACCTGTCGAATTTCCTCGACAATCTGGTGAACTGGGAAAACGTCGCATCGCGGATGTAAATCCTTGAACCGACGTCGGTTTATAAAGGGCCTGCTGGCGGTGACGCTGGCAGGCCTTGCCTCGGCAACCTACGGGTTCTTCATTGAACCAGCGATGCGGTTACGCGTGCGCAAATGGCGCATTCAGCGGGACGACTGGACAGCGCCGCCACTCAGGATTGCCGTGCTGGCCGACTTGCACGTTGGTGAGCCGTTCGTCGGCCTTGACCGTGTGGAAAAGATTGTGCGGCGCACGAATGCGCTTGGGCCGGATGTCATTTTGCTGCTGGGTGATTTCTTTGCAAGCCACAGGGGCGTTTCCGGATCGGTAGAAATGCATGATCTGGCACCGGTGTTGGCTGGGCTTGAGGCGAAGAACGGTGTCTTTTCAGTGCTGGGCAATCACGACTGGTGGGATGACAAGCAGGCGCAACGGCGAGGGGCCGGACCCAATCGTTATGCTGATATTCTGGAACAACATGGCATTTCTGTTCTGTCCAATTCAGCAATTAAACTTGAGACCTTGGGTATTTGGTTGGCGGGGCTCGAGGATCAGCTGGCGATCTGGCGCAAAGGCAAACCTCAGGGATTGGATGATTTGTCAGGAACCTTGGCGCAGGTTACAGATAATGCGCCGGTTGTGATGATGGCGCATGAGCCCGATGTTTTCCCGCGCGTGTCCGACCGGGTAGCCTTGACTTTGTCGGGGCATACACATGGTGGTCAGGTGCGTCTGTTCGGCTGGTCGCCTGTTGTGCCATCAAAATTCGGCAATCGATATGCCTATGGTCATGTGCGCGAAAGTGGGCGCGATCTGGTCGTTTCAGGCGGTATCGGGTGTTCAATCCTGCCGGTTCGCCTAGGCGTGACCCCCGAAATCACGGTCATTGAAATGACCGCCTAAAGGGTTGATGAACAGCCGGTGAAAACCCGCCGATACGGGCCCTTTCTATATGACCGCATCTTGTTTGCGGCTCTCCAGTACACATCTCTGTAGGGCGGAGGGAGAGAACCGCACATCAGTTCATACAATGATCGGGCGGCGCACTGATGGTGCGTCAACGAGCCCGTATGCCCGGCAGGTCGAGGGACAGCCAGAAAACAACCTTAGCAGGAGATCGTAATGGTCGCACTTACACAGGGAACTTGGGTTATTGTTGCAGATGGAGAGAAAGCGCTGGTAATGGAGAATATTACCGATGCCGACGATCCTAATCTTGTCGTCGTCGCTGTCGAGGAGCAGGACGGCCCAGCCGGAAAACCGACGGACCGCGCAGGTCGCCGCAGTGACGGCGGGCCAAAACAGAAATCAGCAGTCGAAGAACCCACGTGGAAGGCCCATGCAAAGTCCCTGTTTGTGCAGGATCTGGCAAATCTGCTGAACCGTAAGGGGCTGAAAGGGGCCTATGACCGATTGGTTCTGGTGGCCAGCCCCCATGTTCTGGGTCTGTTGCGCCGCCGGTTGCACGGTGAGGTGCTGGGAAAGGTCGTGGCCGAGGTCAACAAGACTCTGACCAATCATCCTTTGCACAAGGTCGAGCAGGTGGTGCGCCACAGCTTGCAACCAAAGGCACGACTGGCCTGATCAATACGGCGGGCGGCTATACCGCCCGCACCGTTCTCAAGGTCAGGTGATTTTGTCCCGCAACGCGACTATGGCTGTATCGGCATCTTCAACCCAAGTGATGAAATCTGCCAGAGAAGTGTCGGCAAAGCCTTGCCCGATCACTTGGTCCAGCAATGTATGCAACGCGTCCCAGTAGCCGTTCACATTGACCACAACGATAGGTTTGTCATGCAGGCCAAGCTGTCGCCAGGTCAGCGCCTCGAACAACTCGTCCAGTGACCCCGGCCCGCCGGGCAGAACCACCACAGCGTCGGCGTTCATGATCATGACCTTCTTCCGCTCGTGCATTGTCTCGGTGATCACGAAATGGGTTAAATCCGTTTTCCCGACTTCTCGCTTGACCAGATGCACCGGAATGACGCCAAAGGTCTCGCCACCTGCATTTTGCGCAGCGCGGGCGACTTCTCCCATCAAACCGACATCTCCGGCTCCATAAACCAGCCGCCAGCCTTCCTGCGCCAACAGGCTGCCAAACTGCCGTGCAGTTTCAGAATAAGCCTTCTCGGCTCCATTGCGTGACCCGCAATACACACAGACTGATTTCTGAGACATAAAAGGGGGGCTCCGGGGTTGTGTCAGAGGTTTTGACCCGTGATAGCGGGATTGGTAGATTGGCTCAACTGTCCGCCGGAAAGCTTTTTTAAAGCAAAGCTTTTGCTCGGTGGAGTGAAAGGAAAATAATGGACGCCAAATCGGGAAACGGAAGCTCGGGCAATTTCATCTGGGGGGTGATTGCGGGTCTTGTTGCGGTATTGGGTGCAGGTGGATTGTATCTATCCGGTGTTTTCACCAAAGCGCCAGAGCCTAGCGCCCCGCAGGAAACCGCATCCGCCGTTGCCCCGGAACCTGAAGGGCAGGAGGCGGAAGTGCCTGAGGCGCAGGTCTCGGAACCAGAACCGACTGAACAGGCGGCTTCAACAGATGAAGAGCCCACGATTGAGCCCGCCGAGGACACAAGTGAAGCTGCCGAGGCCGCTTCTGACACCAATACTGCCGCTGTACCGACGGAAGACGCCGCACCGGCACCCGCTGCCCCTCCGGTGCTGGATCAGATTTTTGTTGAAACAGATGGAACGGCATTATTGTCCGGCGATGCAGAGCCCGGCAGCCAGATCGAGGTGCTGCTGAACGGAGAAGTCGTGCACACATTTACGGTGGACAACAGCGGTCAGTTTGCCGAGTTCGTTTCGATCCCGTTCAGCGACGCGGCTCAGGGGTTGGTCCTGCAAAGCAAGGATGGGGAACGGATCACGCAGTCTGACGACTATCTGATCGCGGCTTTGCCAAAACCGGTCGAGGAAGTACCCTCCGCTGAAGAAGCACCTGTGGCCGATCAGGACACGCCTGCGGATGCCGTAGATGCCACTGTCGCGACAGTCGATGCAGAACCTGAGCCTGACTCTGCCACCGAAGCTCAAACGGCAGAAGTTGAAGTGATTGGAACCGAAACCGCGGAGCCTGAAGCCGAGGAAACGGAAAACGCTGACCGGGGTGCAGAGACACCCGAACCTGATCAGCAGATTGCGGTGCTGCGGTCAGGCGAAGAAGGTGTTGAACTGGTGCAGCCCCCGGTGGTGCGGGATACCCCCCCCGATCAGATCGCACTGGATACAATCGGATATTCGGATACCGGCGATGTCCAGTTGACTGGACGTGTGCAGGACGGGGCCGCCGTTCGACTATACCTGAACAATCGTCTGGTCGCCGATCTGGATCCGCAGGAGGATGGATCCTGGCGTAGCGACCTGGAAGGTATTGATCCGGGGGTCTACACATTGCGCGTGGACGCGGTGAACACGGACGGGACGGTACTCAGCCGTGTCGAAACTCCGTTCAAGCGGGAACCGGTCGAAGTGTTGGATGCCGCTGTTGCAGCCGATCAGACCGAGGCGCAGGGGGAAACACCCGCAATTCGTTCTGTCACAGTTCAGCAAGGCGACACGCTGTGGGCCATCTCGCGCGACAGGTTTGGCGACGGTGTCCTTTATGTGCGTCTGTTCGAGGCCAATCGCGACTTGATCCGCGATCCGGATCTGATTTATCCGGGTCAGATATTTACAATACCTGAATAATCAGCGCCTCTGGCCTACGCGGGCCGGGGTAAATCTCTGACCGCAGACAAGGTACGTGATGAGACGAACACCTGCTATGACCTCGGACGATATGGCGCAGAGCGACGAGCGTAGCTCTGGCTGGCGAACAATTCGTAAGGTAGCGCCTTATCTTTGGCCGCAAGACGAGGCATGGGTCAAACGCCGCGTGGTCATTGCCATGGGCATGTTGGTTCTGGCCAAGCTGATCGCGGTTTATACGCCAATCCTCTACAAAGGGGCAGTTGACGCACTGGCAGGTGAGGGCGTGCCGCCGGTGGCGCTGGGCGCGGTCGGGTTGACGGTTGCCTATGGCGTGGCGCGGATGCTGACTGTGGGCTTCCAACAGCTGCGGGACGCGGCCTTTGCCCCCGTCGGACAACGGGCCTTGCGGGCGCTGGCGCTCGAGACCTTTCAGCATATTCATAATCTCTCTATGCGGTACCACGTCTCTCGCCGCACGGGGGGGCTGAGCCGCATCATCGAACGAGGCGTCAAAGGCGTCGAGTTCCTGCTGCGTTTCCTACTGTTCTCGATCGGGCCACTGATTCTGGAGCTGTTGCTGGTCGCGATCATCCTGATGTGGCTGTTCGATGTCTGGTATCTGGTTGTCGTCGCCGTCACCATTGGCCTGTACATCTGGTTCACCTTTGCCGTCACCGAATGGCGGGTAAAGCTGCGGCGCGAGATGAACGATCAGGACACAGAAGCCAATCAGCGCGCCATTGACAGTTTGCTGAACTTCGAAACTGTCAAGTATTTCAATGCGGAAGGGCGCGAAGCTGAACGCTACGATGTGTCGATGAAAGCTTATGCCGGGGCGGCGCTGAAAACGGCTTACTCGCTGGCATTTTTGAATTTTGGCCAGTCTTTCCTGATCACCTGCGGTCTGATCGGAGTGATGGTTCTGGCTGCAATTGGCGTTCAGAATGGAAACCTGACCGTTGGCGATTTTGTCATGGTTAACGCCTATATGATTCAAATCACCGTACCGCTAAACTTTCTTGGGACCGTTTATCGGGAAATCCGGCAATCGCTGGTCGATATGGGGCAGATGTTTGATCTGCTCGAACAACCCGCCGAAGTTACCGACAAAGCCTGTGCACCTAACCTGAAGGTGAACGGCGGCGAAGTCACTTTGGACAATGTGCATTTCGGATATGACCCAGAGCGTGAAATCCTCAAGGGTGTGTCATTGACCGTCCCGGCGGGGCAAACCGTGGCCATCGTGGGAGCGACGGGGTCCGGCAAATCCACCATTGGGCGGCTTCTGTTTCGGTTCTACGATGTGACCAAGGGGGCGCTGAAAATCGACGGACAGGATGTGCGGGATGTGACCCAGACCAGCCTCCACGCGGCCATCGGTGTTGTGCCGCAGGATACGGTGCTGTTCAACGATAGTATCCGGTACAACATTGCGTATGGCCGTGACGATGCCACCCCGGAGGAGGTTGAGGCCGCAGCCCGAGCGGCGCAGATCCACGAATTCATCATCTCGCTACCCGAAGGTTACGACACCATGGTCGGTGAACGGGGCCTCAAGCTCTCCGGGGGCGAAAAACAACGCGTGGGTATCGCACGGACTTTGCTGAAGAACCCTCCGATCCTGTTGCTGGACGAAGCAACCTCGGCGCTGGATACGGATACCGAGCAGGACATCAAGGATGCCCTGGCGCGTGCAGGTGAAGGGCGAACCGTGATTACCATCGCCCATCGCCTCAGCACCATTGCCGAGGCTGATCGGATCGTGGTTCTGGAAGCTGGCGAAATCATCGAACAGGGCGCGCATGACGAATTGTTGGCGCGGTCCGGGCGATATGCTCAGCTGTGGAACCGCCAGCAATCGGACGGGGAAGCTGCCTGAGGCTGCTTCTATCCGCGAGAGGTGCTGGAATACCGGCCCAAAAAAGGAGTACTGCCTTGATTGACAGGCTGAAAAAACGACTGCTGCCAGTTGTTGCTGTGTGTCTTCCAGTCGCTGTCTTCGCGGATCCAATCGTGGGTGTTTGGAAAACCGAGCCTGACCGCAAAAATCTGGTCTCGCACATCAAAATCACAGCGTGCGGAAGCAAGTTTTGTGGCCAGATTCTCTCTGCCTATGACGCTTCAGGCAAGGAAGTTCAAACTCCGAATATCGGCAAAAAGCTGTTCTGGGATGTGTCCGGTGAAGGCGGCGGAAAATATGGCGGGGGCGAGTTCTGGGTGCCATTGATCAACGTGGATGCTGTGCCGCAGATGACATTGCAGGGGGACAAGTTGCTGGTCAAAGGCTGCGAACATGCGATTTGCGCGCATCAGACTTGGACTCGCTTGTGATAATAGCCAAAGGAAAAAGGACCGGGAACACCGTAAGCGTTGCATCTGATCCCCTAGGTAACCTCTGACCAGCCGTCGAATTCCCGCTGGAAAAGACGGTTGCCATCTGTGGCTCCGAAGATTCAAAGATGAAATGAGGCAGCGTATGAGCGCTGGTTGTTTTTCCGTTGGCGAGGTTGCAAAGACGCGTGGTGTCAAACGCGAGACCGCCTGTAGATGGAAGAAAACCTCCAAGAAAAAGGCGTCAGCTCGGCGTTCTGTATCACCTCAATGTCGGTGAATATGTTGAGCAGGCTGACCATCCCACTGACATTTTTTGAAACGTCACCATTTGCGCAACGCGGTGTGCTCTATTCCTTCGCGACCGAAAAGTCCCCTCCGAATTCCTGGCCCGATGGTGGCAATCATCCGTTCAGAGCCGACAAGGGTGTCGGGGGCTATGAGGGCGGCTTCAAAGTTCCCGCGATGATCAAGTGGCCCGGCGTCGTGGAACCGGGAACAACAACGGGCGAACTGGTCGCAATGGAGGATTGGGTTCCCACGATCATGTCGCTTCTCGGCCAACCGAGCCTTGCAGAGGATCTGC
>NZ_JBQGAA010000009.1:0-159328 GCF_056542585.1 Ruegeria sp. AB9 | reverse complement strand
GCGGGAGCATGGCGTGGGCCAGAACCTCGTCCATCTCGATCATCGGCCGGACAACGCCATCGAAGCTACCATGCTTCACTGTCTTGGGTAGACGGATACCGAAGATCTTCAGCAATCCGCGCACCTCGTTGGCCAGATCAATGGTCTTGCTCAGCAACGCCTAGCGCGTGCTCAGAAGAGTCCGAACCCCATGCGCCTCCCGGCTCTTCATGTGAACAGGACTGAACCAGCCCGTCCGCAATATTTGGGCAATGCCGCGGGCATCGTTGCGATCCGTCTTGTTGCGCATCGCGGACAGCGCGGCACTCACCTGGCGCGCCTCCATGCAGACGACATCGAACCCTTCTGCTTTCAGACCGAAGAACAGATGCTGGCTCAAGGTTCCGGACTCGAACCCGATACGTGCGAGCAAAACGGGAAGCGTGTTCAGGTAACCCGCGATCTCCTCGACCTCGCAAGCCAAGTCTCGCTCATGCAGAACCGTGCCTTTGCCGTCGACCACACAAACCGCGCAGGACCGCAGCGACACATCCAAGCCAGCGTAATACTCCATTTGAAATCTCCCTTGTTCACAGTTTCCCTGTGATCCTAGCGGGAGCTCGACCTCAGTTCAGGGTCAGCCCAATTACGCATGCTTTGGGCCCGAAGCAGACATCACATAAAGCTGCCAATCTCCAAACTTGAACATATTGGTGACAGTAGACAAAATGTTGGGTTTATTGTTAGCTCATCGCATTCAGACAGAACTAAATTCTTAGGAGATTCATTTGCCACTTTCAGTTATTGGCGCAGGATTCGGTCGCACAGGCACCGAGTCGCTTAAGAAGGCCCTTGAAATTTTGGGGTTGGGACCTTGCTACCATATGTTCGAAGTGCTGCCCAATGCTGAGCGAGTAGCGGTTTGGCGCTCCGCCGCCGGAGGGGACACACCAGATTGGGATCAGGTCTTCGCCGAATATAATGCAACCGTTGACTGGCCCGGCGCCTATTTTTGGAGAGAATTGAGCGCGCACTTCCCGAAAGCGAAGATCATCCTCTCCGTACGCGATGCCGACGCATGGTACGAAAGCATGGATAATACGATATTACCGATATTGCGGAATAGCGAAGACGCCGACTCAATTGGGATTAAGTTAATCGCCGATGGCGTGTTCGGCGGTAATATCGCCGACCGAGATCATATGATTTCTGTTTACGAAAAGAATATTTTGGATGTTCAAGCAGAGTTCGGGAAAGACAGACTTCTGACTTATGAGCTTGGTAGCGGGTGGGAACCTCTATGCGGATTTCTGGATCGCCCAATCCCCGACCAACCCTATCCACACGGCAATTCAACCGACGAGTTTCAGGGAAATGTCGACGCTGTCACTGACTCTCCTTCGGGCTGAAACTCTTTGCCCTCCCAAACGCTCAGCTATTCCACTAGCCGCCAGTTGAAGTCCGGTATTGAATTTGGCGCGGAAGGCAACACAAGAGCGTAAATTGTGAACATAGAAGTACGGCGGCTTTGCCCGCATAGCCGCTGTCCAAGGCTCTAAAACCCTGCGTCTTTGATTTAAGGTCCGCTTCCTGTGCATTGCCGCCATCGCTGAGGCCTAGTGCTGCACTAGCGGCGAACGGCGGTTCTGGTGGCCGGACCTGCTCAAGTCCCGCTTGAGTTTGTCCGGGAGATTGCACACGCGCGTAAGTGAGCTGCCGCCGCGCTGTACCATTGTGATCCAATAGGCAAACTTCAATCTTTGTCCGAGTGTTTCCGTATTGCTTCCGGAAAGCCGCACGTCACCAAGCGCGTCCCGCGCGAATCCCTGCAAATACTTGTTTTTATTGAAAAAAGTGGTGAGCCGTGCAGGATTCGAACCTGCGACCCACTGATTAAAAGTCAGTTGCTCTACCAACTGAGCTAACGGCCCACTCTTTTGCTGGATCTGTTTGATCCGTGGCGCTCTTTACGGCAATTCCCCAACCAGGTTCAAGCCCCTATTTTGCGCCTCGTTTCGCCGTCACATCAAGTGTTTCCGGCGACCCGATAGGCGGCTTAATTAGGCAGGTGGCGCCAGAGGGTCAACCCCTTTTTTCAGGAATCTTCTCGACAGGGTGGATTCATGTTCTGTCCAACGTTATATGGCCGCCATGCAACAGAGACTCGACACCGGATTGCCCTTCCTCAAGATGCATGGGCTGGGCAATGACTTTGTCATTGTAGACGCACGCGCGCACGATGCCCCGATCACCCCGGCACTGGCCAAAGGAATCGGACATCGACAGCTTGGTGTGGGATTCGATCAGTTGGCTGTCATCGAAAACGGTGAAGCTGACGCGCATCTGGTGTTTTACAACTCCGATGGATCAACCTCAGCCGCCTGCGGCAACGCCACCCGCTGTATTGCGCGGTTGCTTATGGAGGAGACGGGGCGCTCTGCGCTGACACTCACCACTGAACGCGGAACGCTTTATGCGCGGGATGCAGGCGATGGGCTCACCTCGGTCAATATGGGTCATCCTCAGTTGGAGTGGCACGAAGTTCCGTTGGCAGAAGAGGTGGAAACGCTGGAATTGCCAATCGAAGGCATCCCAACAGCAACGGGAATGGGTAACCCGCATTGTACTTTCTTCGTTGAAGACGCCGAGGCGATACCGTTGGCAGAGTTCGGTGCACGCTACGAATATCACCCGCTTTACCCGGAACGGACAAATGTGCAGGTGGCCCAGATCATCGGCCCGGATCACATTCGTATGCGCGTATGGGAGCGTGGCGTCGGTATCACCCTGGCCTCCGGATCATCGTCCTGTGCAACTGCCGTGGCTGCCGCGCGACGCGGGTTAACCGGACGTAAGGTGCAGATCGATCTGGACGGTGGAACGCTCTGGGTTGACTGGCGTGACGATGGCGTCTGGATGACCGGTCCAACGTGCCACGTCTTCTCGGGCACGCTGACGGCTGAATTCCTGAGGTCGCTGGGATGAACCCGCCCAAATTCACTACACTGGGTTGCCGCCTGAACGCCTATGAAACCGAAGCAATGAAAGAGCTGTCGCAACAGGCAGGTCTGACAGACGCAGTGGTGGTGAACACGTGCGCGGTGACTGCCGAGGCGGTGCGCAAGGCCCGGCAGGAAATCCGCAAGCTGCGGCGCGAGAACCCGAATGCTCGCCTGATCGTCACCGGCTGTGCCGCTCAGACCGAACCCGATACCTTTGCCCGGATGGATGAGGTCGACGCGGTAATCGGCAACACTGAAAAGATGCAGCCAGAGACCTGGAATGGCATGGCCGCCGATTTTATTGGTGAGACTGAGGCTGTGCAGGTCGATGACATAATGTCCGTCACCGAAACGGCTGGGCATCTGATCGACGGTTTCGGAACCCGCTCGCGCGCCTACGTGCAGGTCCAGAACGGCTGCGACCACCGCTGCACGTTCTGTATCATTCCTTACGGCCGGGGCAACTCGCGCAGTGTGCCCGCAGGTGTTGTGGTGGATCAGATCAAGAGGCTGGTCGACAAAGGCTATAACGAAGTGGTCTTGACCGGGGTCGATCTGACTTCCTGGGGTGCAGATCTGCCCGCTCAGCCCAAGCTAGGCGATCTGGTGATGCGCATTCTCAAGCTGGTGCCAGATTTGCCACGCCTGCGGATCAGCTCGATCGACTCGATCGAGGTCGACGAGAGCCTGATGCAGGCCATCGCGACTGAGCGGCGCCTGATGCCGCACCTGCATCTGTCGCTGCAACACGGAGATGACCTGATCCTGAAGCGTATGAAACGCCGCCACCTGCGCGATGATGCCATCCGCTTTACCGAAGACGCGCGGAAACTGCGCCCCGATATGACCTTCGGTGCGGATATCATCGCGGGCTTCCCGACCGAGACCGAAGCACATTTCGAAAACTCGCTCAGGCTGGTCTCCGACTGCGACCTGACCTGGCTTCATGTTTTTCCTTACTCGAAACGAGATGGCACACCAGCCGCCCGCATACCGCAGCAAGTGAATGGAACGGTCATCAAGGACCGCGCCGCCCGCCTGCGGGCTGCCGGAGACGCTCAGGTCGCGACGCACCTGTCGAAGCAAGTTGGCAAGATACATCACATCCTGATGGAAAACCCCCATATGGGCCGAACCGAGCAATTCACCGAGGTTTCGTTCAACGCGCCTCAACTCGAAGGCCAGATCGTGAGCGCAGCGATCACTGGGCAAACCATGACCCAACTCACGGCCTGATCCGTTCTTCATCTGGCCAAGAGGATGAATTGGCCAAAGGCCAAGAAAGGGCCGGCCCCTTTTACCCGCCCTCAAAACAGGAAACCCCCGCAACCAGATGGTGCGGGGGTTTCAATTTCTGCATCCCGGAAAGGATCAATCTTCTTTACGAAGTTTGCCTTTATGCGGTGCCCAAAGGCGCTTGTTAACCAGGTAGAGCAGCACCGAAAGAACGGTCAGGAAAATCACGCCAACAAAGCCAGCGTTCTTGCGTTCCATCATCTTCGGCTCGGCCGCCCACATCAGGAAGGCTGAGACGTCCTCAGACATGTGTTCGACAGAGTTCGAATGTCCGTCAGCAAAGTCGACCTGTTCGTCCGACAGCGGCGGTGCCATCGAAATCCACCCCCCGGGGAAGGCTTTGTTTTCGTAGAGGACAGTGCCTGCCTCTTCTTTCTCTTCTCCGGTGTAACCATCCAGCAGAGAGGCGATGTATTCAGCACCGCCCATGCCCTTTACCAGCTGATTAATGCCCAGACCGTAAGGTCCGTGGAAGCCCGCGCGGGCCTTGGCCATCAGGCTCAGGTCCGGTGCGCCGACACCGTTATTGGCCGGGAAGTGGTCGGTCGGAATCGCCGGGCGGAAATCGTCCAGCTCAGGATCGAACACTTCGAAGTTGTCAGCCGCATAGGCAATGACTTCTTCTTCCGAATAGCCCAGCGCTGTCAGGTCACGCAAAGGTACATATTGCAGGCCATGGCAGGCTGCGCAGACCTCGGTATAAATCTGCAGGCCGCGCTGCAGCTGATGCTGATCCCATGTACCGAACGGGCCTTCGAACGAGAAGGCGAAGTCTTCGATATGCTGCTCGCCACCACCTGCTGCAATGGATGCAGCAGGGGTCAGTGCCAGAGCAAACGCGGCGCCGATTGCAAGTTTCTTGAACATGTTTCCGGTCCCTCTTCTTACTCGGCCGGCGTGGCGTCGGCGTCAGCCTTGCCATAATGCGCGTTGAAGTCTTCTTCGATAGTCTCGGGCTGTGCCAGAGGCTTCTCGATCACACCGAGGATCGGCAGGATCACGAAGAAATAGGCGAACCAGTAGGCGGACGCGATCAGCGAGAAGGTTGCATAGGGCTCTTCCGCGGGCATCGCACCCAGCCACATCAGGGCGAAGAAGTCGATGACCAGCAGGTAGAACCACCATTTGAACATCGGACGATACTTGCCCGAACGCACGCTCGACGTATCCAGCCAAGGCGCCAGTGCCATGGCCAGGATCGCACCGAACATCGCCAGAACACCAAAGAATTTGGCGTCGATGATGCCACCGGTGATGAAGCTGGCGAACTGAACGACCCAGACTTCACCAGTGAACGCGCGCAGGATCGCGTAGAACGGCAGGAAGTACCATTCGGGCACGATGTGCGCGGGCGTAACCAGCGGGTTGGCTTCGATGTAGTTGTCCGGGTGGCCCAGATAGTTCGGCATGTAGCCGACAATCGCCCAGAACACGACCAGGATCACGGCCAGCGCGAACAGGTCCTTGATCACGAAATAGGGCCAGAATGGCAGCGTGTCTTTCTTCGCCTCGTCCTTCGAACCACGACGCACTTCAACACCGGTCGGGTTGTTGTTCCCGGTGGTGTGGAAGGCCCAGATGTGCACGACAACCAGTGCCGCGATGATGAACGGCAGCAGATAGTGCAGCGAGAAGAAGCGGTTCAGCGTGGCGTTGTCCACCGCAGGTCCGCCCAGCAGCCAGGTCTGCAGCGCATCGCCCACAAACGGGATTGCGCCGAACAGCCCGGTGATCACGGTCGCGCCCCAGAAGGACATCTGACCCCAGGGCAGAACATAGCCCATGAAGGCGGTACCCATCATCATCAGATAGATCAGCATACCGATGATCCATGTGATTTCACGCGGAGCTTTGTACGAGCCGTAGAACAGACCACGGAACATGTGAATGTAAACCGCTACAAAGAACAGCGACGCGCCGTTCATGTGCAGATAGCGGATAAAGTGACCGCCGTTCACGTTCCGCATAATGTGCTCGATGCTGGCAAAGGCAAGGTCGACATGCGGCGTATAATGCATCACCAGAACGATACCGGTGACGATTTGCAGCGCCAGGCAGAACGCCAGAACGATGCCCCAGATCCACCACCAGTTCAGGTTCTTAGGCGTAGGGATCATGAGTGTGTCGTACAGCAGGCCGACAATCGGCAGACGGCTGTTCAGCCATTTCTCGCCGTTTGTCTTCGGCTCATAGTGATCGTGGGGAATTCCGGACATAAGTTTGGGTCTCCCTTAGCCGAGTTTGATGGTGCTGTTGTCTACCCATTCTGCGGGCGGGACAGGCAGGTTCTCAGGCGCGGGGCCCTTACGGATACGACCGGCAAGGTCATAATGCGAGCCATGGCAGGGGCAGAACCAGCCACCGAAATCACCGGCATCGCCCAGAGGCACACAGCCAAGGTGCGTACATACGCCCATCTGTACGATCCATGCACCCGGCGCTTCGCCTTCCGGAGACGGCATTACGCGGTTTGCGTCGGTCGCGGGTGCATCAGCGCTCAGGTTAAAGTTGCGCGCCAGCGGATCGGGCAGTGCCTCAACACCTTCGGCGTCCTGCTCCTGGGCTTCCTGAATCTCGGCACCGGTGCGGTGACGGACGAAAACGGGTTTGCCCAGCCATTTTACCGTCAGCTGCGTACCCGGCTCAACGCCGCTCACGTCCACACGGATCGAGGACAGCGCCTGAACGTCTGCCGATGGGTTCATTTGGTTGATCAGGGGCCATACAGCTGCACCCGTTGCAACGACACCTGCGCCGCCTGCGACGTAGTACAGGAAATCTCTGCGGGTGCCTTCGTGGTCTTCTGCGTGGGACACGAGGTTATCTCCGATTGTCTGGCGCCCGCGGACGGGCAAATAGCTCGCGCACCGCACGAATGCGGTGTCTTAACCGCGCTTACTATCGGGGAGAATAGTGTTCGTCCAGCGTTCATAAACGCGCAATACGCCGCATGTGCGCTTCCTGCACCTGCCAAAGGGCTTTTTTTGGTGAATCTCACCCGCAACTTTGCCGGTGACTTCGAATCAGATGTTGTTGATTCGAACTTCGGACCCAGCGTTGCGGGCACCGCCCAATCCACTTCAATTCACCGAAGCGGCCTGTCATTTGCGCATAGTTTCTCGACAATCGGCACCGCAGAGCAAGGATTGTCTTCGGTGAAATCATATTCGCCAAATAGATGATTTAAATTGCAAATTGAGCGCGAATACACCGTTGCACTTTTCGCGTGAATGCCGGACAGCGCAAAAAACGCGCGAACTCCTGCAAGGAGACCCCCAATGTCAAAAATCACCCTGGCCACTGCGATGTTCACATTGGCTCTGTCCACGCAAACACTTGCAGCAGGCGATCCTGCGAAAGGTGAGGCGATGTATAATCGCTGTTCTTCGTGTCATGCGATCATCAAGGATGGAGAAGTTCTGGTCAAAGGCGGAATCACCGGCCCGAATCTCTATGGAGTCGTTGGGCGCGTCGCCGGATCCGAAAACGACTATCGTTATGGAAGCGAGCGCCTGCCAGTCGGCATGTTCACGGATGACATGATCCGCGCGGGTGAAGAAGGCCTGGTCTGGACCGAAGACAACATCGCCGCATACTCCAAAGACCCGATCGGCTTCATCAAAGAATATCTGGATGACGAAACCGCCCGCCCGAACATGAGCGTCAAACTCAAGAAGGGCGCGGAAGATATCGCCGCCTATCTGGCAACTTTCAGTCCCGAGTAATCCTGTTCCCCGGTGCTGGCTACGCCTTGTGCATCAGGGCGGCCAGCTGTCGGGTTTCAATGCCTAAACCGTTGGGGACTTGATCAGCAGCCGCACGCCGAACGTCATCGGGTTTGTTCTGCCCCAGTTTCCAGGTGCCTTGAATATCTTCCACATGCATGCGGCACGGTAAGATCATCCGCATCATCTTGTTCAGGGCGCCCTCGGACATTTTATCGACGACCCACGGGGGTTTGGGCAACAATCGCTGCTCGTAGAAAACCGACTGGCGCTGGAGCAGATCCAACAATTCGCCCTGCGGACGCAACTCCAACTGTCCACTCAGATGTACAGCGACGTAATTCCAGGTCGGCACCTGATCTTCGACTCCGTACCAGTCTGGTGAGATATAACCGTCCGGCCCCTGCACCGCGATCTTTGCCTGTTGAGGTTCGCGCAGAGCCCGCACAATCGGGTTCGAACGCACCAGATGCAGCTCAACCGTTGATCCGTCTTCAGACAACAAAATCGGTACATGACTCAATAACGGTGCACCGTCCGCAGATACCGCCAAGACGCCGAACGCCCGATCACGGGCAAATTCAACGTGGCGCGCGCGATCCTCGGCACGAAAAGCGGGATTCGGGTGCATAGCGGTCCTCCTGTCAAATCTCTTGCAGAGGGAACCGGTTCTTGGCAAGGTCCGGCTCGTTCTCAGGGCGGGGTGGAATTCCCCACCGGCGGTATTCGGGCCATGATCCGTAAGCCCGCGAGCGGCCCCAAATCATCTGGGGTGACAAGCAGATCTGGTGAGAGGCCAGAGCCGACGGTTACAGTCCGGATGAAAGAGAACGTGCAGCGCGTCGATGATACGGCGCGTGTGCTCGTGATCGCCTTGGGTGACGTGTCATGCCGGGCTGGCAGCGAAAAGTGGGAACCGGTTTTCGCGACTGCCAGAAGGCCACCAAACTGAAAGGAGATCATGATGACACACACCCGCTATGCATTTGTCAAAGCAAACTGGCATTCCGATATCGTCGACCGCGCGCTCGACGGATTTCTTGAACTGATTCCCGCCGAACAGGTCGATGTCTTCGACGTACCCGGCGCGTTTGAAATGCCGTTGCTGGCCCGCGATCTCGCTCAGACCGGGCGTTATGCCGCCGTTGCCTGTGCCGCCTTTGTCGTGGATGGCGGCATATACCGACATGATTTCGTCGCGCAAGCGGTGGTTGATGGGCTGATGCGCGCCGGGCTTGATACAGGAGTTCCTGTCCTGTCGGTTTCGCTGACCCCGCACCAATATCAGGAAACTGATCATCATAACGCCATCTACCGCACGCATTTTGTCGAGAAAGGTCGCGAAGCGGCGCAGGCTGCCTTGAATATCGACGCCACGCGTACTCAACTGGCTTCGGCCGCGTAAGCTCATGGGATTGGGGCCGGCGCGCCCCAACCGCAAATCCGCTTGAGGCCAAGGGCTTCGCCCGCTAATCACATCGCGCAAAGGAGCTTGCCCCATGTCGATGAACAGTTTTGGCCATCTTTTCCGCGTCACCACCTGGGGCGAAAGCCATGGGCCCGCTTTGGGTGCTACCGTCGACGGCTGCCCGCCGGGCGTCACGATTGATGAGGCGATGATCCAGCACTGGCTGGACAAGCGCAAACCGGGGCAGAACAAGTTCACCACCCAGCGGCGTGAGCCCGATCAGGTGAAAATCCTTTCCGGCGTGTTCGAAGGGCAAACCACCGGCACGCCTGTGCAGTTGATGATCGAGAACACCGATCAGCGCTCGAAAGATTACGGCGATATCATGGACAAGTTCCGCCCGGGTCATGCCGATATCACCTACTGGCAGAAATACGGCATCCGGGATTATCGCGGCGGCGGGCGCAGTTCGGCACGCGAAACGGCGTCTCGCGTTGCGGCAGGCGGGCTGGCGCGCGAAGCAATCAAACAAATCGCGCCAAACGTACAGATCACTGGTTACATGACTCAGATCGGGCCACACAAAATTGATCGCGGCAATTTTGACTGGTCCCAGATTGAACAGAATCCGTTCTGGACGCCCGATGCATCTGCCGCCAAGGACTGGGCCGCCTATCTGGATGATCTGCGCAAGTCCGGCAACTCGGTCGGAGCAGTGGTCGAGGTCGTCGCGCGTGGTGTCCCCGCCGGGATCGGAGCACCAGTTTATGCCAAATTAGACACTGATCTGGCCGCAGCGATGATGTCTATCAACGCTGTTAAGGGCGTCGAGATTGGCGAAGGTATGTCCGCCGCCGAACTGACCGGCGAGGCCAACGCCGATGAAATCTTCATGGGGCAAAACGGTCCGCAATACAGCTCGAACCACGCCGGAGGTATTCTGGGCGGAATCTCAACCGGGCAGGACGTTGTCGTGCGGTTTGCAGTTAAGCCAACATCATCGATCCTCACCACACGCAAAACCATCACCAAATCAGGCGAAGAGACCGAGATCATCACCAAAGGCCGCCACGACCCCTGCGTCGGTATTCGCGCGGTCCCGGTAGGAGAGGCAATGATGGCCTGCGTTATCCTCGACCACCTGTTGCTGCATCGCGGCCAGATCGGAGAGAACCGTGGACGGATCGGCTGATCTGCGCACGCGCCTGCGTGCGGTTGTCGCGCATCGCATGGAAACTGATCCGGCGCATGATCTGGCCCATCTGGATCGCGTTTGGACCAATGCGCAGGCCATCGCGGATGACCAAACCGATATGCCCGTGCTGTTGGCCGCAAGTTATCTGCACGATCTTGTAAACTTGGCAAAGGACGATCCAGATCGGCATCTTGCGTCGCGCAGATCCGCAGCAGAATCAGAGCCTATTCTTGAGGAACTGGGATACAGTGCTGGCCAGATTCGCGCCATCCGGCATGCGATCGAAGCGCATAGCTTTTCAGCTGATATCCCCCCGGAAACAGCCGAGGCGCGCATCCTGCGCGATGCGGATCGACTTGACGCTTTGGGCGCCATCGGCATCGCCCGCAACTTTTCCGTTTCCGGTGCTTTGGGGCGCACCCTTTATGATCCGGCAGATCCTTTTGCCCAGAATCGACCTTTGGACGATCTTCATTTCTCGCTTGACCACTGGAAGGTGAAACTGCTGCGGCTGCCGGGTGACATGCTGACAAAGACCGGCAGACAGATTGCCGAACAACGCACCGCGCGCATGATCCGCTTTCTTGAAGAATTCGCCGAGGAGATCGGCAGTTCCTTGCCTCAAACATGGGTGAATGGTTAATCCCACCCGTTGATCTTTGGCTGACAAAGGCGCAGGTTCGCGCCGATGACAAAACCCTTAACATCGCATCGACCTCTGCTGGCGGTGACGCTGAAACTGGGCGCTCTGTTCCTGTTCACGTCGATGTCCGCGCTGGTCAAAGCTTTATCGGATGAGTTTCCCCCGGGGCAATTAGTGTTCTTCCGGTCTCTTTTTGCGATTCCGGTCATTATTTTATGGCTCATCGCACGTGGAGAGTTATCGAAGGGCTTTGTGGTCAAGAAACCTATGGGCCATTTCTGGCGCGGCGTTCTGGGGACCAGCGCCATGGGTCTTACCTTTACCGGCCTGAGCTTGCTGCCCCTGCCCGAGGTCACTGCAATTGGTTATGCTACCCCGATCTTCACCTTGATTCTGGCCGCCGCCATGCTGGGCGAGCGCATTCACCTCATCCGCATCGGCGCAGTGGTCCTAGGCTTGTTAGGCGTCTTGATTATGATATGGCCGCGCCTTGGAAGCACACAGATGGAGGTGGCCGCCACCATCGGCGCACTGTGCGTATTGGGCGCGACCATCGCCCGCGCTTTTGTTCAGATCCACATCCGGCAATTGGTTAAGGTCGATCACCCCGCCGCCATCGTCTTTTATTTCTCGATGACTGCGACGCTGCTGTCCGCCCTGACGGCGATCTGGGGATGGTCGATGCCGACGTGGAATCAGGCTCTAGTCATGATCATGATGGGCCTGATCGGCGGAGTTGCGCAGATTCTGGTCACTTCCTCTTATCGCTTTGGACAAGCTTCGATGCTGGCGCCTTATGACTACGCCACCATGCTTTTTGCGATTGTGATCGGCTATATCTGGTTCGACGAACTGCCGACGCTTGCGATCCTGATCGGCGCCGCGTTGGTTATCGCAGGCAATGTTGTTGTGATCTGGCGCGAACATCAGTTGGGGCTTGAGCGTGGCAAGGCCCGGTCGGTCACAGACCCCAAAGCGTGACTTTACCTTTTCCAATCTTCCCCTAGTTTGGGCCGGACAATCAAAGAGGTGCCCCATGAGCGACACGCAGGATCACAAGGAAAAGATGCAAAAGGTGCAGGCCAAGCACCGCAAGAAAGTGTCCGAGGCAGTCGACCCTGGCCGCGGTCTGGTTCTGATCAACACCGGCAAGGGCAAAGGTAAATCCTCAGCCGCCTTTGGTGTGGTCATCCGCGCGCTGGGTTGGGGCCAGAAGGTCGCTGTGGTGCAATTCATCAAGGGCAAGTGGAAAACCGGCGAACGCCGTTTCTTTGAGCAACGCGATCTGGTGACCTGGCACACGATGGGCGAAGGTTTCACCTGGGATACGCAGGACCGTGAACGTGACATCGCTGCGGCCAAGGCCGCCTTCGACAAAGCCCGCGCCCTGATGGCAAGTGGAGAATACGATCTGGTCGTGCTGGATGAAATCAATATTGCCTTGCGCTATGAATACCTGTCGGTCGAGCAAGTGATCGACGGCCTGAACGCGCGCTCAGACCAGACCAGCGTATTCCTGACCGGGCGTGACGCACCGCAAGCGCTGCGGGACTACGCCGATCTGGTCACCGAAATGACCGAGGAAAAACACCCCTTCCAAGCTGGTATCAAAGCGCAGCGTGGCGTGGATTTCTAAGTTCGAACGCGACGTGGCCCTAATGGGTCACGTCACCTACCACGCACGGTTCCGCATCGTTTCGAACACGTATCTCAGTGACTTTCTCTGGCTGGCCGCGCTGGCAGGTACGATATCCGCCGGGACTGTATGATCGTCCGGCTTTCGGCGCTTGTATTGCTCGACATACGCGCAGTATTCGTCCTCGCAACAGTTGCATCCGCACGCGGTCAGCGCGTCATGCCGTGCCATGATCTCGTCCAGCGAATCGTTCATCCCAGTTCTCACTTTACACTGAATCGGTCGTTTCCGAGGCGGCGGCAAGTTCTCACGTTGGTCGCTAAACCTGCAAACCGCCTCGAAACCATAGGCTTGATGATGCATCATCTGGCGTTGCGATTTATCTGACTATTTTTATCAGCTTTTTCAAGTAAAATACGCCCGAGAAAATGCAGAGCGTTTGGAATCTTTCGTTCTGCTTTCAGATCGCGCGATTGATAAGCTGATGCGAGCCGCCATTTAGTAAAGCAGGCGGCTCATTTTATCCTGTTACATCAATGTGATAACTCGAGGATTTCGAAAAAGGCGGTCAGGCGACGACTTCCTGTTCAGGCGCGCTGAGCGAGATGACCAGCACAACAGCCGCACCGTTCAGCCAGTAGAACACCGCGTCCAACCCTGAGAAACCCAGAACGCTGGGTGCAAGCAGGAACGTTATGCCGACAATTAAGTCTACGGCCAGATGGAATTTGTAAGGGAGAACCCGCCATATCCCCAAATGGTGATCGGTCAGAACCGTCAGAACAAACGCCGCGATACCGGTGATTACCGAAAGCCACAGAGCCAACGGGTTAGACTGGCCCAATCCCAGCACGAACGGCAACGTCATCAGGGCAATGGCAACCGGGTAGTCGAGGTAAGCATGAACAGAGCGGGTAACGAAACGCAGGGACATAAGATCTTCCTTTTCTCAAGCAGTGATAAAAGGAAGGTAGGAAGCTTCGGCCGAACGTTGCATTCCTGATCGTTTCGAAAACTATGCAGATCGTTCAGAATATCCGGCGCTTCAATGCATGGCGCGATATGCTGCAGGAGACAGACCCACCTGCTTTTTGAATACGCGCGAAAACGCGGCCTCAGAGGCGTATCCGACCTCTGCCGCAGCGTCAGCTACATTCCAACGTGCCTCGGTCAGGCCGTGACAGGCAATCTGCATGCGCCAGTCGGTTAGATATTGCATTGGAGTTGTGCCCATCTTTTCGGCAAAAAGCTGGGCAAAAGCCGTGCGTGACATGCCGGATTCACGCGCGAGGGTCGCGACGCTCCAATCTTGCGCCGGTGCCTGATGGAATGCGCTCAGGGCGCGAGAGATGCGCGTATCGGCAAATCCCGCCAACGCGGCATCATGCGGGCTTTGCCGTTCCAGATAAGCCCGGATTGCCTGGGCAAACAGAACTTCGGACAGTTTCAACGCGATCAGGTCGCCACCAATCCTTGCGCCTGAAACCTCAGAGCCAATCATGCGCAGGGTGGATTCCATCCACGATCCGGCTTCTTCGCCATAGTTCTCAATCAGGATATAGGGCGGCAAGCGGTCGATCAGCATATGTCCGGTGCCGTTTCGTCCGGCTGGCCCGGTGAAAGAGAAATGACCGCAGATCAGCTGCGTATCCCGCTCTTCGTCATTGCCGCCGTAAACCAGCACGCCATCGCCTGTGTAGCCTGCGAGTTCCAGGACCTGTTCCAGTGGCAGCGCATCCAGCGGCTTTACCTCGGCGCAGAGCAACGCGTGCGGCGCCCCGTGGGGTATGAGGATCAGATCACCCTGCCTTAGCCGAAGGGTTTCCCCTGTGGTAGAGACGTATACCTTGAGCTCTCCGCGCTGCACAAAGTGAAACCGCGCCACGTTTTCGAACCCTGGCACCTGAATGCCAAAAGGTGGTGTGAACGATGTGCGGAAGTAAAACGTGCCTCGCAAGGACAGGCGGGTGAGAATATCGCTGAGAAGGTCCAACATGCGCTGAAGATACGCAATCTATGCAAACCGTCCAGACCACCGAACGGTTTGCACAATAATTTGCACGTCCTGCAACAAAAAATCTCCGCCGAAGCGGCGGTTGAATGCTTAAGAGCGGACCAGTTTCTCGTAGTCTTCCGCTATTTCACGGGTCAGGTCACCAACCTCAAAGGTGTAATCGCCAATCTGTCCGACCGGAGTGACCTCGGCTGCGGTGCCTGTCAGCCAGCACTGTTCGAATTCAGCCATTTCCTCGGGCTTGATGCGGCGTTCCTGTACTGTGATGCCCTTGTCTTTCAGCATCTGGATCACTGTCTGGCGGGTGATGCCATTCAGGAAGCAGTCGGCCAACGGCGTATGAACCTCACCGTCTTTCACGAAAAAGACGTTCGCGCCGGTGGCCTCGGCCACATATCCGCGCCAGTCCATGAACAAAGCGTCTGAACACCCTTTGGCTTCGGCTTTGTGCTTGGAGATGGTGCAGATCATGTAAAGACCTGCTGCCTTGGCGTGAACCGGGATGGTTTCCGGGCTCGGGCGTTTCCATTCGGCAATGTCCAGCTTAGCGCCCTGCATCTTGGCGTCGCCGTAATAAGCCCCCCACGGCCAGACGGCGATGGCCATTCGTACCGGGTTCTTGGCCGACGCGACGCCCATATCCTCACCCGAGCCGCGCCAGACCAGAGCCCGCACATAGGCGTCCTGCAATCCGCTGGCCTTCAGGGCTTCCTCCTTGGCCGCTTCGATTTCGTCCACCGAATAAGGTATCGGCATATCCAGCGCGTCCGCCGAGGCGATCAGACGTTCGGAATGTTCGCGGCTTTTGAAGATCTTACCGTTGTATGCGCGCTCGCCTTCGAATACCGATGAAGCATAGTGCATTGCGTGGGTCAGAATGTGCACATTGGCCTCACGCCAGGGTACCAGCTTGCCATCCAACCAAATGGTGCCATCACGATCATCATACCCCGCCATGCGAAACCTCCTGAACCGGGTTGAATTTTCGATTGTTGCGTCATTTAAGTCCGATATGGACATATTATTGCGCAAAAACTGCGATTCGATACCGCTCCACCCTTGGAATGTCAATAACGCTGACATAAACTCACCCGTAGAGTAACGAATGAGGCATGATATGTCCGACATCCGCCCGGCCCCGCGTTATGGGGGCGAGAGCCTGTTGTTTTTGACCGATGAGCAATTGCGACAGGGGATCGAGGCGATGTTCTTCGCCTATCGCGGCTTTACCGCAGACCCTGACCGCATTCTCGCCGAATTGGCCTATGGTCGCGCCCATCACCGGGCGATCCACTTCATCAATCGCGCGCCGGGCACAACGGTCAACAATTTGTTGGCGATCCTCGGGGTAACAAAGCAGTCTCTAAACAGGGTTCTGCGAACCTTGATCGAGGATGGTCTGGTAGAAAGTCGCGTGGGCACTGTGGACAAACGCGAACGCCACCTATTTCTGACAGAAAAGGGGCAGGCGCTGGAAACCACTCTGTCAGATGCACAGCGGGCCAGAATGCGTGCAGCTTACAAGGATGTCGGTCCCGAAGCCGTGGCCGGATTTCGCAAAGTGCTTGAAGCAATGATGGATGCTGATATGCGTCATGCCTATACGAAACTTCGGGATACGACCTCATGAGCGATATGGATGCCCATCTGCTGATTGTTGACGATGACGAGCGCATTCGCGATCTGCTCAAGAAATTCCTGATGCGAAACGGGTTTCTTGTCACAGCGGCTCGGGATGCCGCCCATGCGCGGCGGGTACTGTCTGGGCTGGATTTCGACATGATCGTTATGGACGTCATGATGCCGGGCGAAGATGGCGTCAGTCTGACCAAGGCGTTACGCGAAACGCATACGACACCGATCCTGCTGCTAACCGCAAAGGGTGAGACCGAGCATCGGATCGCGGGTCTTGAAGCCGGGGCGGATGATTATCTGGCGAAGCCATTCGAGCCGAAAGAACTGTTGTTGCGGATCAACGCGATCCTGCGCCGAATGCCGGAAACCCCGGCCGAGGAAACGGCGACTAAGATCCTGAACCTTGGCCCCATCCGGTACGACATTGAACGCGGTGAGATGTGGCAGGGCGAAGACCCGGTTCGTCTGACCGCAACTGAAAGCCAGTTGATGAAGATATTCTCGGCCCAACCGGGAGAGCCGATCAGCCGCGCCAAGCTGGTCGAGGATCTGGGACGCGACAAGGGTCAGGCGCAGGAGCGCGCCGTGGACGTGCAGATCACACGCCTGCGGCGCAAGATCGAACAAGACCCGAAACAACCCAGATATCTGCAAACCGTCCGCGGTGCCGGATATATGCTGGCACCGGATTAAACTTGCCGCTGCGCGGCGGTTTTGAGCCTTCGACGAAGGTATTTGTAGCCAGATGAACAGGGGACCCCGATGACAACTGCCCTTTTGACCCATGCCGATTGTCTGGGCCACGTGACACCTGAGGGCCACCCTGAACGGGTGGCGCGACTGCAGCATATTCTTCACGCGTTGGAGGGGGTGAACCTGAAACGCGTGGCTGCGCCGCTGGCGGCAGATGACGATCTGCTGCGGGTGCATCCGGAAGGTTACATTCGCGACATTCGGTCAACGCGCCCGTCGGACGGGTTTGCGCAGATTGATGGCGACACGTTCATGTCTCCGGGGTCAGTCGATGCAGCCTATCGTGCTGCGGGCGCGGCGGTGCGGGCGGTTGATCTTGTGTTGAGCGGCGAGGCCTCGAATGCGTTCTGTGCCATTCGCCCGCCGGGGCACCATGCCGAAACTGAAACTGCGATGGGCTTTTGCCTGTTCGGTAATGCAGCGCTGGCGGTGAAACATGCGCTGGACCACCACGGTTTGAATCGCGTGGCTGTGGTTGATTTCGACGTCCATCATGGCAATGGCACCCAAGACCTGTTGTGGGATGAAGAACGTGCTTTGGTGATCACCAGCCAACAGATGCCCTTGTGGCCCGGATCGGGTCGCCCGGATGAAACAGGTGTTCATGACACGGTTCTGAACATCCCATTGGCACCAGGCAGCGGCGGGGCCGAGATGCGGGTCGCCTATGAAACAATAGCCTTTCCACGTTTGCGGGCCTTCAGGCCCGAGTTGATTATCATTTCCGCCGGGTTCGATGCCCATCAGGACGATCCATTAGCCAATTTGAACTGGTCCACAGGTGATTTCGCCTGGATCACGGCCGAGCTGTGCAAGATCGCTGATGAAACATGTGAGGGCCGTATCGTCTCGACTCTGGAAGGCGGGTATGATCTGAACGCATTGGCCGAGGCCACACGCGCACATGTGGAAGAACTGATGAAGGCAGCCCGATGACTGATACTCCTGTAGACCAGATGACATTCGAACAGGCGATGAAAGAACTTGAGGCCGTGGTTGGCCAACTGGAACGTGGCGACGTGGCGCTGGATCAGTCAATTGCGCTCTACGAACGCGGCGCGGCGCTGAAAAAGCGGTGCGAAGATGAGTTGAAGCGCGCAGAAGAAAAAGTCGCTGCGATCACTCTGGACGCCAACGGTCAGCCGACCGGTACGACGCCCGTCGAAGGTATGTAAATGTTCCCCGAAAGACTTGCGCAGGATGCTGTCCGCATTCAAAACCAGTTTGATCTGGTTCTGGGCGCGTTTGAAGACGTGGATGTGACCCGGGCAATGGCATATGCCACCCGAGGCGGCAAACGATTGCGTGGGTTTCTGGCTTTGGAAAGTGCCCGACTTCATGATGTTGAAGAAAGCCGTGCAATCTGGCCCGCGACGGCTATTGAGGCACTGCACGCTTATTCATTGGTGCATGACGACCTGCCCTGCATGGATGACGATGACTTGCGTCGCGGGCGCCCCACCGTTCACGTGAAGTGGGATGATGGCACGGCGGTTCTGGCCGGAGATGCCCTCCACACGCTTGCTTTCGAGCTGTGTATACACCCGGAAGTCGGAGGAGGAGATGTTCGTGCAGACCTTGCCCTGACGTTGGCCAGAGCCAGTGGCGCACAAGGCATGGTACTGGGACAGGCACTGGACATTGCCGCAGAAACAGCCGCAAAACCGCTGTCGCTTGACGAAATCACACGTCTTCAGGCGGGCAAGACTGGTGCTCTGATCGAGTGGTCTGTATGCGTCGGAGCCGTTATGGCTCAATCCGACCCGGACCCGTTGCGCCAATATGCCCGGACGCTGGGCCTTGCTTTTCAGATCGCCGATGACATCCTTGATGTCGAGGGTGATGCGGAAAAGGCGGGCAAGCGTTTGCAAAAAGATGCCGAGGCAGGGAAAGCCACGTTCGTTTCTCTGCTGGGTCTGTCGGCTGCCAAAGCCCGTGCGGGTGAGCTGGTGGATCAGGCCTGCACCGCATTGGACGGGTATGGACCGAAGGCTGAAACCTTGAAGGACGCCGCTCGCTTCGTTATTGCCCGGGACAGCTAAGCCAGGAACGCGCCAAATGTCTGACCGCCCCAATACGCCCCTACTGGACCTTGTAAGCCGCCCGGCGGATCTCAAGCAGTTTTCGGACGCGCAACTGCATCAGGTCGCACAGGAATTGCGGGCCGAAACGATCTCGGCGGTTTCCGTTACCGGCGGGCATCTGGGGGCCGGTTTGGGAGTCGTTGAACTGACCACGGCGTTGCACGCTGTGTTTGATACACCCCGAGACAAGATCATCTGGGATGTGGGTCATCAGTGCTATCCGCATAAAGTCCTGACCGAGCGACGTGACCGCATACGTACGTTGCGCATGAAGGATGGCCTCAGTGGTTTCACCAAGCGCAGCGAGAGCCCCTACGATCCATTTGGCGCTGCGCATTCCAGCACCTCGATCAGCGCCGCGCTTGGTTTTGCTGTCGCGCGGGATCTGGGCGGTGTAACGCCCGAAGGTTTGGGGGACGCAATTGCAGTGATCGGTGATGGCTCAATGTCTGCGGGCATGGCTTTTGAGGCGATGAACAATGCAGGCCATCTGAAAAAGCGCCTGATTGTCATTCTGAACGACAACGAAATGAGCATCGCCCCTCCGGTTGGAGCCTTGTCCAGCTATCTGTCGCGTATCTATACCGAAGAACCGTTTCAAGATCTGAAAGCTGCTGCCAAAGGGGCTGTCTCGCTGTTGCCAGAGCCATTCCGTGAAGGGGCCAAGCGCGCCAAGGAAATGCTGAAAGGCATGGCAGTGGGCGGCACACTTTTTGAAGAGCTCGGGTTTTCCTATCTCGGTCCGATAGATGGCCATGATATGGATCAGCTGCTGCCGGTTCTGCGCACCGTCAAGTCACGGGCAACCGGGCCGATCCTGATCCACGTATTGACGAAAAAAGGCAAAGGGTATGCCCCCGCCGAGCAAGCGCGCGACAAGGGTCATGCCACAGCGAAGTTTGATGTGGTAACGGGAAAGCAAAAGAAAGCGCCCTCAAATGCGCCCTCTTATACCTCGGTCTTTGGCAAGGCGTTGGTGGATCAGGCCGCGCGTGACGACAAGATTGTCGCGGTGACTGCGGCAATGCCTGACGGTACAGGTCTGAACCTGTTTGCTGAACGCTACCCCTCGCGTTGCTTTGATGTGGCGATTGCTGAACAGCACGGCGTGACTTTTTCGGCTGCGCTTGCAGCAGGAGGAATGAAGCCGTTCTGCGCGATGTACTCGACCTTCCTGCAACGCGGCTATGATCAGGTGGTCCATGACGTGGCGATCCAGCGTCTGCCCGTACGTTTTGCCATCGACCGCGCAGGTTTGGTAGGGGCCGACGGCGCCACCCATGCAGGGTCGTTCGACATTGCCTATTTGGCCAATCTTCCCGGCATGGTCGTCATGGCCGCGGCAGATGAGGCCGAACTGATGCACATGGTGGCGACCGCAGCCGCACATGACGAAGGCCCCATCGCCTTCCGCTATCCGCGCGGTGAAGGCATCGGAGTGGATTTACCCGAACGTGGCGAAGTTCTTGAGATCGGCAAAGGCCGCTTTATCCAGAAAGGCGTGCGGGTGGCTCTGCTTTCTTTTGGTACCCGTCTGGCCGAGGTCCAGCAGGCGGCGGAATCTCTTACAGCCAAGGGTATAACTCCGACTATCGCCGATGCCCGCTTTGCCAAGCCTCTTGACCGCGACCTGATCCTGGATCTGGCGTCTAACCACGAAGCGGTGATCACTATCGAAGAAGGTGCTGTTGGCGGGTTTGGCAGCCATGTGGCGCAACTTCTGGCGGATGAGGGTGTATTTGATCAGGGGCTGAAGTATCGTTCGATGGTTTTGCCCGATATCTTCATTGATCAAGCCAGCCCTGCGGACATGTATGCTGTGGCCGGTATGAATGCTGAGCATATCCAGGCAAAAGTTCTGGACGTTCTGGGCGTCGCTTCGATCGGAGAAAAACGCGCTTAGCGCCAAAATCGATGAGATAGCGGGCGCCGGTCACGCCAAATGCCGTCGCGCGTTTAGATGACCACAGGGTGAGCAAAAGTTCGTGCGAAGGTATCGAACTCGACGCCATCAAATGAAACAGGGTTATCGGCACCCCGCAACAGCTGGTTGGAAACTCCACCAGGCAATGCCTCGTCAAATGTTGAAGCGCTATAACCTTTTAAGTTGCTTGCGAGTGTTGCAAACAGCGCTTCGTCATTGGCGAAAGGTTGATGTGGTGATCGTTTCATCGCAGCCGAATATGTCCGACGGAAATCGAAACTTTCCTGCACAAGCCTGCGGCTTGCGCGCAGTATTCCAAAACGGCACGACATTTTGTGCTCGAAGGAATGGAATAGTTCATGCTGCATCGAAGCTCGCCTTCTTGGTCCGGCAGTCACCAAGACCGACGTTAGCAAGTCCTGATCACAGGCGCCCAGCTCCGCAAAAAAATCTTTGAGGTTCGGCCAGGTTGGCAGCAGATCGCTATCGGATATCAGAAAGTAGTCGCTGTCCGGTGCAGCCTGCATGGCGCGATAAAGCGCGTAGTCGCCGAACCGCCAGCCTACCTTCCGTGTTTCAAGAAGCCCGTTCTCGCGAATCCAGTTACCGTCGAAGGGCAAAACGTCTATTCCGTTTAAAGCGGGCGGTTGGGACTTGGTGGCGTCATATACCACACATGCGGGCCCGGGCGACGCGTCTCTCCACATCGAAAAAAGTCGGGCTTCGTTTTCTGTCCAGACATGGGTGCGAAAGACAAACATTGTCTTCTTTTCTTTACCCGACATGGCCGGCCCGGATGAGGGTGTTGCGAGAGCAGACCCATTGATGGTCTCTGAACCATGCAAGATCCGTTCCTTGGGTCGTGCCAACAGGTTCAGGTTAACACCGTAGCGCCTTATGGAGTGCAAAATGCCGTACCCGTGCGATTGAAGGAAGCACAGAACATCCTGGTAAGTGTCCTCGCCCGTTTCGATCAAGATGTCGGGACGGCTGTTTGCAAAAGTTTTGGTCAACCCACCAAGAACGTTTAACTCCATACCTTTTACATCGATTTTCAAAAAATCGACTTTATCCGGCAACATGTCATCGCCGGGGCGAACGTGAATACCCGTGCCGCCCTTTTGAGGAATAATTTGGGCCGCTCCTAAATTGTTGGCGGGATAGTCGATAGCGTTGTCAGCATTGTCTTCGTCGGACAATCCGAACTCTGCCCAAGACATATCAGCCACGGTGTCGAGTTCATTCAACGCAATGTTTTTTCTAAGAATTTCCCGAGCTGCCGGATTTGGTTCGAACAAGATCATTCTGGAAGGATTCAGCAGTTTCCCGACGAAAACGGAATGGTTCCCGACGTTGGAGCCGATGTCACAAAAGACTCCTCCGGGCGGAAAGTACTGTTCGATGAGAACCAGTTCCTCCATTTCATACAGCTTTCCGGCTTGGTGCCTGCGCTGGATATGATCACGGGGGTTTGAGATGTGGAATTTCAGCACTGTATCCCGGTACTTCACTTCAGCAATCTGATCACCGCTCATTCAGTGCTTCCTTTCACTCAATCGCTTGCACGAAAGCCGCAAACTGCCATTCAAAAACACCAACAACAAGCTATCGGACGAAAGAAACCACTGCTGGTGCTTCCAAAACCATACCTGACGGATTTTTAATGCCGCATCGCTCGAAAAGTCGATTGGCGATCTGGTGCCTGCAAGCAGGTTTCTCGTCTTCGAAAGAGCTGGTAACGCCCAGCAAATTGGCCGCAACCATGATCAGATTGTGAGATAACGTTCAATGCCGCTCAGGACAGCGCCTCGGAGGTTCGATCTGTGAGCCTACCGGAGATCAGGGCGGCAAGGGCAACCATCACAGTCGCTGTGCCGAGAACCATGGGTAATCCCCCAACCTGATAGGTCAGGCCGGACAAAATGGTGCCAATCAGCCGACCTGTCGCATTTGCCATGTAATAAAAGCCGACATCCATCGTCACGCGCTCAGACTGGGTGAAGGCCAGGATCAGATAAGAATGCAGCGATGAATTGACCGCAAAGATCGCACCGAAAACTAATAGCCCGGCTACAAGTGTTATGGTCAGCCAGATCTCGGGACCGTTTGACAGCGAAACTGCCAGTGTTAGAGCCGTAGGGATACAAAAAAGGATGGCCGCCCAGTTGCGTGCGGCGCGGATAAGATCACCTTCTGTTCGGTCCGAAGCGCGCAATATCTTCGGCGCGCTGGCTTGCACGGCGCCATAGAGGATGACCCACACTGCCATAAACGTCCCGATCATGAAGAACGCGGCCCGATTGCCCTCTTCGGTACCGTCTGAAAGAACTGCATAAAAATAGATTGGGATGCCGACCACAAACCACACATCCCGCGCGCCAAACAGGAAGACACGTGCCGCGGACAACCAGTTCACATTCGCTGATTTCGAGAATACTTCTGAGAAGGTGGTACCTTTGCGCCCCTTCGGCAGGCCCGGTGGCATGAACAGGATGACTGCGAACAGGATCAATGCCAGCACAGCTGCCATGACAAGGATTGCCGACATGAAACCCAGCGTTGCCAACATGGCGGCCCCTAACAGGAATCCCAGTCCTTTGACTGCGTTTTTCGATCCCGTCAGGACCGCAACCCAGCGAAACAAACCGCCGCCTTCGGTCGGAGCCAACAGCTTGACCGACGACTTAGAAGACATCTTGGCCAGATCCTTGGCCACCCCGCTGGCCCCTTGCACCATCATCACGAACGTGACCGAAGCCCCAACGGTCCAGTTCGGATCAAGCTGCGTCATGGCAAGCAACGCAACTACCTGTAACGCCAGCCCTGCATACAGGGTCGAGGTCAATCCAAACCGCACCGCAATCCAGCCAGCGGCCAGATTGGTGACAACCCCTGCGATCTCATAAAGTACAAACAGGTATGCCAGTTGAACCGGCGAAAAGCCCATGGTGTGAAAGTGCAGCAACACCAACATCCTGAGCGCCCCGTCGGCCAGCATGAAGGCCCAATAGGCAGCAGTGACCGCAATATAGGCCGACAGTCCTTCGGGCCGTTGGGTCACAGCGATGCCCCTACCATCAGCGCGACATCCACCAGACGATGGGCATAGCCCATCTCGTTATCGTACCACGCATAGACTTTCACCTGCGTGCCGTTCACCACCATGGTCGAGGGCGCATCGACAATCGAGGAGCGTTCGTCATTGGTGTAATCGGTAGAAACCAAGGGGCGGGTTTCATAGCCCAGAACACCCTTCAGTTCACTTCTGGCGGCTGCTTCGAAAAAAGTATTGACCTCTTCAACCGTGGTTTCGCGTTCAACCTCGAACACGCAATCGGTCAGCGAGGCGTTTAGCAGTGGCACCCGAACCGCGTGGCCGTTCAAACGACCTTTGAGTTCCGGATAGATCAGTGTGATGGCCGTGGCCGAGCCGGTGGTGGTCGGGATCAGGGAGTTCAGGGCCGAGCGCGCACGCCGCAAGTCCTTTGCAGGCCGATCGACAATGGTTTGTGTGTTGGTGACATCGTGGATCGTGGTCATCGACCCGTGGCGAATACCCAGGTTCTCGTGAATTACTTTGACCACCGGCGCTAGGCAGTTTGTCGTGCAGGACGCTGCAGTCACGATCTTATGCGTCGTGGGGTCGTAGGTGCCATCGTTCACACCCACAACGATATTGGCCGTCGGCCCGTCTTTGACCGGAGCAGAGACTACAACTTTTTTCACTCCAGCATCAAAATACGGTGCCAGTTTGGCCTCTGTCTTAAACACGCCGGTACAGTCAATCACCACATCGACGCCGTCCAGCGGCAGAGAGGTCAGGTCGTTGGTGCCAATAAAAGGCAAGCGGGTTCCGTTTACAGTTATACTGTCGGCATCATGGCTGAACTCTGCGTTCCAGCGCCCATGCACCGTGTCAAACTCCAGTAGATGCGCGTGCATCTCGGGATCACCGACAGCATCGTTGATCCAGGCGATTTTTGCGCTTCTCTCCAGCAAAGGCTTCAGGGCCAGCTTTCCCATTCGGCCAAGGCCGTTCAGTGCATAGGTCGTCATTTTGTGTCCTCGAGTGGCGTCCGCCCGATGTCATCAATGGCGGATTGCAGTGCGATCCGGTCTAGGCTTTCGACCGGCAAAGATGTGAAGGCCTGAATCCGCCGCTTCAGCGCCCCATAGGCGTTTTGAAAGGCCAGGCTTTTCTCGGCATCCGTGCCTTCTGCTTTGACCGGATCAACCATGCCCCAGTGACCGCTGATCGGCTGACCCTCCCAGGCCGGGCATTCTTCGTTTGCGGCCTGGTTGCAGACGGTGAAGACAAAATCCAGATCAGGAGCGTCCGGTCCCGAGAACTCGGATAGGTTTTTCGACCGCAGGACCGAGGTATCGTGCCCCTTGTCACTTAGAACCTGCAAGGCAAACGGGTTGAGCGCTGAGCTTGGTCGTATCCCGGCGGAATACACATTGAACCGATCACCGCCGATCTCACGCAGCAGGGATTCCGCAAAGATCGAGCGGGCGGAATTGCCGACACAAATGAACAGCACATTGAACTTTCTGTCCGCCGAGGTGTCTTTGGCCAATGGCATACAAAGATCCGGGCGCCCCCGACAGCAGTCCACAATCAGGAAATCGAGCATTTCCTGCACGTTGTTCATCTCTACCGAATAGAGCAGAGACGTCCCGGATCGTTCCTGTTTTACCAGCCCCGAACGTTGCAGAGCATTCAGGTAGTTCGACATGGTGCTGGACTTGATACCGAGCTCTGTCGCCAACTCGCCCGCAGGAACCCTGTCAGGAAACCGTCGCATTAACATGCGAAACACGGTGATACGTTGCGTGTGCCCCAGGATGGCCAGTTGATCTGTTATCTGTTCTATCATATTTCATGAATTAATAAAATAATAGACCTGTGTCAATTTGACTCCAACGTCGTTACAAAAAATTCACAGATCAAAGTTCCAACTCGACAAGATGGTCGCAGGTTGACGTCTCACAAGTTGACGCTTGTCGTGGCGTGTAGCGATGCAAAAAACGAATACAACCGGGCTTGCGGGCTCCAGATCGACAGTTTAAACGAGCATTCGCGTCCGGTCATAGTCAGTTCCTTATGACCTACGGTGCCGCTGTAGCTCAGCTGGTAGAGCACGTCATTCGTAATGATGGGGTCGGGGGTTCGAGTCCCTTCAGCGGCACCAGTTCTTTTCAAATTTCAAATGCTTTATACAGGTGCCAGGCCTTCTGGGCCTGTGCCTAGATGCCCGCACCAACAATCCTTTCGGCACTCTTGAAAATCGGATCAAAGGCAGCGAAGTATTCAGCTGAAAGCGAAGGTACGACCTCGTTAGCAAAGCGGACTTTATCGCCGACAAATCGGGTAAAACGCTCTGGACGCGACTGATCGACTTCGAAGTGCGTCTCAAGGCCTGGGACGCCATGCAGAAGGAGCTCGATAGTTAAAAGGGAGCGACCAGCATAGTGGTCACCGGTATCGGGATTGATCACTTGTTGCCCGATAAGGGGATTCTGCGGCACAGGAAGCAACAACGCATATCCTCAGATTGTCCTTGATACGCACACCAAGATCGACAAGGAGCGACAGCTTGCAGCTCTGGACCTAGGCTACTACGGGGCGGATATTTGGGAGTTCGTAATTCTGATTTTTGGCGAAGCGGGTTGGTTAAGCAATCAGGATCCTGACGAGTTTTTCGCTATCGTTAGTGTCCTCGAGCGCCGCGTTACACAGTTGCTATCCCCCAGCGATGCAGCACCGATAATTCAGGCATTGGAAGACGTCAAAAACGGATGTGCATCAGAAAAGAATAGTAGGAGCGATTGGGAGTTTGCCGAGCAAGCGGCAAAGCGTGCATCTAACAGGATACAGCACGCGTCTTCTCATCTGAACTTGGCTGACTCGAATATGCTTGAGATAGCCCGAAGACTTGGGGTGATTTATCACCACGTTGACGATCTTCCCTCACTGACCGAGGGTAATAATTTGAAATCAAGGAATATTTCAATACTTCCTGATGATAGTGAACGGGCTGTTCAAGCCGCATTTCGGCGAGCCAGTAAGTTAAAGTCTGGATACCACTGGGCGTCGCACATTTATATCCTTTTAGACGTCGAGACACGCTTTCTAAGGTAACTTTTCACCTTATTCTTATGTTCCCATCTCGGAAAGTCACTATTAAACATAATGGACCTTATCAGTGCGCTTTCGCCGGAAGCGGGAGCTCCCACAGCTTAGTTTATGACCAAAACCGCCCCATTGCGGAGACCGACTTTAGCGTATCCAGTCTGCACTGAAACATGGATATTGCGTCCATAGGGCTGAAAAAATCTACGATCTATAGCCTTGACGATTGCATCCACGGCTGCGATCCAAGGCTGGAAAAAAACAACATCTTGTTGGAATAAAAGAACTTTTGGTGCTCCAGTGGCGCAACCCACTAGCGGTACCCAGCGGATAGAACAGCAGTTTAACCATATGAAACAGATCCTTTCATCAAGCTTTGAAGATGCCCTTGCAGATCTGCATGAAGCCTACGGGGCCATTGAGGTCGCCTCCAACAGGACTTCGGCAAACATCCTCGAACGCTTTTCTCAAAAAGGCGGTTTGGTGAGATCAGTAGCGCTGCTGGGCGACAGCGGTGTAGGCAAGACCTGGTTGGTACGGCATTTTTACGAGCAGATCGCAGCGCAACAGCGCTTCTGGCCGCTTTCGCTCGGATCCGTACAGCCAGATAACATTATTCCGGCGCTGCCAACACGGTTCGAGCATAAGCCTGACTTCCTTTGGTGGGGGCTTCGATTCTCAGGCAATGACGTGCGCAATCCGTCCACTTCTTCGCTGGGGCTGGAAGGGCTCGACGCTATGGTCCAAGCGCTTCGTGAAGGTTTCGAGGACTATCGGTTGACCGCGGCCAAGAAAACCGCGCGCTTACTCGTCAAGGAGGCGATTGCAATGTCTCCGACAACCCCAATCCTCAACTTGATGCAGGAAGTGAAGGGGATCATCGGAGATACATTGGATGATCGCCGCATTGCGCGTTCCGAGAATCCCCTGCAAAAACGGGGTGCACAGGCCCGGCTTGAGCGGTATGCTGAAACGCTTTCCTCGCTGGAAACGATTTGTTCCCCTGCCAATGCAGGCCTGCCCTTTGTTCTGGTTCTCGACGATCTCCACAATGCGGCTACAGACCTCTACGCAGCGGAATTCGTCTCGGTTCTGATCAGTCATGCCCGCCAGATGAACTGGCACTTGCTAATTGTTGCAACCATGTGGCCCGACTTTTGGCATGGCCGCGCAAACTCGGGCACTCATTCCTTCCTGGAGAAAGCCCTCTCCGGTTCGAGCGACGGCTTAAGAGAATGCAAATTGGAGCCTGCGGAAAACGATGAGATAGAGCAAACCCTCATACGCTTCCTACCCAAAATGTCGAAAGGTCAAACACGAGCCATAGCCGAACATGTCGGTGGCAACCGTCTCGCGCTCTTTGAGATTTTGCGCGAACTGACTACGTCCAAGACTATTTTCCAGAGCCGAGATGTCCAGGAGAGCCTCGACGATCTGCAGCTGAAGGAACTTCTGCAGCAAGATCGTGAACGTCGAATGCACTTTTCGCAACGACTAATGCACGCGCCCAACAACGTCCTAGCGGCGGCCTATGCCGCAAGCTGTCTGGGGCCGGAAGTGGACATCGAACTGATGCGTCAGGGGGTAGAGATGGCCACCTGTGTAGCGCTGGATCCCAGCCTGCCCGAAACGCTCGAACATATGGGGCTTGTTAAATTGACGGCTCAGGGCATGAACTTTAACAGCCGCGATGCGCTGGCTGCAGCGCAAAGGCTTGAGTTCCGATTGCCGCAAGCCGCAGAAATCCGAAGCCGGATCCAGGAAGTTGTGGCACGAGAATATGCCGACGCACTTGCCGCGCAAAAAACTAACCCCACCGACTCGGGGCTGCGCACGCGCGCAAGGTCCGCAAGCGCACAGTGCTACAGAACGCTTGGCAACGCCGGCGAGGCCGCGTTGCGTTTCGCTGGCTTGCGGGCCGGCTTTTACCATTTGCGCGGCCTATTGGAGGATTTTAGGTTCCAGGAGGCCGCTAAATGCGCCGAGAGCCTCGCCACGGCGCCGGCTCTCGCCTTCGACACTGGCCAGTGGTTGACATTGGCCGGGCAGATGCGTGTCGCGGCGCGCCCGGAATTGCGCTTCGTATGCCTGGAACATGCCCAAGCTCGGATAGAGTCCGCGAATGACGAGGCCAGGGTGATCCTGGCGAAGGTCGACGGAGGCAGCACACTGACGGAAAGGGCCGCAGCCGCCCAGTCGGCACTGTCGCTGCTCGATGATCTGCCGGATGTCGAACGCGAGGCGGTGGAGGTCAAGGCCACGCGCGCATTTGCCTGGCTCAAAGGCCTCGGCGGTTCCGGCGAGGATCTCAAGGCGCGAGTTTCCGAACTGGACAGCCTCTGCCGCGAGACCGAAGCAGCCTTTCGTAAAACCGGTGACCGGCTAGGAGTGATTAGTAGTATCGAGCGGCGCATGCTTGCGTTGTTACCATTGATCAGCGGGCAGAAAGGAGTTGATGAAAAGTGGTTGCGAGACACCCTGAACACCGCCATTTCCGCGTTCAGAGACGAGTATGGAGAGGATCAGCTATCGAACTCGGCGGTTCTGGCAATGGTCGCATATGACCTGTGTCGCGCTGAGGATGCCCCCACATCCGAACATGCCCTGCCTCACCTGCGCTCAGCAACACAGCGCATCGGCGCACATTATCAGAAACATCTAACTGCGGGGCTACTTCCGTCTTATCTCGTCGCCGTGACCGAGCATCTCGAAACAGTGCAACCCATTCTCAACAGTTTTCTGCTCACCCGGGACGATGACGATCTGTTCGCTCATCTTGAAATCGACGAGTTGCAGAAAGAAGCTGGCAATCTGCGCATGCAGAAGAGTCGCCTTGAGTTCCTGATCGCGCAGGAAAACGGAGACATTTCCGAAATGCTTGCAGCCATGCAGAAGCAGTTCATCCATGCTGTTGATGACGCGTCTGAGTTAGGGCGTGTGCTGGACGAAGAACAGGCTGAACTGGACGACGTTCTACTAACTCTCAGTCGGCGATCCTTTGAGCTTTCCTTTAGCCTCGTCGAACAGGGGCCGGGAGACGAGGGTGTCCTGGCGCAATTCGTCCAGTTTGCCACCGTTTTCGCTGATGCTCTGGCAAGCCGACAGTCGGCATTGCTGCGGAGCAAGGGCCTTTCCGAAAGCCGCCATGTCGAGCTCGTTGAAGAGATCGTTTCAGTCTTCACGCGAGCCATGAACACCGTTCGGCACTGGCCATGGCCACTGGACGGCGCAAAAAAATCCAAGGCCCTTCTGACTTTGATGATCGAACGGGTTACGCATTTTTCGACCGTCCAGACCTTTCATCATGAGGGCGACGCAGAAGACGTAAGACTGGTGCTGCGCAATCGTCGACGCGCAGACGTGAATGCATTCCTGGGCGAACTTGCATCGGCGTCTCTGAGTCCGGAACTAAAGATGGAGTTGAAGCGAAAAATGGACTGGGCTGCAGATTTGAAAGGCGCGCAACTGATGGCAAAACAATTGGGTAGGCCATGGCTTGATGACGAAAGCGGTCTTTGGGGGTTTCAGTACGACGGGAAGACTCTCCCTCTGGAAGTAATGCCACAAAATACATATGGCAGCTGATGGGCTCGAAGGTTTGATATTCGGTTGGTCAGAGTCGCTAACGAAGCCCTCCAACTCCGTCGGAACGGGATTGGCCGTAGGCGGAGTGTCCAGACACCCGTCGATGGGGTGGGGTCATTAGTAGGGTGCTATTTGTGAATTAGTAGGGGATTAGTAGGGAATGTTCGTCAAACCTTCGCCAATGCCGTCCAACACCATCCAAAACTCGGGTCGGAATTAGTCAAACAATCGTAGGACGTTATCCAACTCGAGGCGATTTGAACAGGTCACGTCAAACCCATGGACGTCAAAATTCGTAATGATGGGGTCGGGGGTTCGAGTCCCTTCAGCGGCACCACTCTCACAATAACTCAGAGACGCGGTGCCATTCGAGTTGCGATGTCGGCGTGAGGCAGAGGCTGCTTATCTGAACCAGTTCTTCGACATGTGTCACCTAATGTGTCACCTATCGGGGTACAGGAAGCTTCTATGGCGTGGAAAGCACATACTATTTTAGATTAGTCTGGCGACCCCGGCAGGATTCGAACCTGCAACCTGCCCCTTAGGAGGGGGCTGCTCTATCCAGTTGAGCCACGGGGCCACGCTTGGCCTTCTGTAACCGGGATTTTCCGGGTTGTCATCGCCTTTGCACAATTGTTGTACACACCGACCCGTTCACGCTACCATCGGACAAAACAACAACGCAGGTGCCTCCCGTGAACAGTGAAACCAAACGCCCGCTTACCCTCCGTGATGTGTCCGAGGCTTCCGGGGTCTCCGAGATGACGGTAAGCCGGGTTCTGCGTAACCGGGGGGATGTGTCCGACGCCACTCGCACCCGCGTTCTCGCCGCCGCCAAAGAGCTGGGGTATGTCCCCAACAAGATCGCGGGCGCGCTGGCGTCCAGCCGGGTCAATCTGGTCGCGGTGATCATCCCGTCGCTTTCGAACATGGTCTTCCCCGAGGTGATGACCGGCATAAATCAGGTATTGGAAGATACCGAGTTGCAGCCCGTGGTGGGCGTGACGGATTATCTGCCCGAGAAAGAGGAAAAGGTGTTGTACGAGATGCTCTCGTGGCGGCCCTCGGGCGTGATCATTGCAGGGCTCGAACACACTGACGCTGCCCGTGCCATGCTGGATTCGGCGGGTATTCCAGTGGTCGAGATCATGGATACCGACGGCAAACCGGTGGACGCGATGGTGGGAATCTCGCACCGACGCGCCGGGCGCGAGATGGCCCAGGCGATCCTGAAGGCCGGGTATCAGCATATCGGTTTCATGGGCACCAAGATGCCTTTGGATCACCGCGCCCGGAAGCGTTTCGAAGGTTTCACCGAAGTGCTGGGCAAACACGGGATCGAGATCGAAGATCGCGAATTCTATTCCGGCGGTTCAGCCCTGGCCAAAGGGCGCGAGATGACACAAGCGATGCTGGAACGCTCGCCCGAGCTGGATTTCCTGTACTATTCCAACGACATGATCGGTGCTGGTGGTCTGCTATACCTGCTGGAACAGGGCGTGGATATTCCGGGTCAGATCGGGCTGGCGGGGTTCAACAACGTCGAGCTTTTGCAAGGCTTGCCGCGCCAACTGGCGACGATGGATGCCTGTCGTCTGGATATTGGCCGTCAGGCCGCGCAGATCATCGCTGAACGCCTGAAGGATCCGGACTCTGAGATCGAAACACGGGTCACTCTGACCCCCAAGATCAGCTATGGCGACACCCTGAAGCGGCGATGAGCGTATCCCTGAAACGGCTCGATAACCGGACGGCCCGGGCCATTTTCATGGATCGACATGTTATGGCGGAACAGCCTTCGGGCGCGGCCAAGGGCGGTGAGCTCCTGGACCTGATTCAGCGGTTGGGATTCGTACAACTCGACAGCATCAACACGGTCGCCCGCGCTCATGACATGATCCTGTATTCCCGACGGCCTGCGTATCGCAGCGCCAACCTGAAAAGGCTCTATGAAAGGGAAAATGCGCTGTTTGAACATTGGACACATGATGCGGCCGTGATCCCGATGTCCTTCTATCAGCACTGGCACCTACGCTTTCAGCGCGATGCGGACTTGCTGAAGGCGCGATGGAAGAACTGGCGGCGGGATGGGTTCGAACAGCAATTTGAAACGGTCTTGCAACACATCCGCGACCACGGGCCAGTGTCCTCGTCAGACGTGGGCAAGGATGAAAAGAAAGGCTCGGGCGGTTGGTGGGACTGGCATCCCTCGAAAACCGCTCTGGAGTTTCTGTGGCGTTCGGGGGCATTGACCGTTGTGGGCCGCGATGGGTTCAAGAAACGCTATGACCTGACCGAGCGCGTGATTGAAACTCGCTTGTGTCCCGGCAATATGCCGTGTGATGCAAAAACCACCGTGGATTGGCTGTGTAACGCGGCGATGGATCGGTTGGGCTTTGCAACGTCCGGAGAGCTGGCTGCGTTTTGGGATACGGTCAGCGCTGCGGAGGCCAAAGAATGGTGCGCCGCGGCCCTAGGATCCGGCGACATTGAAGAGATCGAGATCACCTGTACCGATGGGCGTTTGCGCAAAGCTTTTGCCCGCCCGAACTTGATGGATCACCTAACCGACTTGCCACAACCGTCCGGGCGAATCCGTGTACTCAGCCCGTTTGATCCGATGCTCCGCGACCGTAACCGGGCCGAACGGCTGTTTGGCTTTCATTACCGTATCGAAGTCTTTGTGCCCGAAGCCAGGCGCACATATGGGTATTACGTCTTCCCTCTGCTCGAAGGTGATCGATTGATTGGCCGGGTCGATATGAAGGCGCATCGCGATCGCGACATTCTACATGTCAAAGCACTGTGGCCGGAACGTGGGGTACGCTGGTCTGACGCGCGCACGCGTCGCTTGAACGCCGAGTTGGACAGGGTGCGACGACTGGCAGGTGTCGCGCATGTCGAATTTGCGAAAGACTGGCTGAAAGACCCAAAATAGGGTCTAATCTGCGTCAGTCAGAGTAAGTTGGACTGACTTCAATCCATCAATCTCGCCGGACAGACTATCCCCAGCCACGACCGGGCCAACGCCGGCCGGCGTGCCGGTCAAAATCAGATCCCCGGGGCGCAGATGGTAAAAACCGGACAGATGACTGATGACTTCATCGATCTTCCAGATCAGCTCTTCCAGCGTCGCGTCCTGGCGCAGTTCACCGTTCACGCTTAGCCGGATGTGTTTGTCATCGTCCGGAGACCAGTCAGCGGCAGGGGTAAGCGGTGCAAAAACTGCTCCGTTTTCGACATCTTTACCCAGATCCCAGGGCCGCTGCTTGTTTCGCTCGCGGATTTGCAGGTCGCGGCGGGTCATATCTAGCGCACAGCCATAGGCATAAACGGCATCCCATGCCTGCGCACTAGAGGCGCGGAAAACCGGCTTTCCAATCGCCAGCGCCAGCTCCATTTCGTGATGGTAATTCTCAGTCCCTGCCGGGTACGGAACCGTCGCACCGGACAGGATCACGTTTGGCGCGGATTTGGTGAAATAGAACGGCGCTTCGCGATCCACTTCATTCCCCATCTCTGCTGCATGGGCAGCGTAATTTCGACCGACGCAGAAAACGCGTCCAACAGGATAACCAGCCGTCTCACCAACGACAGGGATGATTATGGGGTCGGGAAGAGAAAACAGCCTGTTTGACATAATGGTTCCTGAATTTTTCATCGCAGCCATCTTACGCCTGCCAGAACCGCCAGCAAGTCGGGAATGCACGCTGGATTTCGCCAATATCCAACAGTTGTTTCAGCGCGAACCTGCTCAATTCTTACCTGAATGCCATCTGCCGTTTGAATACAATTTCACATCCGTCTTTATTGAAGCATCAGAATTCAACCAGATCGGAATAACTCTTGGCTCAGGCGCAAGTCGGGCTAAGTCCTGAAGTAGATTGGCTGGTCGCATTCATCTTATGGGGTGCGAAGGCAGCAAAACAACGCGCTTGGCAAAACAATCGACCAAGATGACGCGAAGACACCACTTGCGGGCCAACTTTTCGTTCGGCAATTGCCTAATACTGTTTCGGAGAGCATAGGTGCATGGCCTTTCCCCCAAGGGCCAAAAGACCCTAAACAGAGCCACACTTCTGGCTCACCATATACTCCGATGCGCAGGCTGGACCGTCAGGATTGACGTGACGTAACCGGCCTCAGGCCAGGCCTAACAACAAACCCGAGTCTGGCCACCCCGTCGGAGAGAACCCCTAAAATCTCCGGCGGGGTCCATGTGGAAACTCCCCGTGGATCGCGACCAACGTCAGGTTTCGAGGTCTTTCAGTTCATTCAGAAGATCCAGCAACAGCTCGTGCTTCTCGGGCCCCAGTTGAGAACGAATTCGTTCTGCCTGTGCCATACTGACGGACAGATTGGCGCGAATGATCTGAACGCCGTGTTCGCTGATCTCGACAATCTGGCGACGCCGGTCCGCCGGATGACAGCGGCGGGAGATCAGACCGCGATGTTCCAGTTTCTGCAATATGCGCGTCAGGCTTGGCAACAACAGGCAGGCGCGTTCGGCAATATGCGTCGGTTCCTGCGGACCTTCTTCATTCAACACGCGCAACACGCGCCACTGTTGTTCCGTGACGCCAGCGTCGGCCAGCATTGCTCGTATGGGTCCCATAACCTTTTCCCGCGCTCGCAAAAGCGCAATGGGCAAAGATCGCGACGTCAGTGGGAGGTCGTCGGTCATGATAAAATTATCGCCGAAATCCGTAATTTACGCAAGGGAACCCTCGAATCTGCATTCGAAACAACAAGCTTGCCGAAACGCAGAAAAATGTAAGTGAAATACCAACCCCGCCATCAAGCCCATGATGAGAAGCAGCATTCAGACTGGACAATTTGACGCCACGGAAGAAGATGAGGAAACGGCCTGCTTCGCGATCATCGCGCGCCGAGGGTTTTGCAACATGAGGATACAATATGGCTGCCCCAAAGAACGCGTTCAAACAGGCTCTAATTAAGGGGCAGATGCAGATCGGTTGCTGGATGAGCTTTGCTGAACCCGCCGCGGCCGAGATGATGGGTACTGCAGGATTCGATTGGCTGGTGATCGATGGAGAGCATGCGCCGAACGACATCCGGTCGATCCGGGACCAACTTCTTGCTCTTGCAGCAAGCGACTCTCATGCGGTTGTGAGGGTCCCCGTGGGTGAAACCTGGTTGATCAAGATGGTTCTGGATGCAGGTGCGCAGACCGTTTTGGTTCCGATCGTGGAAAGCGCGGAACAGGCACGAGAACTGGTTCGGGCCTGCCGCTATCCGCCTGACGGCGTCCGCGGTGTGGGTGCGATGGCATCGCGGGCAACGATGTACGGATCGTTTGGAGACTATATTCAAACCGCAGATCAGGAGATCTGCCTGTTGCTGCAGGTTGAAACCCGCGCCGGACTGGCGGCTCTGGACGAAATTTTACTGGTAGAAGGCGTGGATGGCGTGTTCATCGGTCCAGCCGATCTGTCGACAGATATGGGGTATCAGGGCAACAGTGCCGCACCCGAAGTCCGAGCAATTATCGGCGATGCATTGGCCCGAATAAAAGCCGCAGGCAAAGCGCCCGGCATTCTGGCCACAAATGACGAAGCCCGGCAGGCGTTTCTGGATATGGGTGCACAGTTTCTGGCGGTAGGTATTGATGTGATGCTGCTAACACAAGCAGCACGTGATCTCGCCGCACAATGGAAAGCCGGTTAACTGTTCAACTGCCCATGGCCGCTGCGGCCTGCGCGTATCCGCCCGAGGCTCCGTCTACAAAATGCACATGATCGTCCCGTGTGGCCGACGGGACAAAGCACGTCATCATGGCCTCGTCCTGCACATGCAAACCGAACCGAATTTTACCGCGGCCACGCGCCTCTTCCAGCATGTGTTCGATCTGTCGCAAAGTGGCCGGGTCACAATCCAGCGTCATCTTTAGACCGTCATCGAATTTGCGGAAGTCGGCATTGCTGCTGACCATTTTCTTGTAGTGGTCGGGCTCAAACTGCCCCAGCTGTTTGCCGGTTTTGAAAAGTATCGCGATCAGCAGGTTCTGAACCAACAAAATGAGCTTGTGCAAAAGCAAATTCCGACCGTTGCGCGAGACATGCGCGTCAATGTCGAGGCCAGGGGGCGGCCACCTCATGGGCGGACCATTTGCAGGCACCGGATGGCCTGCGCGCTCCAGTCCTTCTGACGCGGACAGAACAGATTGTGCAAGGTCGGCAAAATCACGTTCAGTTGCCGATGCGGTGGGTTCAATGACCAGAGAAACGATCTGGCCATGCCGTGCCGGGCTGTTGGACCATCTGCACGACAAACCTGTCAGGTCCGGCTGCGCACCCGTCTCGGCAGGCGTAACCATATGATGACCTGCTTTCATCTCTGCCTCGGCCCAGGCCAACCCGCCGCCCGAGAACATGGCGTAGTCTACACCGGAAGACGGCGCAAATCTGGCAACACGCAGGTCCCTGCCCGCTTTTCGAACCTCGGCCACCGACACCAGTGCTGCCCGCAAAGGCATGGAAAACTCTTCTTCCGCCCAGCGCCGCAAGGCTGCCAGACTATCCCGTGCTGTTTCAACATCGCTGGGAGGGATGGCAAACGCTGCTCCATCGCCACCAAAAACGTAAGGAAACAGCTTGCCGTCCATCGCGTTTATCATTGCCGATATCACAGCGGCTCCGACGGTGTTGACGGTTTTATACCTGCCCCGCGCGATTTCGCCGGTTGAATCGACTATATCGGCAACGCCTAAAAACCAATCATCCGGCACGTTTGAAAACTGCGCTGGGTCCGCCAGTAAAGTAAATTCCCGCAACAGGGGCAGGTTTTCGTAAAACGCAGAATGGAGGTCTTTCATTTTCCCCCTCTAAATCAATCTTCTGGCACAGATAGCCGGACAGCTGCCCAAGTCCTCATTTTGAAACATAGTACACATGCTTGTGCGTTGCATCATGGCGTGCCAAGCATTCCCTTCGTATGAGCGGAAAAAGGGGCAGGAAATGCAGGCAGGTTTGGTGGTTTTATGCCTGGGCTATGTGCTTAGCCAGTTTTTCCGTGCATTTCTGGCCGTTCTCAGCCTGGATCTTGAACGCGATATCGGCGCAACACCCGAAGATCTGGCCTTTGCCTCAGGCCTTTGGTTTCTGGTGTTTGCGGCAATGCAAATCCCGGTGGGCTGGGCGCTGGACAGGGTCGGCCCGCGGCTGACCGCAGCCGCGCTGCTTCTGGCGGGCGGCGCAGGTGGAGCTGCGATTTTTGCCGTCGCGACGGCGCCATTGCATGTCAGCATCGCCATGGGCCTGATCGGCGTCGGGTGCTCTCCGGTCCTGATGGCATCGTATTACATCTTTGCCCGCGAATACCCTCCGGCGCGGTTCGCTACATTAGCGGCCGTGATGCTGGGGGTCGGCTCGGTGGGCAATCTGGTGGCCTCCTACCCGACCGCGCTTGCGGTGGAGTGGATGGGATGGCGGGCAACGATGATGGGGCTGGCCGCAATATCTGCTGCAATTGCCTTGGGAATTTGGCTGAGCGTGCGTGACCCCGCCAAAGTCGAGACGGAACACAAAGGATCGCTTCTGGACCTTCTCAAAGAGCCTGCACTTTGGCTGATCATGCCCTTGATGCTGGTGGCATATGCACCCTCTGCCGCCCTGCGCGGGCTTTGGGCGGGTCCCTATTTGAACGATGTCTTCGGGCTCAGCACCACTCAGATCGGCACTGCAACATTGATCATGGGGTCTGCGATGATTGCAGGGACCTTTGTCTACGGGCCGCTGGATCGCATCTTTGGCACGCGAAAGTGGGTTGTCTTCACAGGCAACGCGCTGGGTGCAGTGGCACTGACCATGCTTTGCCTGTGGATTGACAATGCCATATGGCTGTCCGTTTTGCTGTTGGCCGTCATTGGTTTCACCGGGGCCAGCTTTCCGGTCATCATGGCCCATGGCCGGGCCTTCGTGCCTTCGCATTTGGTGGGCCGTGGCGTGACGCTGTTAAACCTTTTCGGGATCGGGGGTGTAGGAATCGCCCAGTTTGTTACCGGGCGCATTCACGCCGCCACCATTCAGGCAGGGACATCCGCACCTTACATAGCGATTTTCGGGTTTTTTACCGTAACACTTGCCATTGGTTGCGTGATCTATCTATTCAGCCGGGATAGTGTGGATTGAAGCGATTACGGAGTAAGCTGTGCAGGATATTGAGGTTATAGCGCCAAACCTGAAACACAGCCTGTCCGGCGTCACCACAACCGTCATCCGCCTGTTGCCGATCCAAAAGCGCATGATCAGGATCGTCGCCACTGGCCCTGGCCTGCCAGATGACCTGCCCCACATCCGGCTGATCAAGGTTCCGTTCCTATCCAACCGCCAACGCCGGGTCTGGCACGCGCGCCGCAACACCGAAATGCTGATGGGCCTGTTTCTGAAACACGTGCTGCGGCGCAATTTGAAACTGCTGTTCACTTCGGCCGCACAGCGAGATCATTCCGGGTTCACCAAATGGCTGATCTCGAAAATGGATGCGCTGATCGCCACGACACCCCAAGCGGCGTCCTTTCTCGAACATCCCTCGACTGTCGTCATGCATGGAGTGAACACGGAACTGTTTCATCCGGCTCTGGACAAACCCGCCCTGCGTCAAAAACTGGGCCTGCCCAATGGCACTTTGATCGGGTGTTTCGGGCGTATTCGGCCGCAAAAGGGCGTCGATCTGCTGGTGGATGCAGCGATCAAAGTTCTGCCAACCTATCCGGACGCCAGCATTGTTTTTACCGGACGCGCCACAAAAGAGTTTGAAACGTTCCAACAGGAGCAGGAGGCCAAACTTAAAGCCGCCGGTTTGTCCAAGCGTGTGCATTTCCTTGGCGAACGTCCATGGGAAGAAATCGTGGAAACTTATCGCGCGCTGGATCTGTTTGTAGCCCCGGCTCGTCACGAAGGGTTCGGCCTGACACCACTTGAGGCGATGGCCTCAGGCGTCCCAGCAATCGCCTGCCATGGCGTCGGAGCCTTCAGCGCCCAAATCAAGGACAGGGAAACCGGCCGTTTGATCGAAAAAGACAACGCAACGGCGCTGGCCGAAGCGCTGGAACAGATGCTGAGCGACCCGGACAAGCTGGCCCAATCTGGTCAGGTCGCCAGACAGCACGTTGAACAGAATTTTCGAATCGAAGGTGAGGCCGAGGCCATCGTGCGCGTCTATCGGTCTTTGCTGGACACAGGCGAAACAGCGCATTCCGGCTAGAATCGACGTCAATTCGATCAATTCGCTTGTGATAGCCCTTTTTTCTTCGCCGCAACGCAGCTATGAACGCGCGTCCTTAACTTTGGAGACATGAAATGGGCTATCGCGTCGTTGTCGCCGGCGCCACGGGTAACGTGGGCCGCGAAATGCTGAACATCCTGGCGGAACGCCAGTTCCCGGTCGATGAACTTGCCGCGCTGGCAAGCCGTCGTTCACTGGGTACAGAAGTAAGCTTTGGCGACAAGACACTGACGACCCAGGACATCGACACCTTCGACTTCACCGGCTGGGACATGGCACTGTTTGCCATCGGCTCGGACGCCACCAAGACCTACGCCCCCAAGGCGGCGGCGGCTGGCTGTGTGGTGATCGATAACTCGTCGCTCTATCGCTACGACCCGGACATTCCGCTGATCGTGCCGGAATGTAACCCCGAGGCGATCCACGATTACAAAAACAAGAACATCATTGCCAACCCCAACTGCTCGACAGCGCAAATGGTTGTCGCACTGAAGCCGCTGCATGACCGCGCCAAAATCAAACGCGTCGTCGTGTCGACCTATCAGTCGGTTTCGGGTGCAGGTAAAGAAGGCATGGACGAGCTTTGGGATCAGACCAAGGCCATCTACAACCCCACCACCGAGGTTGAGCCGAAGAAGTTCCAGAAACAGATCGCCTTCAACGTCATTCCGCAGATCGACGTCTTCATGGAAGACGGCTCGACCAAGGAAGAGTGGAAGATGGTTGTCGAGACCAAGAAGATCGTCGATCCGACAATCAAGGTCACAGCAACCTGCGTCCGCGTTCCCGTTTTCGTTGGCCATTCCGAGGCCGTGAACATCGAGTTCGAAGAATTCCTGGACGAAGACGAGGCCCGCGACATCCTGCGTGAAGCACCGGGCATCATGGTGATCGACAAGCGCGAAGCCGGTGGTTACGTCTCGCCCATCGAATGCGCGGGCGACTTCGCCACATTCATCAGCCGTATCCGTCAGGATTCGACCGTGGAAAATGGTCTGAACCTGTGGTGCGTCAGCGACAACCTGCGCAAGGGTGCCGCGCTGAACGCGGTACAGATCGCCGAATTGCTGGGCCGTGAGGTTCTGAAGAAAGGCTGATCGGAACAACCGATTGTGCCATGTCGGTTGACGTGGCACATTTCAATCTCTTCCTGTTGATAAAGACAGGCTGGCTTGTCACCATATTTCGCGCTTTGACAGCGAAACATGTGGCCATGCAAACCACGTGCATTGTCCTGATCAGAGCGGCAGAGGCAGAGCATGCGACATTGGACCAAAGGCAGGATTGTACGAAATCTGGTAATCGGATGCGCTGGTATCCTGATGGGACTGGTCCTAATTGGTTTTACCGGAAAGCTATTTGCCGTGGGGGACTCGATTGCTCTTCTGCGCCCGCAGGCCGGGGTTTTGCTTTTGCCCTGCGCCACGGTTTTACTGTGCCTACGTGCCAGATATCTTGCATTGACCACGCTGGCCTTTGCCGCGGTCGCCATCGGATCAATCGCAGTGAGCGTTGCTGCGCCGTCAGGTGACTGCGACGGCTCCTGCCTGACGCTCTATCAAAAAAACCTGATGAGTGCAGCCTGGCCACGCTATTCCCTAGCCGATGATATCATCGGGTCCAATGCCGAGATCGTGACTTTGCAGGAAGTCTCCAGTCACAATCGCAAATACATGAGCAACCTGTTCGAGCACTATCCGTCAAAAGCAATCTGTGAATTTCGACCAGAACAAAACGTCGCCATACTGACGAATCTGCCAATTGTCGAAGACTCCGAGTTCTGTCTGGAGGGCTATGGGCTTGTCGGCGTGCAGGTCGAAACACCCGGCGGCAGTTTGGTTTGGGTTGTATCACTTCATCTGAAATGGCCGTTTCCCTACGACCAGTACAATCAAAGCCAGGTGATTGCCGACCGGATCAGGAAACTCGAAGGTCCGGTGCTGATTGCCGGCGATTTCAACATGGTGCCTTGGGGCGAAAGCGTCCAGCGGATCGCGGCGGCGGCAGACAATCAGAGTTTTGGAACCGCCCTGAACACTCACAACCTTGGCAGTTGGAAGGTCCCTTTGCCGATAGACAACCTGTTGTTTCCGAAAGGAACAACCGGAACGGTTGAGCTGCGCCCCTTTATGGGATCGGATCATCTTGGAAAGCTGGCCCGATTTCGGTTTGAGTGATCCGAGCGCAAGAAAACAATCCGCCTAACCGTGGCTTTCAACCAACGCCTTGAGATTGGTCAATCCGCGCTCATAATCCTCGCCAACCCATTTATCCATCATCAGCCCCATCCAGCGAGAGATGGGGTTGAGACCCAGATCCGAGTCAAACCCCCAGGTCACTTTGGTCCCGTCCCCGTCGGGCTCAAGGGCAAATGACGCTGAGGCGGCGCCCATCGGGCCGAAATCCAGTGCCGTTCTGACCAGTTGGTTTTCCACACTCTCGACGATTTCCTGTGACCCGGTGCCGACCTGTGGGTGATCCGAAGTCCAGTTCAGAGTGTTCCCAATCCCTGCCTTGGGGCCGGAATAAACCAGTTTGGTATCGGGATCACGATGCAGCCAGGGAGACCACTGTTCAGTCTCCTGCATCGAATTCACGTAAGGAAAGACAGCGCTCGCCGGTGCGTCGACCGTAATACTGCGCGAAACTTCGGCCTTTCCGGGCAGCAGATAGGAAGTGGCGACCAAAATCAGAATACAAACGGCCAATCCTGCGAAGATGCGTTTAATGACTTTCATGGTAAGCTCCAATCCTCAAATGTAATGAGGAAAGCATACGAGAATACGGCCCTGAATCAGAGCCGTAATCTTTGTCGTTTCCGAAATATAAGTGTGTCCTAGTTAGACCGGGACAAACTTCTTTTGATGAGGGTCAAAGCTTTCCAATCCACCTGCGCCGATATCGGTCCACAAGCCGTGCAAGCTCAGCGCTCCCTGTTCAACGGCTGACGAGACAAACGGGAAGGTCATCAGGTTTTCCAGAGAAGCAACAACCGACTGACGTTCGAACTGTCGGGCTTGTTCGACGCTGTCCTCGATATCCGCCACCAGATCGTATTTCGGCTTCAGAATATCCATCCAGCGTCCAACAAAACTCTCCTTGGCATCCAATTGGGGTGCCTGTCCCTTGCACATATCGATACAGCCCTGAACGCCGCCGCATTGCGAATGCCCCAGAACGATCAGATGCGCGACCTTGAGTGCTGTTACGGCGTATTCAATGGCGGCGCTGGTGCCGTGGTGGTCTCCGTCCGGCGCATAGGGCGGCACAAGGTTGGCGATATTTCGGTGAATGAAGAAATCGCCCTGATCAGCACCGAACATGGACGTCACGTGAACCCGACTGTCACAGCAGGATATCACCATGGCGCGAGGCCGTTGTCCTTCATCGGCAAGACGGCGGTACCAGACCTGGTTTTCCGAATATGTTGTGGCTTTCCAGCCGTGATACCGTTTCACCAGATAGGTCGGCAAAGGTTTTGCAAAGTCCATTACAACGTCCCCGTTCTTGTCGCTGACGGATGCTCTAAACCGAATTCAAAGAAAATTCGAGCCATTATCCATTTTCCCCGCAAGGTTTTGCAAAGGAATTTGCTGCCAGGATCAAGACAGCGCCGTGGGGGCGTTTGAACTAAGGTGAATGTGGTGGAAAAGATAATCACGCTTGAACACAAGGAACCTGTCCGTCTGGACCCGGATCAACTGAGCGGACTGTACCGACAACTTGGCGACAAAAGCGCGCTGGACGTTCTTTGCCGCACGGTAGAAGAACTGGCCGTGCGCTTGTCAAACTGCGAACGATACTGGCGTCAGCGCGACTGGGCGGACCTGCGCAAATGCGCCAGATCTCTGGTCGCAATTTCCGAGCAGATCGGGATGACGGCCCTGGCCCGGGTGGCAGGCGACGTGGCCCGGACCGTCGATGCCGGTGACGCAGTTGCGACAGGTGCAACGCTGGGGCGTTTGATCCGGGTCGGAGAACGGTCGCTGACAGCCGTCTGGGACCAGCAGGACCTTTCCGTCTGACAGGGGTTGCGGGCAGATCATGCGCGGCTAATCTGTGCGCAGATACCATCAGCCGAGATACCCATGACCCTGTCTTTCGCCCCATCCTCTGACCGTTCCTTACCGCTTCATGTGGTTGCGCAACCGGATCTGGATGGATGGTTGAAGGATCAGCCGGATGCTGTGCAGTCCTGGGTAACAGCGAACCGGTTCGCTGGTGCGCTGGGGCAGACGCTGCTGGTACCGGCTGAGAGTGGCGCAGTAGACTTTGTGCTGGCCGGTTATGGAACAGTAGACAAGCGCGCGCGAAAACGGTTCCCTCTGGCCGCGGCAGCCATGGCCTTGCCGGAAGGAACCTATCACATCGCGTCAGGCGTTCCCGCTGACCGGATTGAGATGGAGTGTTTTGGCTGGCTGATGACCGGCTACGCCTTTGATCGATACGCGTCTCAATCCAGTGGATCAGCGGCGCTGATTGCTCCAGATGGTATCGACGCCAACCGTATCGAAGCCATGGCCAATGCAGAGGTTCTGACCCGCGATCTGGTGAATACGCCTGCTTCCGACATGGGACCTGACCAATTGCAGCAAGCGGCCGAGACTCTGGCCGGTGAATTCAGCGCCTCGTGCGATGTGATCACCGGCGATGCGCTGCTGGATCAGAACTTCCCTATGATCCACGCGGTGGGACGGGCCGCGGAGCAGTCCCCGCGGCTGATTGAACTGAACTGGGGAAGCAGCGGTCCCAAACTGACGCTGGTCGGCAAAGGTGTATGTTTTGACACGGGCGGGCTGAACCTGAAACCGGGCGCATCCATGGGTCTGATGAAGAAAGACATGGGTGGTGCGGCCAATGTGCTGGGGCTGGCCCGGATGATCATGGCACTGGAGCTTCCGCTGCAACTGCGAGTTTTGATCCCGGCGGTCGAAAATGCGGTGGCCGGGAATGCGTTCCGTCCCGGAGACATTCTGACCTCCCGCAAAGGGCTGACGGTCGAGATCAACAATACGGATGCAGAAGGGCGTCTGGTGTTGGCGGATGCACTGGCATTTGCAGCTGAAGGAAAGCCCGATCTGGTGATCTCGATGGCGACGCTCACCGGTGCCGCCCGTGTGGCCGTGGGCCCTGATCTGGCACCGTTCTACACAGATGATGAACACTGCGCATCTGCCGTGTTCCACGCCGCAGAAGCTTCGGCTGATCCGGTTTGGCGCATGCCGTTCCACACGCCTTATGAAGCAATGATTGAACCCGGCATTGCGGATCTGGACAACGCGCCATCGGGTGGATTTGCAGGATCGATCACCGCCGCTTTGTTTCTGCGCCGGTTCGTGGGCGTGCGTCGGTATATCCATTTCGACATTTACTCTTGGCAGACTGGTAAGGAGCCCGGTCGTACAAAAGGCGGTCTGGGTCAGGGACCACGCGCCATTTTGACGGCATTGCCGGGGATATTGGAGCTATGACGGATCGCAGGTTGCTCCCCTTCAACGGACGGGTAGCGCATTCATCGTTGAAAGGTCAGGTAGAAGCTGACGGTTTCACGGATGGTGAAACATATCGCATCCAATCGGTTGTGCGGGACGTTCTGGACAAACCCAATGGTAGCCGGCGGTGCCAAATGGTGTGTGGAGAAGTATTCATCATCTTGGAACGGACGCAGAACCACCTGTTCGGGTTTCGCGAAAAAGATGGCTATGTTGGCTGGGTGCGACAGGAAATAGCGGTTCGGCCGCTTCAGCCAACGCATCGAGTTTCCGTGCCAAGGGCAGTTTCGTTGAAACACCCCGATGTGACGAAAAACGCGAATGAGCGGATTCTGCCTTTTGGCGCTGGTGTTGAATACTGGCCGCGCCACGATTCTGAACGCGAAAAAGCCATTCGTTCGACCGGTTGGGTTTGCGTGAAAGAAGAAGGCCACATCCCAACACCGCGGTACATTCGCGAAACACAGCTGGTCGAAAAAGACTGGCTGGGTTCTGATCCTGCAGCCATGGCGGAAAAGTTTCTTACCACCCCTTACATCTATGGTGGCGATACCGGGCTTGGAATTGACTGCTCGGGTCTGATTCAAATCGCTTTTCATTCCTGCGGATTGCCCTGCCCTCGCGATAGCGACATGCAAGCAGAGTTCTTCAAGCCAATCTCAAAACCCGAGCTTCGCCGTGGTGATCTGGTGTTTTGGAAAGGTCACGTAGGCATGATGCTGGATCAGGACACGCTTCTGCATTCGAACGCATATCACATGGCCGTTGCCAAAGAGCCTTTGGAAGACGCTATCTCTCGCATCGGCCGCAAAGAGTTCGGGGCTGTAACAGGATATGGACGACATCCTGCGCCTTAGACTCTAGTCCGGGTTCACGGCCCGGATCAGCTTGCGTTCCAACACCCGCAAAACCGCGCGCAGATCATGACCGCGTTTCAGGATGCGGCCATCCATACCTATGACAGAATACATCCCCTGTCTGGATCTCAGACGCGGATGCTTTTCGACGCGGTAGATCGGGTGTTCCGCGGTGCGCCGGAAAATCGAGAACACCGCCATATCGCGCAGGTTGGAAATACCATAATCGCGCCATTCTCCGGCGGCGACCATCCGACCATAAACGGATAGGATTTGAGACATCTCATGCCGGTCGAAAGCTACGGGCATCTGCGCTGCGCTTGCCGAGAACCGGCTGGGAGGCTGCATATTCATACCTCCAGCCTTGCCGGAAATCGTTTTTGAATCAAGCCTGATGCGCTGTTGTCTGACAATTACAACACAAGTGTTACCGCCGGCCAACCTGACGGCAGATCAGGATTACGGGCAGCAGACCCACCGCCAGTATGACCAGCGAAGGCACAGCTGCGCCCTCCAATCTCTCATCCGAGGCCAGTCGATAAGCCTGCACCGCCAATGTGTCGAAATTGAACGGACGCATGATCAGCGTCGCGGGAAGTTCCTTCATCACGTCGACGAACACAATTAGCAGGGCCGTCAACAGAGACGGGGTCAGGATGGGAAGGTGAACACGCCGCAGCGTTCCCAACGGCGTCTGACCCAGTGAGCGGGCCGCGGCATCCATATTGGCGTGTACCGTGCTTTGACCACCCTCATACGCGCTGAGTGCAGCAGCTAGAAACCGTACCATATAGGCCGCGACCAGCAACCAGATCGAACCTGTAACCAGCAGCCCCGTAGACACATCGAAGGTCTGCCGCATCCAGGCGTCCAGCGCGTTGTCAAAGCTGGCGAAGGGCACAATCAAACCGACCGCGATGACGCCACCGGGCACAGCATATCCCAGCCGTGCCATATAGGCAGTCGCAGACGAGGCGCGCCCCGGTCTGAGGCGTTGAAAGAACCCGACACAGATCGCCGCAAAGACAGTGACAACCGCTGCCGTACCAGCAAGGATCAGCGAGTTCTGAATGAAGCCTATATAGCGGCCCGACAGCAGGTTCTGTTCGGATTCCAAACCCATCTCGACCAGGATGATGACTGGCAGCAGAAAGCCAAAAAGAACGGGTATCGCACAGAGCAGGAATGCCCCAAAGGCACGCAGACCCGTCAGATGGGCCGCCGGTTGCGCCACATGCTGTTTCCCGGCCTGATAGTATTTTGCTTTGCCGCGCTGGGTACGCTCGGCCACCGCCATGATCAGGGCAAAGACCAGCAGGCATAGCGCAAGTTGCGCCGCCGCCGCTCGGTCGGCCATAGAGAACCAGCTTGTGTAGATCCCGGTGGCAAAGGTCTGCACACCAAAATACGATACGGTTCCGAAATCAGCGATGGTCTCCATGACAGCAAGCAGAACGCCGCCTGCAATTGCAGGCCGCGCCATCGGGAGTGAAACGCGCCGAAACGCCAGCCATGGATTGTTGCCCAGCGCCCGTGCCGCCAAAAACGCCGTCGAACTTTGCTGCAGGAAAGCAGCCCGCGCCAGCAGGTAGACATATGGATAAAGCACAAGAATCAGCATAACCGCCGCGCCCTCGGTCGAGCGGATTTCGGGGAACCAGTAGTCGCGCGGGCCCCAGCCCGTTACATCACGTAGCGTGCTTTGAACGATGCCTGGGTGGTCCAGAATAAAGGTATAGGCATAGGCCAGAACATAGGCCGGAAAGGCCAGTGGAAGGACCAGTGCGATCTCAAGAACCCGCACGCCGGGAAAACGCGTCATCGTCACCAGCCAGGCAGCCCCGGTACCGATACTAAACGTACCCGCCGCGACCAAAACCACAAGAATCAGGGTCGTCGCAATATAGCTGGGCAGCACCGTCTCCATCAGATGCGAGATCGTATCCGTTCCACCAGTCACGGCCGCCAGAACCACGGCAATCATGGGCAATAAGCACGCCGCAGCCACAACATAGGCGATCCCCGCCAGCAGTCGGGTACCGCGTACACCGCGATTGCGCGATCCGTTTTGTGAAAACTCGATTTCGGCCATCATCCCGGCTTGTGATTGGCAAAGGCGAAGGGTTCGCCTTTAATCGACCAAAAAGCTCGGAAACACCAGTGCATCGGTCAACAAATCTGCGGCACAAACTGCCGCAGACCTGAAAATACCGTTACTCGTAAACGCGCTGATCCTCGATCACCACACCGTCTTTGGGCAGCGATCCAGGCGCCACAACCTCGATCGCGCCTTTAAGCTTCAGCACCTCGGCCACCGACTTGGCATATGCCATGTCATCACCGCATGGGCTTTCGATACGGACTGTCATCGTGTCCATCTCGCCCTGACGGGCAGCAATAACGCGGGCTTTGACAATTTCTTCATGTTTGTCGACCAAGGCGGCAACCTGTTCCGGGCGTACAAACATACCCTTGATCTTGGTGGTCTGATCGGCGCGACCCATCCAGCCTTTGATCCGGGTGTTGGTCCGACCACAGGGCGAGACACCCGGCATGACTGCCGAAAGATCTCCGGTTGCAAAGCGGATCAGCGGGTAATCGGGGTTGAGAGAAGTCACAACCACCTCGCCCACTTCGCCCGGGCCTACCGGAGTACCGGTTCCGGGGGTCACAATCTCGACGATCACATGTTCGTCGATGATCATCCCCTCCATCGCGGCGCTTTCATAGGCGATGTTACCCAGATCCGCCGTCGCATAACATTGCAGACACGAAATGCCACGATCCGCGTATTCCTGACGCAGAGACGGGAACAGCGCACCACCACCAACAGCGGCCTTCGAGAAATTCAGCGAAACACCCATCTCGTCGGCCTTGTCCAGAATGACCTTCAGGTAATCCGGCGTGCCTGCATAGGCGGTACAGCCAACGTCGCGCGCCGCAGTCACCTGCAATTCGGTCTGCCCGGTTCCCGCTGGCAATACGGCAGCACCAACAGCGCGGGCGCCGTTTTCAAAGATCATACCTGCCGGTGTCAGGTGGTAGCCAAAACAGTTCTGAACAATATCACCAGCGCTAACGCCAGCAGCATTCAGGAACCGACCCATACGCCACCAGTCGTGATCGGTGCCGCCCGGCTCATAGATCGGTCCGGGGGACTGGAACACGTGATGGAAGTGGCGCGCAGGCTTCACGGTAAACCCGCCAAAAGGAGGGCGTTCAGACTGTGCACGAGTCAGATCCGACTTGCGCAGCACGGGCAGCATCGGCAGATCATCTGTCGAAACCACCTTATTAGTGTCTGTTTCAGACAGGTGTGCAGCAAATCCGGGGGCAGATTTCGCCCGCGTGACCTGTTCTAAAAGGGCCGCTGCCTGATCGGAAGCGCGTTCGTCTACCGAGCGTGTTTCGAGTGCGTCGAAATAGGTCATCGCCATATCCTCCATCCGCTCACAGCCACCTCTTGCGGCGACGATAGGACCGCACATCGCGAAAGCTTTTGCGGCCTTCGTCAGACATACCAAGGTAGAACTCCTTTACATCCGGGTTCTCGCGCAGTTCGGCGGCCGGGCCATCCATCACCACGCGCCCGGATTCCAGAATGTATCCGTAATGCGCAAACCGCAGGGCAACGTTTGTGTTCTGCTCGGCCAACAGGAAGGACACGCCCTCTTTCTCGTTGAGGTCCTTCACAATGCCGAAAATCTCTTCGACCAACTGCGGCGCGAGCCCCATCGAGGGTTCGTCCAGCAGAATCGTCTCAGGCCGCGACATCAAAGCCCGCCCCATGGCGACCATCTGCTGTTCTCCGCCCGAGGTGTAGCCTGCCTGCGAGCGGCGACGCTCTTTCAAGCGGGGAAAATAATTGTAGACCAGTTCAAGGTCCTGTTGGATGGCGGCATTGCCATCCTTGCGGGTATAGGCGCCGGTCAGCAGGTTTTCCTCGACCGTCAGGTGTTCAAAACAGTGACGGCCTTCCATCACCTGAATCACACCTTTTTCTACCAGCACGGCAGGGTCGCTTTCATGTACGCTCTCGCCACGATACTTGATCGAGCCTTTCGTGACCTCGCCACGTTCCGAATGCAGCAGGTTCGAAACTGCCTTGAGCGTGGTCGTCTTACCCGCACCATTGCCCCCCAGCAGAGCCGTAATACCGCCCTTGGGCACAGTCAGGCTGACGCCTTTCAGCACGAGGATCACATGGTTGTAGATCACCTCGATATTGTTGACCTCAAGCAGGGTTTCCGCCTGCACGTCAGTTGTTTGTGCCGCATCAAGCATCAGCGCGTGTCCTCATGCCTGTCCCCTTCGGGACTGTTCGTGAGGAGCGGCGATCAACCCGCCGCTCCGGGGTTTGGTGTCCCGGTTTAAACCGGGGCAAGCCTGCCGTTATTCGCAGCGCTGTTCGATGTTGTTCTCGGCCGCGTAGGCTGCCGAATCTTCGGCAATCAGTGCGCCAATCACTTCTGCATCGGTTGGCATGAAGTCCTGGATCTTGTTCCAGTTCCCGGTCGAGGCATCCCACTGAACAACACCCACCAGACCCGGGCCGCCGTGGTTTTCACAGCTGACGCTGAACTCGGGGCCAAAGCCTGCCATGCCCAACGCATCCATTTTGGCATTGGTCATTTCCAGGGCTTCCATGCCGTCCCGCATCATCGCCGGGGTGATATCGGTTACGCCATGCATCTCTTGCGCGGTTTTGATGGCTTCCGACGCCAGCATCGCCGCATAGAGACCGCGGTTGTACTGCACCGCACCCAGCTGATCGCCGGCACCTGCAGCTTTGCCCGAGTCCACGACGTATTTCTTCAGGTCGTCATAAACCGGATAGTCATCGCCCAGGCCGGTAAAGGTCAAAGCCTTGTAACCAGTGGCCTTGTCGCCTGCCGGTTCAACGTCAAACTCAGCACCCGACCACCAGACGCCGATGAAGTTTTCCATCGGGAAACGGATGTTGGCGGCTTCCTGTACCGCAACCTGGTTCATCACGCCCCAGCCCCACATGACCACATAGTCCGGCTTTTCACGACGGATCTGCAGCCATTGCGATTTCTGCTCCTGCCCCGGATGGTCCACCGGCAGCAGGGTCAGCTCGTACCCGTGCTTTTCCGCCAGCGTTTCCAGCGTGCGGATCGGCTCCTTGCCATAGGCCGAGTTGTGATAGACCAGTGCGATTTTCTTGCCGCTCAGGTCACCACCGTTTTCGTTCAGCAGATAGTTGATCGCGCCCGAGGCCCCGTTCCAGTAGTTGGCCGGATAGTTGAACACGTTGCTGAACACTTTGCCGTTGGCAGCCGAGGTTCGGCCGTAGCCCATCGTGTGCAGCGGAATACCATCTGCGGTCACTTTGGGGATCAGCTGATAAGTGATACCGGTCGACAGGGGTTGATAGACCAGCGCGCCTTCGCCTTTGGTCGATTCATAGCATTCCACACCCTTTTCGGTGTTATATCCGGTTTCACATTCGACCACCCGGACCGGTTCTCCACCGATGCCGCCATCCCGCTCGTTGAGCAGAGTGAAATAGTCGTTGTAACCGTCCGAAAACGGGATACCGCCTGCTGCATATGGCCCTGTGCGATAGCTGAGATCAGGGATCACAAGATCCGCCATCGCCGGCCCTGCGGCCATAAGGGCGCTCAGCGCCACGGTTGCCAGTTTCTTGTTCATCGGGTGTTTCCTCCCTTGATTGATCCGATGGTGTGTTCGGGTTTTCGCACCCGTCTTTTTGATTGGGCCTGCCCTTAGTGTGGGAACGGCCAGAGTCTCAGTTTCTCTTTCGCAACTCGCCACAGCTGTGCCAGACCATGCGGCTCCAGTATCAGGAACATGATGATCAGTGCGCCCACGATCACCAACTGCAGATGCGCTACGATATCCGTTGGCCAGCCGAGCACATCGACACCGACCACTTTCAGAACCACCGGCAGCAGCACAAGGAAAGCAGCACCTGCAAATGAGCCGAAAATCGAGCCTAACCCTCCGATAATTACCATGAACAGCACAAGGAACGATTTCTGGATGCCGAACACTTCTCCGACCTCAACCGCGCCCAGATAAACCGCAAAGAACAGCGCTCCGGCCACGCCCACAAAGAACGAGCTGACGGCAAAGGCGGTCAGTTTGGCTTTCAAAGGGTTCACCCCGATGATTTCAGCCGCGATATCCATGTCACGGATCGCCATCCATGTGCGCCCTGTCGTGCCACGCGTCAGGTTACGCGCAATGATGGCGCAGAAGGTCAGGAAAATCAGGCAGAACAGGTATGTGGCCCAGGCCGATGCATTTGGGCCGGTGATGATGATTCCGAACACATCCCGTTCCGGCGCGTTGATCTGCCCTGACGCCGAGTAATTGTAGAACCACGGGACCCGGTTGAAGAGCCAGACCAGGAAGAACTGTGCTGCCAGCGTCGCCACCGCCAGGTAAAACCCCTTGATCCGCAAGGATGGCAATCCGAACAGTACACCGACGATGGCTGTGATCCCGCCAGCCAACAACACGTGAATGAACATGCTGACATCCGGGAACGCGGTCATCAGCTTGTAGCAGGCATACGCCCCCACAGCCATGAAGCCCCCGGTGCCAAGGCTGACCTGCCCGCAATAACCCACGAGAATGTTCAGCCCGATAGCCGCAATCGCATAGATCAGGAAAGGCAACAGCAGCGCGTTCGCCCAGTAATCGTTGATGATGAACGGAATGATCCCGAACGCCACCGCCAGAACGGCATAGTACCGGTACCGATCGAACTTGATCGGGAAAGTCTGGCTGTCATCCACGTAAGAGACTTTGAAATCTCCGGCCTCACGATAGAACATATCTTACTTTCCCCATTCTTCCTGCGCCCGGTTCCGGGACGCGGCATCCAGTTGATTGGACCCTTTGGCATATCCGCTCGCCTCAGAGGCGCGCACCAGTTTCAGGTAGGCCAGAATACCCATGACCAACCCGGCAAAGGCCAGGATCGCTGCGATGGTCAGTTGGCCAGCCGTCAGATTTTCGGACGTAAGGGCGATATACCCAAAGGCCCAGAACCCTGCCCACGCAATCACGTTGATGATGGCGATCAGCTTGGTCATGCGCTATACCCTCTCGATGATCTTCTCGCCGAACAGGCCCTGCGGTCGGAACACAAGGAAGATCAGCGCCAGCACGTAGGCGAACCAGTTCTCGGTCGCGCCGCCGACCATCGGGCCGATTGCGAACTCGAACAGTTTCTCGCCCACGCCGATAATCAGACCGCCGACAATGGCACCGGGGATAGACGTGAACCCGCCCAGCATCAGCACCGGCAGCGCCTTGAGCGCGATCAGCGACAGTGAGAACTGGACGCCCGACTTGGTGCCCCACATGATACCGGCGACCAGGGCGACGAAGCCTGCAACCGACCAGACCATAACCCAGATGAAGTTCAGCGAGATGCCAACGGACAGCGCCGCCTGATGGTCATCTGCCACCGCACGCATCGCGCGGCCTTGCTTGGTGTACTGGCTGAATGCCACCAGAGCAGCAACCAACAGCGCCGCAATGATCGTCGCCACGATGTCCAGATTGTCGATGAAGAAGCCGTAATCGAAGATGTTGAACGTCGTCTCGTCAATCCACAGGTTGATACCCTGCGGCAGACCCACATCCAGCGTCTTGATCTCGGAACCCCACATCAGGTCGGCCACACCTTCAAGGAAGTACGCCAGACCAATGGTCGCCATGAACAGAATGATCGGTTCCTGGCCCACCAAATGCCGCATGACAAAGCGCTGCACGGCCCAGGCCAGCAACACCATCACACCCATTGTCAGAATGATCGCCAGCAATGCCGGAACGTTCCAGCCGAAATAGTGGACGTGCGTCCCGAAGGTGGCATTGATCAGATGCGCAAAGGGCACCTGCCCGTTCATGATACCCACCAGCGTCATGGCCGCGAACAGGGCCATAACCCCTTGCGCGTAATTGAAAATCCCCGACGCCTTGTAGATCAGTACAAAACCCAGCGCGACCAGCGCATAGAGCACCCCGGCCATCAGACCGTTGAGGATGACCTCCATCGCAAATACGAGTTGTTCAGGCATGCCAGCCCCTCCCCAATTCTGCCCAGACCTTAGTCATGGCTGACACCCAGATAGGCGTCGATGACTTCCTGATTGTTGCGCACCTCGTCGGGGGTGCCGTCACCGATCTTCTTGCCGTAATCCATCACGACCACCCGGTCGCTCAGATCCATCACTACGCCCATATCGTGTTCGATCAGGGCGATAGTGGTTCCGAACTCGTCATTCACGTCGAGGATAAAGCGACTCATGTCCTCTTTCTCTTCGACGTTCATGCCTGCCATTGGTTCATCCAACAGCAACAGTTTGGGCTCTGCCGCCAACGCCCGCGCCAGTTCGACGCGTTTCTTCAGGCCATATGGCAGGCGCGATACCGGTGTCTTGCGGATATGCTGAATCTCCAGGAAGTCGATGATCTTCTCGACCGCCTCGCGGTTCTCGACCTCTTCCGCTTCGGCCTTCCCTTTCCACAGTGCCTGCTGAAGGATGTTGGTCTTCATGTAACCCAATCGCCCGGTCATGACGTTGTCCAGAACGCTCATGCCTTCGAACAGGGCGATATTCTGGAACGTCCGGGCGATGCCCTGCTGCGCCACCTCAAAGGGCCGCATCGGCGGGCGCTTGGACCCGTGGAACCAGACCTCACCCTCCTGCGGGACATAGAAGCCCGAAATCACGTTCAGCATCGAAGATTTTCCGGCACCGTTCGGCCCAATGATGGCGCGAATCTCGCCCTCACGGATATCAAACGAGATATCCTTGATCGCCACCACACCGCCAAAACGCAGGGTGATGTTCTTCATCTCCATCACCACGCCGCCGATCTTGCGACCGTCATCGGTGACATATCCTTCGGAACTATCCAGCATCGATCACTCCCTGACTTACGCAATAACGGGACGGCGGGCGGGGCGATGACCGCAGGTCGAGCGGCGCTCGCACGCCCCTCATTCTGCGGCAACCTTGTGTTGGGCGACGGGAACAACCGGGGCATCGACGATCTCCAGCGTCGCTGAGATCGAACCTTTACGGCCGTCCTCATAAGTCACTTCAGTTGTAGTCGAAATTGTCTCGGACCCGTCATAAAGTGCCATGATGATGTCGCCGAACTTGTCTTCGACAAAACCGCGCCGCACCTTCCGTGTCCGGGTCATCTCGCCATCATCGGCATCCAGTTCCTTGTGCAGCACCACAAAGCGATGCACCTGACAGCCCGACAGCATCTCGTCAGCGGCAACCGACTTGTTCACCTCTTCCACGTGGTTTCGAATCGTCTCTAACACACGCGGATGTCCCGCCAGTTCCTGATAGGAGGCATAAGCGACGTTGTTGCGTTCTGCCCAGTTCCCCACAGCCGTCAGATCGATATTGATGAAGGCCACACAACGATCCTTGCCATTGCCGAACAGGACAACCTCTAGGATATCAGGATAGAACTTCAGTTTGTTTTCGACATATTTCGGCGCGAACATCGATCCGTCGGCCATCTTACCCACATCCTTGGCGCGGTCGATGATCCTAAGATGACCCGAGCCTTCTTCGATGAAACCGGCATCACCTGTCGCGACCCAGCCTTCGGAGTCCTTGGTGGATGCGGTGGAATCAGGGTTGTTGAAATACTCTACAAATACACCGGGTGAGCGATAGTGAATCTCACCCTTGTCGTCGATCTTCAGTTCAACATCTGGTGCAGGAACACCAACGGTATCGGCACGAACCTCACCATCCGGCTGTACCGTAATGAAGACCGTCGCTTCTGTCTGGCCATAAAGCTGTTTCAGGTTGATACCCAAAGAGCGATAGAAATCAAAGATTTCCGGCCCAATCGCCTCGCCCGCCGTATAGCCCACCCGGAAGCGCCCATATCCCAGCGTGTCTTTGAGCGGCCCGTAAACCAGAAGGTTGCCCAGCGCGTATTTCAACTTGTCACCAAGGCCCACTGGCTTACCGTCCAGCAACTGGCCACCGACTTTTTTGGCATGTGCCATGAAATGGTGGAACATGCGCTGCTTAAGCTTGCCGGCATCTTCCATCCGGATCATTACGTTGGTCAGCTGGGTCTCGAACACGCGCGGCGGAGCAAAGAAATAGGTTGGTCCAATCTCGCGCAGGTCGGTCATCATCGTGTCTGCGCTTTCGGGGCAGTTCACGCAGAAACCACACCAATAGGCTTGACCGATGGAGAAGATGAAATCCCCTACCCAGGCCATCGGCAGGTATGACAGGATGTCTTCATTGCGGGTGAGGTGATCAAACTCGGCTGAGTTCTTGGCGCTTTCGATGACATTTCGGTTCGACAGCACCACGCCCTTGGGCTTGCCCGTGGTGCCCGAGGTGTAAAGCATCACGCAGGTATCGTCATAGGTGATCGCAGCAATGCGCTTGTCCAGTTCCGCATCGAACCGCGCATGGCCGGCGCTGCCCTCGGCCTTGATGTCTTCAAGGGCGTTCATCTGACTGTGGTCGTATTTTCGCATCCCCCGCTTATCGGTGTAGAGGATATGTTGGACCTGATGCAGGTTCTCCTGAATCTCGATGACCTTGTCGACCTGCTCCTGATCACCGCAAACGACATATTTCGCGCCGCAGTGCTCCAGCACATAGGCCATCTCTTCCGCGACCGCATCCTGGTAGAGCGGGACGGGAATCGCACCTGCCATCTGGGCTGCGACCATTGACCAGTAATGCGCCGGACGGTTGCGGCCGATCACGGCGATGTGGTCACCCTTTTCAACGCCAAGTTCCAGAAATCCCAGCGCAATGGCGCGGATTTCCTTGGCTGCTTCAGCCCAGGTCCAGCATTGCCAGATCCCGAATTCCTTTTCCCGATAGGCCGGGGCATCCCCGAACTGGGTCACATTGCGGTTTAACAGCGCCGGAAGAGACTGCATCCCTTCAGCGCCCGACTGCGTCTGAGCCAATCTTTCTCTCCTCCCCATCCGGCCCCTCCTCCGAGCCGGAAACGACAGATCCGGGTCAGACCCGAACGCCGATGCCCCGATAAGGGACACAGGAAAGATCAGCGTCAAGTTTTGCCTGATGTTTTCTCAATTCTTACGAATTGTAACGATGAAAAATCGTCATCTTTCGAGCTTTACGAAAACGAACCTCTTATTCACTGGAGTGACAAAACAATTCCTCGCGTATCATTCTGCTGAAGATCATTCGGTTCTGGAGGATATTCTAAATGAAGTTTTACAAACTCTTTTCCGATCTCGAAGGCGCAAGCCACTGGGAAGACGTGAGCGTTTTTCTGACGGAACGCAGTTTTGCACCGCCTGCCAAGGATATTGAGGTCTCTGAGCCAGAGCCCGTTAAACGGACTATGTTCCTGAGGTTGAAAGCTGGTTGGAATGAACCAATCCATCCAACACCTGTAACGCAAAAGCTCATCTGTTTGAAAGGAACTGTAAGGGTCACCGCAAGCGATGGGGAGAATCGGGAAATTGGTCCGGGTGACGTGTGGCATATGGAGGACAAACATGGAAAAGGTCACCATACACGAGTTATTAGCCAAGACGATTTCGAAGCCGTAATGATACAATACGAGTGATCTAAAGGCTTGTGCCGGAGCACTTCTACCATTGGCTAATGACAGCATCGCTCAAGGTAGTTTGTCCAGAATACCCTCATTTAGACGCCCGCTGCTCATAGCCAATCCCGCAAAATCGGGATCAACGGCACATCTGCGGCTGGCATCGGATAATTCCGCAGATCGTTCGCACGGACCCATTTCAGCGCCTGCCCTTCTTTCGACTGCGGGATGCCCTCCCACTTGCGGCAGGCAAACAGCGGCATCAGCAGGTGAAAATCGTCATAGCTGTGGCTGGCGAAGGTCAAAGGCGCAAGGCACGAGGCCCAGGTGTCGATGCCCAGCTCCTCGTGCAATTCGCGGATCAGCGCGGCCTCAGGCGTTTCGCCGGGTTCGATCTTGCCGCCGGGGAATTCCCAGAGGCCTGCCATAGATTTACCCTTGGGGCGTTGGGCCAGCAGGACGCGGCCCTCGATGTCGATCAAGGCAACAGCAGACACTAACACAGTCTTCACGAGCGATAATCCGCATTGATCTCGATATAGCCGTGGGTCAGGTCACAGGTCCAAACGGTGGATTTCCCCTCACCCAGCCCCAGATCGACTGCGATCACGAGGTCCTGACCTTTCATATAGGCGGCGGCGTCTTCCTCGCGGTAGTTGGGGCTGACCCAGCCTTTCTCGGCCACAAGGATGTCTCCGAAAGAGATGCTCAGCAGATCGCGATCTGCGGCTGCACCCGATTTTCCGATGGCCATGACCACGCGACCCCAGTTCGGGTCTTCACCGGCAATAGCGGTTTTGACCAGGGGTGAGTTGGCAATCGCAAGGCCGTGTACCTTGGCATCGGCGTCCGAAGCAGCTCCGGTCACGCGGATTTCCACGAATTTCGTGGCGCCCTCACCATCGCGCACCACCTGTTGTGCGAGGTCCAGCATCACCGATTCCAACGCTTCGGAAAACGCTGCGTTGCCAGTAGCATCCACACCTGACGCCCCAGTCGCGCACAGCAATAGGCTGTCCGAGGTCGAGGTGTCGCTGTCAACAGTGATGCAGTTGAAGGTGCGGTCGGTCTGCGCCCCCAGCATCGCCTGCAGCGCGGATTGGTCGACCTGCGCGTCGGTGAAGACATAGACCAGCATCGTCGCCATATCCGGTGCGATCATGCCAGAGCCCTTCGCAATCCCTGCAATAGAGACTGTTTTTCCGCCGATCTCGACCTGTGTACTCGCCCCTTTAGGGAACGTATCCGTCGTCATGATCGCGCGTGCGGCATCTTCGACAGCATGGCGGCTGAGGCCTGATTTCAGCGCCTCAAGTTGAGCCACGATGCGATCATGCGGCAGCGGTTCGCCGATGACACCGGTGGACGAGGTGAAGACCCGCTCAACCGGTACGCCGGTTGATTTCGAAACGGCCTGCGTCACTTCAGCGACCGAAGTTTGACCGTAGTGGCCGGTAAAGGCATTGGCGTTACCCGAGTTCACCAGGATCGCTGCCGGACCTTCGCTGAATCCACCGATTTTCTCCTGACAATCCAGCACCGGTGCGGCACGGGTGGCGGAACGGGTGAAGACCCCGGCCACTGATGTGCCCGGATCCAGAACGGCAAGCATGACGTCGGTACGGCCCTGATAGCGCACACCCGCCTCGACGGTGGCAAAGCGCACACCGTCAATCGCGGGCAGGTCAGGGAAAGACGCAGGCGCCAGCGGCGAAACCTTGGTGATCGTGGCCACGTGTCTTTACTCCTGAATCAGGTCCAGTTGACGCATGATCTCGGGGCCTGCGCCGTCCAGCGCGGGGCGTTCGATCTGTGCCTGCTGTGTCAGCTCATCGATCCGCGCCTGAATGGCATCCTGTTGAATCGATTGGGCCAGCTCATCTCGCACGGCGTCCAGCTCGGGGGCCTCGGTTTTGCGCTTGTCGTTCAGTTTGACCAGATGCCAACCAAACTGAGTTTGCACAGGATCCGACACCTGCCCTTTTTCCAGAGCGATCACTGCGCCTTCGAATTCAGGTACCATCTGGCCTTTTCCGAACCATCCCAATGCACCACCATTGGGGCCGGACGGACCGGTCGAATTCTCACGTGCGAGTTCGGCAAAGTCGGCTCCGTCATCAAGCTGAACCTTGAGCGCATTGGCTTCTTCTTCTGTCTCAACCAGAATATGGCTGGCATCGAATTCGTCGTCGCCCGCGAATTCATCGTACTGCGCGTCATAGGCGACCTGAATGGCCTCGTCAGTCACAACATCTTTGGTAAGTGCTGCGACTGTCTGAACCGCTTTAAGCGACCGTTTTTCATTGTCGAGTGTCAGCGCGTTCTGCTTGTTCAGACCTTCCTGTTGCTGCCCCAGCAATTGCTGCTGGATCAACTGTTCCAGCACGAAATCGAACAGAACGTCATCTTCGGCCTGCTGGTATTGCGCCGGCAGAGAGGCGACGGTAGCGATCACGTGACCTAGTGTGATCTCATCCCCGTTTACCCGCGCAACCACGGTTGACGCATCGGGCTGGGTTTCGGCGGCCAGCGGCAGTGCCATCATGGCAGTCAGAGCCAGCGATGGCAGAAAAGTGAGGCCTTTGGGCATTGAATCATCCTATTTCCTTGCCGCGACAGGGCGCAGCGTTGACACTCTGGAACCTGCCGCTTACATCGCTTTGAAGCCTTGGACAGGGCCGCCTTTCACCCCCCGTATCTATGGGTTGCGCGCAAGGTGGGCAAGCCTGTCGCAACCACGATAAGAACAGATCCGCTGGAGTGAACATGCTGGGACTCGGAACGCTCGCCAAAAAGGTGTTCGGAACACCGAACGACCGCAAGATCAAGGCGACCCGCCCCCTGATCGAAAAGATCAACGCATTGGAGCCAGAGTTTGAAAAGCTGTCGGATCAGGGCCTGATCGACAAGACCGAAGACCTGCGCAAACGCGCGTTGGATGGCGAAAGCCTGGATGACCTGCTCCCCGAGGCCTTTGCCAACGTGCGCGAAGGTGCGAAACGCGCACTTGGTCTGCGGGCCTTTGACGTGCAGTTGATGGGCGGGGCCTTCCTGCATCAGGGCAACATTTCGGAAATGAAGACCGGTGAGGGCAAGACGCTGGTCGCCACCTTCCCCGCTTATCTGAATGCGCTGACCGGCAAAGGCGTGCACATTGTCACGGTGAACGAATACCTGGCCAAACGTGACTCGGAATGGATGGGCAAGGTTTTTGCTGCCGTGGGGATGACCACCGGCGTGATCTGGTCAGGCCAGCCCGACGCCGAAAAACTGGCCGCTTATTCCTGCGACATCACTTATGCCACCAACAATGAGCTGGGTTTCGATTATCTGCGCGACAACATGAAGGCAGATTTGGAGCAGGTTTACCAGAAGCACCATAATTTCGCGATTGTGGACGAGGTCGACTCGATCCTGATCGACGAGGCGCGGACGCCACTGATCATCTCGGGGCCTGCACAGGACCGGTCGGACCTGTACACCGCAATCGATGCGCTGATCCCATCGCTGAGCGAAGACCACTACACTCTGGACGAAAAGTCGCGCAATGTGACCTTCACCGATGAAGGTAACGAGTTTCTTGAGGCGCAACTGCTTCAGGCGGGCCTGATTCCCGAAGGCCATTCCCTGTATGATCCGGAAAGCACCACTGTCGTGCACCACGTGAATCAGGGTTTGCGTGCGCACAAGCTGTTCCAGCGCGACAAAGATTACATTGTGCGCGACGGGAATGTCGTTCTGATCGACGAATTCACCGGCCGCATGATGCCGGGCCGCCGCCTGTCCGAAGGTCTGCACCAGGCGATTGAAGCCAAAGAAAACGTTCAGATCCAACCCGAGAACGTCACGCTGGCCAGCGTGACATTCCAGAACTACTTCCGCCTTTACGGCAAACTCGGTGGCATGACCGGCACCGCACTGACCGAAGCCGAAGAGTTTGCTGAGATTTACGGTCTGGGTGTGGTCGAAGTGCCGACCAACAAGCCGATTGCCCGTGTCGATGAGGACGATCAGGTTTATCGCACCGCGATGGAAAAGTACGGTGCGATGATCGGTGAAACCAAAAAAGCGCAGGATAAGGGCCAGCCGGTGCTGCTGGGCACCACGTCGATCGAGAAATCCGAACTGCTGAGCCAGATGCTGACCAAGGAAGGCATCGAGCACAACGTTCTGAACGCCCGCCAGCATGAACAAGAGGCGCAGATCGTCGCTGATGCCGGTCGTCTGGGCGCGGTGACCATCGCCACCAACATGGCCGGTCGCGGTACCGACATTCAGCTGGGCGGCAATGTCGAGATGAAGGTCCTGAAGGCATTGGCTGAAAACCCCGAGGCTGACCCGTCAGAGCTGCGTGCATCCGAAGAAGCGCATCATGCGGACGAAAAAGAAAAAGTACTGGCTGCTGGTGGCTTGTACGTGATGGCGTCGGAACGTCACGAAAGCCGCCGCATCGACAACCAGCTGCGGGGCCGTTCAGGCCGTCAGGGCGACCCGGGCCGTACAGTGTTTTACCTGAGCCTCGAAGACGACCTGATGCGCATCTTTGGTTCGGAACGACTGGACAAGGTTCTGACCACGCTGGGCATGAAAGAAGGCGAGGCGATCGTGCACCCGTGGGTGAACAAGTCACTGGAACGCGCGCAGTCCAAGGTCGAAGGTCGCAACTTTGACATGCGCAAAAACGTTTTGAAATTTGACGACGTGATGAACGATCAGCGTAAGGTGATCTTCAGCCAGCGCCGCGAAATCATGTCGGCCAATGACCTGTCCGAGATCGTCTCGGATATGCGCGAACAGGTGATCGACGACCTGATCGATGAATATATGCCACCGAAATCCTACGCAGATCAGTGGGATACTGACGGTCTGCACGAGGCGATCAAGGACAAGCTGACCATTGATGCGCCAGTACAGGACTGGGCCGCCGAAGAAGGCGTGGATGACGAGCAGGTGCGCGAGCGTCTGGTCAAAGCCGCTGATGAAATGATGGCGCAGAAGGCCGTCGCCTTTGGTCCGGAAAACATGCGCAATATCGAAAAGCAGGTTCTGCTGCAGACCATTGACAGCAAATGGCGCGAGCATCTGCTGACGCTGGAACATCTGCGCTCGGTCGTGGGTTTCCGCGGTTACGCCCAGCGCGACCCGCTGAACGAATACAAGAATGAAAGCTTCCAACTGTTCGAGTCGATGCTGGACAGCCTGCGGGAAACCGTTTCTCAGCAATTGTCGCGCGTGCGTCCGCTGACCGAGGAAGAGCAAAAGGAAATGCTTGCCCAGATGGCCGCACAACAGGCACAGGCGCAACAAGCTGTAGACAAGGCTGCCGATCAGGCCGAAGCAAAAGCCGAAGCTGCGGCATCTGGTGATGCGCTTCCGGGATTCGACGAAAACGATCCGTCAACCTGGGGCAATCCGTCCCGCAACGATCCTTGTCCGTGCGGGTCGGGCAAGAAGTTCAAGCACTGCCATGGACGCCTGACCTAACGTCACCCCGCCAAATCCACAATGTGTTCGTCTCGCGGCCACAAATTGGCCGCGATTCGTGGCGAGAGTGCGATTTGCTCCTTCAACTGGGGAGGGTGTTTTGTTTGTAGTTCGAAACTACGTGACCATGTGCGGAACGGTCGCTTGTGCGTTGGGCATAGGCTATCTGATGCAAAACGGATCAACTGCGCAGCCTGCCAGCGCGCAGGAGGGTGTCGTTGTTGCGTCTGCATCTGAACAGTCCTCGGTTCTGTCGGGACTGGATGGTATCGTACCGACTTCGGCTACGGCCTCTGACACGGTTCCGGTAAATACCGCGCCCGTGTCCCGTTCTATTCCGGCGACCCCCAGACCTTCTGATTGCAGTATCAGCGCGCGTGCTGTTGCAATTCCCGGCGCGATGGCGCGTCTGTCACTCAAAGCGCCGTGCCACAAGAACGAGCGGGTTGAAGTTCATCATAGCGGACTGACGGTAAGCCAGAAAACCAACGACTCTGGTGCTCTGGACATGACAATCCCGGCACTTTCGGAATATGCGATTTTCCTGATTTCATTTGAAAATGAAACTGGCACGGTCGCCACCACTCACGTTACCGATATTGCCGAGTATGATCGCGTCGCCCTGCAATGGCGGGGTGATACCGAACTGCAGATTCACGCGTTGGAGTTTGGTGCAAGCTATGGCAGCAGCGGCCACGTGTGGGATGATACCTCGGCAAATGGCGCAGGAGAGGTCCTGCGACTGGGTCAGGCGGGTCTGGGTGACGCTCAGAATATCGAGGTGTATTCCTTTCCTGCAGGCGCGTCGGATCAGTCCGGCATCATCGACCTGACGGTCGAAGCTGAAGTGACCGAGGCCAATTGCGGGCGCACGCTGAACGTGCAGGCACTGGAACTTCTTTCGGACCGCCGCCTGCGGTCGCGCGACATGTCCCTAACCCTTCCGGATTGTTCACAAGCCGGTGAGTTTCTGGTGTTGAATAATCTGCTCTCAGACCTGACAATTGCGGCAAAGTAATCCGCAGGCAGGCTCGACTCTCTTATGACATTTTTTCGTGCGGCTATGACCGCGCTGTTTTCAGTTGCAGTTGCGACCGGCGTTGTGGCGCAGGATATCACTCTGACCTCGCATGACGGCCAGGTTGAAGTAACGGGCAACCTGCTGGGATATGACGGCGAATTCTACCGCGTTGATACGCAGTTTGGTGAGTTGACCGTGGATGGCTCGGGCGTCACCTGTGACGGGCCCGCCTGCCCCAGTCTGACGGATTTCGTAGCCGAGTTGCGGTTTTCCGGGTCATCTGTGATGGCCGAAACGGTCTTACCCGCCCTGATCATCGGCTTTGCCCGGCAGGAAGGCCTAACCGCGACACCTGCTCGCGTGGATTCGAACTCCTTTGTTTATGAGCTGCATCAGACTGATCGCCAGGCCCCGTTGGCACGGTTCTTCTTTGACGTTGGTACGACGGATCAAGGTTTTTCCGATCTGATCGAGGATCAGACGGATATCGTGATGGCTTTACGCGAGGTGCGCGAAGCTGAACAGGAGGCAGCCGAAGCCACCGGGCTGGGTGATCTGAAACGGACGCGACGATCCAGGGTTATTGCATTGGACGCCATAGTTCCGGTGGTGGCCATGGATAGCGTGATACATCAAATCTCGCTCGCCGATTTGGCGCGCGTTTTGTCCGGTGAAATCGACAACTGGGTTGACTTGGGCGGACCAGATGCGCCGATAGCATTGCATACGCCGGATGCCGGGTCCGGACTTGCGCAGGCAGTCGAGGATCAGATCCTGAAAACCGCTGGTGTGGGTATGGCTGAAAACGCGATCCACCACGCCCGCGCGAGCGATCTGATCGAGGCTGTCGCCAAAGATCCGTTTTCCATCGGAATCGCCAGTAAGGCGTCGGCTGATAACACTCGAGCCTTACCGTTGACCGGTGGGTGCGGGCATCCACTGGCCGCGACCCGTCAATCGATCAAGACCGAAGACTATCCGCTGAACCTGCCAATGTTTCTCTATCTGCCTGAACGCCGCCTACCACGGATCGCACGGCAGTTTCTGGCTTACAGCCTGAGCTCTGAGGCCCAGATGACAATTCGTGACGCAGGTTACGTGGATCAATCGCCCGAAATCTTGCCGGTTGGCGTACAAGGCGACCGACTTGCTAATGCCGTTACCACCGGCGGGTCCGAGGTTGGGTTAGAGGAGCTTCAGCGCATGATCGAAACTCTGCGCCCCTTGTCGCGCCTGTCCCTTTCGGTTCGGTTCGAGCCCGGATCATCCCGCCCCGACGCTCGATCGCGTTCCAACATTCAACAGCTGGCGCACATGCTAGAAGCCGGAACGCTGAAGGCGCGTACACTGGTGTTTGCCGGCTTCAGTGACGGTGACGGCGGGGCTGCCACCAATGCCCGTATCGCCCTACGGCGCGCGCAAACCGTGCGGAACGCGGTATTGGCCGCAGCCGAAACGTCGATTCCTGACAGCATCGAAGTCTCCACCGAAGGGTTCGGCGAAGCAATGCCCATGGCCTGCGATGACAGCGAATGGGGCCGCAAGGTCAACCGACGGGTCGAAATCTGGGTGCGGTAGTCGTCACAGATACCCTTCGGACCGAAAGCTCAACTCGGTCGATTTTCCTATGATCAGGTGATCGTGCAGGGTCAGCCCCAGCGCCGAACAGGCATCCTGAACGCGATTGGTCATGTCGATATCCGACTGCGAAGGCGTCGGATCACCCGACGGATGGTTGTGCACCAGAATAAGGGCCGAGGCATTCAGTTCCAGCGCCCGTTTTGCCACCTCACGCGGGTAAACCGGTACGTGATCGACTGTGCCCTTGGCCTGTTCCTCATCCGCGATCAGCACGTTCTTGCGATCCAGATAGAACACGCGAAACTGCTCAATCTCGCGATGCGCCATTGTGGTGTGACAGTAATCCAGCAGCGCATCCCAGCCCGAGATCACATGCCGCTGCATTACCCGCGCGCGGGCCATCCGGTGGGCGCAGGCCTCGAGGATTTTGAGGTCTGTGATCACGGTATCACCCACACCCTTGATCTGCCGCAGCCGTTCCTCTGGCGCTGTCAACACGCGGTTGAAGTCACCAAAGGCATCCATAAGTGCCCGCGCCAACGGTTTCACATCCTGGCGGGGGATAGAGCGAAACAGCACCAATTCCAGCAGCTCATAATCCGGCATCGCCGCCGACCCGCCCGCCATGAACCGTTCGCGCAGCCGCTTACGATGGTCTTTGATATAGGAGGGTAATCGACCAGAAGGCAGCGGCTGCGCGGGCGCTTCGTCCGTATCAAACAGCATCGGGGCTTCGGCAAAGGCATCCTGTGTCATGAACCCACACTGACGCAGATTCGGTTTCTGATTGGTTAACGCGCCTCACCAGCCATGCGCGCAGTAGCACGGCGGACGGCCATATGGAGTACGATCGAGAAAACGCCCAGCGTCAGCATTGCCGCAAACATCAGATCGGTCTTGGCCCGCCCATTGGCCAGCAGCATCAGATAGCCCAGTCCCTGCGAAGAGCCGACCCATTCGCCAATCACCGCCCCGATCGGAGCATAGACGGCCGCCAACCGCATCCCCGAGGCCAGCGACGGCAAAGCAGCCGGAATTCGGATATGCCACAGCACGGCCCGCTTGCTGGCCTGCATGGTGCGGGCCAAATCGAGGTATCCGGGCGGTGTCCGCATCAGCCCATCAAAAAAGGACGAGGTGATCGGGAAATAGATAATCAGAACTGCCATGGCGACCTTGGACCAGAGCCCATATCCCAGCCACAATGTCAGCAGCGGGGCAAGCGCAAAGACCGGCAGTGCCTGCGTGAACACGAGCATAGGCTGTACCAACACGCGTGCGGCACGGGAGTTGGCCAGTTGTAACGCGGTAACAACACCCAACAGCGTCCCGCATGCAAGACCTATCACCACTTCAATGGCAGTGATCCATGTATGCTCGGCAATCAACCAACGGTTTTGCCACCATGTCTCCGCCACCAATGCAGGCCCCGGCAGAATAAATTTGGGCAAACCGGTCAAAGTCACGATCCCTTGCCAGATCGCCAAAGCGAACAGGGTGGCGGACAAAGCCGAGAGGTATTTCATGCCGCGCCCTCTCGCAGAAGCCGCAACAAGGCACCTTGGGTTTCCAGTGTCTCCAAATCATCCACGCTGCGCGGGGCCAAGGCACGCGGCGGATCGCACGGTGTCAATCCGTGTTCCGTCATGACGACAATGGATTGCCCTAAACGCGCAGCCTCCGCCGGGTCATGGGTCACAAGAAGGACAGTGCGGCCTTGCAAAGCTTCGGCGGCCAGTTCCTGCATATCAGCGCGGGTGCGGGCATCCAGCGCCGAAAAGGGTTCATCCAGCAATACGATAGGGCGATCTTCCATCAGCGTCCGTGCCAATGCGACGCGCTGACGTTGCCCACCGGATAACTCAGTTGGCTTTTTGTTCATATGATCCTGCAACCGCATACGTTTGATCAAACGATCGCGTCGATCCAGATCGACAGTTTCGCCGCGCAAACGTGCGCCCAGCGAGACGTTCTGCGCAACACTCGCCCAAGGCAGCAACAGATCATCCTGAGCCATGTAGGCAACGCGTTCCGTCACTGGCAACCTATCGCTGGCAGAAATCTGGCCAGCGAAGACGGCCCCGGTCTCAAGCCCGGCAATCAGTCGCAGAACCGTCGTCTTCCCCACGCCCGATCCACCCAGAAGACAGGTCCACTGCCCAGCTCCGAGGGTCAGGGTCAACGGCGCAAAAAGGCTCGCGTCGTCGATTGTGGCCGAACCGCTGATGGTCAGATCGGGCGCGGGGGTCATGGCGTCAGGCCCATTTGCCAGAAGTTGACTTCCAACTCAGTCGCCGTCCGGAAGGTTTGACACAGACGATGCCAGCGGGGAGATGCTTCAAAATCCGCCCCAATACGCCGTGTTAGAGCCGAATCCAACAACTCGCCGACCGCTTTACAGGCCCCTTGGTAGTCGTCACCAGCATAGGTGTTGATCCAGTCGCGATAAGTTTCGGAGGTCGCTTCTTCAGCTAATCTGACACCAATCTCGCCATAACCCATGACACAGGGGGTCAACGCCGCCAGCAGGTCAAGCAGATCACCGCTATACCCGGCCTCCAGCACAAAGCGGGTGTACGCAAGGTTCTCGGCCCGTTCGGGTGTGGCGAATAGCTTGTCCTGTGGGATACCGGCGGCTTCGCAGACGCCGATATGCAGCTTCATCTCTTCACTGATCAGCCCATTCACCGTGCGGGAGGCAGCCAGCATCTCCTCATGCGTTTCCGATTTCACCACCGCTAACGCCCAAGCGCGGCTGAAGTGGATCAGGAACACATAGTCCTGCCGTAGATAGTGCAGAAACGCCTCGCGCGGCAGGGTCCCATCCTTCATGCCTTCGACAAAAGCGTGGCGGGTATAGTCCCGCCACGGCCCCTGCGCCGTGTCACGCATCAGCGTGAATGCTTTGCCATAGTCGCTCATTGCGCTGTCACGTCGATGGTGACATCACTGACCGGATTGACACTGTCGATCATGCCGCTGTCGAACAGGAACTGCTCGAACCGTGCATAACGGCCCGCGTCAAAACCCGCGGGGCGCAGGGCAAAGCGGGTCAAAGTGTCGGTCCATGCGCGGGCGTTCAGCTCATCCTGCAGTTCAGGCGAAGTGCCCGAGAAGATTTCCCAGCTTTTTTTCGGGTTGTTGACGATATACTGGGTCGCTTTTTCGGTTGCGGCCAGGAAACGGGCAATCTTGTCGGCATCCGCAGTATCGGGGTTTGCGACGTAGATCAGCTCGTCATAAGACGGCACGCCTTCTTCCTCGATATAAAAACACTTACCCGGATGGCCTTCGATGTCCATCTGGTTCAGCTCAAAGTTGCGATAGGCCCCGATAACCGCGTCCACCTGCCCTGACATGACTGACGGGCCAAGCGAAAAGTTAACGTTGATCAGTTCGACATCGCTCAGCGAAACGTCATATTTTCCGAGAACAGCGCCAAGAACCGCTTCTTCAACACCGGCGACCGAAAACCCGATCTTTTTTCCTTTGAGGTCTGCGGGTGTCTTGATCGGGCCGTCTTTCATGACCAGCAGACAATTCAGCGGGGTGGCGACCAGCGTGCCAACGCGCTTCAGCGGCAGGCCCTCATGGATCTGCAGGTGCAGTTGCGGCTGGTAGGACACCGCCAGATCGGCCTGACCAGCAGCTACCAGACGCGGTGGAGCAGATGGGTCTGCGGGCGGTACGATCTCGACCTCAAGCCCCTGCTCGGCGAAATATCCGTTTTCCTGTGCCACGATGATTGGCCCATGGTCGGGGTTGATGAACCAATCCAGCAGGACGGTCATCTTGTCCTCGGCCCAGGCTGGCGCGGCGGCCAGTAGAGCGATGGCTGTCATTAGCTTTTTCATGTCTCGCGTTTCCTTTTCTTAGGAGGTTGAGGCCGCAACAAGGACAATCTCGCCCGGCCAATCTGGTTGAATCTGTTCGGCCGCGCGCCATGCACGCAGCCCTGTGGCGCAGCAAAGTGCCAGCCTTTTTCCTGTATTAGGCTCTATTTCGCGCAGTTTATCCGGTGATATGCGTATCGCGTTCGGGTGGGCTGGATCAGGTGCTTCTTCTTGGCTGCGCAGCTCGATAACCTGATCCGAATCTTTCAGTTGGCTTGCGGCCAAAAAGCGGAAACAGCTGTTCGGCTCAGGCGCGTCATCAAAGCGAAACCCGGTGCTGCGCAGGGTTCGTGCGTCATATTGCACCAACTGCCCAAGGGGCGAGGGATCAAGTCCAAGGATCAGGTTGAGCGCCATCTGCGCCTGCATGGCCCCGATTGCACCAACCACGGGGCCCAGAACACCCGCAGTGGCACAGCTGGCACCACTATCCGGTGCATCGGGAAATACAGCGCGCAGGGATGGAGCCCCACCGCAAAACCCACCCACATAGCCCAAAAGCCCCAGTACCGAGGCGCTGATCAGAGGTTTGCCCTGCGCCAGACAAGTATCCGACAAGATGTAGCTGGCCGCGTAGCTGTCAGCACAATCCAGAATGATATCGGCTTGCGACACCAGTCTTGGCGCATTTTCGTTGGTTAGAGCCTGATTCAAGCTGGTGACTTCGATCTCACTGTTCAGCGCGCCACAGCGGACGGCCGACGCTTCGGCCTTGGAATGCCCGCAATCGGCCTCGGAAAACAGTGTTTGACGATGCAGGTTCGACAGATCGACGGTATCACTGTCCATTACTGTTATCTGTCCCACCCCGGCCCCCGCCAAAAATGGCAGAACCGGTGCAGCCAGACCGCCCGCGCCCACGACCAGAATACGTGCCGCAGACAGGCGCGCCTGCCCTTGTGTCCCGACTTCGGGAAGAAGCATCTGGCGGACATATCGGCTCATCGCGTGACCTCAATCCACTCGCGTACTCGGGCTTCAGGGTCGGCGTTCAGAGTAATATCCGTTACAACCGAGACGATATCAGCCCCGGCCTCCAGCACGCCCGCTGCACGCTCGACGCTCATGCCGCCAATGCCCACCAGTGGTATGTCGCCAATCCGCGCTTTCCAATCGGTCACGCGAGGCAAACCCTGCTCATGCCATTTCATCTTTTTCAGGATGGTCGGATAGACCGGTCCCAGCGCCACGTAATCGGGATCCAGGGCCAGGACACGCTCAAGTTCATCATCATCATGAGTGGAAACACCCAATTTTAGACCCGCTTTTCGGATGGCTTTCAGATCAGCATCGTCCAGATCCTCTTGCCCCAGATGAATCCAATCACAGCCCAGATCAATGGCGTGTTGCCAGAAATCATTGATCACAAGGGCCGCCCCATGATCGCGGCACAAATCGCGCGAGACGGCAATCTGGTCGCGCACTACATCATCCGGCTGGTCCTTGACGCGCAGCTGCACCAATTTGATCCCCAGAGGCAGCATCCGCCGCAGCCAGGCTGAATGATCAAAGATCGGGTAAAAACGATCCAGCGTCATGACAGAAATGCCTTTCCTACAACAGGGGTAGAGGGTTCGGCCATATCGCGCGCCTCAATCGGGTCCGCCTGATGGGCCAACTGCCCGGCCAGCGTCGCCCGCGCCATTGCCTTGGCCATTAGAATGGGGTCTCCGGCGCGGGCGACAGCGGTGTTCAGCAGCACGGCGTCATAGCCCAACTCCATTGCATGGGCGGCATGGCTGGGCAGTCCAATGCCGGCATCCACTACCAGCGGTATGTTGGGGAACTCGGCTCGCATTGCACGCAGGGCGTACTCGTTGTTCAGACCGCGCCCGGACCCGATAGGCGCCCCCCAAGGCATCAAAACCTCGCACCCCGCTTCCAGCAGGCGTTCGCCGACGATCAGATCGTCAGTGGTGTAAGGGAACACCTGAAACCCGTCCTCGGTCAGGATGCGGGCAGCCTCGACCAGTTGGAACACGTCGGGTTGCAGGCTGTCCGTGTGACCAATGAGTTCCAGCTTGATCCATGGGGTCTCAAACACCTCTCGCGCCATATGGGCGGTGGTTACGGCCTCTTTCACCGTATGACAGCCTGCAGTGTTGGGCAGAATCAGAACACCCAACTCTCGGATCATATTCCAGAAAGTTTGGCCCGCACCGGATTCCCGCCGCAGGGATACAGTGGCAACCCCCGCACCGCTTTCGCGGAACGCCTGTTCCAGAATGGCAGGGCTGGGGTATTGCGCAGTGCCCAGCATCAACGGGTTTGACAATTCGGTGCCGTAAAACGTCTTCATCCTCAGCCCCCCTGCATTGGAGCGACAACCTCGACCCGGTCGCCTTCGGCCAGTTTGTGAGCGATGCGCAGGCTCGAGGGCACGAAATCCTCGTTGACGGCGGTGGCCACGCGACCCGAAAAGCCGCATTCTCCCAACAGCTCTGAAAGGGTTTCGGCGCGCACGTCGCGCGTCTCACCGTTAAGCACGATCTTCATCGACCATCTCCGAATGTGTATTGTCCAGCGCCAGATCCGCCACGCCCCGCGCCAATGCAGGTGCCAGCAGATAGCCATGACGATAGAGTCCGTTGGCAAAGATTGTCCGACCCAAGCGCCGGATACGCGGCAGGTTATCCGGGAAAGCAGGGCGCAGATCGACACCGATTTCCAGAACCTCAGCCTCACCAAAAGCCGGGTTCACGGCATAGGCCGCGCTGAGCAGCTCCAGCATCGAACGGGCAGTGATGCGGCTGCTATCCTCAGATTCAATCATGGTCGCACCCAACATATAGACACCGTCACCACGCGGAACGATGTAAAGCGGCATCCGAGGGTGCAGCAAACGCACCGGTCGCGTCAGTTCGACATCAGGGCAGCGAATGACCAGCATCTCACCCTTCACGCCGCGCAGGTCATGAAGGTATTCACGCGCGTGAAGACCGCGGCAGTCTATGGCATTGTCCAACTGGGCGGGTGCCAGTTTTCGATGGAATTCCACACCCTGACCTTGCAAATGACGATACAGATCGCGCAGCGCCTGACGCGGATCCAAATGAGCTTCGCGTTCGAAATACAAGCCTTTGCCAAACCCAGCCAGATCAGGCTCTAACTCAGCGAGTTTTGTACGATCAACCTCGGCAAACCCCTCAGTTCGACGTGCGAACCGACGCAAATCCGGCAGATCGCGGGCGCTTGCAACAACAAGTGTCCCTCGTCGGTGCACCTCGGTGTATTGAGCCCACCAATCGATCGCATCCTGACCCAATCGCAAAACCGGCTCTTCCGCGTTCTCATATTCACACCATGGGGCCAGCATTCCGCCAGCCCACCAAGAACACCCGTGCGGGCCCGGTGTGCCACCCGGATCAAAAACCTGAACCCCGGCACCCCGCGAAACGAGCTCACTGGCGACCGCCAGGCCCGCAACTCCGGCACCTATGACCGACCACACTGTCATGAGGGCCAAATCCGATGGAAATGATGCACGGGACCATGGCCGGAACCGATATTCAACTCATCCGCCCGCGCGATGGCGCCTTGCAGATAGTCATGCGCCTGCGCGACTGCGTGTCGTAGTGTCAGGCCCTTGGCCAAACCGGCGGTGATCGACGACGACAAGGTGCACCCTGTCCCATGCGTGTTTTTGGTGTCCTGACGCGGGGCTTGAAACTCAGCCACGGTACCCGAAGGATCGATCAGTAAATCGTGGCAGATTTCACCAGATCCGTGGCCACCTTTTATCAAAACAGCGCCCGCGCCCAGCGCGCACAAAGCCTGGCCTTGTTCAGCCATCTCTTCCCGCGATTCTGCGGCTTGCGCTTTCAGCAGGCATGCCGCCTCGGGCAGGTTCGGTGTCAGTACCGTCGCCCTTGGCAACAACACATCCCGCAGCGTCTGGATCGCCTCCTGCGCCAGCAGAGCGTCGCCGGATTTTGCGATCATGACAGGGTCAAGAACCACAGGACCTTCGAACCCCGCCAATCCCCGGGCGACAGTGTGGATGATCTTCGGTGTCGCCAGCATGCCGATTTTGACAGCTTTTACGTCCAGATCACTCAGAACCGCATCAATTTGGGCGGCAATGATGTCCAGCGGAATCCCATGCACTGCTGTAACGGCCGTTGTGTTTTGCGCCGTAACGGCGGTGATAACGCTTGCGCCAAAAACACCCAGAGCCGACATGGCCTTGAGGTCAGCCTGAATCCCCGCACCACCACCGCTATCAGATCCTGCTATGGTAAGTGCAATTGTCACCATATCGTTGCTCCATCTTCTTTGGGCAACGAGGTAAGGAAAACGTCTGTGTTCTTAAGACCGTTCCCTACGCCGGAATTGCCCGGATCAGGTTCGATGGGTTAACGCGGTTGCGCCTCTCAGCCCTTTCACAGGGCACCCCAACGGTTGGAGCGGACAATCTCAGGGTCGACAGTCGGAATCAAGACTCAATTTACCAGATGTATTGCCACTTCGGGCCATCCGATAAGGCCAAAATACACATCTTGGAAAGCCTTCCTGGCCTCAGTATTACGCATCGACAAGCTATTGGCCGGATGAAGATCGGGTTCCCCTCCAACATCTGGCCACAAAAGTCTTCGGGGAGTCGCCCGGTACGGATGACGGGGGCAGAGCCCCCGACAGCGTGCGTTTCTAGCTTTTCATTCCGTCCCAGAAGGACTTAACGGACGAAAAGAAGCTCTTTGATTCCGGGTGGTTATCCTCACCCAGATCATCGAACTCTCGCAGCAGTTCTTTCTGGCGGCTGGTCAGGTTGACGGGGGTTTCCACCGCCAATTCGATAAACATGTCGCCGATACCACCACCACGTAGCGCAGGCATGCCTTTGCCACGCAGGCGCATTTGCCGGCCCGACTGGCTTCCGGCTGGAATCTGAACGCGGCCGCGCCCGCCGTCAATGGTTGGAACCTCGATCGACCCGCCCAGCGCCGCCTTGGCCATGCTGACCGGCACACGGCAGTAAAGGTTCACGCTGTCGCGTTCGAACAGTCTGTGTTCGGATACTTCCACGAAAATATAGAGGTCTCCCGGAGGGCCACCTCGCATTCCGGCCTCACCCTCGCCCGCCAGACGAATTCGCGTTCCGGTTTCAACACCAGCAGGGATGTTCACCGACAAAGCACGGTCTTTTTCGACGCGGCCAGCACCCTGGCAAGACTTGCAAGGGTTCTTGACAATCTGACCCAGCCCCGAACAGGTCGGGCAAGTCCGTTCGACGGTAAAGAAGCCCTGTTGTGCCCGCACTTTCCCCATGCCCGAACAGGTGGGGCAGGATGTGGGTTCAACGCCACCTTCAGCCCCGGTGCCGTCACAAGACGAACAAGCCACAGCAGTTGGCACGTTTATGGTTTTCTGCAGGCCCGAGAACGCCTCTTCCAGCGTCACACGCAGGTTATAGCGCAGGTCCGAACCGCGCGCGGCGCGACGTCCACCGCCACCCCGCTGACCACCCATGAAATCACCGAACAGGTCGTCAAACACATCCGAGAATGCGCTGGAGAAGTCGCCTTGTCCGCCAAAGCCGCCGCCAGGACGACCGCCGCCTCCCATGCCGTTTTCAAATGCGGCATGGCCAAAGCGATCGTAAGCGGCCTTGCGTTCTGCATCTTTCAAAACGTCATAGGCTTCGTTCGCTTCCTTGAACTGCGCCTCGGCATCCGGGTTGTCCTTGTTGCGGTCGGGATGCAATTCCTTGGCTTTCTTGCGAAAGCCTTTCTTGATCTCGTCCGCCGATGCGCCTTTGGACACGCCGAGCACATCGTAGTAGTCGCGTTTTGACATCAGTTTTTCCTTCTGCCTCAACGTAATCGGGCCGGCCCGGCAACCGGACCGGCCCGCATTGGCCCGGTTAGCCGTTAGTTACGCTTGTCGTCGTCCAGATCTTCGAACTCGGCATCGACAATGTCATCGTCACCCGGTGCGGCATCGGCTGCCGCCGGCTCATCGTCACCTTCTTCGGCTTGCGCCTTGTAGATGGCTTCGCCCAGCTTCATGGCGGCTTCGGTGACGTTCTGGATGCCCGACTTGATCTTGTCGGCATTTTCAGTTTCCAGTTCGTCCTTCAGCGCGGCGATTGCCAGTTCAATAGCTTCGATGGTGGTCGGGTCGACCTTGTCGGCATGCTCTTCCATCGACTTCTCAGTCGAATGGATGAGGCTTTCTGCCTGGTTCTTGGCGTCGACCAGCTCGCGGCGTTCCTTGTCGGCTTCCGCGTTCTCTTCGGCGTCCTTGACCATCTTGTCGATGTCCTCGTCGGACAGACCGCCCGATGCCTGGATGGTGATCTTCTGCTCTTTGCCGGTGCCTTTGTCCTTGGCCGAAACCGAGACAATGCCGTTGGCGTCGATATCGAAGGTCACCTCGATCTGAGGCATGCCGCGCGGTGCCGGCGGGATGTCTTCGAGGTTGAACTGACCCAGGATCTTGTTGTCCGCAGCCATTTCACGCTCACCCTGGAACACGCGGATGGTTACGGCGTTCTGGTTGTCCTCGGCGGTCGAGAAGACCTGAGATTTCTTGGTCGGGATCGTGGTGTTGCGGTCGATCAGACGAGTGAACACGCCACCCAGCGTCTCGATCCCCAGCGACAGCGGGGTCACGTCCAGCAGAACAACGTCTTTGACGTCGCCTTGCAGAACACCGGCCTGAATGGCGGCGCCCATTGCAACGACTTCGTCCGGGTTCACACCTTTGTGCGGCTCTTTACCGAAGAATTTGGTGACCTCTTCGATCACTTTCGGCATCCGGGTCATACCACCGACCAGAACAACCTCATCCACATCAGCAGCGGAAAGACCAGCGTCTTTCAGAGCAGCCTGACAAGGCTTCATCGACTTCTTGATCAGGTCGCCAACCAGCGATTCCAGCTTGGCACGGGTCAGCTTCATGACCATGTGCAGGGGTTGACCGTTGGCACCCATCGAGATGAACGGCTGGTTGATTTCGGTCTGCGAGGTCGAGGACAGCTCGATCTTGGCTTTTTCAGCGGCTTCCTTCAGGCGCTGCAGTGCCATCTTGTCGCTGGACAGATCGACACCGTGTTCCTTTTTGAACTCGTCCGCCAGGTAGTTGACGATGCGCATGTCAAAATCTTCACCACCCAGGAAGGTGTCACCGTTGGTCGATTTGACCTCGAACAGGCCATCGTCGATTTCCAGAATTGTCACGTCGAAAGTACCGCCACCAAGGTCATAGACCGCGATGGTTTGGGTTTCTTCCTTGTCCAGACCATAGGCCAGCGCAGCAGCCGTCGGTTCGTTGATGATCCGCAGCACTTCCAGACCGGCGATTTTACCGGCGTCTTTGGTGGCCTGACGCTGAGCATCGTTGAAATATGCCGGAACGGTGATCACGGCCTGCGTGACTTCCTCACCCAGATAGCTCTCGGCGGTTTCTTTCATCTTGCCCAGAGTGAAGGCCGAGATTTGGCTTGGGGAGTACTTTTCTCCGCGGGCTTCGACCCATGCGTCACCATTGCCACCATTAACGATGGCGTAGGGCACCATTTTCTTGTCTTTTTCGACTTCTGCATCATCCACACGACGACCGATCAGGCGCTTGACACCAAAGATCGTGTTGTCGGGGTTGGTGACCGCCTGACGTTTTGCAGGCTGACCGACCAGTCGCTCATCTTCGGTGAAGGCAACGATCGAGGGCGTGGTCCGCGCCCCTTCGGCGTTTTCGATGACCTTCGGCTGCGAGCCATCCATGATGGCCACACACGAGTTGGTGGTTCCGAGGTCAATCCCGATTACTTTTCCCATTTTTGCAATCCCTTTCTCTTCAAGGCGATGTCCCGAGGGCCGGACCCGTTACGGCATCCCGTCCCCGATCTGATGTGCGCGACAGCACTACCATCGCGCGTCCCGGCGTATATAAGGGCGAGACCAGAGGCCTGCAAGCACCGTAAAACGCAGGTTTTCGGGAATCTGAGGTCTTTTTTGGCAAGGAATTGGAAAGGATTGGGGTTTCCGGAATGACGCGAGTGATTTTGCGAGGGTTCGAAATCAGAAAAGGCTATCTTGATCCTGCCGCCCAGGCACAGGTGATCGCAGCCCTGCGACCGATTCTGAAAGCCGCACCCTTGTTTCGACCCGTCACGCCTTCGGGCAAAGAGATGTCGGTGCGGATGACCTCGGCCGGGGATCTGGGTTGGGTGACCGACAAGGCAGGCTACCGCTATCAGGGCGAGCACCCGAAAGGCGGGGTCTGGCCTGAAATCCCACCCGTCATACTTGATATCTGGCGGGATCTGATCAGTACCGAGCGCACGCCGGATTGCTGTTTGATCAACTACTATGCAGAAGGCGCCAAGATGGGCCTGCATCAGGACAAAGACGAGGCAGATTTTTCCTGGCCGGTTCTGTCAGTTTCCCTGGGCGATGACGCCCTGTTCCGGATCGGCAACACCACACGCGGCGGCAAGACAGAATCGATCTGGCTTGGCTCGGGCGATGTGGTGATCATGGGCGGCCCGGCACGGCTGGCCTATCACGGGGTCGACCGGATCAGATACGGATCATCCCGGTTGTTGCCAAAAGGCGGGCGGATCAACCTGACGCTGCGGGTCGCACGTTAGCGGCGCGCGTTCCAGCTTTGCGAAACGTGCTGGCGGGTGAAAAACTCACCCATCAGGCCGATCATCAACAGGGCGATCCCGACCCATAGTGCGTATTCCCAACTTGTGTTTCGCGGAAAATAGTTTCGGAATATGAAGCCGCGACACTGATCGATAATATGAAACAGCGGGTTCCAGGCGAACATCATCAGCAACCCGCCGCCCAGTGTGTTTGCAACGAACATTTTTCCTGAAAACACCATGTTCAGACGACGATAGATGTTGGTGAGCATTCCAACAGTTGTTGGAAACCACGGCTTCAGTGCCATGAACACCAAACCTACAGCACATCCGGTAAACCAGGCCAGCATTAGCATTGCAAAAGCACCGCCAGGATCCTGAACCTCAATCGGGGCGACCGCGACGCTATAGATAAACAGGATCACAAACATGGCCAGCAACTGCTTGTAAAGAACACCGAGCGCCGCAGATAGGATCGTGACCATCACATTCATTGGTGAATGCAGCATCATCGGATTGTTCGCGGACCCGACTCCTGAAATCGCACCTATTGACTGGATATGCAGCATGAACGGGAAAACGCCGGACAGAACATACAGCAGAAACTCACCCCTGATCTTGGGGATACCGCCCCGACCCATCAATGACATGAGCAGGTAGAATGTAGTTCCCATCACGACGAGTTGCAGGACATTGATAAGGATGGCGACCACCGCATTCGGATGTTGCGAGCGCACCTTTCGCACGGTGGCATGGAACACCAGCTCAGCCGTCGTGAATGCGCCGCCCAGCAGCGTTTGATTGCGCTTGAAATAGAACATTCGAAGGGTCTTTTCTGCTTCGCCGCCTCTAAACTGGCATGAATATCTTGCCGTTCCGTAACCGCCGCATCATAAGTCGATCGCGAATTTGGATCAACAAACCACAGGAACGGAGCATTTTTGTGACCTACGACACGCTTATTCCCGTCATCCGACGACTGGCTCTGGAGGCAGGCGACAAGATTATGGAAATCTACGAGGCGGATGATTTCGATGTCAAAGTCAAATCCGACTCCAGCCCTGTGACCGAGGCAGACGAAGCCGCCGATGCACTGATTTCGGCAGGGTTGCGTGAAGCATTCCCCGATATCCTTCTGGTCACCGAAGAACAGGCCGCGTCACATTCGGAAAAAGGCGATACTTTCCTGATTGTTGACCCGCTGGATGGTACCAAGGAATTTATCAACCGCCGCGGTGACTTCACCGTCAACATCGCGCTGGTCGAGAGCGGAGTGCCCACCCGGGGTGTGGTCTATGCCCCGGCAAGAGGCCGCATGTTCTTCACGCAGGCAGACGGTCGCGCTGTCGAGGAAACAGGTGCATTCGACAAGAATGCGACTGGACCGTTGGCAGATATATCAGTCTCTGATCCGGACAATTCCCAGCTTATGGTCGTGGCTTCAAAATCCCACAGGGATCAAGCCACCGAAGATTACATCAACAAGTACCAGGTGAAGGACAGCAAAAGCGCAGGGTCTTCGCTCAAATTCTGTCTGGTCGCCACAGGTGAGGCAGATATCTATCCGCGCGTGGGGCGCACAATGGAATGGGATACGGCGGCTGGCCACGCAGTCTTGGCCGGAGCCGGCGGTCAGGTTGTGCGGTTTGACGATCATTCGCCCCTCCTTTATGGCAAAGAAGGCTATGCCAACCCGTTTTTTATCGCTTACGCCCCGGGTGTTGAGCTGAAGGAGGCTTGATGTCAGTTCTGATCGCCATTCCCGCCCGCTATGCCTCGACCCGCTATCCCGGCAAGCCTTTGGTGCCTCTGACCGGCGCAAAAGGGGACGCCATGACATTGATAGAACGGTCTTGGCGTGCGGCCAAGTCTGTCTCGGGCGTCGATCGGGTTGTCGTCGCAACGGATGATGATCGTATCCGCGAGGTGTCCGAGGGCTTTGGGGCCGAAGTCGTTATGACTTCTGAAAATTGTCAGAACGGTACCGAACGCTGCGCAGAAGCGCATAAAGTTCTGGGCGGTGGCTATGAGATCGTGGTCAACCTGCAGGGTGATGCGCCTCTGACGCCGCATTGGTTTGTCGAAGACCTGATCTCGGGACTGCGCGCAGCCCCGGAAGCTGGCATTGCCACCCCGGTATTACGTTGCGACGGCAATGCATTAAACAGCCTGCTGAACGACCGCAGGCATGACCGTGTGGGCGGTACGACGGCAGTGTTCGGGCGCGATCACAGTGCGATGTATTTCTCAAAAGAGGTCGTGCCCTTTACGTCTGAGACATACTCGGGCGACGATCCGACCCCTGTGTTTCACCATGTTGGCGTCTACGCCTATCGACCCGATCCCCTGGCGGCGTATCCCGGTTGGCCGACCGGGCCGCTGGAGCAGTTGGAAGGCCTGGAACAGCTCAGGTTCATGGAAAACGGGCGCAAGGTTCTGTGCGTCGAGGTGGAAGCCAAGGGCCGTCAGTTCTGGGAACTGAACAACCCGCAGGACGTGCCCAAGATCGAAGAGATGATGGCAGCCATGGGGCTGGAGTAACCTCTTTTCCCCATGACTTCACCGGCCCAAGCGGCATAGCTGGTTCTTAACCCATTCCAATGGAAGCAACATGAAGACAATTCTCGTTACCGGCGGTGCCGGATATATTGGTTCACACGCCTGCAAGGCGCTTGCGCAGGCAGGCTATCTTCCTGTGACCTACGACAATCTGGTCACTGGTTGGCAGGACGCGGTAAAATACGGACCTTTTGAACAGGGCGACCTGTTGGACCGGGAACGTCTGGATGAGGTGTTTGCAAAACACAAGCCCGCTGCGGTGATGCATTTTGCGGCGCTCAGCCAGGTTGGCGATGCTATGCGTCAGCCCGGGCTATACTGGTCGAACAATGTCACAGGTTCACTGACGCTGATTGAAGCTGCGGTTGCGGCCGGGTGTCTGGATTTTGTGTTCTCGTCCACATGTGCCACATATGGCGAGCACGACAATGTGGTTCTCGATGAGTCCACGGCACAGTATCCCTTGAACGCCTACGGCGCATCGAAACGCGCAATCGAGGATATCCTTAAAGATTTCGAGGCGGCTCACGGACTGCGCCATGTCATCTTCCGCTATTTCAACGTTGCAGGTGCTGATCCCGAAGGCGAAGTGGGTGAGTTTCACCGGCCCGAAACCCATCTGATCCCGCTGATGCTGGACGCAATTGATGGAAAGCGGGAAGGATTGACTGTCTTTGGCACGGATTATGACACGCCTGACGGCACATGTATCCGCGACTATGTACATGTTTGTGATCTGGTAGATGCGCATATTCTGGGGCTGGGCTGGCTGGAAGAGGGCAAAGAAAGCCGTGTCTTCAATCTGGGCACCGGGTCCGGGTTCTCAGTGCTTGAGGTGATTGAGCAATCCAAATCCGTCACAAACCGTCCTGTACCGTATTCAGTGGGGCAGCGTCGGGCCGGAGATTGCACAAAGCTGGTATCCGGCTCTGTTCGGGCTGAAAATGAACTGGGATGGAAGCCAAAAAGATCAACGTTAGAGACGATGATCGCCGATGCCTGGCGCTGGCACCAGAACGGCCACTACGAGAAATGAGGCCCCGGTGACGTCCAGCGCAGCTTTGACACTTCCCCAGATCGGATGGGCACAGAAGTACAGGTTACGCTGGAAACGTCGGCGGCTGCTTTGGAGATCGCTGCGCAGCCGACATCAGTTGACCTGCGTGAAGGATCAGACAGCCAGGATCCAGAGCGGCGACGTGTTGGCCTTTACCACCTTACGCAACGAAATCATCCGCCTGCCCTGGTTCTTTCGTCACTATCGCGGTTTGGGTGTTAATCACTTTCTGATCGTCGACAATGGCAGCGACGATGGATCGTCAGAATATCTGCAGGATCAACCGGATGTCTCTGTGTGGAAAACCCATTCCAGCTATCGTGGATCGCGGTTTGGTCTGGATTGGCTGACCTGGTTGCAGATGCGGTATGGCCACCGCCACTGGTGCCTGATGGTCGATGCGGATGAACTGTTGGTTTATACCCATTGCGATACCCGATCCCTGCATGACCTGACAGAATGGCTGGACCGGCGCGGAAAGGTCGGGTTCGGGGCGCTGATGCTGGACCTGTATCCCAAGGGCCCTTTGGGCGATGAGGCTTACGACCCTCAAACCGACCCAACCAATCCACTGGGCTGGTTCGACGCAGGGCCGTTTCGCGTGCAACGTCAAAGCCCTATGGGTAATCTATGGGTACAGGGTGGCGCAAGAGAACGGGTGTTTTTCAAGCAAACACGGCAGAGATCACCAACGCTGAACAAGATACCGCTGATGCGCTGGTCGCGACGCTATGCTTATGTGAACTCATGTCATTCCGCCCTGCCGCGCCATCTGAACGAAGCCTATGACGGGCCGGGCGGCACGACCCCGTCGGGCGTGTTGCTGCACACCAAGTTCCTGCCCGACGTTATTGAAAAATCCAAAACCGAAAAACAGCGCCGCCAGCATTTTCATGATCCGGACCAATTCGGGCCATACTACGATGGAATAATTAACCAACCGGACATGTGGACCTCACAATCGGTGCGCTACACCGGCTGGAGCCAGTTGCAACAGATGGATCTGATGACCAGCGGGGGCTGGGACTGAACATGAAAACAACGACATCAACGGCACGTTTACTATTTACGGGTTTTAAAGTCGTTGCCTCAGAAGATGCAAAGGTGGCATAAACCGATAATGCCTTGTCGCGCCAACGGTCGCGACGGGGTCGGGGAAAGCTCGCGTCATAACAAAGGTTGGGCAGTCGCGTGAGCCTGTTTGAGTCTTACAAAATGAGATTGCGGCGCAAGCGCCGTATTCTGCGTTGCCTCAAACGACGCCGCGAGCTCAAGCCGGTCAGCAATAATACAAAGGCAATCCGCAGCGACGATATCCTGTTGATGAGCGTTGTGCGGAACGAGAAAATCCGCCTGCCCTTCTTTCTTGAGTACTACCGGAAACTCGGCATCAACCACTTTCTGTTTGTCGACAATAACAGCGATGACGGCAGTTTCGAGTTTTTGCAGGAACAGGCCGACGTTTCGGTCTGGCGGACTACAACCAGTTACAAACGCGCAAGCTATGGCCTGGACTGGTCGAATTACTTGCTGCGCAAATATGCGCATGGACACTGGGTCCTGAGCGTCGATCCGGATGAATTCTTCATATACCCGTTCTGCGACACCCGCCCCATCCGCGCCTTGACGGACTGGCTGGATGGCAGTGCCGTGCGCAGCTTTGGCACCATGCTGATCGACATGTACCCTGAGGGGCCAGTGGACGCTGAACCTTATGCCGAAGGTCAGGACCCGTTCAAAATTGCGCGCTGGTTCGATCCCGGCAACTACATGATCACCAAGAATCCCGAGTTCAAGAACCTATGGATACAGGGTGGCCCACGGGCGCGCGTGTTCTTTCGGGACAACCCGTCCAAAGCGCCGGCGCTGAACAAAATTCCGCTGGTGAAATGGGACCGGCGCTATGTCTATGTCAGCTCGACCCATTCGCTTTTGCCGCGTGGGCTCAATCAGGTTTATGACGAATGGGGTGGCGAGAAAGCCAGCGGATCCCTGCTGCACGCCAAGTTGATCAATATTCTTGGCGACAAAGCCCGCGAAGAACTGAAGCGTGGCCAGCATTATCGCGGATCGGGCGAATACAAGGCCTATGCCACTCAGCTTGAGGACAAGCCCGTTTTCTGGTGCGAGTGGTCCGAGGCATATATCAACTGGCGGCAGCTTGAGATCCTGGGCCTCATGTCGAAAGGGAACTGGGCATGAGTGGTCTGGGTGTTGTCATGCTGGTTCATACGTCGCTGGACCGCGCCGAGCAGGTCGCGCGCCACTGGACAGCAGCAGGGTGCCCGGTGGTCATCCATGTAGACCGCAAGGTATCAGACGATGTGTACACCCGATTTGTGGCGTCGTGTTCGAATGATCCAAGGATTGTGTTTTCGGATCGGCATCGGTGCGATTGGGGCGGTTGGGGTATTGTTGCCGCCTCACAATGCGCATCCGAGCTGATGCTGGAGCAGTTCCCAGAGGTCCGGCATGTGTTTCTTGCATCGGGGGCTTGCTTGCCCTTGCGACCGGTTCAGGAACTGATCGATTACTTGTCAGATCGTCCCCGCGTCGATTTCATCGAAAGCGCGACGACGTCCGATGTCAGTTGGACCATCGGTGGGTTGGATCATGAACGGTTCACCCTGCGATTTCCGTTCTCATGGCGCAAACAGCGCAAATTGTTCGACGCATATGTAAAACTTCAGCGCGCCGTTGGATTTCGCAGGCAAATCCCCGACGGCCTGGTTCCGCATATGGGTAGCCAGTGGTGGTGCCTGACCCGCCAAACGTTATCCGCAATCCTTCAGGACCCAAGACGCAAGCTATATGACAAGTACTTCCGTCACGTCTGGATTCCGGATGAAAGCTATTTCCAGACACTGGCGCGTTTGTATTCCACGCATATTGAAAGCCGGTCTCTGACCCTGTCCAAATTCGACTATCAAGGCCGTCCGCACATCTTCTATGACGATCATCTGCAATTGCTGCGCCGATCAGATTGTTTTGTCGCCCGCAAAATCTGGCCCCGCGCGGAACGGTTGTACCAGGCATTCCTGACGGACCAGACCGGAGCAATGAAACCGGCGGAACCTAATCCGGGCAAGATCGATCGCGTATTCTCGAAAGCGGTGGAACGGCGAACTCGCGGGCGCGACGGACTGTACATGCAAAGCCGGTTTCCCCGGCATGGCAGTGAAAACGGCCTGACATCATCGCAATATTCCGTGTTCCAGGGCTTTTCCGAACTGTTCGAGGATTTCGAGCCATGGCTGGCCGCGACCACAGGAACCAGAGTCCACGGGCATCTTTTCGGGCCAGAACGCGCCGAATTTGCGCAGGGGGAAACCATAACGAATGGCGCACTCAGCGATAGTGCGGCGCTGCGGGATTATAACCCAACGGCCTTTCTGTCGAATCTGATCTGGAACACACGGGGCGAGCGTCAGTGTTTTCAGTTCAGCCCCAGGGACACGCAGGAAATCAACTGGTTTCTGGCGCGGGACAAGAACGCTCAGATTTCCGTCATCACCGGCGCGTGGGCAATTCCACTCTTCCGGTCGAACATGAACTTCGCGGAAATCCGGTGTGAGGCGGCACGTCTGCAACAAATTGAAACCAAACAGCTTGAGGTACTGACATCGGTCTGGACCAAGGCGCGGATGCGCAGCTGGACGCTGGCCGATTTTGTTGAATCTCCGATGGATGCATTGCAAACCGTCCTCGAAGAGATTGGCATGCAGCAGGCCAGACACCTGACCGAAGTGCCGACCATGGTCGATCTGTCCGGATTCGGGAAGTTCCTGCAAAACCTCAAGAATCAGGGAATGCACCCTTACCTGATGGGCGATTTCCCGGCAGACGACACATTCGGCCGCCAGACTAAACCCTACCGAAAACCTTATCTGGTGCAGTGATTGCCCATGTCAGTAAATTTTGATTACTTCGTTATTCTGGCTGCCATGCGCACAGGATCGAACCTGCTTGAGGCCAATCTGAATGCGCTGGACGGGATTACCTGCCACGGAGAGGCATTCAACCCGCATTTTACTGGCAGCCTGAAATCTGACCACCTGCTGGGTCTGTCACTGGAAGACCGGGATGCGGATCCCATGCGATTGCTCAAAGCCATCCGATCAGCGCCGGGCGACATCAATGGCTTTCGATATTTCGAAGACCATGACCCACGTATTCTGAAGCCTATGCTGAACGATCCGCGTTGCGCCAAGATCATTCTGACCCGCAATCCACTGGACAGCTATCTGTCACTGAAAATCGCCCGGGCGACACAGCAGTGGCTGCTGAAGAATGTGAAACGCCGCGTCGACGCGCAGGTTACCTTCGAGGCCGAAGAGTTTTCAGATTATCTGACACAGATGCAACGCCATCGGTTTATGCTGCAAAGGCATCTGCAAAAAACCGGCCAAACAGGGTTCTTTATTAACTATGACGACCTGACTGAGCTGGAGGTCATGAACGGGCTGGCCGCGTGGCTGGGGGTAAAGGCACGACTGACCCGCCTGGACGATACACTAAAGCCGCAAAACCCGGCGCCGGCCGTGTCGAAAGTCACCAACCCCGATGAAATGAATCAAGCCCTTTCCGATCAGGATCGGTTCGGGCTGTTTCAGTCGAGTAGTTTTGAACCTCAGCGCGGCGCGGCCGTACCGCTATATGTAGCAGCACCACGGTCTTCATTAATGTATTTGCCCATTCGCTGCGGATTAGAGCCTGTAGTCACGCAATGGCTGGCTGATCTGGACGGATGCCCGGTGGCCAAGCTGATCACGGATCGGAATCGCAAACAGGTCCGTTCCTGGAAGCAGAACCATCCCGGTCATCGGCAATTCACGGTTCTGCGTCACCCGCTGGCCCGGGCACATACGGCGTTTTGTCAGCATATTCTGAGCACCGGGCCGGGCAGCTACAAGATGGTGCGGAACTACCTGCGCAACCGGCTCAAACTGCCGATCCCAGGGCAAGTGCGGGAAAACAACTATTCCCTTGAGCAGCACCGTGAAGCATTTTGGGGGTTTCTGGACTTTTTACGCCTCAACCTCAACGGTCAGACACCGATCCGAGTGGACGGTACGTGGTGCAGCCAATTCAGGACATTGGAAGGAATCGCGTCCTTTACCATGCCGGACCTGATCTTGAGGGAAGAGGACTTGACGACGGCTCTGCCGGATTTGGCGCGCAATATGGGGCATTCAAACCCGCCACAACCTGGTCACTGCGCTCCGGATGAACCGTATTTTCTCGACCAGATCTACGATGCACAACTGGAAGCGCTGGCAGTTGAAACCTACCAGCGCGACTATGAAGCGTTCGGATTCTGTGCCTGGTCGCCGATACAGCCTAAGGGCGCAGAGTGATCAATGTACCCCGGCCGACCATCGAATAGATCTCTTCGATTTCGTCATTCTTGACCGCGATGCATCCTGCTGTCCAATCCGGCGTCTTTTTGGCGCGTCTCAGCTCTGATCTCAGATTCGGTTGCCCGTGGATAAAGATATCTCCACCGGGATCAACACCCGCAGCCTTGGCTTTGGCAACGTCCTGCGAGTTGGGATAGGATATGCCTAAGGACAGATGATACCGGCTTCTGGGGTTGTGACGATCGATCAGATATGAGCCCTCGGGCGTTCGGCCGTCCCCGCGCTGGTTCTTAGTTCCACTGGGTGCAAACCCCAAATCAACATCATATTCCTTGAGGATCTTTTCGTTATGCAACAGGTAAAGTTTGCGCGCGCCCTTGTTGACCACCAAAGAGGTCACTTCAGGTCCGTTATATGTCAGAAATCTTGGGCTGGCTGAGGCACAAGCCGATAGACTCAGCGTTGCCATCGCCCCCAATCCGAATGCTCGACGATCCATGTTTCACTGCCTGCTCTGCTTTTTTGCAATCATTATGTCAAAAAAAATAAAAACTGAAATCACTTTTTGATGTTCGACTGCTCGACCAGCCGACGTTCAATGCTCTCCAGTCGTTCCAGAACCTCGTCGCGATAGGCGTCGGTTTTAACCTCGTCCTCGGCGTGGTGGGCATCCTGCATCGAATTCACGATAAGGCCCACCAACAGGTTCACCACTGCAAAAGTGGTGACCATGATGAAGGGGACAAAAAAGACCCAGGCGTAAGGATAAACCTCCATCACCGGTCGCACGATCCCCATCGACCAGCTTTCCAATGTCATGATCTGGAACAGCGTGTAGGCGGACAGGCCCAGATCGCCGAACCAGCTCGGAAAGCTTGCCGAAAACAACTTGGTCGAGATCACGGCCCCGATATAGAACAGGATGGCCATCAGCAGAAACACACTGGCCATTCCGGGAAGGGCCGAGATGAACCCTTCGACCACGCGGCGCAGGCGTGGAGCGACGGAAATCACGCGCAACACCCGCAGAATACGCAGGGCGCGCAGCACGGATAGGCTTCCGGCGCTGGGAACCAGGGCGATGCCGACGATCAGGAAATCGAATATGTTCCAGCCATTTGTAAAGAACCTGCGCCCCGAGGCGATCAGCTTCATGGCAATTTCGGCAACGAAAATTGCAAGGCACAGTTTGTCCAATGCTACAATCACCGGCCCTGCTATTTCCATCAGGGTCGGCGATGTTTCCATCCCCAGAAGGATGGCATTGAAGATGATGACAGCCGTAATGAACCGGCCGAAAACGGGCGCTTCTATAATGTTCAGCAAACGCTGTTTAGACCTCATGAGTCGCATTCCCCTGTCTGATCAAGATGCGGCGTTCAGGACAAACCGCGCAGCGAGTTCCGTATGTGACGACCATCGAAATTGGTCAACGACCTGTACCCATTCAAGGGTGTAGCCCGCGTTAACCAGCGTTTTTGCATCGCGAGCAAAGGTGACAGGGTTGCAAGAGACATAGGCAATCACCGGTTGTTGAGCCTGCGCAATCTCTTCTATCTGCGCTTCGGCACCGGCGCGGGGCGGGTCCAGCACGACTGCGCCGAAGGGCTTCAGTTCATCCGACATCAGCGGGCGGCGGAACAGGTCGCGGGCCTCGGTGGTCACACGTTTCAGACCCTGAGCCCTGCGCCAGCCCTGATCCAATGCCTGGGCCATAGCCGCCTCGCCTTCAACTGCGTGAACTTCGGCACCTTCCGCCAAGGGCAGAGAGAATGTTCCGCTGCCTGCAAACAGGTCAACAATACGTTTCGCACCTTTTGTGGCTTCGATAACCGCCTGTAACAGAGCCTGTTCTCCGTCCTGTGTTGCCTGCAGGAAGGCTCCGGGAGGCGGTGTGACATTAGCTGTTCCAAACCGCTGAACCGGTGCGTGGCGCATGGCGATGACCTCACCATCCCAGCTGAGCCGGGCCAGACCATGCTTCTCGGTCGCTTGCGCCAACGCAAGTTCCAAAGGGCCGTCCAAAGGTTTGCCACCTTTGACGGCCACATCTAAACCGCCGTCCGACAGTGTGAGCGCGACAGCCAAAACGCCTTTGCGGCTTCCGCCCAGAACAGCTAGCGCCTCGGCAACTGGAATGGCAGCGATCAAAGACGGGTCGAGCAACAGGCACTCGGGTATTTCCGTGATCGCCTCTGATGCACGACCGTGAAACCCAGCCAATGTGCCCTTCTTCGTGCGTCTTACGGCAATCGTAGCGCGCCGACGCGACTGTTCGGGCGAAGTGTGTATTGGACGCAGAGGCGCATCGAGGCCTTGCGCCGTCAGTGCGTTGCGCACAATTTCCAGCTTCCAACTGGCCACAAATGCATCAGATGCGTGCTGTAACTGGCAGCCACCGCACGCTTTGTAGTGACGACACGGAGCTTTGATCCGGTCTTCGGACGGAGTCTCTACCCGGATATCGGTCAGAAGCTGGCCAACAAGAGTGCCACTGATGACCTCGCCGGGCAGGGTGCGCGGGGCGTAGACAGGGCCGTCAGCAATGCCATCGCCCTGATGTCCAAGCCGTGTGATTGTGAATTGCTGCTTCATGAGGGGCCTGATAGCCGGGCTTTAACAGCAACAAAAGCCTTATTCCGCAGCTTCCGCCTGAATGAAGCCACCCGATTGACGGCGCCAGAACCGCGCGTACAGCCCGCCCTGCTCCAACAGCGCCGCGTGCGTGCCGGTTTCCACGATCCGCCCCTGGTCCAGAACAATTATCCGGTCCATCTCGCTGAGTGTGGACAGCCGATGCGCAATGGCCAGCACGGTTTTGCCTTCCATGACCCGATGCAGCGCTGTTTGAATCGACGCTTCAACTTCGGAATCCAGTGCAGATGTCGCCTCATCAAGAACCAGGATCGGCGCGTCCTTCAGAATGGCGCGCGCCAGTGCAATCCGTTGCCTCTGCCCGCCACTGAGCTTTACACCGCGCTCACCCAGATGAGCATCATAGCCTTTGCGACCGTTCGCATCCTCGAGGCTCAGGATAAATTCATGCGCTTCGGCCTTTTTTGCGGCAGCGATCATTTCGTCCTCTGATGCGTCCGGCCTGCCATACAGGATATTCTCAAGCGCGGAACGGTTGAACATTGCGGTCTCCTGCGTGACCATACCGATCTGGCGGCGCAGGCTGTCTTGCGTCACCTGCGACACGTCCTGACCATCAATGAATATAAAGCCACTTTCTTTGTCATAAAGCCTGAGCAGCAACGACACGAGTGTGGATTTTCCGGCCCCCGATGCACCTACGATGCCCAGTTTTTCACACGGTTTGACGGTCAGGGTCAAATCCGTGACCCCACCGATATCCCGGCCATAAGCAAAACCGACACCTTCGAATGAGATCGACCCTTCGGACACCTTGAGATCTTTCGCGCCGCCCACATCCTCGACCCGGTCTCGCTTGGCCAGCGTCTTCATCCCGTTTTCGATCTCACCCACATTGGCATATAGCCCCATCAGCGTGAAACTCACCCAACCGGTCATCTGAGCAATGCGGATCGAGACAGCCCCAGCGGCAACAATGTCCCCGGTGGTCGCCATGCCGACCTGCCACAGCCACAAGGTCGCGCCCAACAACAAAACGGGCAGGACACCGGCCAGTGTCATCAGGATGAACCGGAAACTGGCGGACAATTTACCAAAATCCAGCGATCTTTCGCGCAACTCGACCATCGACTTGCGCGCGGCCTGATCTTCGAACGCGGAATGCGCAAACAGTTTGACCGTCTTGATGTTGGTAATCGTATCGACCACTTGCCCCGACACCATCGCCCTCGCACCAGCTCGCGCGCCAGACCGCACGCGGATGCGAGGCAGAAACCAACGTACAAGCAGGAAATAGACCGCCAACCAGGCGGCAAAGGGTAACATCACCAACGGATGAATAGACCCTAACAAAAGCAAAGATCCCAACAATGACGCCAAGGCAAATACAATTGCGCTGATCGTTTCTGACACGACTGACGCCATGGCGTTCGATGTCTGCATCTGTTTCTGAGCAATCCGGCCGGCAAAATCGTCATCGAAATAAGTCACCGACTGGCCCAGCGTCCAACGGTTCAGCTTGGCCAGCACCAGAGGTGTGATGTTGGGCATCACGATGTAGTTGTTCGACAGAGACGACAGGCCAAACAAGATCGGACGCAGCAGCATGAAGAAAGTGACCGCGCCAAAGATCATCCACATGTTTTCAGCGGTCAGAAAGTTCTCGGGCCCGCTTGAGGTCGCCACGTCAATGACACGGCCAAGAATCCAGGCCGTGACCGCCTCCATCGCGCCAGCGATCGCCGAAAAGAATGCCGCAACAAAAAGCATGGGCCAGGCCCCGGACAGGTTCCAGCGAATGAACGCCCCCAAAGTCTGTGGTGGGGGCGTTTCGATGTTCTTGAAGGGGTAGATGAGGTCAGCAACCCTCATTCAGCAGCCTCCGGGTTCACGAAGCCGCCAGATTGCCGCGCCCAGAACTGCGCGTAAAGCCCGCCCTGCGCCAACAGGTCGGAATGCGCACCTTCTTCGACAATGCGGCCCGCATCCATAACCAGAATCCGGTCCATCTGCGCGATGGTGCTGAGCCTGTGAGCGATGGCTATCACGGTTTTACCTTGCATCATGCCGTAGAGAGTTTCCTGAATTGAGGCTTCAACCTCGGAATCTAGTGCAGATGTCGCCTCGTCCAACAACAGGATCGGCGCGTCCTTCAGGATCACCCGCGCCAGCGTCACCCGCTGTCGCTGACCACCGGACAGCTTCACTCCACGTTCACCCACATGAGCGTCGTACCCAGTTCGACCCTGCGGATCTTGCAGGTCAAGGATGAACTCGTGCGCTTCGGCCTGCTTGGCGGCGGCGATCATCTGCGCCTCGGACGCATCCGGGCGCCCATAGAGGATGTTGTCGCGCACGGACCTGTGAAGCAGCGCGCTGTCTTGTTGGACCATGCCGATATGGCTGCGCAGACTGTCCTGTGTGACCTGCGCAATGTTCTGGTTGTCGATCAGAATTGCACCGCGCTCGACGTCATAAAACCGCAAAAGCAGCTTTACTAGGGTCGATTTACCCGCACCGGAACGTCCGATCAAACCGATCTTTTCACCGGGCCGGATGGTCAGATTGATATGATCCAAACCGCCCGCATCGCGACCGTAGTGATGTGAGAGATCGCGAATCTGAATCTCGCCCTTGCTGAGCTGCAGGGGTTTCGCCGCCGGCGAGTCGAGCAGATCGATGGGTTGAGCGATGGTCTCCATCCCCTCGGCCACGATACCAAGCTGGCGGAAAAAGCTGGTCAGGGCCCACATGATCCATCCCGTCATCGCATTCAGGCGCAGGGTCAGCGCCGTGGCCGCCGCGACAACACCGACCGAAGCGCTGCCTTGCATCCACAAGGCAATCGCCCAGCCTACAACACCCACGATCAGCATGCCGTTCAAAGTGACCAGGACCGCATCCATTATGGTGAAAATCCGCATCTCGATCTGGAAAGTCCTGCGGGTTTCTTCGATCGCCTCACGGGCATAGTCCAGCTCTTGCGGGCCATGGGCGAACATTTTGACCGAATGGATGTTCGTATAGCTGTCCACGACCCGACCCGTGACGGTCGAGCGCGCGTCCGAGGCTGCCTTGGACGCCGGACCGACACGCTGAACCGTCCAACGCACCAGCACCGCATAGAACGCGAACCAGATCAGCAGCGGGATCAACAAACGCGGATCCGCTGCGTACAGCAGGATCGCCGCGCCGATCAGATACGCCAGCGAGAAGGAAATCGCGTCAAAAACCTGAAAGACCACCTCACCCGCTGCAGGAGGGGTTTGCATGATCCGGTTTGCAATCCGTCCGGCAAAGTCGTTTTCGAACCAGCCAACTGATTGACGCAAAACGTGTTTGTGCGCACGCCAACGGATAAGCGTGCCGAAATTGGGCAGGATCGAATTGTTCAGAAGCAGCACATCGATCAGATGCAGAAGCGGACGCAGCAGGAGCACGAAGGCTGCCATCAATAACAGTTCCGTCCCGTGGTTCTGCCAGACTTCCGCCGGGGTACCACCCAGCAGGTCAACAACGCGACCCATGTAGTAGATCAGCCCGATTTCAACGCCCGCGACGATGATGGAAATCAGCGCGGCCCAGACAAATACCCGAAAGAAGGGCCGCGAATAGTCCAACATGAAAGGCCACAGCCGTGTCGGAGGGATGTCCGTTTCACGATACGCGGCAAAAGGGTCAACAAGGTTTTCGAAATAGCGAAACATGGAGAGTGCTCCGATTGAGCAAGTGATTAGACATGCGAAGAAAGATGGCGCCCGAACACCACCCTTTACGGGGCAAGTGTCCCGGCTTTAGCCGAACCAGATCCCGTAATACATTCGCATTCCTCCATCCATGTGACAGGCGCACCTAAGCACAAAGGATCAAAGTTGTCATCCCCTTTTGAGACTTCGTGCTAACGCGCCAGCAACTCTTCGCGCGACAGCGCAAAACCGGAGGCGATCCAAAGCTTTTCAAGCTCGGCCAGCTTCTTGCCCAGCGCCGGGCCGGTGAATGTGGGGATCAGATCCCTGGCTTGTATCGGGAAACGAGCCGCTGCCCCTGCGTGTAGATCACGCCTTAGGTGTTCGGACCAGGGTTGCTCCAGAAAAGCGCAGCGCAAGAGGGTTTCATGCAATCCACCTTCGTCGCCATAGCGGTATCCCAGTTCGGCCACGCTGGTTGCGGCCTGCGCCTCCTCGCGCATACGGGTCAGGCGTTGCAACTGCGAACGGCTCAACCGCAATGTCGCGGCATCGTCGGGCGTGGCCATGGCTGCCAAACGGCGCACCGGATCGGGATCGGCACCCGCCGCTTGTTCCAGCGCGATCAAAGGCGCCAAAGACCGGTCGTCCGCACCCGGTAACAACCGGGTCAAAACGCCCGTGCTGCGCATCGTAGCAACGGCGGGGGCCGGATCAGGCGATGCCAACAGCTTCAGCAGCTCTGCCCCAACCCTTTCACGCGACAACGATTCCAGCCCCTCAAGATTGGCACCGATGGCGGCCAACGCATCGGGGTCAAAACCGGCATCCGGGTCACCGTACCAGGAGTGAAAGCGAAAATAGCGAAGCGAGCGAAGGTAATCTTCACGAATTCGATTTTCAGCTGTTCCGATAAACCGCACCAACCGGGCCTCAAGGTCAGGAAGGCCCCCAAGCGGGTCTAACACAGCGCCATCGGGCTTTGCATAGATCGCGTTCATGGTGAAATCACGCCGTGCCGCGTCTTCTTCAACATGATCGGAAAACGCCACCACGGCGCGACGGCCGTCAGTTTCCACGTCACGGCGGAATGTGGTAATCTCGTGTGGGATACCTGCGCCGACCACAGTGATCGTACCGTGCTCAATGCCGGTTGGAATGGCCTTGAGCCCCGCGGCCCGGGCCACTTCGACAACCTGTTCGGGCCGCGCATCGGTGGCAATGTCGATATCCGAAACTGGCGCGCCAAGCAGCGCATTGCGCACACAACCGCCTACAAAAAGCGCCTGGGCCCCAGATGAGGTCAGGGCCGAACAAACCTTTTGGGTCACAGGTTCACGGACCCAGGGCTCGACAATTTTCATCATTCATTCACCCGTGCTGCAAGCCCGCGCAATATACGGGCCGTCGCGCCCCAGATGTAATAAGGGCCGAACGGAACTGCGTAATACCTGCGTTTCTGACCGCGCCAGCGGCGCGATTCAACCAGATAATTCTCGGGATTCAAAAGATGGGCAAGAGGGGTCGAAAAAACCTCATCGACTTCCCCGGGTTCAGGCACCGGATCGAACGTGTCGCGCAAAATTGCAACCACCGGTGTGACGGTGAAAGAAGTCACGGTTTCATGCGAGGGCAGAAACCCCAGAATCTCTGGCATTTCCGGCGGCAAGCCAATTTCTTCCTGCGCTTCCCTGAGAGCCGTTGCCGTAACGTCGACATCGGTTTCATCCTGTTTGCCGCCGGGAAAGGCGATCTGCCCCGGATGGTGCTTCAGCGCCGAAGACCGTTTGGTCAGGATCACCTGTGGCGTGTCATCGGCCAGTGAAATAGCAACCAGAACACCCGCCGCGCGCAACCGTCGTCCGGGCGGCAGAACGGTACCCGGGTTCAGATCAAAATCGCTGGACCCGTGACCGGGGCGGCACAAGGCCGCCCGGATCTGTTCAACCGGGTCATACACCCTTGGAGTCTTCGGCGTCGAACCCGACAGTTGCGGGGTCCAGTACGTAATGAGCCCCGCAGAACTGACAATCCGCCGTGACCCGACCTTCGGGTGTTGTCATCTTTTCGATATCCTTGGCCGAGTAGATCGACAGGCTCTGCCGCACGCGATCTTCGGAACAGGTACAGCCGAACTGCACAGACTGCGCATCATAAACGCGCGGCTGTTCCTCGTGAAACAGGCGGACCAAAAGGTCGGTCGGTGCAACCGAGGGGCCGATCAACTCAAGATCCTCGACCGTATCCAGCAGGATGTTGACCCGACCCCAGTTCTCTCCTTCTTCGCCGTCAACCAGATCACTGGCCGTCAGAATTTCACCGTTGCCCTCGCCCGATGCGGCAAAGGGCGAGGCTTTGGGCATGTGCTGCAACATGATGCCACCGGCGCGCCAATGCTCGCCCACGCCCGGTTCGGTCGATTTGCCAAAGCTCAACGAGAATCGGGTCGGCAGCTGTTCCGACTGCGCAAAATACGCCTCGGCACAGACACTCAGCGACCCACCGGCCAAGGGAGTGATCCCTTGATACGGTTGGGTGCCTTCGCCCTGATCGATCATGATGGCAAAATACCCTTCGCCCACCTGATCAAACGGAGCGGCGTCGGTCAGCCGGTCGCGGTCAAAGCTGGCATAGGCGCGAATCTGGGCGGACTGGCCCTCTTCCTGCGGCGCGTAATAATCGGTCGCGATCATGCGGACTGCACCTTTTGACTGCACCTGCAGGGACAGCTTCCAACGCAAAGCAACCGTCTGGCCGATCAATGCGGTCAGCAAGGCCATCTCGGCCACCAGCGCTTCGACCTGTTCCGGATAGTCGTGCTGTTTCAGGATTCCGTCCAGAACGCCATCCAGACGGGCCACGCGACCGCGCATGTCGGATGCATCAAGTTGAAAGGGCAGGACGGTGTCGTCCCACGCGATTTTTGTTCCAAGAGACATGGGGTTTCCTTACACGCCACGGGTTGGCATACCGGCACCATATAGGTCGTACAGATTGGGTTTTAAGGGGCCATACATGATCAGGCGGTTCGGTGAAACCCCCGAGGCGGGGCGGAAATACACGCAAAGACCGGGAGTATACGTATTGCTGCCGCGCGGACGCTCTCTTTTGGTGACCTGGTATGACGACGGTATTAACCCCGAACTGCAATTGCCCGGTGGTGGTATTGACCCCGGGGAATCGCCGATCACCGCTCTGCACCGTGAAGTATTTGAGGAAACCGGCTGGTTGATAACCGCGCCCCGTCGGGTGGGGGCGTTTCGACGGTTCACCTATATGCCTGAATACGATCAGTGGGCTGAAAAGGTCTGCATGATCTATCGTGCCCGACCCGTGCGTCGTATGGGCCCGCCGACCGAAGCATTTCACGAAGCACTGTGGATCGAAACTGCCGCTGCCGTCGAACAACTGGGCAATGATGGTGACCGCCATTTTGCCGGAATGCACCTAAACTCGCTCTAAGGTCCGTTATACTCAAAGAAAACGGCGGAAACGTCATCCCCAATACCGTCTTCGGGCGAAATCTCTCGCGTCAAACGCCAGAACATGTCGTCCAGGAACTCCGACCCACCCTTTGCCGAAATGCATTGTTGTGTCATCTGCAGCAAACCGTCTTCTTCCAGCAAGCCACCATCAGCGAGCTGACATTCGGTAAACCCATCTGAATACAACAACAACTTGTCTCCAGGTCGCATACGTGTCTCGATTTGCTGAAACCTCGCATCTTCGATCAATCCGATAGGCAATCCGCCGTCACCCAGAAATTCAGTGCTACCATCCTGACGCAGCAGAAGGGGATGTGGATGCCCGGCCTGCACCATTTTCAGATGCCCGTTGCGAAGATCCACGATGGCATAAACCATCGTAAAGTACTCTTCGATCCCTTCGTCAGCCATTAATCGGGAATTGAGCAGTCTCGCGACATCTTCCGGGGGCAGCAGCGCATAGAATTTGTTGAACCTTGGCTCCATAGCGACGTTTTGGTCAAAATGTTTGCTGGACAGGTAACCCCCCAACCGAGCCGTCATCATCGCTGAAGTGATGCCATGTCCGGACACATCTATACTGTAAAAGCCCAACCGATTGACCCCGGGTGAGAACATGCCAACAAGGTCTCCACCAATGTGACCACAAGGCTTCAGCAACAGGCTGACCCGGGAGTTGCCAAATCCCCGTGTCAGCTCTGGAACCAGTGATTCCTGAATCTTGCGGGCTTGCATGAGGTCTTTGTCGATCGCATCATGCGCCAACCTGAGCTCTTCCAACGCGGATTCAATCAGGCGGTTTTTTTGCGATAACTCACGTTGCATGTCCAGAATACGGGCGCCGGCTGAAATACGCGCGCGCAGCTCATCTGCCTCAAGAGGTTTGATCAGAAAATCGTCTGCGCCAGCATCCAGACCGCGCGCAACTTCCTGCTTTTCGCTTTTGGAGGTCAGGAGGATGAAGTAACTGTACTGATCTGTGTCCAAGGCGCGAAAAGCATAGCAAAATTCAAGACCGCTCATCCCCGGCATGACCCAATCGCTGAGAACAAGATCGGGCGGGTCGTCCCTGCAATGCGCCAGGGCAGCATCACCTGTATCGGCCTCGACCACCTCAAAACCCCATTTCCTGAGTGAGGCGACCAGAATACGCCGCTGCAGACGGCTGTCATCCACCACCAGCACCTTGCGGATCGCGCCGAAGTCCAGATCTGATCTGGCGTCCTCAAGACTCGCCCCTGGCACCATTTACCCTCTGCTCTGATGAGTTCGTTCACACACGGCAACCCTAACGCCAACGGATTTAACATCCGGTGAAGACCAAAGATCGCAATCGAACTTTGCCGTTAACCCGGTTTTTACAGGCGGCGCCTAATCCTGAAGCACGCGCGTTCAACGGCAAGTGAGGTAGCATGATCCACTGGGACAGAGTCAGGCAATTGCGGGACGAAGTTGGCCCGGATGAGTTTGATGAGGTGGTCGACATCTTCCTGGAAGAAGTGCAGGACGTCATCGCCCGCCTGCGTCAGGATACGACCCGTTCCGAGTTCGAGCAGAATCTGCATTTTCTGAAAGGCAGCGCGCTTAGTCTCGGGTTCGACCAGTTTTCGAAACTCTGTCAGGATGGCGAACGGCAGGCTGCCGCTGGTCGGAGCGAAGATGTCGATCTGCCCGCAATCCTCGCTGTATTTGAGAGCTCGAAGCAGAAATTCGAAGCTGAGTTGCCTAATAACCTGAGTTAGATGACAAACTGCGCCAATGTCTCGTCTTCGGTGATATCGGTGTAGGTGAACCCCGCCTCGTCCAGATGCGCAAACAGGCGCATGAAATTTTCGGGCTTGCGGGTTTCGATCCCGATCAGGACCGAGCCGAAATTGCGGGCCGATTTCTTCATGTACTCAAAGCGGGCAATGTCATCCTCGGGACCCAGAATACCCAGAAACTCTTTCAACGCGCCGGGGCGTTGCGGCAGGCGCAGGATGAAATACTTCTTCACCCCGGAATAGCGCTGTGCGCGTTCCTTGACCTCTGGCAGGCGTTCGAAATCGAAATTGCCGCCAGACGTCACACAGACCACAGTCTTGCCACGCACAAAACTCTGGATATCGCCCACCGCTTCGATCGCCAGCGCGCCAGCGGGTTCGAGAACAATGCCTTCGACATTCAGCATCTCGATCATGGTGGTGCAGATGCGATCTTCGGACAGAACCAGTACATCCGACAGGTGGCGTGACTTCAGCAATTCAAATGGTTGCTCACCGATCCGTCCAACCGCTGCGCCGTCGACAAAGGTATCCACATGATCCAGCGAGACTGGATGCCCCGCAGCCAAGGCAGCGCGCAGACAGGCACCACCTGCGGGCTCGACAAACAGACAATGGCTGCGATCCCCGAACCATGTGGCCACGCCAGAGGACATGCCACCGCCGCCAACCGGCAGAACGATATGATCCGGCACACCGCCCAATTGCTCTTCGATCTCGACCGCCAGTGAGGCCTGACCTTCAATCACATCCGTATCGTCGAATGGCGACAGGAAATATCCGCCCTGTTGCGTGCACCAGGCTTGAGCGGCCGCAAGAGTATCATCGAAATAGTCGCCGGTCAGATGGATCTCGATATTGTCGCCGCCGAAAATGCGGGTCTTTTGAATTTTCTGCTGCGGGGTCGTTACCGGCATGAAGATCACACCCTTCACGTCCAGATGCTTGCACATGAAAGCCACGCCCTGCGCGTGATTGCCCGCGCTGGCGCAGACAAACAAATCCTGCCCCTGCTGCTTGCGCATGGCATTGAACGCGCCGCGGATTTTGTAGGACCGCACCGGGCTGAGATCTTCGCGTTTAAGCAGGATATCGGCCCCAAAGCGGTCGGACAGATGGGCATTCCGCTGCAACGGTGTTGCCGGAAACACGGTGCGCATCGCCTGTTCGGCGGCACGGGCGCGGGTCATGAAGTCACTCATGACCCGTTCAGTGCCGCATCAATGCGAGAAGGGCAAGGAATACATATGTGTACGCAGTTTAGGCGAGTTCGCGGTTTTCGACACAAACGCCGTACAGTGTCGTCAAAATGCTCAGGCCGATCATGGCAATCATCCACTGGACAACGGCATTGAGGGCAAAACCCAGCGTGGCTGAGAATACTCCGAAGAACCCCGCAACAAATCCAATGACAAAACCAAACGCCGCCAGAAGCAGGAACGTAAAAAGGATCGCTCCGGCAACCGAGTCCGTTGCACGCCATGAATCGCCAAGTGACATCGGATTGTTTACCGCGCTGGCAGGCAGGACCATGCTGAGACGTTGCACGACCCAGAGGATGAAAATCACGCTTACGGCAATGATTGCCAGACCCACGGTCCCACTGAAGACATAGCCGATAGCCCCTGCGCCACCCGCCATCACAATGAAAATCAGCCCCAACAGAAGGCCCCAACCGAAATAGGCCAATATGCGCGATCCGTTGAATGCGGGTGCTGCGCCATCCGGGTACTCTTCCAACAGGCAATAGCGATGCCATGACACTGCGGCCCACAGGGCTGCTATATAATGCAGAACCGTCAGAAGAATGACCCCACCGAAACTTCCATTCTGACCGGTGACAAAGCCTTCTCCTGCCACAAAAAACAGGACCAGTCCAAGCACAGACACCGCAATGATAGGCGACGACACCCGCAGTGCTGTACCCAGATCATTGAAGACCATGCCAAACGCATGTTTGAAAATACGCCAACCCAACATCCAAAACTGTCCCTTCAACCAATCCTTGTTCTCTTTCCCCCTGTTTCACCCCAATTCCTTACCTGCGTCAATCGTCACAACTTGCCCCCACGTCGAAAACCCGTTAGGGGCCAATCGTCTTACGAATAAGGGGAAGTCAGATGTCCGCGCCCAAGAAAGTTGTTCTGGCCTATTCCGGTGGCCTTGATACCTCGATCATTCTGAAATGGCTGCAGACCGAGTATGGTTGTGAAGTTGTAACCTTCACCGCCGATCTGGGTCAGGGCGAGGAACTGGAGCCCGCACGCCAAAAAGCTGAATTGCTGGGGATCAAGCCCGAGAACATCTATATCGAGGACATCCGTGAAGAATTCGTCCGCGATTTCGTCTTCCCGATGTTCCGCGCCAATGCGCAGTATGAGGGGCTGTATCTGCTGGGCACTTCGATTGCACGGCCGCTGATCTCGAAACGTCTGGTCGAAATTGCCGAAGCAACCGGTGCCGACGCTGTTGCCCACGGCGCGACCGGCAAGGGCAACGACCAGGTTCGGTTCGAACTGGCTGCCTACGCTCTGAACCCAGAGATCAAAGTGATTGCACCCTGGCGCGAATGGGATCTGACCAGCCGCACCAAGCTGCTGGAATTTGCCGAGCAGAACCAGATCCCGATTGCCAAGGACAAACGTGGTGAAGCGCCCTTCTCGGTCGATGCCAACCTGCTGCACACCTCGTCCGAGGGCAAGGTTCTGGAAGACCCTGCGGATATGGCTCCGGACTACGTCTACCAGCGCACGGTCCACCCCGAGGACGCACCGAACGTGCCGGAATTCATCGAGATCGGCTTTGAAAAAGGCGACGCGGTCAGCATCAATGGCGAGGCGATGAGCCCGGCCACCATCCTGACCAAGCTGAACGAATATGGTGGCAAGCACGGCATTGGCCGTCTGGATCTGGTCGAAGGCCGGTTCGTCGGTATGAAATCGCGCGGCATCTATGAAACGCCGGGCGGCACCATCCTGCTGGAAGCGCATCGTGGGATTGAATCCATCACAATGGACCGTGGTGCGATGCACCTGAAAGACCAGTTGATGCCGCAATATGCGGAACTGATCTATAACGGCTTCTGGTACAGCCCCGAGCGGGAAATGCTGCAGGCCGCCATCGACAAGAGCCAGGAACACGTCACCGGCACCGTCCGCGTGAAACTGTACAAAGGTCTGGCCTCGACCGTGGGCCGCTGGTCGGATCACTCGCTGTATTCCGAGGCGCATGTGACCTTCGAGGAAGACGCAGGTGCTTATGATCAGACCGACGCGGCAGGCTTTATCCAGCTGAACGCGCTGCGTCTGAAACTGCTGGCCGCGCGCGATAAGCGTTTGTCCAAGTGATCGACGAAGACGAAAACGACGACGAACTCGATATGTTCATTGAGGCGCAGGACACGGTTTGGGCCGATGTCCTGCGTGAATTGAAACAGGGGCAGAAAACCAGCCACTGGATGTGGTTTGTGTTTCCGCAACTGGCCGAGTTGGGTCAGTCTCATATGGCGCAGCTATACGGGATCGAAGATCTGGACGAGGCAACCCGCTACCTGAACCACACCGAACTGCGCCGCCGCCTGACTGAGGCGGCCTCGCTTATGCTGTTGCACCAAGGGCGTGACGTCAGTGACATTCTGGGCGGGATTGATGCAAGAAAGCTGCGTTCTTCGATGACGCTGTTTTCCTCCGTGGCGAATGCTCCGGCAGAGTTTCAGGCGGTACTTGACGCCTTTTATGGTGGTGAACCCTGCGATCTGACTGTTCAGAGCCTCGGCGCTTCGTGATCCGAAGTTCCAGTTGGGTCAGCCTTGCCTGAACGATACCTCACGCTTTACGCATTCGGAAACTGCGAAAGGAACCCGGATGCTTCAGGACATCGCCGATGGAATTCAAAAGGGCCTGAACGGCAAAACCTTTGACGGCTCATTGAAATTCGATTGTGGTGAGGACGGTGTGATTGTTCTGGCCGACAATCAGGCGTCGACGCTGGATCAGGAAACGGATTGTACGATTCGCATCTCGCAGGAAAACCTGACCAAGCTGCTGACCGGAAAGCTGAACCCGATGACAGGTGTCGCCTTGGGCAAGCTCAAGATCTCGGGCAATATGGGTGTCGCGATGAAACTGGGGCAGTTGTTGGGCTAAGCTAAAGGCGGGTTTGCCGAAGAATAAAGCACCGCCGGGACTATGGAGCCCAACTGCCAAGACGGCTCGGCACGAGATTTTCATCTGGCATCTACCATCGATAAACTCGTCTCACCTGCGCGTGACAACAGATGTCAGGCAATTGAATGTCGATCGAACTCGGGTCACCTTGGTCCCAAAAGGAGACCCGACATGACACGGACTGCTTATCTTGATGCCTTCAAACCAGCCATTCTGTTCGCGCTGATCACTTTGGTTGCGATGCTGCGCGCCCTGCCTGCCCCCGCAGCAGGAGCAGAAACACTGACCGTTGCCGGAGGATGTTTCTGGTGTGTTGAATCCGACTTTGAATCGGTATCGGGCGTTATCGGGGCCGTATCGGGCTATACCGGCGGCAAGTCAGCGAACCCCACTTATGATCAGGTCTCAAAAGGTGGCACCGGTCATTATGAAGCGGTTCAGATCACTTTCGATCCCGCCCGGGTGTCACGTGAAACGCTTCTGAACATGTTCTTCCGGTCGGTTGATCCTACAGACGCCGGTGGCCAATTCTGCGATCGCGGGAGCAGCTATCGAACTGCAATTTTTGTCTCTAACACGGGCGAAAAGGCGTTGGCAGAACAAGCTAAGAAAGAAGCGCAACGGGCCTTGGGCCAAACGGTTGTCACTCCGATCCTGAACGCTGGCACCTTTTACCCTGCCGAGGCGTATCATCAGGATTACTACAAAGGAAACAAACTGATCTTCACCCGCTTTGGACCCAAGCGCCAGCACAGCGCCTATAAAGCCTATCGCAAAGCCTGCGGCCGCGACGCGCGCGTCAAACAGCTTTGGGGTACAGACGCACCCTTCGCCGGGTCTTAATCGAAGGACGCGTCACGCACTTCTCTCAGATCAGGAATAACATCAGCCGTTCCGTGCCGCGTGACCATCAGGGCCGCGGCACGGTTCGCTTGCAGAATGGCCTGTTCCATCGGCATTCCGCGATCCATACCTGCCAGCACATAGCCGGTGAAGGTATCACCTGCCCCGGTGGTATCCACGGCCTGCACCCTATGTGCTGCAAACTCGACCGGATCACTGCCCTGTTGCAAATACCGTGCGCCTTTTGAGCCTAGCGTGACAATGATATGCCGCACCGGTAGATCAGCAGCGTTCAACCCCGTCTCCTGCCGCAATTGTTCGGCTTCGACCTCGTTCAGAATCAGAAAATCCAGATATGGAAGAACCGCTTTTACCGCCTGGGCCTGAAACGGCGCAGCGGCATAACAAACTGTTAACCCGAGCCTGTGCCCCAACTGCGCGGCTTCAACCTGTGCGTTGGTTTCATTCTGCAAGATCAGCAGGTCACCGGTGTTTGCCGATGACAGTGCCTGCCCCAAATGGCTGACATCCAGAGCATGGTTGGCCCCCGGATAGAGGATGATCAGGTTCTCGCCCTCGACATCCACAGCAATGATCGCGTGTCCTGTGGGCACATCCGTGTCAGCAATAAAGCGCGTATCCACGCCATATTCCGTCAATCGGTCCTTCGCCCAGCGCCCATCCGGTCCTACGGCACCAATATGGCTCACCTGTGATCCGGCCCGTGCGGCAGCCACGGACATGTTGGCGCCCTTGCCCCCCAGAAAACGATCCAGCCCGTGGGCGGCCAGAGTTTCCCCCGGCGCAGGCAAATGCGGTAGTTCATAAACCATATCCGCGTTGATAGAGCCGAGGTTCCAGATCGTCATGAGCTACCCGATGTCGCACGAGGCCAGAATGGCCATGTTCAGAATGTCATTGGCGGTAGACACAGTCGAGCAAATCTGAATCGGCTTGTCGATCCCCGACAGGATCGGGCCAATGACGGTGGCACCGCCCATTTCCTGCATCAGCTTGGTCGAGATCGACGCCGAGTGCCGCGCCGGAACAATCAGGATATTCGCCGGGCCAGTCAGGCGTGAGAACGGATAAGCCGCTTGCTGATCCACGTTCAGGGCCACGTCCACCGTCATTTCGCCTTCATACTCGAAATCAACGCCGCGCTGATCCAGAACCGCAGGCGCACGGTGCATTTTCTCAGCGCGTTCCGAAACCGGGTATCCAAATGTCGAGAAGCTGACAAAGGCAACCCGTGGCTCCAGCCCCATGTGTCGGGCAACTGCTGCCGAACGCTCGGCGATGTTGGCCAGATCGTTTTCATCCGGCCATTCATGCACCAGCGTATCTCCGATCAGAACGATCCGGCCTTTATGCAGAAGTGCCGTCACGCCAGCAGCGCCATGGGCCGCATCGGCATCAAACACATGATTGATGCGATCAATTACATGCGCCGATTTGCGCGTTGCTCCGGTCACCAGCCCGTCTCCGTGACCATGGGCCAGCATCAGAGAAGAGAACACGTGTCGGTCCCGCGCGGCCAGGCGGTGAATATCCTTGCGGTCAAACCCCTTACGCTGCAGGCGCTCATAGAGGAAATTCGAATAAGTCTCGAGGTGGGTGGTGTTGGCGGCGTTCACAACCTCGATTTCTCGCACAGCATCGCCAAGACCAGTGGCTTCCAGCTTATCTTTGACATCATCCGCCCGGCCGACCACAAGCGCCTTACCAAAACCGGAACGCTGATACATGACAGCCGCGCGTAAAACCCGTGGATCGTCACCCTCGGCAAAAATCATTCGGCTTTGCGCCTGGCGCGCACGGGCGTTCAGACCGCGCAGAATGCTGGCGGTCGGGTCCATCCGGGATTTCAGGCTCAGCTCGTAGGCGTCCATGTCGATGATCGGGCGGCGCGCCGCGCCAGTGTCCATACCGGCCTTTGCAACGGCTGGAGGGATGCGGTGGATCAAACGCGGATCGAACGGTGTTGGAATGATATAATCCCGTCCGAAGGTGAGCGACTTGCCATAGGCCATCGCAACCTCATCCGGTACATCTTCACGCGCCAGATTGGCCAGCGCATGGGCACAGGCAATCTTCATCTCATCGTTGATGGCGCGCGCATGAATGTCCAGCGCACCACGGAACAGATAGGGGAAGCCCAGAACGTTGTTCACCTGGTTTGGGTAATCGCTGCGGCCGGTCGCCACGATGGCATCCACGCGAACCTCATGGGCCTCTTCCGGAGTGATCTCGGGATCCGGGTTCGCCATTGCAAAGATCACCGGGTTGTCGGCCATCGACGCAACCATGTCTTGAGTGACTGCTCCCTTGACCGAAACACCAAGGAACACATCAGCCCCTTTCATGGCATCTTCAAGCGTGCGCAATTCGGTTGTGATCGCATGGGCGGACTTCCACTGGTTCATGCCCTCGGTCCGACCCTGATATATGACACCTTTGGTATCACACACGATACAGTTCTCATGTCGCGCGCCCATCGCTTTGAGCAGTTCGATACAAGCAATCCCCGCTGCACCCGCGCCGTTCAAGACGATTTTCACATCCTCGATCTTCTTGCCCGAGATATGCAACGCGTTCAGCAGACCCGCCGCACAGATCACTGCTGTGCCATGCTGGTCATCGTGGAAGACTGGGATATCCATCTCTTCCTTCAGGCGCTGTTCGATGATGAAACACTCGGGCGCCTTGATGTCTTCCAGATTGATGCCGCCAAAAGTCGGCCCCATCAGGCGCACGGCACGGCAGAACTCATCCGGGTCTTCGGTGTCCAGTTCGATATCGATCGAGTTCACATCGGCGAAGCGTTTGAACAGGACCGATTTCCCCTCCATCACCGGCTTCGAGCCCAACGCGCCGAGGTTACCAAGACCCAGCACCGCCGTTCCGTTCGAGATTACGGCGACCAAGTTGCCCTTGTTGGTATAGTCATACGCAGTTTCAGGCGCCTCGGCGATTGCTTCACATGGAACAGCCACACCCGGGCTGTAGGCCAGCGACAGATCGCGCTGCGTGGTCATCGGGACGGTAGCCTGCACCTCCCACTTGCCGGGGGTCGGGTCGAGGTGAAAGGCCAGCGCCTCTTCTTTGGTGATCTTCGCTTTGGGCATCGGAAATGTCGTTTCTTTACATCTGTTGGGCTTTTGCCTCATAGCGCAGGCAAGGGCGCGCCTCAACGACAATACGTTTTCACCTTTCGTCGCAGGGACCGGCTTTGTAAGGTCGCGCCCGGAATACGCCAGAAGGGATCAGCCTTGTCCACAGTCACGCCAATGATGGCGCAATACCTCGAAATCAAAGAGGCCCATGCCGACGCTCTGCTGTTTTACCGCATGGGCGACTTTTACGAGATGTTCTTCGAGGATGCCGTAAACGCTGCGGAAGCGCTGGATATCGCGTTAACCAAACGTGGCAAGCACAATGGCGAAGATATTCCAATGTGCGGTGTGCCGGTTCACTCTGCCGAAGGGTACCTGCTGACACTGATCCGCAAGGGCTTTCGCGTGGCCGTCTGCGAGCAGATGGAAAGCCCGGCTGAAGCGAAGAAAAGAGGCTCTAAATCGGTGGTAAAGCGCGATGTCGTGCGTCTAGTGACGCCCGGCACACTGACCGAGGATGCCCTGCTTGAGGCCCGCCGCCACAACTTTCTCGCCGCTTATGCCGAGGTTCGGGATGAAGCGGCGCTGGCCTGGGCCGACATCTCGACCGGGGCGTTTCACGTGATGCCTTTGACATCTGTGCGCCTCAGCCCAGAACTCGCGCGACTGGCGCCGTCGGAACTGATCGTGGCCGATAGCGTGCAATACAAACTGAATGAACCGGTTCGTGATTTAGGCATTTCCCTCACCCCTGTCGGACGGTCCAGTTTTGATAGCACTGCGGCTGAGAAACGCATCTGCGGCTTATTTCATGTGGGTGCGCTGGACGCGTTCGGGAATTTCGGACGCGCCGAAGTTTCGGCGATGGGTGCGCTGATCGACTATCTGGAGATTACGCAAAAGGGCAAATTGCCCCTGCTGCAAACACCGTTGAAAGAATCCGAGGACCGCGTTGTGCAGATTGACGCCGCAACGCGCCGCAATCTGGAACTGACCCGATCCTTGTCTGGCGGACGTGCCGGTTCGTTACTTTCAGTGGTCGATCGGACCGTAACCCCGGGCGGTGCGCGATTGCTGGAGCAACGCCTGTCCAGCCCCTCTCGCAATCTAGACATCATACACGCCCGGCTGGACGCGGTGAGCTTTGCGGTCGAGGACAGCCTTATTGCGTCAGACCTGCGTGAATCGCTACGCAAAACACCTGATCTGGACCGCGCCCTGTCCCGTTTGTCACTGGAGCGTGGCGGGCCTCGTGATCTGGCAGCTATCCGAAATGGACTCACGCAAGCGGCGGCAATTGCCGAGATTTGCGCAGATCAAGATTTGCCGGTTCTTCTAACAACTGCGCTTCAGAATCTGGTTGGCTTCGATGATTTGCTGAACTTACTCGACGAAGCCCTGGTTGCCGAGCCACCACTTCTTACGCGCGACGGTGGTTTTATCGCACCTGGCTTTGACACCGAATTGGACGAAGCCCGCACCCTGCGCGACGAGGGTCGATCCGTTATTGCAGGATTTCAGCAAAAATATGCTGAACATACCGGCATCACCTCGCTGAAGATCAAACACAACAACGTGCTGGGCTATTTCATCGAAACCACGGCGACCCATGCCGAGAAGATGCTGAACCCGCCGTTTTCCGAGACCTATATCCACCGCCAGACAACCGCCAACCAGGTGCGGTTCACGACCATCGAGCTCTCTGAAATTGAAACCCGCATCCTGAACGCGGGCAATCTGGCACTTGAGATCGAAAAACGGCTCTATCAAAGGCTTTCTAATGGGATTTTAACCCTCGCAGCCCGGCTTAATCAAGCCGCCCGCGGGCTGGCGGAACTGGATTTGACCACTGCCCTTGCTGATCTGGCGCGCGGGGAAAACTGGTGTCGACCACAGGTGGACGCATCTCGGACGTTCAACGTGCAAGGTGGTCGCCATCCGGTTGTCGAACATGCCTTGCGACAGCAAAGCGGGGATGCCTTCGTCGCCAATGACTGCGATCTTAGTGCAGACGACGGTGCGGCCATCTGGTTGCTGACAGGTCCAAACATGGCTGGTAAATCGACCTTCCTGCGGCAGAACGCTGTAATCGCCCTTCTGGCCCAAATGGGCAGCTACGTCCCTGCCGAACAGGCGCATGTCGGCGTGGTCAGCCAGCTTTTCAGCCGCGTAGGAGCCTCAGACGATCTTGCCCGGGGCCGTTCGACCTTCATGGTCGAAATGGTGGAGACCGCTGCCATTCTAAATCAGGCCGACGAGCGGGCGCTTGTGATCCTCGATGAAATTGGGCGTGGGACGGCTACCTATGACGGGCTTTCCATTGCCTGGGCCACACTGGAACACCTGCACGCAGCCAACAAATGCCGCGCCTTGTTTGCCACGCATTATCATGAACTCACCGCACTAGCTGGGAACTTGGAAGGCGTAGACAACGCCACAGTCACCGTGAAGGAATGGGAAGGTGAAGTGATCTTCCTGCACGAGGTCCACAAAGGTGCTGCCGACCGGTCCTATGGCGTGCAGGTTGCGCAACTCGCGGGTCTGCCAACCTCGGTAGTGGAGCGTGCCCGCGTCGTGCTGGACCAACTGGAAAAAACAGAACGCGAAGGCGGTAAGCAAAAGGCCCTAATTGACGACCTGCCCCTGTTCTCAGCCGCGCCTCCGCCACCGCCTCCCGCACTCAAATCGTCACCCGTCACAAACATGCTGAACGACATTCTGCCGGACGAGCTCACCCCACGCGAAGCGCTCGACCTGATCTATAAACTGAAAGAGGCGGCCAGATCCTGACCGCCCCTTCATCTTTTCAAAAATACTCTCGCCGAAGGCTTGGCTTTGAAAAAGCCAATCAACTCGCAGGTGTCGACGACACGCCAACCTGCGCAGGACGCAGCAGGCGGTCATGCAACATGAACCCTTCCGCCGACACCTGAATGATGTCGCCTGCACGAGTGCCCGGCACAGGTGCCTCAAACATCGCTTCGTGCACATTCGGATCGAACCGATCCCCAACCTCGGGCGTGATCACTTCGATCCCATGTTTCTGGAACACGTCTTTCAACGCGCGCATGGTCAGTTCGACACCTTCCAACAGACCAGCAGCCACTTCTTTCTGCTCATCGGTCGCCGCTTCAAGCGCGCGTTTCATGTTGTCGTAGACTGGCAGCATATCGCGGGCCAGTTTGGACCCACCATATTGCTCCGCGTCGCGACGCGCCTTATCACCACGCTTGCGCGCGTTTTCGGCATCCGCCAATGCGCGCATGAACTTGTCCTTGTAATCGTCCCGTTCGGCCCGCAGCGCGTCCAGCTCCAGTTCTTCTTCGCTGATATCCATCAGCTCTTCGGCCAGTTCTTCCGCCTCGGCGGTTGCGATATCGTCCAGAAAATCTTCGTTCTTGGGCTCTGCCATCTCTTACCCTCTAGCTCCGGTCGGATATCAGCTTGCCGACCAGTTGCGCTGTATAATCCACGATCGGAACGATCCGTCCATAATTCAGACGTGTGGGCCCGATGACCCCGACCGCACCGATTATCTTTCGATCAGCGTTCATATATGGAGACACCACCAAAGAGGAACCCGAAAGTGAGAAAAGTTTGTTCTCAGACCCGATAAAAATGCGCACACCTTCGCCATCTTCGGTCAATTCGAGAAATTCCGCGATATCTCGCTTGCGTTCCAGGTCATCAAACAGGGTGCGAATACGGTCCAGTTCCTCGGCCTGACCGGGTTCGTTCAAAAGATTCGCGCGCCCGCGCACAATCAAACGGGCCGAGTCGATGCCATCCCCGTCCCAGGCGGCCATTCCGCTTTCGACCATCTCACGCGCCAGAATGTCGATTTCCTGCTTACGTGCATCGATTTGCGTCTGCATCTGCTGACGTACTTCACTAAGTGTCCGCCCTTCAATGAGCGCGTTCAGGAAGTTCGCCGCTTCGCGCATTGAGCTGGGGGTTTGACCGGGCGGTGGAGTGAACAAGCGGTTTTCCACATGACCATCCGAGAAAACCAAAACCACCAAAGCCCGATCATGACCCAAAGAAACGAATTCAATATGTTTGATTTCCGATTCTTGCTTGGGCGTCAAAACCAGCGAGGCGCCTTGTGTCACGTGTGACAACGCCGAACCCACGCGGTCCATCATTCCGCCAACGTCACCTGTGTTTGAGCCCAATGTCTGTTCCAGTTTCTCTCGGTCGTCCGCGCCCAGATCCCCGACCTCCAGCAATCCGTCCACAAACATTCGCAGGCCTTGCTGCGTTGGGATTCGACCGGCGCTGACATGGGGACTGTCCAGAAGGCCCAGAAATTCCAGATCCTGCATCACATTGCGAACAGTCGCAGCGCTGACTTTCTCGGACAAGGTACGCGTCAACGTACGGCTGCCGACGGGTTCACCGCTTTCCAGATAGCTCTCGACAATCAGCCGGAACACTTCCCGTGACCGGTTGTTCATTTCGTCCAGAATCTTGCTCGCTTCGCTCATGCGTCTTCCCCTGCTCATTCGTCATTAAATAGCAGGCAAATGAAAGGTCAATCGGGGTTGCATCGTAACGCTGCGGGGCGTTATCCCCAACCCAGCAAACAAAGGATTTCCGATGCGACCCTCTGGACGAGATTTAAGCGAAATGCGCGCCGTTTCAATCGAAACGGGGTTCACCAAACATGCCGAAGGTTCCTGCCTGATCAAAATGGGTGACACCCATGTGCTGTGCACCGCCACCATTGAGGACCGCGTGCCGCCTTTTATCAAAGGCTCGGGCCTGGGTTGGGTCACCGCTGAATACGGGATGCTGCCCCGCGCCACCAACACCCGGATGCGGCGAGAAGCTGCGTCAGGTAAGCAAGGCGGGCGCACGGTGGAAATCCAGCGCCTGATCGGCCGCGCCCTGCGCGCCGGCGTAGACCGGGTTGCGTTGGGCGAGCGTCAGATCACCGTCGATTGCGATGTAATTCAAGCTGATGGCGGCACCCGTTGTGCTTCGATCACGGGTGGTTGGGTTGCTCTGCGCCTGGCCGTCAACAAGCTGATGAAGTCGGGCGACGTGATCTCTGACCCGCTGGTCGATCCGGTCGCGGCTGTGTCCTGTGGTATCTACGCTGGTCAACCCGTACTGGACCTTGATTACCCCGAAGACAGCGAAGCGGGCGTGGATGGCAACTTCATCATGACCGGATCCGGCAAGCTGATCGAAGTTCAGATGAGCGCTGAAGGCTCAGTTTTCAGCCGTGCCCAAATGGATCAATTGATGGATCTGGCCGAAAAAGGCGTCGGCGAATTGGCGGCTGCCCAGAAAGCCGCTACCGCATGACCCGCAAGTTCGACAGCGACAGGCTGCTGTTCGCGACCCACAACAAAGGAAAACTTGAGGAGATGGCGCATCTCCTCGAGCCCTTCGGTGTGACTGTTGTCGGGGCCGGCGAAATGAACCTGCCTGAACCGGAAGAGACCGAAGACACTTTCGTCGGCAATGCCCGGATCAAGGCTCACGCTGCAGCCAAAGCAACTGGCCTGCCTGCCCTGTCGGACGATTCCGGGATCACTATCGATGCGTTAAACGGCGCACCGGGTGTTTACACCGCCGATTGGGCGGAAACCGGAAACGGCCGTGATTTCCTGATGGCCATGACTCGCGCGCATAACGAATTGGAGGCGAAAAACGCCCCCTATCCTCGCAACGCGCAATTCCGCAGCACATTGGTTCTGGCCTGGCCAGATGGGCACGACGAAGTGTTCGAAGGCATCGCGCCTGGTCATCTGGTCTGGCCGATCCGCGGCGAAGGCGGGTTCGGCTATGACCCCATGTTTGTCCCGGACGGATATGACATTACCTTTGCTGAAATGGATCGCTGGGAAAAGAACAAGATCAGCCATCGCGGCCTCGCGGTGGAGATGTTCGTGAAAGGCTGCTTTGGCGGATGATTGGCGCAACGGGGGCTTTGGCCTGTATGTGCATTGGCCCTTTTGCGAGGCCAAGTGCCCGTATTGCGACTTCAACAGCCATGTTTCTAATAATATTAATCAAAAACAATGGCTTAAGTCATATTTGAGTGAACTGCGCCGCTCATCTTCAGAAACTCCGGATCGGGTTCTGAACACGATTTTTTTCGGCGGCGGCACCCCCTCTCTGATGGATCCGGAAACCGTTGCAGCCATAATTGATGAGGCACGTACGCTGTGGCGCCCGGCCAATGACATGGAAATCACGCTCGAAGCCAATCCTGGCTCGGTTGAAGCTGGTCGCTTTGCAGCTTACCGCGATGCTGGGGTCAATCGGATATCGATGGGAATTCAGGCTTTGAACAACGAAGATCTGCGTCGTCTCGGGCGGATCCATACTGTGACCGAAGCACGGGCCGCCTTTGATACAGCCCGAAACTGCTTTGATCGGGTCAGCTTCGACCTGATCTATGCGCGCCAACACCAGACTTTGGAAGCATGGCGTGCTGAACTGACTGAAGCGCTAGCGATGGCCATCGACCACCTGTCACTATACCAATTGACGATCGAAGACGGGACAGCCTTTGGAGATCGGTACGCAGTGGGTAAATTACGCGGTCTGCCGGAAGATGACAGTGCTGCCGATATGTATCTGGCTACACAGGAAATCTGTGAAGCACACGGCCTGCCCGCCTATGAGGTTTCGAATCACGCGCGCCCCGGCGCTGAATCGCAGCACAATTTGATTTACTGGCGGTATGGCGACTATGTTGGTATCGGTCCTGGCGCCCATGGCCGGATCACTGAGAATGGCCAGAAATACGCGACCGAGACCTATCTGAACCCGCAGCGCTGGCTTGACGCCGTTGAAAGCGGTGATGGAAATAAGAAACGCATAGCGCTGTCCACAGAAGATCAGGCGAATGAACACCTCATGATGAGTATGCGAGTCGCTGAAGGACTAGATATAGATCGATGGGAGGTTTTGTCGGGCCATCAACTTCCAGAAGATGCAGTTGATCATCTTATTGCCATCAACATGGTCAAACATGAAAAAGGCAGGCTCATAGCCACATCAGATGGCCGCGCCGTTTTAAACGCCGTTATCAGGGAGCTATTGGGCTGAACATGCATTACCTTTGGGCCGGACTGGGATTGCTTTGTGTTGCGATGGCGGCAGTTGGGGTTATTCTGCCTCTTCTTCCGACAGTCCCCTTTCTGTTGTTGGCCGCATTTTTCTTCGCCCGCTCATCCTCGCGTCTGCACAACTGGCTTGTGAGCCATCAGCTTTTTGGCCCAATGATTCTTGATTGGCAAAGTGCGGGCGCAATTCGACCAGCCGCAAAAAAGGCGGCAACCGTATCGATTGCCGCCGTTTTTGGACTCTCTGTTTTGTTGTCCGCGCCGCCTTTTGTCCTGATCGTTCAGACCGTTGTGCTGGGCGGTGTCATGATCTTTATCTGGTCGCGGCCTAACGGCTGAGCTTGGCGCACAGATCGTCCAGCTGATCCAAATTTTCGTAGGTCAGAACAACTTGCCCTGTTTCCGTTCCAGCCTTGTGATTGATCGACACTTTCATCGCCAATATCGCGGACAGGTCTTTTTCCAATGCGCGTGTGTCCGCATCCTTTCCGGCATCCAGATTTCGGGACCGAGGCGCAGATCGTTCAGCGCCGCCTTGCTGCTGTTTTTTGACCAACGCCTCAGTAGAACGCACCGACAGGCCATCCTTGACGATCTGTTTCGCAAGTTCTGACGGATTTTCAGCAGTTATCAACGCCCTGGCGTGCCCAGCAGATAATTTTCCTTCAATAACAAGGGTTTGAACGTCTATTGGCAGGGACAGCAAGCGCAGAAGGTTTGCAATATGACTGCGGCTCTTGCCCAGGGCCGCAGCAAGCTTTTCCTGCGTGTGACCAAACCGATCCATCAATTGCTTGTAGCCAGCGGCCTCTTCCACGGCATTCAGATCTGCGCGCTGGATGTTCTCGATAATCGCAACTTCCAACACTTCCGTGTCATCAAACTCACGCACAATAACCGGAATATCATGCAGCTGAGCCATTTGGGCTGCGCGCCAACGGCGTTCACCTGCGACAATCTCATATTCGTCGGAACCCGTAGCTCGAACGATCAACGGCTGAATGATGCCTTTTTCCTTAACCGACGCGGCCAGTTCGTCCAACTGCTCGGGCATAAATGTCCGGCGCGGCTGATTGGGGTTGGCTTTCAGCTTTTCAATCGGGACTTTCAAATCAGGTCTGCGTGCATCGGTTGCCACCCGACCGTCTGATTCAGGATTTACATCCGCCATAAGAGCGGACAATCCCCGCCCCAACCCTCTGGATTTTGCATTCTTGGCGCTCATGTCGCCCTCCTCATTCCCGCTCAGGCTGCGGTCTTATTGTTCTTGTGCATGATCTCGCGAGCGAGATGCCGATAGGCCATTGCCCCAAGCGAGCCGGAGTCATATTGCAAAACCGGCAGCGCATAAGACGGAGCTTCGCTGACCCGCACATTTCTGGGTATTTTTGTTTTAAAGACCATCTCACCCAGATTGTCACGTGCGTCCTTTTCGACCTGACGAGACAAGTTGTTGCGGTTGTCGTACATAGTCAACACAACACCTTCGATTCTCAACTCTGGATTCGCGGTTTGGCGAACCTCTCGGATCGTCAGCATCAGTTGCGAGAGCCCTTCAAGAGCAAAGAACTCGCTTTGTAGTGGCACAAGCACCGAGTGCGCGGCAACCATCGCATTCACCGTCAGCAAATTGAGTGACGGCGGACAGTCTATCAGGATAAAATCAAGGTGAAACGCATCCACGGCTGTCTGCCGCAACGCATCATGCAACAGGTAACTGCGTTTTTCGTTGGAAATCAGCTCTATATCGGCAGAACTCAGATCAACAGTCGCCGGAACCACGAAGAGGCCGTCAATTTCGGTCTCCTGAACCACCGCTTCTAAAGGCGCATCGTCGAGGATCAGATCATAAGTTGTCCAATCCCGATCTTCGACACCCAATCCGGTTGAAGCGTTTCCTTGGGGATCAAGGTCAACCACCAAAACTCTGCATCCGGATTCAGCCAAACCTGCCGCCAGATTGATAGCTGTGGTTGTTTTCCCTACCCCACCCTTCTGATTGGCAACAGCAATTATCCGAGGCCCTGAAGGTCGTGACAAATCAACCACGTGATACTCCTTTGATCTTAAGGATAACGGCTTGAGGTTCAGTTAAACTTGTAATCGCCTCGGCATCGAAGTTCCATTCCTCACGTGCGTCTGCCAGTTCTTTTTTCCAGTTTGCGCCTTTGGGCAACAATGCTGTCCCGTTGGCATCTAAATGCCTGTCACAAAAGGACAATAAAGTGCGCAAATCAGCCAACGCCCGAGCTGAAACAACGTTTGTCGCCAAAGGGTCGACCATTTCGATCCTTTTCGAAATCACCGCGCACTTTATTCCGCATTCCCGAGCAACGCTGCGCAAGAAAGCTGATTTCCGTTGGTCGCTCTCGATCATTGTAAATGAGGATTTTGGGCTTTCTTCGCCAGCGATGATAGCGCAGACCATACCTGGAAACCCGCCGCCACTTCCCAGATCCAGCCAAGTATCAAAGCCATCGGCGCATCGATAAACTTGCACGGAATCCAGAATATGCCGGTCCCAGATTTGCGTAAGACTTTTCCGCGACACAAGGTTGATTTTTGGGTTCCAGCGATTCACCAACTCAACATAAGTCGAAAGACGTTCGAATGTTTCACGTGAAACATTCAGATCCTCGAACATCGAATAATCAACCATCATGCCTGACGAGCTCTTTGGTCCCGACGTAATTTTGCCAAAACGAGTGTCAGCGCCGCGGGTGTGACCCCTTCTATACGGCTTGCCTGGGCGATATTTGCGGGTTTAACTTTTGACAGCTTTTGTTTCATCTCCGAAGACAAGCCCTCCAGAGCAAAATAATCAAACTCTTGGGGGATGATGTAAGATTCATCCCGTTTCATTGCTTCGACGTCTCGCTTTTGTCTGGCAATGTAATTCGCATATAGGGCGTCCCGCTCGATCTGGAGTCTGATCTTGGGATCAACATCCTGTAATTCCGGAACCAAAGGCAACAAATCTTCAAAAGACGTATCGGGGAAGGCCAGAATTGCCATCCCATCCCTGCGATTTCCGTCCTGATTAACGTTTATCCCGGCTGCCAGAACTTCCTTGGGCGTATAAGTCCGGTCCGTCAGCTTTGACTTCACAGCCTCAAGCTGATGCATTTTGCTTTCGAACTGAACCTTACGCTCTTCTCCAACACACCCCAATTCCAAACCAAGTGGTGTCAATCGTTGATCAGCATTGTCAGCGCGCAGAGATAAACGGAATTCAGCGCGCGACGTGAACATACGGTAAGGTTCGGCGACTCCTCGAGTCGTCAAATCATCGATCATCACGCCAATATAACTGTCCGATCGTGTAAAGTGGATCGGCTCCCGCCCTTGGACGTCTAACGCCGCGTTAAGGCCAGCCACCATCCCTTGGGCGGCGGCTTCCTCGTATCCTGTTGTCCCATTTATCTGACCAGCCAGATATAGTCCCGGGATTTGCGGCAATGACAACGAGGCGTTCAAGACACGCGGATCAACGTAGTCATATTCAATTGCATATCCGGGTTGTAAAATCTCTGCCTTCATCAATCCCTTAATCGATCGGACATATTCCAGTTGCACATCTTGCGGCAGAGACGTCGATATACCGTTTGGATAGATCGTGTGATCGTTGACCCCTTCGGGCTCAAGGAAGATTTGATGCGAATCCTTTTCCGCAAAACGTACGATTTTGTCTTCGATCGATGGGCAATATCTAGGGCCCACTCCATCAATATGACCGCCATACATCGCAGATTTTGAAAGGTTCGCTGCAATGATCTCGTGTGTTCGCGCATTTGTATGCGTAATTCCGCAGGAAATCTGTGGTGCGACAACGGATGTTGACAGAAACGAGAACAGCGTTGGCTCATCATCCCCTTCCTGCTTTTCGAGATCTGACCAATCGATAGTTCGCCCATCCAGGCGGGGCGGTGTGCCCGTTTTCAATCGGCCCATGGGGAGATTGTAGCTATCCAACCGTTCAGCCAGTTTGACGGATGGTCGATCTCCCATTCTTCCACCGGGACGAGACACGTCTCCAATGTGAATGACACCGCGAAGAAATGTGCCCGAAGTCAGAATAACTGCTCGCGCATGAAGCTCTGTACCATCTGCAAGGGCGACACCTGAGACTTGCGGGCCATGCATCAGAAAATCGACAACCTCTCCAACAACAACTGACAGGTTTTCCTGATTCTCCGTTTCTTTCTGCATGGCAACCCTATAAAGGGTGCGATCAGCTTGTGTTCTTGGTCCTTGAACGGCGGGCCCTTTTCGTCGATTCAATAATCGAAACTGAATACCCGCCTGATCCGCAACACGGCCCATGACACCATCAAGGGAGTCAATCTCTCGTACAAGATGGCCTTTTCCCAAACCGCCAATCGCTGGGTTGCAGGACATGACGCCGATATCAGTCGCAGACAATGTCACCAGCGCAGTATTTACACCCATTCTCGCTGACGCGTGTGCTGCCTCGGTCCCGGCATGTCCGGCCCCAATGACAATGACATCAAACTTCGAATGTTTCACGTGAAACACTCCTTATTTTCCTAAACAGAAGCTGGAGAAGATTTCGTCCAGCAGCGTTTCGACATCTATTCTACCCACCAGAGATTCAAGAGCGCGAATAGCGGTTCTCAGCTCCTCTGCAGCGATATCATACAGGTCCGGACCTGATTCCAGAACCGAGATTGCGGATTTCAGTGAGTCCAATGCCCTGTTGATTGCAGCGCGATGGCGTTCCCGTGTTGCAATACCATGGGTGGTAGATCTTTCACTCAGCACATACGAAATCTGGTTCACGAGCGCATCTATACCCTGCCCTGTTTTCCCAGACACGCCCTGATCATCAATACCCCGAAGGTCAGCTTTAGGAAGAACATGAATGTCCCCATCTTGCATCTTCACCCCCAAGTCTTCCGGTATTTCCGACAGGAAAACGCGTAGATCGGCGGCCTCAGCTCTGCTGCGCGCTAGCTCGATGCCCAGGTTTTCGACATGATCTTCGGTCTCTCGCAACCCTGCCGTATCCAGCAAGGTCACCGGCAATCCGGCCAGATCCATACGAACTTCAATCACATCCCGCGTGGTCCCCGCGTATTCCGAGGTGATAGCGGCCTCACGACCTGCCAACGCATTCAGAAGAGTGGATTTTCCCGCATTCGGAAGACCAACGATAGCGACCTCAAACCCGGTGCGTATTCGCTCGGCAATTTTCACACCATCTGCCTCGCGGCGAAGGTCCGACATAACACCTTGGATCAGCTTACGCACTTCCGGCGTCACATCCGTCGGAACATCTTCATCAGCAAAGTCGATGACAGCTTCCAACAGAGACGCGGCCCGTATCAAATCCCGACGCCACCGCTCTGCCAAGGTGCCCAGCTCTCCTGCCAAAATGGTTTGAGCTTGTTTCCGTTGCGCCTCGGTTTCTGCATCGATGAGATCGGCCAGACCTTCGACCTGCGTCAGGTCCATCTTACCGTTTTCAAGCGCCCGACGCGTGAATTCGCCAGGTTCGGCAATACGTAGCCCGTCAGTATCCGACAAGCATCGCAGCACAGCGTTGACCGACGCCGTACTTCCATGGATCTGAAGCTCAGCCACATCCTCTCCAGTGAAACTGGCCGGGGCCTGGAATGTCAAAACCAGCCCGTCGTCCAATCGCGCTCTGTCCTGATCCTGTAGAGTACGCAGGACCATGCCGCGTTTGGGCAGCACGCTTCCAGTCAAGCGCTCTGCTGCAAAATGGGAATCGGGACCAGAGAGGCGGATAACCGCCACCCCGGCTTTGCCTTGCGCGCTGGCCAAGGCGAATATCGTATCCATTCGAAGGCCTCGCTTAGGTCCAAGACCTGTATCAGGTGTTCATCGAATCGAAGAACTCACCGTTTGTCTTGGTTTGCTTTAACTTGGACAATAGGAACTCGATTGCATCGGTGGTGCCCATCGGGTTGAGGATGCGGCGAAGAACGAAGGTTTTGGCCAGATCGCCCTTGTCGACCAGCAGATCCTCTTTCCGGGTGCCGGATTTGAGGATGTCGATTGCCGGGAACACACGTTTATCTGCGATCTTGCGATCCAGAACGATTTCCGAGTTACCGGTGCCTTTGAATTCTTCGAAGATAACCTCGTCCATCCGGCTGCCGGTATCGATCAGTGCGGTGGCGATGATGGTCAGCGAACCACCTTCTTCAATGTTTCGCGCGGCACCAAAGAATCGCTTGGGTCGCTGAAGGGCGTTGGCGTCCACACCACCAGTCAGAACTTTACCCGAGGATGGCACCACGGTGTTAAACGCCCTACCAAGTCTTGTGATAGAGTCGAGGAGAATAACAACATCTCGTTTATGTTCGACCAGACGCTTGGCTTTTTCGATGACCATCTCAGACACAGCCACATGGCGCGTTGCGGGTTCGTCGAAGGTCGAGGAGACAACCTCACCCTTCACCGAACGCTGCATGTCGGTCACTTCTTCCGGGCGTTCGTCAATCAGCAAGACGATCAGGTAGCACTCAGGGTGGTTTTGTTCGATCGAATGCGCGATATTCTGCAAGATCACCGTTTTACCGGTCCGTGGCGGTGCCACGATCAGCGAACGCTGGCCTTTACCGATGGGCGAGACCAGATCGATCACACGAGCAGACTTGTCCTTGATGGTGGGATCTTCGATCTCCATCTTCAGACGCTCATCGGGATAGAGCGGTGTCAGGTTGTCGAACAGAATTTTGTGCTTGGCTTTCTCAGGCTCTTCAAAGTTGATCTTGGTAACCTTGATCAGCGCGAAATAGCGTTCATTCTCGTCCGGCGCTTTGATGTCGCCTTCAACTGTATCCCCTGTGCGCAGCGAGTGCTGGCGGATCATGTCAGGCGAGACATAAATGTCATCCGGGCCCGGCAGATAGTTCGCTTCGGGCGAACGTAGGAAACCGAAACCGTCCTGAAGCACCTCCAGCACGCCATCGCCGCCAACGGTCCAGCCTTCATCCGCTCGTTCGCGCAGAATCTGGAACATCATTTCGCCTTTACGCATGGTCGAGGCGTTTTCGATTTCCAGCTCTTCGGCCATCGCCAGAAGGTCTTTGGGGCTTTTGGCCTTCAGATCGGCCAGATTCAGAGAGTCTGTTGTCATTATACAAACCTTCACCGCAGAAATCGCGGCACGAAGTGAAATTTCAGTACGGAAGATACACCGCCCGGACGGGCGTGTTGACCCTTACATAAGCTCAGCGTGGTGCGAAGTCAAACAGGCCCTCAGAACTTCAGAACGACCGCCAGAACGATTGCAACCATTAAAACGGTCGGGACCTCATTCATCATGCGATACTGCCGCCCAGTGAGCTTGTTTCGCCCTTCAAGGAAATCCTTGCGTCGTGCCATCAGCCAGTGATGGAACCAGGTCATACCAATGACGGCCGCACCCTTTACCCACGGCCAGGTCCAATCCCATCCGACAATGCCTGGCGTGAAGACCATGATCAGACCGCAAACCCACGCGACTATCATCGCCGGGCCCATGATTACGCGCAGCAGTTTTTCTTCCATTTCAAAGAAGATTTCCTGCGCACCGTCGACTGATTGCGCTTTCTCGACGTGGTAAACGAACAGTCTGGGCAAATAGAACAAACCTGCCATCCATGAGATCACGGCCATGATATGGAGTGACTTCACCCACGGGTACAGCGTGAAAAGAAGATCGGTCATTTTGGCTCCGGACATTGCTCGAAACTCTCCCTAATAAAAAAATAAGAAAAGAAAAAGGAAGATGGTTTTGTAGGGTGAGCAAAATCCGTGGATTACTTTTTTACACAAGTGTTTTCCCCAGGTGGACGGAAAGGCAGATTTTTCCCATAATTCTGTTGATATGGGATTTTTTATAATAATATCAGGTAGTTATATATAATTGGATGGATGAAATTTGGGGATAACTGTTTGGGTATCTCGGGAGATCAGGGTTATCCCAAGAACCAGACTTATTCTTGTCCCGGCTGGACGGGATTTGAGCGACTCGAGGATCTTTGCCGCGAAATTCGCAGGGTTGCGTGTCAACCGGAAAACCATACAAAGCACCCCAGAACTTTCATCGATTTGCACACGGGGTTTTCCACATGTCTGTCCCCATTCTTCTTGCTTCCGGATCCACCATACGCGCGCAGCTGCTTGAAAATGCAGGTGTACCGTTCACGGTTCAAACAGCGCGCGTGGATGAAGAGACGGCCAAGCGCGCCTTATTGGCTGAAAACGCATCACCACGGGAAATTGCCGATGCACTCGCAGAAATGAAAGCGCGGAAGGTCAGTGACAAGAATCCCGATGTCATGGTTCTGGGATGTGATCAGGTTCTGGATTTTGACGGTCAGCTACTGTCGAAACCGGAAACCCCGGAACAGGCACTGGCTCAGCTGAAAGCCATGCGCGGCAAACGGCACATGCTTTTGTCCGCGGCGGTCATCTATCGGGATGGTGAGCCTATCTGGCGGCATGTGGGACAGGTGCGGTTACGGATGCGGGCCAGTTCCGATGCCTATCTGAAAGACTATGTTGCGCGGAACTGGGACAGCATCCGACATGCCGTCGGAGCCTATAAACTGGAAGAAGAAGGCGTCCGCCTGTTCGCTACCATTGACGGCGACTATTTTAACGTTTTGGGTATGCCCCTGTTGGAGCTTCTCAACTTTCTGGCTGTCAAAGGGGTAATCGATCAATGACGGACTATCGGGTTCCTTTGGCCGGAGTAATAGGGCATCCCATCGGGCATTCGCGTTCCCCTAAATTACATGGCCATTGGCTGAAAACCTACGGTCTGGCCGGTCACTATATCCCGATGGATGTGGCGCCTGCCGATCTTGAAACTGTACTGCACACCCTGCCCAAAGCGGGTTTTGTTGGGGCCAATGTTACCGTTCCCCACAAAGAGGCAGCCTTGAAGATCGCGGATCATGTGTCTGATCGCGCAACGGTGATAGGTGCTGCGAACACTCTGGTGTTTCGCGAAGATGGCTCAATCCATGCAGACAATACGGATGGGTACGGGTTCATGGAGAACCTGCGCAATGGTGCACCGGACTGGAATGCAAAGGACGGACCGGCCGTTGTGTTCGGGGCCGGAGGGGCAGCGCGCGCCGTTCTGCAAGCGTTGTCTGATGCAGGTGTGCCAGAGATCCTGCTGACCAACCGGACACGCGCCCGCGCGGATCATCTTAAAGAAGAATTTGGTCAGCGCATCCGCGTGGTTGATTGGGTTCAGGCTGGAAATGTCATCGAAAATGCAGAGCTCGTGGTAAACACGACATCGTTGGGAATGCAGGGCCAACCGGAACTGCGGGTTCCACTTGATGGGTTGCAGCCCGGCGCCGTGGTGACCGATCTGGTCTATGCGCCTTTGACAACCCGCCTACTGAAAACCGCAGCAGAGGCAGGATGCACCACAGTCGATGGTTTGGGCATGTTGTTGCATCAGGCGGTTCCCGGTTTCGAACGCTGGTTCGGCGTGCGCCCCGAAGTTGATGCGGACACGCGCGCGGCGGCATTGGCATGAGTTTTGCGCTTGGCCTGACCGGTTCCATCGGTATGGGGAAAAGTACCACCGCGCAGATGTTCGTCGAAGAAGGCTGCGCGTTGTGGGATGCGGATGCGGCGGTGCATAGGTTGTACGCGACCGGAGGTGCCGCGGTTGAACCAGTGCGTGCAGCCTTCCCTGCTTCGATTAAAGATGGGGTCGTCAGCCGAGACGCGCTGAAACAGATTATCGCAACTGATCCCGCCGCGTTGAAAATCATTGAGGCGATTGTACATCCCCTGGTCGCTGCTGACCGTGCAGCGTTTCGTGACAATGCGACAAACGATATCTTGGTGTTCGACATACCGCTCCTGTTTGAAACGGGTGGCGATACAAAGATGGATGCCGTCGCCTGCGTTTCGATTCCGGAGGACGAACAAAAACGACGTGTCATGGATCGTGGAACAATGACCGAGGCGCAGTTCGAACAGATCCGTTCCAAGCAAATGCCGAATGAGGAAAAATGCGCGCGGTCGGATTTCGTGATTGTGACCGACACTCTGGACCACGCCCGCGTGCAGGTGCAGGATGTAGTAAAGCAGATACGGGCGGGGATGGCTGATGCGTGAGATTGTACTCGATACCGAAACCACTGGATTCGATCCCGAAGGCGGTGATCGGATCGTGGAAATCGGTGCCGTTGAACTGTGGAATCACGTCGCAACGGGTGAGACCTATCACGTCTATATCAACCCCGAACGTTCCATGCCGGAAGAGGCGTTTGGTGTGCATGGCATCGGACCAGACCTGCTGGAAAACCCGCGCCCACCGGAAAAGGGTGAAGTGACGCTGAAAGACAAGCCGGTTTTCGCCAAAGTTGGTCACGGTTTTCGCGAATTTGTTGGGGATGCGCGACTGGTGATCCACAACGCCTCGTTCGACATGAAGTTCCTGAACGCCGAACTGAAATGGATGGGTGCCCCGCTCATCCCGATGGAACAGGCGTTGGATACGCTGGCGATAGCGCGTAAACGGTTCCCCGGTTCCCCGGCATCATTGGATGCGTTGTGTCGCCGCTTCAATATCGACAATTCGAATCGCGTTCTGCATGGCGCGTTGCTCGACTCCGAAATTTTGGCTGAGGTTTATCTTGAGCTGATTGGTGGACGACAGCCCGATTTTGGCTTGTCGACATCTGCATCTTCTGCGGCAGGCGGCAGCGATGATTGGCGACCGACACCGCGTGCCGCACCGCTGCCATCCCGAATTACCGAGGATGAACGCGCAGCACATGAAGCTTTCGTGGAAAAACTGGGCGACAGCGCCCTGTGGACCCGTGCCTGATCCGGTCAGGCACGGGTCAAAACTTAAGCGTCTGCCTTCTGGGCCTGTTCGGCCTGACGCCGCATCAATTCGTTGCGATACAGTGCGACGAAATCGATATTGTCCAGGTTTACCGGCGGGAAGCCGCCATCGCGGGTGATGTCGCTGACGATGCGGCGCAGGAACGGAAACAGCATCCGCGGGCATTCGATCATCAGGAACGGGTGCAGCTGATCTTCCGGCACACCTTCCACGTGGAACAGGCCGCAATAGTCCAGCTCACACAAGAACAGGACATCTTCCATGCCTTTGGCTTTGGAAGTCAGGTTCAGCTTGATCGACACCTCGAACTGGTGGTCTGCGGGGCGTTTCTTGGCGTCAAGATTCACCTGAACCGCGATTTCGGGCTGCACGTCCCCTGACACGCCCTTTTGCGCCATCACGTTCTCAAAGGACATATCGCGGATGAACTGTCCCAGAACACGCATCTGAACCTGCGGGGCGGCTTGGGCCGCAGTGTTTTCTGCAGTGTTTTCTTCGGCCATGGATCTACTCCAAAAATGAAATTCGCCACTGCTTATCAAGTTGGGCGCGGCACCTCAATGCTGGTGGGGCCCTTCTACCCATTTAGACGGCTTTGACGGATCTTTTTTCGGGCGAACTTCGGTGTAGTCTCCATCAATGATGTCACCTTGTTCGAAGGGATTGCCCTTTGACTGAAAACCGGGACCCGGGCCCATATGAAATTGGGCTACGGTGATTTTCGATTTCAGATACCTGAAAACGCCAACCCGAACGCCCGGTACAAGTAATGCAAATCCAATAGCATCGGTAAAAAATCCCGGCGTCAGCAACAAAGCGCCCGACAAAAGGATCATTGCACCATGAGCCAGCGGTTCGGTCGGATCATCCAGTTCTGCAAATGAACGCTGCAGATTTCCCAGTGCCATGCGACCTTGTGTCCGCACCAAAACCGTGCCCAAAACCGCTGTCAGCACTACGATGGCAAGGGTTGGCCACAAGCCAATCAACCCGCCAACCTGAATAAACAGCGCGATCTCGATGATGGGCACCAACAAAAATGCCAAGAACAGATACATTTGCGTTATCCTTTCCCTAAGGCCGGGCTGTGGACTTGCCACCCACGGTCACCTACATAGTGGCATGAGGCCGCGTATACAAAGCCGCGGTTTTGAAAAGAGGATGAAATGAACGAACCCATGATCCAGCTGTTGGTCCTGGCCGGAATTGCCGTTTTCCTGATCCTGCGCCTCAGAAGCGTATTGGGCACGCGTGAAGGTTTTGAAAAACCGCCTGTGCAGCAACAGCCCGAAGCGCATAAATCGCGCCGCGATTTCGAGGTGATCGAAGGCGGTCCGGATCATGACATCACCGACCATGTCGAAGAAGACAGCGAACAGGCGCAAACCTTGACAGCGATGAAACGCGTTGAACCCGGTTTTTCTGTCAGTGAGTTCGTTCAGGGTGCGCGCGGTGCCTATGAATTAATCGTGATGGGGTTCGAAAAGGGAAACCTGGACGAAATCCAACCGTTCCTGTCGGAAGAAGTTTTTGAGTCCTTCGTTGCAGGTGTGGCTGCGCGTGAGGATCAGGGTCTGACGATCGAAGCTGAATTTATCGGCGTACGAGAAACAGCCCTGACAGATGTGAAATTAGACAAGGATACCAATCAGGCCGAGATCACCATGAAATTCGTGGGCGAACTGACCTCGGTCGTGCGGGATCGCGGTGGTGACATCATCGAAGGCAACCCGAACACCGTGAAACGCCAAAAGGACAGCTGGACCTTTGCCCGCGTGATGGGCAAGGACGATCCGAACTGGCTGCTTGTCGCCACGGACGCATGATTGCCACGCTCCGGTCGCTATTTCTGGTGGGCGCAATGACTGCCGCTAGCGCTGCCGGAGCCGAGGCAACGCGATCCATTCTGTCGTTTGATGATCTGCAGGGCTGGGCCGAGGATGACCACGGTGCAGCCCTTTCGGTCTTTCTGAACACGTGCGGGGATCTGAAGGATCCGGATTGGCGTGCTCTTTGTGGTGTAGCCAAAACCTATGATGCGGACGCGGCCCGGGCGTTCTTTGAACTCTTCTTTCGACCCGTTTTGGTAGAGGATGGCGAGGACGCCCTGTTCACCGGGTATTTCGAGCCCGAACTCGATGGAGCGCGCACCCGGTCTGATCGTTTTAAATACCCCATCTACAAGATGCCGCCCGAGGCCCGCGCCGAGGGGCCTTGGTTGAGCCGGCGTGAAATCCTGACCGGTGAAGTGATGCAAGGTCGCGGGCTGGAGATTGCCTGGGTCGATGACCCTGTTGAGTTGTTTTTTCTACAAATTCAAGGCTCGGGCCGCGTTCGATTACCGGATGGGGGTGCCTTGCGCGTAGGATATGGCGGTGCGAATGGTCACCCCTACCGGTCAATCGGTGTAGAGCTGGTCCGGCGCGGTATTCTGGGCTCGCACGAGGTCAGCGCTCAGATGATCCGCGCCTGGGTCCGCAAAAACCCCGAGGCCGGCGCGGAATTGCTGTTTCACAACCCGTCATACGTGTTCTTCCGCGAAGTTTCGCGTGTCGCGCCCGAGCTTGGACCATTGGGTGCCATGAACCGATCTGTCACGACCATGCGCAGCATTGCGGCCGATCCGGCCTATACCCCGCTGGGCGCACCGGTTTGGGTGGAAAAGGACGGCAAGAAACCGTTGCGCCGCCTGATGATTGCGCAGGATACTGGTGCAGCCATAAAAGGTGCGCAAAGGGCCGACATCTTTTTCGGAACGGGCGACGAAGCAGGGCAAGCCGCAGGCAAGCTGAAAGATCCGGGCAGGATGGTGGTTCTGTTGCCTATCCAGCGTGCCTACGCCTTATTGCCGGATGAATTCTGATGACCCGGCGCAAACTGACGAGCGAAGAGATCGAGCTGTGGCGCAAGGTCGCCAAACATACTGAGCGGCTACACCCGGAAATCCCGCAGACGGTCCATCCGACGTCCTTGCCGAAACCCAAGCCCAAGAAAACCCCGAAACCCCGGTTTGAGACATTCGAACTTGGGCAGACCGATCAGGTGAAACCGAAGCCGAACGATCTGAAGCCATCGGTGACGGACGCGCTGCGCAAAGCACCGGTTCAGATGGATACCAAAGCTTTTGGCCGGATGAAGCGCGGCAAGCTGAAACCCGAAGGCAAGCTGGACCTGCATGGTATGCGGGTCGATACGGCCCATCCCGCGCTGATCCGATTTGTCCTGAGTGCGCAGGCACAGGGTAAGCGTTTGGTTCTGATCGTGACCGGCAAGGGTAAGGACCGGGACGAACCCGGCCCGATCCCGACGCCGCGCGGCGTTCTGCGTAATCAGGTGCCTCACTGGTTGTCGATCCCGCCGTTGGCGCAGGCAGTAATGCAGGTCACGCCTGCCCATATCAGCCATGGTGGCGATGGCGCTTATTACGTGTATCTCAGACGTGTGCGCTAAAGATCACGTCGGGCGCGGGAAATCCCGACCCAAACCAGACTGCTTACCAGCACGAAGAACACGCCAATCCAAATGAACTGAGTGTTCAGCGATACGCCGAGGTCAATCAGAACCCCGGTCAGGCCCGGACCAATGGCCGATCCCAGTACCAGAACAGCTGCTGCCATTGCCTTGATGGCGCCGATATGCCGGGTGCCATAGAACTCCGCCCAGAACGCACTGGGCAAAGTGCTGTTCGCCCCAACGGTCAAGGCCAGAAAGATCAACCCAATTGTCGCACCGCTGATGGAGTTGGTGATGCCCAGAACGACAAATCCAACCGCCATCGGGAGCTGATAGTATGGCATGATGCGCGCAGTGCCCCATTTGTCCAAAGCCCAGCCCGCAGCAAACAGTGACAGTAGCGATACAGCAGTATAGATCGGAAACAGCGCTACCAGTTGAATATGCTGCCAACCTTTCACATCGGCAAAATAGACCTGATGGAAGAAAAACGCGGTGATGAATGCCGATGGCCCAAGGACCGATGGCACCATGAACCAGAACAAGGGGTGGAACAGGGCGTCGCGGCGGCTCCAATGACGGCCCAGCATACCAGTGGCGAATGAGTCGCTGGCAAGGCTTTGCGGTGTTCGTTCGTCGCGCAGTAAGCGCATTAGCATGGGAATGCCTAATAACGTTACACCCGCTGCAACGATCCACAACCAGCGCCAGTCCAGAAAAAACATCGCCGCGACAAAGATCAGCGGCAGTAAGGCTTCACCGATCGCATACCCCGTCGAGGCAATGGAAAGCGCTTTGCCCCGCGTGACCGTAAACCATCGCGCCATGGCAACAACGGCCAGGTGCGTGCTCATCCCCTGACCGAACAAACGCAACAGAAAGATTACAGCTGGCAACAGCAGCAGCCAGCTATTCAGTGCCATGGCAAAGGCAGCTAGGGCCAACCCTGCAAGAACGATCGGACCCAAAACCCGGACGCGGAAGATGTCCGTCAACCCTCCGGCCCAGATCATCACAATGGCGGAAACGGTTGTTCCCAACGTGTAAAGCCCACCCCAGGCTCCATGGCTGAGGCCGAATTCTGCGCGAATTTCACCCGCGAAGACTGAGATGAAAAAGGTCTGCCCAAAGCTGGACAGAAATGTCAGCAAAACACCGGCACCAAGCCAGGTTGCGTTGTCCCACAGATACTGACGCAGGTTGAACCGCGTCACGGAGAGCTGACCTGCGCCTGCCCTGTTTCTGTCAGTACAATTTCAGTGGCACCATCGGGATTGCGTTCGCTTGGTGGCACCAGAATGTCGATTGCCGGTCGGTCTTCCCGCCCGAAGGTATTGTTAACACGTCGTAACGAGCTGAGGATCGACAACAAGGCCGGGGAGGTTGCGGCAACGAAATGCGAGGATGCTGCGTCGCTGTTGAATGCGGTTGTATCGATCACGCTGATCGGGAATTCCTTGAGTGAGTCAATAGAACTGATGTTACCTAAGCGCTGACCCTCATCAGTGCCGCGCAAGCGGCCTGAGATGTTCAGGATCTTGTCCTTTCGGGACACCATTACGAGGAACGGATCGGGTGGGTTGTCGATACGTTTCATCTGCGATCGAAACAGATCGAGATCCAGATCGGGTGAGATCAGCACGACCCCTTCGATATTTCGTTTGGCCCAGCCGGGTTCCTGAAGTTCAGCTTGCCGCATCATTTCCATCGACAAGGCACCACCCATGGAATGTGCGACTAAAATAACGCGTTTGACACCCATGGATTTCAGTTCGCGTATGGTCTGCTCCAACCCGTCGCGGGCAAACAGCATGCTGTCCAGGTCATAGGCATATCCATAGCCAGTTGCACGGCTTGGCCACGAATAGACCAGTGTCGATCCGGGTAGACCGATGTCATGTGTCAGTTGGGCCGCGCGAAAGATTGTTTCGGTCTGGGTCGAGTTGTAGCCGTGCACGAAAATCGTGACGTCATCCTGACCTCGTAGATGTTTGTGCAGCCCCTGCGGTCCATCCAATTCGGTCACATCTGCCAGAACGAACTCTTTCTGCGGATTTGGGTTCGCATATGAGAACCGAAGCGTGCCTGGAGTATGCGTTGGTGGGATCGATACCGTCGTTTCCAAAAACTTGAGCGTTTCTCCGCGTCGGAACCCATAGGATCCGTCGGCCTCACGCGCGCGGGTGGTGCTTGCGAAGATGGTTTCGGGTGTGCCGACATTCACAGCACCGGGCACAACCTCGGAAACCGTCCGGTCGACGCAGGCGCTGAGCGAAAGGGATACGAATAGAATGATGAAATAGCGCAGCACGGGTCAGCCTTCCGGGTGAATCGTGCTTACGCTATCGTATTCTAGCCCAACGTCCAGCACGGCGAGACGAAAACAACGGCAAAAAACGGCTGGGCGTGTTACAAAACGTAACGGCTCAGGTCTGAGGACTTGGTCAATTCACCAAGGTTGTCGCTGACGAATTGCGCATCAACGGTGATTTCCGTACCGGCCTTGTCCGGGGCTGCGAAGGACAGTTCTTCGAAAACCCGCTCCATGACAGTATAAAGCCGCCGCGCGCCGATGTTTTCGATGCTCTGGTTCACGTCAGCGGCAATCCGCGCCAGCGCCGCAATGCCATCTTCGGTAAAGCTGACAGTCACCTCTTCTGTGGCCATCAAAGCAGTATATTGCAAAGTCAGTGCGTTGTCGGTCTCGGTCAGGATGCGTACGAAGTCTCCTTCGGTCAGGGCGCGCAGTTCGACACGGATCGGCAGACGCCCCTGCAATTCCGGCAACAGATCCGAAGGTTTGGCAATATGGAATGCGCCCGAGGCGATGAACAGGATATGGTCAGTTTTCACCGGACCGTGCTTGGTCGAAACGGTTGTGCCCTCAATCAAAGGCAGAAGATCGCGTTGCACCCCTTCCCGGCTTACATCGCCGCCGCGGGCGTCGGAACGGGCGCAGACCTTGTCGATCTCATCCAGAAATACAATGCCGTTCTGTTCAACCGATTCCAGCGCGGTGCGGGTGACGGTTTCGTCATCCAGCAGCTTGTCGGCCTCTTCCCCGATCAGCGCGTCATAGCTTTCCGCGACGGTCATGCGTTTCTTGACAGTGCGTCCGCCAAAGGCCTTGCCGAAAATATCGCCCAGATTCATCATACCCATCTGACCGCCCGGCTGCCCCGGAATGTCAAACATCGGCATCGGGTTTGAGGTGTCGGACAGTTCCAGTTCGATCACCGTGTCGTCCAATTCCCCGGCTTTCAGCTTTTTGCGGAACATATCGCGCGTGCCTTCGCGGGCATCTGCACCTGCAATGGCTTCGATCACGCGATCTTCGGCAGCCTGATGGGCCTTGGCCTTGACGTCTTCGCGCATGAACTCGCGGGTTTGCAGGATGGCCGCGTCCGCCAGATCGCGCACGATCTGTTCCACATCGCGGCCGACATAGCCGACTTCGGTGAACTTGGTGGCCTCGACCTTGATGAAAGGTGCGCGGGCCAGTTTGGCCAGGCGACGGCTGATTTCGGTCTTGCCGACACCGGTGGGGCCGATCATCAGGATGTTCTTGGGATAAACTTCTTCCCGGATGTCATCCGACAATTGCTTGCGCCGCCAGCGGTTGCGCAGGGCAACGGCCACAGCACGCTTGGCGTCCTTCTGGCCGATAATGAAGCGATCCAGTTCCGAGACAATCTCGCGCGGGGTCAGGTCGGTCATGTGAGTTCTATCCGGTTGTTTCGCACCGGAACCTAATCATAAGCCACGAAAACACAAGCTGATCACGAAATTCTCACGTCAGCACACGATCTGCACACGGAAATTCGTGAAGATGTGAATCGCTTCGTCAACGAGATGCGCGTCATAAACGAGGTCAATTGGTCAAGCTGACCATGCTTTCTAGGGAGATACCTCATCATGATGACTCGTCGTTCGCTTTTTTTGAATGCTGCCGCTACCAGCGCCGTCCTGACCCTGGTCAGTGCTCAGACCGCTTTGGCGGGCGGTCACAAGGGTCATTTTGAAGGGCTTTCGAACCATGTGACCACCGGCTCTGTTAAACTGGTCAAGAAGGGTGAGCGCTATATTGTTGAGCTGGGTGATGATTTCTCATTGGATGGCGGCCCGGATCCGCGCGTGGCATTGGGCAAGGATGGCACATACGATCCCGATACAAAATTGGGCGCATTGCTGAACCTGACGGGCAAGCAATCCTATGCCGTTCCGCCGACACTGGATACGTCCAAATACAATGAAGTCTATATCTGGTGCGAGGTGGCCAGCGTACCATTGGGTGTCGCCAAGCTGAACAAGTAAGGTGAACTTTCGGGGCAGCTCTGATTTGCCCTGGATGCCTCATTAGGTGCGGCGATCTTCGTCTGCTACACTCGCTCCCGAAAACCTGATTTCGGGGGCGGATTTGATGACAAATATTGCGAAGATTACCCTTTTGTTTGTGGTGTTTGTGGATCTAATCGGACAGGGGCTGGTTTTTCCCATCATCAACTCGCTAATCATGGAAACGAAATCCGGGTTTCTGCCGGAAAACACGCCTGACGGGCGGAGGCACTTCTACTACGGCCTCGTGATCGGGTGCTTTTTTCTGTCGTGGTTTCTGGGCGTTGTTTACGTCTCGAAAGTGTCGGATTCGATTGGGCGCAAGAACGCTTTGCTTGTGTGTCTCGGCGGTGCACTGGCCGGATATGCCCTGACCATTGCGGCACTTTACCTCAACAGCCTTCTTCTGTTGATCGTCGGGCGCTCGATCACCGGATTTACTGCGGGAAACCAGCCTATCGCGCAAGCGGCGATGATTGATGGCAGTACTGATGCGGCAGATCGGGACCGGAACATGGGCTATATCGTGACGGGTGTCAGCTTCGGCCTTGTGGGCGGACCCATTATCGGTGCGGTCTTGTCAGACGCCGCCCTGCTGGGCAGTTTCGCCACGCTGAGAACCCCGTTTTATGGCGCGTTTGTCCTTGTACTGATCGCTATCCTTCTGGTGATGCTCTTCTTCAAAGATACCCGGACTGATCGCGAACCTTTTGTGTTCCGTCCTCGTGACATTACAGACAGCCTGATTGCAGTGCGGGGTCATCCAATGGTGTTGAAGATCCTGCCCGTCTATTCGTTCTTCATGATCGCCAACGTTACCTTTTACGTTTTTGTCGACAATTTCCTGACCAGCGCTTTTGGGTATGGAGTCATCGGCGGCAGTGTGGCGATGGTGGTTATTGGCGTTGCGCTGGCCTTCTCCAGCACGTTCCTGGTGAAACCCGCGCAGGAGAGGTTCAGCAAACACGCGATTATCTACACGTCGCTTGTGACCATGGTGATTTGCGGATTTGCTTTCGCCTTCAGCCCAAGCGGCGTATTCAGCTATGTCCCGGTCTTTTTCTTCTATTTCCTGTTTGGGGTTGCCTACCCCACGATGCTGGGGCTGTTCTCTTCCAGCGTCAGCGAGGCTGATCAGGGTTGGGTCATGGGTGTGACCACTGCTGTTTTCTGCCTGGCAGGCGGGATCATGTCACTCATAGGTGGCGGATTGATGAGCATCGATATCCGCGTGCCCTACTACATCGTGGTTGTCGCAGCGATTATTGGCCTGATCGGCATGCACCGCCGCTGGAAAGGTAAGGAAATCTCGGCTCTGTTAGCCTGAGATGGTTTCCACTGTCAGCTTGCCGTTGGTGTAGACGCAGATGTCGGCAGCGATGGCCATTGCCTGACGCGCGACGTCTTCCGCTGACTTTTCGCTGTCCATCATCGCGCGGGCGGCAGCCAGGGCAAAGTTGCCCCCCGATCCGATGGCAGCCACGTTATGCTCGGGCTCCAACACGTCCCCCGCCCCGGTAATAACAAGCAGGTCTTTGCCATCTGTGACGATCAGCATCGCCTCGAGCTTTTGCAGGTATTTGTCGGTGCGCCAGTCTTTGGCCAGTTCGACCGAGGCGCGGGCCAATTGCCCGGGGGTCGCTTCCAGCTTGGCCTCCAGCCGTTCCAGCAAAGTAAATGCATCCGCAGTCGATCCCGCGAAACCGGCGACGACTTCGAAACCACCGGGGGACAGGCGCCGTACCTTGCGGGCGGTTCCCTTGATTACGGTTTGACCAAGGCTGACTTGCCCATCACCGGCTATGACGATCTGACCGCCTTTCTTGACGCCAATGATCGTCGTACCGTGCCAACCGGGAAAGTCGTTGTCTGCCATGATCGTCTCCGTTTTCGCTGGCGGTATATATGGGCTGGGCCAGAGGTTGGCGCAACCCGTTCTTCAACTGCCCAAAAGATATGCAAGAAATGCAATTCGGGTCTACCAGACCAGCAATTGTGAGTCCGGACGTGCGGGACTACATGAGGCTCACAACCGACAACGGGTCGGCTGTTTCTTCAATAAGGACTGCGCACATGGCAACCACAGCTAACATTCATGCGCCGCTCGGAGCAGCTACCATCCTGCACGTGGCGGACGCTTTCACCAACGTCGTCAACTCTGTTGTCGAATGGAAAGAATCCCGCAAAACCCGCAAGCTTCTGTCGGAACTCAGCGACGCTCAGCTGGACGATATCGGTCTGACCCGCGCGGATATCGCTGATATCTGATCCATCCAACAGATCGCTAATTCGAGACAGCCGCCCGGTCTTCCGAGCGGCTTTTTCATTGTTCAGCTTTGAACGTATTTTCCGGCTAGGTCTGGCAGAAAAGCCTCAATCGCTGCGGTTGCAATCACGTGCCGCGCACCGGCTTGTTCATCTACAACGTCAAGCCCACCTTTGACTGCCCTCACTTCGGCCCTGCCACGGGGCAAGTCAGAGGCAACCAGATCGCAATCCACCTTTTCAGGATCCTGCACGCCGATTGTGACGCTGACGCGCATTTCGGAATGATCAATCCCCAGTTTTGAAAACAGGGTGATGGACGAATGATGCAGCGCGTCCTGCACCGCGCGGCGGGCTGCCTTGGTATAGTCCTGACCGTACAGGTCGTTACCCGTCCCCATTTCCAGAATGATGCGTTTTTCACTCATTTTGCGGGCTCCATGTCGAAAGAAACGATCAGGGCAGCGTTGGCTATGACAGTTCGCCCTTCGCTATGCGGCTTGTCGATGTCCAGTCCGCCTTTTGTGACGGTGATGTTCGGCTGACCATAGGGGAAGACAGCTTTCAGTGCTTCAGTATCGACTTGATCCGGCTGCTGTACCCCAATCTCGGCGTCGATGATCATCGCTTCTTTCGGAAACCCAAACAGTTCGGCCATGTTGACCGAGTTATGCCACAGCGCATCCTTGATCGCCCTCAGTGACGCCTCGGTATAGTCCATTCGGCGCAGGGATGTGCCCATGCCGAACTCTACAAGGACCCGCGTTTTTGCCATTGGTTTCTCCGATGTCTTCAACAAAAAAAGGCGCCCCGATCTGAGGCGCCTTTGAGATAATCTGTTAGGACCAGATCAGATGGATTCGTCGATCCAGCTTTGCAGGGCGGCTTTTGGGGCAGCGCCTGCGCGGTTCGAAACAACCTGACCGTCCTTGAAGATGAACAACGCAGGGATGCCACGTACGCCCATCGCGGCCGCCGCGTTGGGGTTGCTGTCCACATCTACCTTGGCGATTTTCACCTTGTCGCCATACTCGGCCGCCAATTCTTCCAGTGCGGGGCCAATTTGCTTACAGGGGCCACACCACTCGGCCCAGAAGTCCACGACCACGGGAACGGTCGAGTTTTTGACTTCTGCGTCAAAGGTGTCGTCGGTAACGGCTACGGTCGACATATTCTGTCTCCTGAATGGGGTAAACTCGGGAACAGAACGTAGGTGCCGCTTCGGGTAAGGTCAAGATATCCGGGCGCGGGCCAATGCATCTGTCACAAGATCGTGTGGCAACCACATCAAGCTTGCCGTTCGGGTCCACAGAATGGCGGTTCGAATGCTGCGGTCCGGATAGATCTGGGCCAGTGCCTGCGCATATGCCCCCATCTGTCGCAGCAGGCCTTCGGGGCAGTCTTCCGCTTGGTTTGGAACGTTGGCATTTGATTTAAAATCAATCACATGCACCTCGCTGTCTGATACGATCAATCGGTCGACGATTCCATGCATCCGCTGTCCGTTCAGATCGGCAGTTATAGGTATTTCGGCGAAAGTGTCGGGAGCGAAGACGCACCGTAGATTTTCAGCTGTCAGTACACATGCGGCCTCGTTCAAAAGCTCCTGCCGGTCCGTTTCCTGCATATCGGGCAGCAACCGGGCGCAAAGCTCTGGCCAAAGGTCTTGAGCCGCCGTGGGAAGGTGTTCCAGCAACAGGTGCAAGTGGGTTCCGCGCAGTTTGGCGGCATTTTCATCTAAACCTGCGTCACCCGGCAGCGCCTTGGCACCGCCCAGATCCGAAGGGCTGAGTGTGCTCGCAAGTTCAATTGGATCTGGCGCTGGATGTTGGAACATTTCTGGCAAATCGGCTAGCTCAACAACGGCTTGCGGCTGATCGATCAAGGCCGGTGCATCCCAATTCCCGTGGGTCAGGCGGCGGATATCGGAATCCGGCAAACGCGCAGCCCCGGCCTTCTCCATCGCGGTCTCAACCATCTGGTACCAGCTATTGCCGTCTTTCCCCAAGTCGCCTGCCGCCGCCACGATCAGCCACTTTTCAGCCCTTGTTAGAGCCACATATAGCAACCGTAGCCGTTCATTTTCCTCGCGGTTGCGCGCCGCTTCCCGAGACTGGGCAATCAGTTTTGGTGAAACATCTGCCGACACTTTCCATAATGGTGTTTCACCGGCCAGCATGATCTCGGCATCGCGTGGCGGCAGGCGTTTGCCCGTGTCCGGCAGGATGACAATCGGAGCCTCCAGCCCTTTTGAACCGTGTACGGTCATCACCCGGATTCTGTTGCCGACACCGCTCATCTGCCGTTTGATTTCCAGATCGTCAGTCTGCATCCAGACCAGAAACCCGGTCAGACTGGGGATATCCGTTCGCTCATAGGCCAGAGCCTGGGATAACAGCGCATTGATGCCGTCTTCAGCTTCGGCCCCCAAGCGGCCCAGTAATTTGCGCCGTCCGTCGTGGCGAGTCAGGATACGTTCGATCAGATCATAGGGGCGCAGAAAGTCGATCTGACTGCGCAGATCGTTCAAAACGGCCAGAGTTTCGGGAAACTCTTCTGCGCGGCCGCGCAGCGCGGCCCAAAGAAACTGCTCTTTTCGTCGGTGTGCCAGATCGAAAAGCTGCCGCTCGGACCATCCGAACAAAGGGGACTTCAGAACCGTTGCTAGCGACAGATTGTCTTCGGGCGTGGCCAGAAAGCTGAGCAGCGCGGCCAGATCCTTCACCGCCAGTTCTGCACCCACTTTCAGCCGGTCTGCTCCCGCGATGGGCAGGCGCAGCGCCTTGCACGCGCGGATGATCTCGGCAAACAAGTCGGAGCGTCGTTGCACGAGGATCAGAAAATCCCCAGGCTTCACTTTTCGACGAACGAGACTACCGGATTTGTCATCTTCCGGGATCGTTTCACCCTGTTCGATCATGTCTTTGATCGATTGCGCAACCTTCTCGGCAAGAATGACGGTGTGGTGCCGCGCGCCGGGCCGATCAACCGGATCGGTCCAATCGCCGTCTTCGGTGTCTTCAACCTTTTCAACAACGGGCCACAGATCAACCCGGCCAGGCAGATCAGCCTTGAATGCGCGGTGCTGACTGTCCTTGTGAAACCCTGCATCAGAGCGGCTTTCAAACAGAATATCGACCAGAGACAGGATCGCGCTGGAGGACCGGAACGAGTATTCCAGCGTCGAATCCCATAGTTTAGAGCCTGATTCAGCTAATTTCCGGCCAAACTCTTCCTGCATTCTGTCAAAGGCCTGCGGGTCGGCGCCTTGAAAAGAATAGATCGATTGCTTCTTGTCGCCGACAACAAAGATCGTACGCTCAACGCCGGATCGAGCCCCTTCTCCGCTGGTGAATTCCTGAGCCAGTTTCTCGACCACGTCCCATTGATCCGGGCTGGTGTCCTGTGCCTCGTCCACCAGAATATGGTCAATGCCACCGTCCAGACGATATAGCACCCATTCGGCCACTGCCGGATCGTTCAGCACCTGCCGTGCACGCAGGATCAGGTCGTCGAAATCCAGCCAGCCTCGCAGTTGCTTGCGCCGTTCATACTCTGGTAGGAAAGCAGCGGCAAAGCGGTGCAAAACCGCGGTTTTCTGCGCTGCGATCAGCGCCAGGCGTTGTTCACGCGCGGCTTCGATCCGCAGCATGAAGGCCTCAAGTTGCGGCATCCGGTCGGCCAGTACACCTTCGCGCAGGGCTTTGGTCGGAAAACTGTTGAGTTTGGCTGTGAAGGGTTCCTTTGCCCCCTTACCAGTCAGTAACACGCCTTCCAGCATGGGCAAATGCGCCAATCGGGCTTCACTGAATCCAGACAGCTTCACAGCGGCCTTGGCGTTGTTGCCGCCGCTTTCAGTCAATGCCAGCAGCATGGATTGGATTAGTTCGACCTCGCCGCCAAAAAAAACCTGCTCAAACAGACTGTTTTCGTCAAACTCGACGGGCAGATCAAACCGGCGCAGCAGATCAGACCACTCCAGCGGCTGCGTAAACAGATTGCGCTTTTGCGTGATTGCGGCAGTCAGCTTGTCAAAACCCGTGTCCGTGACGAACCGAGCCACTTCTTCAATCAGCTCAGCCTGCGGGCCTTCGGCAAAATCCTCAACAATCTCCTCTCGCAACAGGGCCGCTGCTCGGTCTTCCATCTCGGAGAACTGCGGGCTGACTCCGGCCTCCAGCGGAAAGCGCCGCAGCAACGAGGCGCAGAATGAGTGAATGGTCTGAATCTTCAGACCGCCCGGCGCCTCGATGGCGCGGGCAAACAAAGTGCGCGCCTGCGCCAGCCTGTCCGTGTCGATGTCACCGGGTACGCCGAGATCGGTCAGCTGCTCCAACAGCGGATCATTATCCAGCATTGCCCATTCGCCAAGGCGCTTGAACAGACGGTTCTGCATCTCGCTGGCGGCAGCCTTGGTATAGGTCAGGCACAAGATGTGCTGCGGTTGCACCCCGCCCAGCAACAAACGCGCCACGCGGTCCGTTAAAACCCTTGTTTTGCCCGACCCCGCGTTGGCCGCCAGCCAGGTCGAGGCATCGGGGCGCGCAGCCTGCACCTGCCGCTCGGTTGCGTCGTTGCGCGGGCTCATGTCAGGTCCTCTGGGCACGTTTCGGCTGTTCGGTCCCATTCGCCGAACCGCGCCAGGTGATCATAATCACCAATATCCGTATCTTTGTGCAGCATGCGACGGGACGAAAACCCCTGATCAGGCTCTAAATAAGCTGAAACCAGCTCTTTCAACTCGGCAAGAACCTTTGCGGTTGGTTCCTTGACCAAGGGCGCGGCGACCTCTTTGTAACTGCCGCCCATGCCAATGAAGATGGCTTCTGCCACATCTATCGGGTCAATACCCTCAATCCCGCCCTGCTCGGCCATCGCCGCTTCAATCAGCAGCTGTTTGTCAAACTTGGATTGCTGACTTTCCGTCGGTGGCGCACCGGTTTTGTAATCGATGATCCGCAGCGTGCCTCGGCGGTTGTGATCGATCCGATCCGCGCGTCCGACAATGGTGAAATCCAGAGGGTTCAGCACCAGCTTCATTGACGCCTCAAACGCCACCGGACCGCCGTCACCCCTGCGTGAAAGTTCAGCGCTTAAAAAGTCATCCGCGATCCTCTCAAGCCGAGCCAGCCACAGTTTTCGGGCTGTGGGCCAGGCAACATGCTGATCCAACAAGGCGTGCGCCCGTTTCAGGAAATTCTCACGCGTCAGCAAAGCGCTATCGAGCACGCTGTCCTTGACGAAATGCTCAAGGATTTCGTGGATCACAATCCCCCTCAGCAAGGCATCTGGGGCCTGCACAAGCGGATCCAGAGGTTTCAACCGCAGCACATGTTTGGCGTATACGGCATATGGGTCACGGATCAGCCTCTTGATTTCTGTCACCGATAGACGGCGAGGGCGTGCGGCGACCGGTGGGCGCGGAGATGGGCGCGGCGCGGGGCAGATGTGCGGCGCATCTTCCAGAGCCTCGGCCCAGACCAGCCATTTTTGGCCTTGAGCCCGCATTTCAGCCAGAGCCTCAGGGCCACCCTGCCCCGGCAAACCCTGCATCAGGTTGGTCAGCCGATTCAACCAGCGTGACGGCACTGTTTCCGCATCATCCGAGCGGGTCGCGCGGGTCAACCAGACCTCGGGCGCGCCGATGGCCTGCTGGAAGTCATGCGCGGACAGGCCGATCCGGCGTTCGGGCAGCAACAGCCCCGCTTTGTCACGCATCTGTCTGTTCAGCCAGGGATCAGGTGTAGGAGCTTCCGGCCAGCTTCCTTCGTTCAACCCGCCGAGGATCAGCAGGTCGGCACCCTGCACCCGCGCCTCGAGCGTGCCCCAGATCATGATATGTGGATGCGGCGCGTCACGGTCTCGAACCTCTTCGCCCGCAAGCAGAGCGCCCAGCAGATCGGCAAAGTCATGCGCCGTCATCGGGCCGCCATGCTGCGCCTCTTCCCTGAGTGAATTCAGTACCGCCAGCGCCTTTTGGCCGGCGTTCTTGTCCCAAAGAGTACCAGCCTGACCTGTACTGCCGGCCGAAATTGCCTCGGCCAGTGTCATCAGACGCTCCACCCAGTCGGCAAGGTGCAACTCGTTAGTGATCTGCTGGTTGCAGAAGTGATGTGCGACCCATTTGACCCAGTTTTCGGGAGTTTCTGTACGTATTGCAAAAGCCGTGAGGCTAACACAATCAGGAAACGGTGGACCGTGACGGCGTAGGTCAAGCTCCAGATCACGCGTATGCAACAGGTGGGTGCCGCGTTCACCCCCGCCATGGCACAGCGGGTGCTTCAAAAGGGTCAGCAGCGCCTCACATTCCAGACGACGCGTAAACAGGTTGGCCACATGACGCAGAAAACGGCCCGGTGGGGAAAGTTGCAGCGGCAGGCCGGCGCTGTCGTCCGGCACTATATTCCACCGATCCAGCGCAGCGCTGACCTGGCGGGTCAACATGCGGTCCGGCGTGATCAGAGCAGCGGTCTGTCCTGTTTCCGCAGCTTGCCGCAGGCGCAGGGCGATGGCCAATGCCTCGGCACGCGGCGATTGCGCCTCGACCAGTGTCAGGTCCCCGGTTGCGCCTTCCAGGTCGGTCAGTCCAGGCCCTTCAGTCATCCAGGCATCGGTGATGGGTGCCGGACGCAAAGCCAAGGATACCAATCGGTTACGAGCGGGTGAAGGGGTACATAGATCAGTCCATGGGGTGATCTGATCGGGCGCAAGCTCCAACTTGCGCATCAACTTGCGGAATCGGTATTGCGGGTGATCTTCCGAGGTCAGCGCATCACCCAATCCCCGCCAAACGTGGTCTGGTTGGTCGAAGTCAAATCCGGGCAGCACCAGTGCCCCTTGTGGCAGGCGCGCGATGGCTTCCATCAGCATCAGCGTTGTGCCGCGAGAACCGGTGGAGCCTGCCAGAATGACCGGGTGCTGCGGGGGATCAACACGCCAGCGCGCTATCAGGTTTTCGACCACGCAACGCTGGCGGGCCTGAGCATCCATCGTCTGCGCGCCCGTGTCGATGAAATGATCCGCAATGCCGATAAAAGCCTGTGCTCGCGCCCAATGTCCGGACATGTCGCTGACATCCAGCTGCCGGATTGCCTCGGGCGACACGCCTTCGCCCTGCATTTCATCAATCAACGCAGCCAGACTGTCGGACAGGTCAAATACCGAGGACCGGGCGGCCAGATCTGGCTGTTGTTCCAATAGCTTGGATACCAGTTGAGTCAATTCCAGGCGCCGCCGCAGGGGTGGGATGGCCGGTGGAATCTGTGCCAGATCAACGCTTTCCCCCAGGTCCGTTACCAGTGAGAGACGGGGCAGAAGGCACGGCGGCCCTTGATCGAACAGATCGCGGACGCGCCGTTCCATGCGCCGTGTGTTCAGAACCAACTCCACCCGCGCCAAGGCTTCGGGCGGGCCTGAACAGCGCTGCCGCAGGCCATCGACCAACGCCTTTGGAAAATCCGTGCCGGGAGACACGGCAAAAACACGGGGCAGGGTGCCGGGCTCAAACATCAGCCAGCAATTCCTCGGCCAGAGCGATACCTTCAGGGCGACCCACGTCGCACCAGCGTCCCGGGTATTCGAGTGCAAACAGCCGACCCTGATCGTGCATCTGGTTCCAAAGCAGGTTGAGCGAAAACGCCGCTTGTGAAAACGAATGCAAGCCACTTGTCTTGAGGATCTGCGCCCCGCCATAAACCAAACCGGGACCTCGCGTGATCCGTCCATCTTTTTCAGCGATAAAATCACCCGAGCCGGTATGACCCACAGTTCGCGCAACCGGAACGCACATCAGCAGCGCGTCCATGCGGTTTGGGTCCCAAGCTTGTTGCAACAGGGTCAACGGGTTTGGCCCAGACCAAATCGCATCGGTGTTCAACGTGAATACGGGGTCGGCGCCCAACATTGGCAAAGCAGCCCGTAGTCCACCGCCTGTTTCCAAAATCTCGGGCTCTTCCCGAGACAGCAGGACGCCTTTGTGACTGAGATGCGCTTCGAGCTGATCGGCATGGTAATGCAGGTTCGCGACGGTGCGAACAGGACTAACATCTTTGACCAGGTCCAACGCGTGATCAATCAGTGGTCGCTCCGCCACTTCGATCAATGGCTTGGGCCGGTCTTTGGTCAATGCGCCCATACGGGTGCCGAACCCGGCTGCGAAAAGCATTACTGCAAGCGGCGATCCGGTCATTGCGGCTGCAGCCTGGCCAGGTTCTCGGGCGTGGGCCTGGGTAATGCTTCGTGCAGCAAGGACGCCACTGAAACAAGAGCCGGGTGATCCAGATCGCGCATCAGATGCGCCCAGACTGCCGGGATCATGTCCACGTAATGCGGTTTACCGTATTCCGTTGCCAGGCGTGCGAAGACACCAAGGATACGCAGGTTTCTCTGTGCCCCCAATACACTGTAGGCCGTGCGAAAATCATGGTCGTCCATACCCGATGCAGAGATGTAATGGTTGATCATCTGCATTTCGACCCCGGCCGATACGTCGCGGCGTATATCCTGTAGCAACGACACCAGATCGTAGGCAGGGTGTCCCAGCATGGCCGATTGGAAATCCAACAGGCCGACACGCTTTACGCCTTCACGTTCCGGCAGCCACAACAGGTTTTCCGCGTGATAGTCCCGCTGAACGACCACTTTTGCGCCGGATGTTTCACGGTGCAGAATGTCCGCGAACCGGTTTTCAAACCGGTCAAGGGCATCAGTATCGTACGTGCCCTGGATGCCAGCCGCATATTTCGTGAATGCCAATGCAGCCAATTCGGTCATCAGGGCCGGGTCATAGGAGGGCAGGGACAAGGAAGGTGCCCGATGCAGGTGAAGCAGAACATCCGTTGCCGCCCGATATAATTCACGTTCTTTGGTCGGGTCTTTTTTCAAGACTCGTGCAAACAGATCATCACCAAGGTCTTCGAGCAGCAGAAAGCCAAACTCGGCATCCTCGGCAAAAATCTCAGGTGCGCTCAGACCAACCGAACGTAGGTATTCCGCAATGCGTACAAAGGCTTCGACGTCCTCGCCTTTTTCTGGAGGTGCATCCATCAAAACAACGGTGCGCCCGCTTGCGGGATCTGTCAGACGTTCGTATCGCCGGTTCGAAGCGTCGCCCGCCAGCGGCGCATGTGTTGCACCTGCCCAAGGAGTTTGCGCGATCAGGGCCTCGGCAAGAACCGTCCTGTTTGTCATTCAGTTTTCTCCAGTTTTCCCGCCCATTTCGGAGCAGACCAGGATAGGGTCACGCGGCGGAAATCAGCTTTGTTAGGGTCTGTTTCAAAGGTCAGCTTCAACGCGGCTTCGGGTGTCAGCGAACCCAACTTGTCCGGCCATTCCACAAGGCAAATAGCCGTATCAAAAGCTTCCGTCAGGCCAAGTTCGTCAACTTCTTCTGCTGCACTCAGACGATACAGGTCACAATGCCATATTTCACCGGATGGGGTGTCGTAAGCCTGTATCAAAGTGAAGGTTGGCGAGGGCACATCTTCGGGCTCAGGCATCAATGATTGAATGAGGCTGCGTGCGAAATGCGTCTTGCCGCTGCCAATTGCGCCTTCAAGCAGCACAACATCGCCCGGGTGCAGCGATGCTCCCATTCGCGATGCGAATTCTGCAGTTTCTTCGGGTGATTTGAAGGCCAGAGATCGGGCGGTCAGTGTCATGCCGCCACAATGACCCTGCGCCTAACCGGCTGCAACCCGGTTCAGGCGCTGATCTGTTCTATCCCGGTGGTTTTTGCGGGAATTTCGGATTGTGCAAACCGAACGATAGTCGCTCCGTTATGAACCGGCGAGACGGTGCAATCCACAGTGATGCCTGACCTCATCTGAATTTCGGCCGCCCATTCGGCGCGGTTTTCCCGCATTTCTACAAAATCCCGAATCTCACCCAAAATCGGCGTCGCGATACAGAGGTCCTGCCAGCGTCGCGTGACATCTGTGACCGTCTCGGTCTGAAACCCGACCTCTTGCGCGTCTCCCCAAAGCTTCTGGTATGCATAGTTTGTGAAGGCCAGAGTACCGTCGTCTGCAAAGACAGCAATCGCATCCGCCAGTTTGTCCAGAATGGACTGCATCAGATCCATTTCTGATCGAAAGCGCCGCGTCAGCGTGATTTCTGCGGTAATATCCTCGAACAGAAAGGCCACTGCGCCATCCGGGTGCGGGCGGCCGCTGACGGAATAGACCGACCCGGATGGCAGCGACCACGTCTCGTGATAGTTTCCATCTTCTGCCGCTTCGAGAAGGTCGTTCATCTGACGCCGCCAACTGCGGTAGTTCTTGGGTTCCGGCATCATCTGCTGATCCCGCAGTCGGTCGAAAAAGCTGCTGAGGCCGGGGCGACAGCTGAGAAAATCAGGGGGCAGGGTGGTCAGGTCGATCAGGGCCGGGTTGAACAGAGCCAATTGCCGGTTGCGGTCAAAAATGGCGAGGCCGATGGATAATTGTGCAAAAGTCTTGGTCATGGTCTGCACGAATTTGCGCTGGGCGGTTTCCGCTTCGACAATCGCGTTGATATCGACAGCGTAACACAGGTGACCATTTTCATGTTCGATCCGTGCCAAGTCGAACCAAAGCTTACGACCGGTGCCCACTACATCCACCGACAGCCGGGTTTTTCCCGCAGGTCGTGCCGTATCCTCTGGGCATGCGAAAAGAGGTTCAGTCAGATCGGCGTCCTGATCACGTACCTTGCGAACAAGTGTGACGTAGGCAGCATTGCACCACTGCACCCGATTGTTGTTGTCCACCAACCATACCGGATAAGGGGCCTGATCCATGGCCAGCCGGGTTGGTTCGCTTGGGGTAACTGATCCGGAGGAGGAGGCCTTTGCACGCTCGCACAGGCGCACACGGACGACACCGTCAATCCACTCACACACCACTTCGCGCTCAATCGTGAAGTCAATAGCAGATACCACAAGATTGCCCTGATCGCGTACTATGTCGGGAGTTTCGGGAAAGGTGGGGAAATCCCTTTGCAGCAGGCGCCGCAAGTCCTGCCAGTTTCCTACATGCTCGAACCCGGCCAGTGCGATATCAGAATGGCTGATCAGTTTGTCACCATCGAACAGGAATACTGCGTCGAATAGAGAAGTGTTTGAAAACAGACCAAAAGCTTTGTCGCGCTGAACCTGGCGCGGCAACAGCCACAAAACGGCGAAACAGCACGAAACAAGACTGATTGCGGCCAGAATGATCCAATCGGCCATCAAATTCCCCAAGGCTGAACGAAACCCGGGCTGACTATGCGCGCTATTGGTTAACGGTCTCTTAATTCACACCTGAATGCGCGTGTTGGAACCCGAAGGGACCGGGGTGTCACCTTTTTGTGCGTCAATCAAATTGCGTGGCCAAGTCACCTTTACGATAGCCCCGCGCCGATCCGGGTTGTCGGTCAGGTGCTGGTACGGGTCTGAACCATTGGCGAATTCCAACTCGGCGCCGCTGCGTTCCAGCAGGGTTTTGGCGATGAACAATCCCAATCCCATTCCCTCGTACTCCGGGCGTTCTCTCTGATCGGATTCTGCCCGTCTGCGGCGCATAAAGGGATCGCCGATGCGTCCAATCATGTGGGGCGGGTATCCCCGCCCGTCATCCATGATACTGACGGTGATCCTGCCGTCGGTCCACTCAGCCTCGACCCAGACGTTTTCTCGGGCGAAATCGACGGCATTCTGGATCAGGTTACGCAGCCCGTGGATGATCTCGGGTTTTCGCAGGATCGAGGGCTGTTGCACATCCCCGTCCTGCGCCGGGCCTTCGGAAAAATGAACGGCCTTGCCGCGGCCAACATGTGGTTCGGCCGCTTCGTTCACCACTGTCGACAGCGGAGCCTGCCGCAGATGCAGATCATCTTTGCCGGCCCGTCCCATGTCGCGCAAAATGTCACGGCAACGATCGGCCTGCTCGCGGATCAAAGCGGCGTCTTCTTTCAGGTCGGGGCGGTCGTCCAGTTCTTCGATCAGTTCCGCACTGGTCAGTTTTATCGTCGCCAAGGGTGTGCCCAGTTCATGCGCGGCAGCCGCAACGACGCCCCCCAGATCGGTCAGCTTCTGTTCGCGTGCCAGCGCCATATGCGTCGCGGCCAACGCTTCGGACATCGACTGGACTTCGGAACTGACGCGGTGGGAATAGGCGCCGATGAAGACGATGGCGATGATGATTGCGGCCCAGTTGCCAAACAGCAGTATACCCGGGATATCCAGAACAAGCCCAAGGCTTGTCCGCAGCGGAAGATGAAATTCCGCCAGCACTGTTGTCAGAACAATCGCGACGGCTCCGACAATCAGAGTTGACCGCGTGCTCATGACATTGGCTGAAATCGTGACCGGCCCCAGCAGAAGCAGTGCAAATGGATTGTTCAGCCCTCCCGTCAAATACAGCAGAATTGACAGTTGCAGCAGGTCGAACAGAATCATCAGGAAATTTTCAAACTCGGTCAGACGCTTGTTCTGCGGAAACAGCAAAATGGCTGTCAGGTTGCCCATGACAGAAATGCCGATGGCCAGATAACACAGGCCCAGTTCAAGTTGCACATCATAGTATCGCTGGGCGACTGTGATTGCGGTGAACTGGCCTATGATGGCCACCCACCGCAACAGGATCAGGGTCCGCAGACGGATCCAGCTGCTTCGTTCCTGGCCGCGCCAAAAAGTCTGATTGGATTCTGCCATCGGTCATTTATGTCCTGTTGCATCGGCTGTTCATCTTGATAGGTGTCCCGGCCGGAACGATCAACAACCCCTTGCGACCGGATTTTCCAAATGACACGTCTATATGCAATTCTCGCAGCAGTAGTTCTGGCGATTGGCCTGGGTGCAATGTGGCTATTGACGCGCGGCGGTGGATCTGACGACAAGTTCGCGCAATGCCGGTCCAGCCAGATCGCCGGAGGTACAGCCGCAATTGGCGGGCCATTCGAATTGGTGAATGGCAAGGGTGAGACGGTGACAGACAAAGATGTGATCACCGAACCGACGCTGGTCTATTTCGGGTATACGTTCTGCCCGGATGTCTGCCCATTCGACATGTCCCGAAATGCTGATGCCGTCGATATTCTGGCCGAGCGTGGACAATCGGTGACGCCGCTGTTCATATCAATTGATCCCGACCGCGATACGCCCGAAGTGATGGCCGATTATGCCTTTAACCTTGGCGGCAAGACAATTGCGCTGACCGGATCGCCCGAACAGGTCAAGGCGGCCAGCAAGGCTTACAAGACCTATTTCAAGGCGCAAGACAAAAGCGATGAGTTCTATCTGGTTGACCATTCTACCTTTACATACCTGGTCACACCGGAAGACGGGTTTCTGGAATTCTTCAAACGCGATGACACGGCCGAGCAGATGGCGGACAAGGTTGGGTGTTTTCTGGATCAGGCCGCGTCCTAACAAGGTTGTTTGACCTTTGTTTCTGCGCTGCTATTACTCATGTTCGAGCCAAAAGCATGAAATAGCGAAAGACCTAACATATGGCAGACACTTCTCAGCTTGACATCGGCCCTGACAAATCCCTGCTTTTGGTGGATGACGACGAGCCGTTTCTGAGACGTTTGGCCAAGGCCATGGAAAAGCGTGGCTTCGAGGTCGAAACCGCAGGATCTGTTGCCGCAGGCCGCGCAATCTCCACTGCCAGACCACCCGCGTATGCCGTAGTTGACCTGCGACTTGAGGATGGCAACGGTTTGGACGTTGTCGAAGTGCTGCGTGAAAAACGCCCCGACAGCCGGGTTGTCGTTCTGACTGGTTATGGAGCGATAGCTACTGCCGTAGCCGCTGTGAAGATCGGTGCGACCGATTACCTTTCGAAACCCGCTGACGCCACCGACATCACCAATGCGCTGCTGGCCAAGGGGGACGAACTGCCTCCGCCACCGGAAAACCCCATGAGCGCCGACCGCGTGCGGTGGGAACATATCCAGCGGGTTTATGAGCTGTGCGACCGGAATGTTTCCGAGACTGCGCGCCGCCTGAACATGCATCGCAGAACCCTGCAGAGGATTTTGGCGAAGCGCAGTCCTCGTTAAGCCGACAGGACTTTCGATGACAGTTAAGTGATTTGTAACCTTGGGTTTAGTCCGGGATTGTTCGGTCTATATCAAATCTCACTTCAGAACAGGACGTTGCAATGATCGGATATGTAACCGTTGGTGTCTCGGACATGGAGCGCGCGAAAGACTTCTATACCAGCCTCTTCGCGGATAAGGGTGCGAAAGTGGTTTTAGACGCCGGTCGGATCGCATTTATCGGCAATGATCCGGCTGCCCCAATGATTGCTGTTTGCGAGCCTTATGACGGCAATGGCTGTGCAGCCGGAAATGGCACGATGGTTGCCTTTGCCGCCGAGTCCAAGGACGAGGCCAAGGCTCTTTACGACAAAGCCATCAGTCTGGGTGCAACCGATGAAGGTGAGCCGGGTCAGCGCGTCCCAGATCGTTTTTATGGCGCCTATGCCCGGGATCTGGATGGCAACAAAATTTGCTTTTACGTATTTGGGTGAGATCCCAGAAGCGGAGTCAGACGGGCTGTTCAGTTCGCGATCTTAAAGCTGCGTCAGTAGCTCTATATGCCTTTCAGTATATGCTCGTCGAACCTCGATCGGCGGGCGCAACCTGATCTGGAGCCCTTCCATCAACTCTTTGTCCGGGCGACCGAAGAATTTCGTCGCCTCTGCCTCGGAAAACCCCGCAATTTGTGTCGCCTCCATCCAGGCACTAATCTTGTCAGCCTTCTTTATCTGACGTTTCACCGTTTTTGGCACTGCAGCGGGCAGACCGAACCGAATGTGGATCGCGGCGGCCAAACGGTCATCCAGTGCGCCGTAGTCGGGGCCGACAGCGGATTTCACAGGTGAGATCATGTCCCCGATCACATATTCCGGCGCGTCGTGTAACAAGGCCGCCAGCCGCCATTTCACCGGTGCTTTGGGCGCTATTCGGCCAAAAAGCTCTTCGACGAGCAGGGAATGTTCGGCGACGGAATAGGCAAAATCGCCATTTGTTTGCCCATTCCAGCGGGCGACAAAGGCCAGACCATGCGCGATGTCTTCAATCTCGATATCCACCGGGGTCGGGTCCAGCAGGTCCAGCCGGCGTCCGGACAGCATTCTCTGCCATGCTCTGGGTTGTGTTGCCATTCTGCCATGCCTTGTGAAGTAGGACACGTTGAATTCGTGCTTTTGTGCTATGATGTACCTGTCTGGATCACATGCTGCCAACAGTTTCTTGAGCATTCGTGCTTTGAACTGACGTACTGAGATCCCGACATCAAGGACTGAGGGGGGTGCATACTCCTCCCAGTGTGCCCCTCTCGAACCGAAACACGTATCGAAAGGAGCGTCCTATGTTCAAACGTTTATTTGCAATAGCCCTGACCTTCGGAATGGCCGCCACCGCACCGCCTGCCTTTGCCCAGAATTGTGCAGCGCGGGATGACATCATTTCCAAATTGCAGGACAACTACGCCGAGGAATTGGCCTTTGGCGGTCTGCAAAAGACACGCGGTGCACAATCGGTAATGGAGGTCTGGACCTCGAAAGAAACGGGAAGTTACACCGTTTTGGTAACCAACGCGAATGGCATAAGTTGCATAGTCGCCATTGGCACCGATTTTTTTGAAGCGATACCGAAGATAGAAATTGAAGGAAAACCAAGCTGAGATTGGCCATTTAGCTTCCGTTCATAGTCTTCAAAGTTGCCACCTGCCCCAAGGAATGCTAGGGGCAGCCGGAACTGTGAATTTCCGAAACATGGAGCACCTGATGGCCGGGGACTATATCGTTAAAGACATTTCATTGGCAGGGTTTGGCCGTAAAGAGCTGGACATTGCCGAAACCGAGATGCCGGGCCTGATGTCCCTGCGCGCGGAATACGGCGACAGCAAACCTCTTTCAGGTGCCCGCATCGTTGGTTCGCTGCACATGACCATCCAAACAGGGGTTCTGATCGAAACGCTGGTCGCGCTGGGTGCGGACGTGCGCTGGGCGTCGTGCAACATCTTCTCAACCCAGGACCACGCGGCGGCTGCGATCGCCGAAGCCGGTGTTCCGGTCTTTGCCATCAAGGGTCAGACACTGGAAGAGCACTGGGATTATCTGGACAAATCCTTCCTGTTTGAAGACGGCCCGAACATGATCCTCGATGATGGCGGCGACGCGACGCTGTACATCTTGCTGGGCGCTCGTGCCGAAGCGGGTGAAGACATCATCCCTGTTCCGGGTTCGGAAGAGGAAGAAGTGATCAAAAAGCAGATCGCCAAGCGTATGGCGGCAAGCCCTGGCTGGTTCACAAAGATGCGTGATCAGATTCAGGGCGTGTCCGAGGAAACCACCACTGGCGTGAACCGCCTGTATCAGCTGGTTAAGGACGGTCACCTGCCGTTCCCGGCAATCAACGTGAACGACTCGGTCACCAAGTCGAAATTCGACAACAAATACGGCTGCAAGGAATCGCTGGTTGACGGCATCCGCCGCGCTACCGACACCATGATGGCCGGTAAGGTTGCAGTGGTCTGCGGATACGGCGATGTTGGCAAAGGCTCGGCCGCTTCGCTTCGCGGTGCTGGTGCCCGTGTGAAAGTCACCGAAGTTGACCCGATCTGCGCCCTGCAAGCGGCCATGGACGGGTTTGAAGTCACCCTGCTGGAAGATGAAGTCGCGTCGGCAGATATCTTCATCACCACCACCGGCAACAAGGACGTGATCCGTATCGAGCATATGCGCGAGATGAAAGACATGGCCATCGTCGGCAACATCGGCCATTTCGACAACGAAATTCAGGTGGCCAGCCTGAAGAATCACAAATGGACCAACATCAAGGAGCAGGTGGACATGATCGAGATGCCTTCGGGCAATCGTTTGATCCTGCTGTCCGAAGGCCGTCTGCTGAACCTCGGCAATGCCACCGGTCATCCGTCCTTCGTGATGTCAGCGTCATTCACCAACCAGGTTCTGGCCCAGATCGAGCTGTTCACCAAAGGTGATCAGTACAACAACGATGTCTACATTCTGCCCAAGCACCTGGATGAAAAGGTTGCCCGCCTGCACCTGGATCGTATCGGCGTGAAGCTGACCCAGATGGACGCAGATCAGGCCGCCTATATCGGTGTGAAACCGGAAGGTCCGTACAAGCCGGAACACTACCGCTACTAATGCCCGTCTGACGATGACGCAGAACTCTGGACGCCGCCGGTTTGTTTACTCGGCGGCGTCTTTCATTTTCAGGCTTGCGGCAGTGGTGATCCTGTTGGGCGGTGGTGTTTGGTGGGGGTTGGCGCATCCTGACACGCCAGTGCCATCGCATTGGAACCCGTTGCGTGATCTGAAAGTGACCGCTCCGGTTACGCCTGTCACAAAGCTTCAGCTAAATCGCGCGCTGGCTGATGAAGTACAGTGCCGGGCCGTTTTGAAAGAAGCAGGTGTTCGTTTCGAAGCGATGGAGGATCTGGTTGTCGATCAGAACTGCGGTATAGCCGGGCGGGGTCTTCTTTCCCGATTGGTGACATCGCGGATCGAGGGTGTTGAAACCAGTTGCACCACCGCTTTGCGCCTGACCATGTGGGAACATCATGTCGTGCAACCCGCCGCACGGGATTTGCTAGGGACAGACATTTCCCGATTACGCCATGTCGGCAGTTACAATTGCCGTCGTATGCGCACTGCACAGGGCGAAGACAGTGGGTGGAGCAGCCATGCCCGCGCAGACTCGATTGATATTATCGGTGTAGAAACAGTTGACGGCCGGACGCTGACCTTGTTGTCCAACTGGCAGGACGCCGGGCCGAAAGCAGCGTTTTTAAGGCAAATTTGGCGCGGAGCCTGTGGGTGGTTTCGTGTGGTTCTTGGGCCTGATTTCAATCGCTTGCACGCAGACCATTTCCATTTGCAAGGCACTGGTTGGGGGTACTGCCGTTAACTCACCCAGCAAGAATCGTTCCAACATCGTCTAACGGGGAGAAATCGCGATTTTTTTTCCTTTTGGAATAGCCCGGGACGCGGCTACTCTCTCGGCCATCGGTGAAAAGTGCCGGATCAAATGATTAAGGAGAATAGGATATGGGCAAGCGCGACGATCTGATCGCCAAATACGCAGAAGACCTGAAAGCCAAATGCGGTATGGACCCCGATATGGACCTGCTGACCAAGGTCACCATCGGTTGTGGTCCGGCGATCTATGACGCAGATGCGGCAACTGTTGCGGCCAGCCAGGACTCTGAACTGGAAACCGTCAAAAACAACTTCCTGATCAAAAAGCTGGGCCTGGCCGATGGCCCCGAATTGATGGAAGCGATCAACAAAGCCATGGAAACCTATGGCATGTCCGAGCGCAACAAATACCGCGCCGTAGTCTATTACATTTTGACCAAACATTTCGGAAAAGAAGCCGTTTACAGCTGATCCCTCGCGAACTCAAAAAACCGCCCGCTGAATTCTCGGCGGGCGTTTTTAATTTGAGTTGTTATTTAAAGACTTGGCGTTTGAAACGCAGAGCGTGATTGGGCTAAGTTCGATCTGTGACCAGGACGGTCAGAACCAGATATTTCCATACGCGTGTGGTGAGTAGGGAGCACGCGGGGGTAGGGAAGGTTCTGCATCGTCAGGACCTTCCCTCATTTCTTATCTGAACTCGTTAAGAATGCGCGCAATGAAATTATCGAATTCGGTGGGCTGAGAATCCGAAGTCCTTCGCGCAGCACCACCGCTACCGGCCAGGTAAACTTCTATCCGTCCCGGGCGGGTTTTGCTGCCCGAATTTGTGAAGTCTCTTAAAACACCGCCTAGAGCATCAGCGGCCAGTGCAGCGTTTTCAGCGTCGCTTGAGTGGTAAAACCGAACCTGTGTTTCCCTGATCCGAAAACCCACGCGGTCCGTTGACACCACTGTTGCCCGACCTTGTGTGAGTAATTCGAATGCCCGGCTGCTGGCCTCTTGCGTCACTCTCGACGGAACAAAAAGAGAGACTTCCAGATCAATAGGGGATTGCGCGGGTTGAAGCGGTTTTACCTCTGCATAAGATGGAACTGCAGATAACGTGATCTCTTGCGGGACGGGATCGAAATCCATCAAAGATGACTGCGAAAAAATATCTTTATTCAATAGGTTAGAGTGTCGACTTGGAGGTTCCACAGGGGTTGGAACCAAGGCTTGAATACCCGCAGGAGCAGCGGCGGCCAGGATCGGATCGAGCTGTGCCGGAATGAAGATCGCTGGTGGAGACGAAGGCACGTCCGGTTCCTGTCTTGGAACTTGCGGTATTGGTTTCGTCATCTCTCGGCCATCTGAATCCGAAATATTTTCAGTAGGAATTGGTGACGTTACAACCGCCTCAACCAAGACACTCTGGTCGAGAGGTGTTTCATTGATCGCATCTTCGGTTTCTTCGATGATTGATGGGTTGGGATCAGGTGCAGCCTCAGGAGCCTCGGATTCGGCAAGCACCTGTGCTGCAAGTGTATCCTGCTGAACCGGCAAACTTGCGATCCCGGTCGTGGATGCGCTGTCTGAAAGCAATTCCTCGATTTCAGGAAAGTTCTCGGAAAACGTATCCAGGTTTTCTGAGGCCGGTTCGTTATTAGTGTGCCAAATTTCGGAAATATTTGTGATTGCCCATTGCAAGAACGCGCCGCAAGCCAAGGCTGCCAGTATTATCCCTGCTCTGAATTTGGGTTTTTTCCTGACCGGTAGTTCTTCCAGATAAAGTGAACGGACCCGGTCGGATACGATCTCTTCGATTTGGGTTTCGTCCGGTTGGGGCAGATATGCGGTCTCGGATGAATTCAAAACGCGTCTTTCAGGCGCCTCTTCCTGTGCTCCGGTAAGCACTTTTGCGCGCTTTTCACGCGCCTCTTTCAGGCGCGCCTCCCAGTTATTAGAGTTCTTCGCAGCAATGGCGTCTTCGAATATCCCACTGCTGCCTTCATCGTCAGACATGGGTTCATACTTTCAAGAAAGACCGAACTTTATTCGAACACCGCCAAGTGTTTACGATTGCAGGATGCGCAATCGACTTGCCCCCACTCGGCAAAGCCCATGGAAACATAACATCTTGTCCGGCGTTTGAGAAGTTCTGCGCCTGACGACGCTTTCCCGTTCAATCAGGCTGCGTCTCACCCAACGTGCAAATCACCTGCCATTCATCCTCGGTCACGGGTTGCACCGATAAGCGAGAGTTCTTCACCAGCACCATGTTCGCCAGACGTTCGTCGCCTTTGATCTGGTCCAGCGTTACGTGTTTAGAAAAGGGCCGTACCGCCTTGATATCCACGCATTCCCAGCGCGCGTCGTCGGTGGTGCTGTCGGGATGGACCTCGGCGCACACTTCGACAATTCCAACCACCGATTTGTCTTTTTGCGAATGGTAGAAGAACCCCCAATCCCCAACGGCCATCTCGCGCATGAAATTACGCGCCTGGTAGTTGCGTACGCCGTCCCATTCCTCGCCCGTGTCACCCTTTGCCACCTGCTGATCCCAACTCCAGGTCGAGGGTTCGGATTTGAACAACCAATACGCCATCAGCCGATCACCTTCTTCCACGGGATCAGTTCAACCGATTGGAACAATCCTGCGTTCGCGTAAGGGTCGTTGTCGGCCCAGGACTGCGCGGCGGCCAAATCTTCGACGTCGAGTATAACCAAGGAACCAATCATGGCGTCGCCGTCCAGCAGCGGCCCGGCCTGAGAGACCACGCCGGTTTCTTCAATATAGGCCAGATGATCCTCGCGGTTGTCCAATCGGGTTTGCAATGCGCCGGGTTTGTCACGAGCGATGAGGGCGATCAGCATGTTATTCCTCCTTGAGGGGTCGGTTGAGCAGGTTTTGAATGGCCTCAGTGACACTGTAGGCGCCGTGGCTCAGATCCGCCACTGTGGCGCTGATAGGCATGTCCAGCCCATCCTTGGCCGCGATGTCTGACATGGCGCGAGCGGTGGCGACGCCCTCGACCGTTGTTTGGCTGTCGAAGGGCTGATTCAGACCCAAACTAAGGCCAAAACGGTAGTTTCTGGACAGATCAGAAGAACAGGTCAGCACCAGGTCGCCGAGCCCGGACAGGCCCATCAGGGTGTCGGGACGCGCGCCACGCATGGCGGCGAAACGCTGCATTTCTGCAAATCCGCGCGTCATCAACGCAGCCCGGGCGCTGTCTCCCAGCCCAGCACCGATGGCAGCCCCGCAGCCGATGGCCATGACATTCTTCAATGCTCCGCCCAATTCAGCCCCTATCGTGTCAGTCGTGCGATAGAGGCGCAAGTTCGCTGTGGTCAGTTCGGTCTGCAACGACTTGCCGAGTTCCGTATCTTCGCAAGCCAGTGTTAGCGCCGTGGGTAATCCACGTGCGATGTCATCGGCGAAACTGGGTCCCGTCAGCAAAGCGATGCGGGCATCCGGGATAACGTCTTTTATGACCGCCACTGGGCCGAGGCCGGTGGACAGTTCAATCCCTTTGCAACAGGCCACCAGTGTCTTGCCGCGCAGCTTTGGAGCGTGATCTTGCAAAGCGCGGCGTAACTTCTGCATCGGTACGGCCAGCAGAAGCGTTACGGCGCTGGATGCCTCGTCTATATCCGAAGTCGCGGCGACGTCCTTCGGCAAGCGTAACCCAGGAAGTCGGGCCGAGTTTTCGCGTACTTCTTGCATGTATCGCGCTTGCTCTGTGTTTCTTGACCAAAGCCTCACCGGCCCATTTCCCGCCAGAGAGATTGCAAGCGCAGTGCCAAACGCGCCGGAACCTAAAACGGATACGCTCATGCTTTGGCCCCTTTCTTGCCGCTGCCCAGCATTGCCGGACTGCGCTGATCCAGAGGCCAACGGGGGCGGGCGGTCAGGTCCAGACCGTCACGTGCGCCGGTACGGAAACGCTCAAGGCCCGCGTAAGCAATCATCGCAGCATTGTCCGTGCATAATGCCAGCGGGGGCGCAGTAAACCGCGTGCCTTTTTCGGCGCATACAGTCTCTAATACGGACCGAATGGCTGAGTTAGCGGCCACCCCGCCGGCGACGGCGATCACAGGATCAGTCGGATTGTGATCCAGATACAGATCGATCGCACGACGGGTTTTCTCGGCCAATGTGTCCACGATCGCTTGCTGGAACCCGGCGCACAGATCCGCACGGTCCTGACGGGTCAGGCCGCCCTTTTCGGCCACGATCTGGTCGCGCATCCGCATCAGGGCAGTTTTCAGTCCTGAGAAGGACAAATCACAACCGGGCCGGTCCAGCAGTGGTCTGGGAAAGCGAAAGTGCTTGGGGTCCCCGGCGCGCGCCTCGGCCTCGACCGCAGGGCCGCCGGGTTGTGGCAGGCCCAGCAGACGGGCGGTTTTGTCAAAAGCTTCACCCGGCGCATCGTCGATGGTGCCTCCGAGGCGGGTGAAGTGTTCGGGCCCGTGGGCGATCAGGTACTGGCAATGACCCCCCGATACCAGGAGCATCAGGTATGGAAAGGCAATCCCGTCGGTCAGGCGCGGCGTCAGCGCGTGACCGGCAAGGTGATTGACACCGACCAGTGGCAGGCCGGTTGCCGCGCTAAGCCCTTTGGCGCACATCACGCCCGACATGACCCCTCCGATCAGGCCCGGACCGGCGGTAACGGCGATGGCGTCCATGTCCCGCAGTGACAGACCGGCGGAGTCCAGTGCCTGCACAACGCAGATATCCAGCTTTTCAGCGTGAGCCCGGGCTGCAATCTCGGGAACAACTCCACCAAAAGCACTGTGCAAATCAGTTTGACCATGTACGACGGATGACAGGATTTCCGCCTTGGCACCTTTGGTCTGGCGCACGATGGCTGCGGCCGTGTCGTCACAGCTGCTTTCCAATCCCAGTATGGTAAGTGTTTGCACCATCACCCTGATCCGTTGCATCATGATCTTACGGCGGGGTATCACCCTGCGCGGATGCAAACAATCCTCAAGGGCCAAGGCGCCACACGTTGTATTTGTTGATGACCCGCCCGCGCGCAGCCTCTGAAAGGTTCGTTGCGCAGTTGCCAACCCGCACCAGATCCCGGGTCGAGGTTGTTTATTCTCCGATTATGGAGATTCGACCTCTGCCTGTTGAGATGAACACTGAAGGTGTGCGGGGATTGATTTTTACCTCGGCCAACGCGGTGAATGCAGCGGCCTCGAAAGGTGTTGACCGTAATTTGCCTGCCTTTTGTGTTGGGCCAGCGACGACCGGGACTGCGAAGGGTTACGGTTGGTCGGCCGAAATGGTCGGGGCCACGGCAGAGGAACTGGTAGGGCATCTGCTCAAGCGCCGGCCCGAAAGTCCCCTTTTGCATTTGAGGGGTGAGCACACGCGCGGGAATGTTGCTGGCCGGCTGACCGAATCCGGCCTGACTGTGCGGGAGCAGCCGGTCTATCAACAACGATTGTTGCCGCTAACACCCGAGGCGACCCAGGCGGCAGATGGAGATTTGCCGGTAATCGCACCGCTTTTTTCGCCAAGAACGGCGCGACATTTTGCCGATATTTGGGCTGGTTCTGCGCCTCTCTGGCTGGCTGCAATCAGTCAGACCACAGCCGATCCCCTTTATTCCTTGGACTATGCGCACCTGAAGATCGCGAAAGAGCCGACACCGAAGAAAATGCGTAAGGCTGTTAAAAAGCTTGTGAAACATGCGTTGCGGGTTGAGGGCGGCGAGGTCCCCGATTAACTTAACCTGGGCTGTTATTCATCTGAATTTGGATTCGATAAGGGGAATATTGCGGTGGCTGGTAAGAAGAAACCCGAAGAAAAGCCGGTGGAAGACCCCAAGGCGGATGATGTTACCGAATCTGAACAGCAACAGGAAGATACACCTGTTGACCCGACTAAGCCTGTAGAAGAGAACCTTTCCGAAGCCGAAGCCGAAGCCGAAGCCGAAGCCGAAGCCGAAGCCGAAGCCGAAGCCGAAGCCGAAGCCGAAGCCGAAGCCGAAGCCGAAGCCGAAGC